>NZ_JBIBAF010000007.1:0-127006 GCF_042899705.1 Streptomyces sp. NPDC013187 | reverse complement strand
GGAACTGAGCGGGTATGCCGGAGCCCCGGTCGCAGCACGCGGCCGGGGCTCTGGGCGGTCGGGGCCGACGTCACCGCACCAGGTGGCCCGCCTCCCGCAGCGTCTCCTTGACCTGGCCGATCCGCAGGTCCCCGAAGTGGAACACCGACGCGGCCAGGACCGCGTCCGCGCCGGCCTCGACGGCCGGGGGGAAGTCGCCCAGCCGGCCCGCGCCGCCCGAGGCGATGACGGGGACGGTGACGTGCTTGCGGACGGCCCGGATCATCTCCAGGTCGTAGCCGTCCTTGGTGCCGTCCGCGTCCATCGAGTTGAGCAGGATCTCGCCCGCGCCCAGTTCCGCGGCCCGGTGAGCCCATTCGACGGCGTCGAGGCCGGCGGAGCGGCGGCCGCCGTGGGTGGTCACCTCGAAGGAGCCCGAGTCGGTGCGGCGGGCGTCCACCGACAGGACCAGGACCTGACGGCCGAAGCGCTCGGCGATCTCGCGGATGAGCTCCGGGCGGGCGATGGCGGCGGTGTTGAGGCCGACCTTGTCCGCTCCCGCCCGCAGCAGCTTGTCCACGTCCTCGGCGGTGCGGACGCCGCCGCCGACCGTGAGCGGGATGAACACCTGCTCGGCCGTGCGGCGCACGACGTCGTAGGTGGTCTCGCGGTTGCCCGACGAGGCGGTGATGTCCAGGAACGTCAGCTCGTCGGCGCCCTCGGCGTCATACACCTTGGCCATCTCGACCGGGTCGCCCGCGTCGCGCAGGTTCTGGAAGTTGACGCCCTTGACGACCCGGCCGTTGTCCACGTCCAGGCAGGGGATGACTCGGACCGCCAGGGTCATGAATCGTGCTCCTCTAGTGTTCTTCCGAGGGTGTCCCTCTGAATGCTTCCACTTCCACCGACACCAGGACCCGGGAGTCGATGAAGCCCTGCACGATCAGCAGGGTCGTGACCGGGCGTACGGCGTCGAACAGTTCCTTGTGCGCCCGGCCCACGGCGTCGACGTCCCGGGCGTGTGCCAGATACACCCGGGTGCGGATCACGGACTCGGGTGCGAGCCCGAGCTCGCCGAGCGCCTCCAGGGCGGTGGTGAACGCCACCTTGGCCTGCTCGTACGGGTCGCCCTCGCCGTAGAGCACGTCGCCCTTGAAGGCGGTCGTGCCCGCGACCAGCACACGGTCGCCCGCCTCGACGGCGCGTGCAAAGCCGACGGACTCTTCCCAGGGACTTCCGCTCTGCACACGCCGCACGGTCATGACGACACAGCCTCCAAGGCCTCTTCAAGGGTGAACGCCTTCGCGTACAGCGCCTTCCCGACGATGGCACCTTCGACACCGAGCGGGACGAGGTCGGCGATGGCCCGCAGGTCGTCGAGCGAGGAGACGCCGCCGGAGGCCACGACCGGGCGGTCGGTGACGGCGCACACGTTGCGCAGCAGTTCCAGGTTCGGGCCCTGGAGCGTGCCGTCCTTGGCGATGTCGGTGACGACGTACCGCGCGCAGCCCTGCTTGTCGAGGCGCTCCAGCGTCTCGTAGAGGTCGCCGCCGTCGCGGGTCCAGCCGCGGCCGCGCAGGGTCGTGCCGCGGACGTCGAGACCGACGGCGATCTTGTCGCCGTGCTGGGCGATGATCTTGGCGACCCACTCCGGCGTCTCCAGGGCGGCCGTGCCCAGGTTGACGCGCCTGCAGCCGGTGGCGAGGGCGGCGGCGAGGGTGTCGTCGTCGCGGATGCCGCCGGACAGCTCCACCTTGATGTCCATGGCCCCGGCGACCTCGGCGATCAGCTCGCGGTTGTCGCCGGTGCCGAACGCGGCGTCCAGGTCGACCAGGTGCAGCCATTCGGCGCCGGAGCGCTGCCAGGCGAGGGCGGCCTCCAGCGGGGAGCCGTAGGAGGTCTCCGAGCCGGACTCGCCGTGCACCAGACGGACGGCCTGGCCGTCACGGACGTCGACGGCGGGGAGGAGTTCGAGCTTGCTCACAGTGTTCCGATCCAGTTGGTGAGGAGCTGGGCTCCGGCGTCGCCGGACTTCTCGGGGTGGAACTGCGTGGCCCACAGGGCGCCGTTCTCGACGGCCGCGACGAACGGCTTGCCGTGCGTGGACCAGGTGACCTTGGGGGCCTCGATCGTCGGGTTGTGCGTCTCCAGCGACCAGTCGTGGACGGCGTAGGAGTGCACGAAGTAGAAGCGGGCGTCCGCGTCGAGGCCGGCGAACAGCTGCGAACCGGGCGCCGCCTCCACGGTGTTCCAGCCCATGTGGGGCACGACGTCGGCCTGGAGCGGCTCGACCGAGCCGGGCCACTCGTCGAGGCCCTCGCTCTCCACGCCGTGCTCGATGCCGCGTGCGAAGAGGATCTGCATGCCGACGCAGATGCCCATGACCGGGCGGCCGCCGGACAGCCGGCGGTCGACGATCCAGTCGCCGCGCGCCTCGCGCAGGCCCGTCATGCAGGAGGCGAACGCGCCGACGCCGGGCACCAGCAGGCCGTCGGCGTTCATGGCCTTGTCGTAGTCACGCGTGATCTCGACGTCGGCTCCCGCGCGCGCGAGGGCGCGTTCGGCGGAGCGGACGTTGCCGAAGCCGTAGTCGAAGACGACGACCTTCTTCGGCGTCTTCAGGGGGCTGCTCAATTCCACACCTCCAGCCTCACGACACCGGCCGCCAGGCACATCGCCGCGCCGATGGACAGCAGCACGATGAGGCCCTTGGGCATCTTCTGCTTGACGAAGGAGTAGATCCCGCCGACGAGGAACAGACCGACGACGATCAGCAGGGTCGAGGTGCCGTTCACAGGGCGCCCTTCGTGGAGGGGAGGATGCCGGCCGCGCGCGGGTCACGCTCGGACGCGTAGCGCAGGGCCCTGGCGAGCGCCTTGAACTGGCACTCCACGATGTGGTGCGCGTTGCGCCCGTAGGGCACGTGCACGTGCAGCGCGATCTGCGCCTGGGCCACGAAGGACTCCAGGATGTGCCGGGTCATGGTGGTGTCGTACTCGCCGATCATCGGCGCCATCTTCTCGGGCTCGGTGTGCACGAGGTAGGGGCGGCCGGACAGGTCGACGGTGACCTGGGCGAGGGACTCGTCCAGCGGGACCGTGCAGTTGCCGAAGCGGTAGATGCCGACCTTGTCGCCGAGGGCCTGCTTGAAGGCGGCGCCGAGGGCGAGGGCGGTGTCCTCGATGGTGTGGTGCGAGTCGATGTGCAGGTCGCCCTCGGTCTTCACGGTGAGGTCGAACAGACCGTGGCGGCCGAGCTGGTCGAGCATGTGGTCGTAGAAGCCGACGCCGGTCTTGATGTCGGTCTTGCCGGTGCCGTCGAGGTCGATCTCGACGAGGACCGAGGTCTCCTTGGTCACCCGCTCTGTGCGGCCTACGCGGCTCATGCGCTCTGCTCCTTCTTCAGTTCACGTACCGCGTCGAGGAACGCGTCGTTCTCTTCGGGGGTTCCGGCGGTGACCCTCAGCCAGCCGGGCACGCCGTTGTCCCGGACCAGGACGCCCCGGTCGAGGATCTTCCGCCAGGTCTCGTGGGAGTCCTCGAACCGGCCGAACTGTACGAAGTTCGCGTCCGACGCGGTCACCTCGTAGCCGATTGCGAGCAGTTCGGTGACCAGGCGGTCCCGTTCGGTCTTGAGCTGCTCGACATAGCCCAGCAGGGTGCCGGTGTGCTCCAGGGCGGCCAGGGCGGTCGCCTGGGTGACGGCCGACAGGTGGTAGGGCAGCCGGACCAGCTGGACGGCGTCGACGACGGCCGGGTGCGCCGCGAGGTAGCCCAGGCGCAGGCCCGCCGCGCCGAACGCCTTCGACATGGTGCGGGAGACGACGAGGTTCGGGCGGCCCTCGATCAGCGGCAGCAGCGAGTCGCCGTGGCTGAACTCGATGTACGCCTCGTCGACGACCACCATCGAGGGCTTCGCCGCCTGTGCGGCCTCGTACAGCGCGAGGACCGTCTCGGGCGGGACGGCGGTGCCCGTGGGGTTGTTGGGGGTGGTGATGAAGACGACGTCCGGCCGGTTCTCGGCGATGGCCTTCTCGGCGGCGGCGAGGTCGATCGTGAAGTCCTCGTTGCGGGGGCCGGAGATCCAGCCGGTGCCCGTCCCTCGCGAGATGAGGCCGTGCATCGAGTACGACGGCTCGAAGCCGATGGCGGTGCGGCCCGGGCCGCCGAAGGTCTGGAGCAGCTGCTGGATGACCTCGTTGGAGCCGTTGGCCGCCCAGACGTTGGCGAGGCCGACCTCGTGGCCGGAGGTGTCGGTGAGGTACTCGGCCAGCCGCGTGCGCAGCTCGACCGCGTCCCTGTCGGGGTAGCGGTTGAGGTTCCTGGCGGCTTCCCGGACCCGCTCGGTGATGCGTTCGACCAGCGGCTCGGGCAGCGGGTAGGGGTTCTCGTTGGTGTTCAGCCGTACGGGGACGTCCAGCTGGGGCGCGCCGTAGGGGGACTTGCCGCGCAGCTCGTCCCGTACGGGGAGATCGTCGATGCGTACGTCGCTCACTTGCCCTGGGGAACCTTCCAGTCGAACCTCGCCTTGATCGCCGCGCCGTGCGCGGGCAGGTCCTCCGCCTCCGCCAGCGTCACCACGTGGTGCGCGACCTCGGCCAGCGCGTCCCGCGTGTAGTCGACGATGTGGATGCCGCGCAGGAAGGACTGGACGGACAGGCCCGAGGAGTGGCAGGCACAGCCGCCGGTGGGCAGGACGTGGTTGGAGCCGGCCGCGTAGTCGCCGAGGGAGACCGGGGCCCAGGGGCCGATGAAGATCGCGCCGGCGTTGCGGACGCGGTCGGCCACGGCGGCGGCGTCGGCCGTCTGGATCTCCAGGTGCTCGGCGCCGTACGCGTCGACCACCTTGAGGCCTTCGTCGACGCCGTCGACCAGCACGATCGCGGACTGCCTGCCCGACAGGGCCGGGACGATCCGGTCGTCGACGTGCTTGGAGGCGGCGACCTGCGGCTCCAGTTCCTTCTCGACCGCGTCGGCGAGTTCGACGGAGTCGGTGACGAGGACGGCGGCGGCCAGCGGATCGTGCTCTGCCTGGCTGATCAGGTCGGAGGCGACGTGCACCGGGTCGGCCGTGTCGTCGGCGAGGACCGCGATCTCGGTCGGGCCGGCCTCGGCGTCGATGCCGATCCTGCCGGTGAAGTAGCGCTTGGCGGCGGCGACCCAGATGTTGCCGGGGCCGGTGACCATGTTGGCGGGCGCGCAGGACTCGGTGCCGTAGGCGAACATGGCGACGGCCGTGGCGCCGCCGGCGGCGTACACCTCGTCGACGCCGAGCAGCGCGCAGGCGGCGAGGATCGTCGGGTGCGGCAGGCCGCCGAAGTCGGCCTGGGCGGGCGAGGCGAGCGCGACGGACCCGACGCCGGCCTCCTGCGCGGGCACCACGTTCATGATCACGGAGGACGGGTACACGGACCGGCCGCCGGGCGCGTAGAGCCCGACGCGGTCCACCGGCACCCACTTCTCGGTCACGGTCCCGCCGGGCACGACCTGGGTGGTGTGGGTCTCGCGGCGCTGCGCGCGGTGGACGGTCCGGGCGCGGCGGATGGATTCCTCCAGGGCCGCGCGCACGGCCGGGTCGAGCTCCTCCAGCGCGCGGGTGAGCGCGGCGGCGGGCACGCGCACCTGGTCGAGCCTGACCCCGTCGAACCGCTCGGCGGCGTCGATCAGCGCCGCGTCGCCCCGATGATGCACGTCCTCGCAGATCGGACGCACCTTCTCCAGGGCGGCCGCAACGTCGAAGTCGGCTCGGGGCAGCAGGTCGCGCAGGGCGGGGCCCTCGACGAGGGCGTCGCCGCGCAGATCGATTCGGGAGATCACGTGCTCAATTCTCTCAGACCCGGGTGAGGCGTCGTTCGCGCGTATCAATGGCTGATACAGAACGGCGCAGGAAGCCGGGACATCACCCTCACGTGGTGTGTTCGGGGGGTCACGCAGCGGGCATGAACAGGTGTACGACGAAGTGACCGGCGAGTACCCGGGGAGGAAGGAAGCGCTGTGACCGAGGGGGCCGGCGTGCGTGCCGGGGAGCTGCCCGAGGACCTGACCGCGGCCGAGGCCGGCATGTGGCAGGCCTTTCGCAACGGCACCGTGTACGACCTGAGCAGCGGTGACACCGTGGTGGACGATCCGCACGGCGGCCACCCCTGGGGCTCGGAGCGGACCGTGCGGGCCCGGATCGTGTGCTGGCTGCTGCTCGACGGCCCGCCCGCGCTGGCCGGGCGCGTGTCGTCGCTGAAGCTGATGGGCGTGCAGATCAGCGGCTCACTGGACCTCGCGGGGGGCACGGTGGTGCCGTACGTGGAGATGCGCCGGTGCCGTTTCGAGCAGGACGTGCTGCTGCCGGAGGCCCGCTTCACGACCCTGCGGATGGTGGACTGCTCGGTGCCCCGGCTGGAGGCGGCCCGGGTGCACACCGAGGGCGATCTGCATCTGCCGCGCTGCCGTTTCCACCACGGCATCCGGCTCACGGACGCGCAGATCGGCACGGACCTGATGCTCAACCAGGCGATCGTGCACCGGGACCACAGCGGCCGGTCGATCGCCGCGGACGGCATGACCGTCGGCCAGGACTTACAGGCCGAGCTGCTGGCGTCGCACGGCGAGCTGAGCCTGCGCGCCGCCACCGTCGGCGTCTCCCTGAGCCTGCGCGGGGCGCGCCTGTCCAACCCCTACGAGCGGCTCGCGCTGAACGCCCCGCAGCTGACCGTCGAGCGCAGCCTCTATCTGACGCCGGCGGGGGTCGGGGCCCAGGCGATGAGCGGGATGACCCCGGCGCAGGGGACGCGGATCCAGCGCTTCGCCTGCGAGGGCGGCATCCGGCTGGACGACGGCCGGTTCGGCGACGCCGTCGACTTCGAGCGGGCCCGGTTCACCCTCACGGACGACCAGGAGCTGTCGCTGCGCCGGGTGCAGACGCCGGAGCTGCGGTTCCTCGGGGAGCAGCCGGTGCGTGGGCGGGTGGTGCTGTCCGGCGCGAAGGTCGTCAACCTGATGGACCGGGCGGACGCCTGGCCGGGCCCGGGACGGTTGCACATGGGCGGCTTCGCCTACGAGAACCTGGTGCCGCGCGGGCCGTTCCCCCTGGCCGAGCGGCTGGACTGGGTGGCCGCGGCGACCGCCGAGTACAACCCGGAGCCGTACGAGCGTCTCGCGTCCGTGCTGCGGGCCGGCGGGGAGGACGAGGACGCCCGGGAGGTGCTGCTCGCCAAGCAGCGCCGACACCGCGAGAGCCTGCCGATGGCGGCCAAGCTGTGGGGCTACGCGCAGGACTGGACGGTCGCCTACGGATACCGGCCGGGCCGGGCCGCGGTGTGGATGGCGGTGCTGTGGGCGGCGGGCTCCCTCGCCTTCGCACAGGCCGGCCATCCGCCGATGAAGCGGGGCGAGCATCCGGAGTGGAACCCCACGCTCTTCACCCTCGATCTGCTGCTGCCGGTCATCGACCTGGGCCAGGTGGGCTTCTGGCAGCTGCGGGGGGCCTGGCAGTGGCTGGCGACGGCGATGATCCTGCTGGGCTGGATCCTGGCGACCACGGTGGCCGCGGGGGCGACGCGGCTGTTGCGCCGCAACTGATGGTGCTGGTGTGACCACAGTTATTGAACTGTCACGGTTTTACGCTCTCTTGACCATCGGATGTACAACTTTCCGTAGGTTCCATGAACAGTCTGGCGCCGTCATGACCTGCCGACTTTCAATGGTCGGCACGATGGCAATGCAGCTCCCGTTCATCCGTGCGAGCCGGATGGCAAGGACATCCCCCCACCTCGTCGGCGAGCCGTGCGCCGACGACGAGGTGCTGCTCGACGCGCCCGACGCCCGGCTGAGTCCGGCGCTGGTCGCCGCCGCCCGGGGTGAGCACGGGCCGGCAGCGACCCTGCTCTTCGCCACCCGCGCGTCCGCCGAGTGGGAGCGGCGCGACCGGTACGTGACCCGGCTGGCCGCGTTCGCCCACTCGCGGCCGGAGTGGCTGGACGCCTGGCTCGCCATCGCCCCGCAGGATCCCGACGCGCTGCTGGTCGGGGCCCAGCTGGCGGTGGACCGTGCCTGGCGGTCACCGGCCCGGGCCGAGCTGCTGCGCGAGGTGAGCCCGCTGATCACGGCGGCCGCCCGGAGCGACCAGCGGGACCCCGTGCCGTGGCGGCTCGCGCTCGACCACGCCCGGGGCGCACAGGCCGGACACACGTACTTCGAGGAGCTCTGGGCGGCGGCCGTACGCCGAGCCCCGCACCACTACGGCTGCCATGTGGCGGCCCTGCGCTACCTGGCCACCTACTGGCACGGCTCGCACCACGAGTGCTTCGACTTCGCCGACCGGGCCGCCCAGGACGCTCCCGCCGACGCGCTCGTCCAGTCCCTGCCGCTGCGGGCGGCGTTCGGCTACCTCACCGACCGGTGCGGGCCCGAGGTGCCGCGCGAGCGACTGGACGCGGCGGCCGACCGGGCGATCGCGCTGTCACCGCTGCTGCCGGCGGCCGACCCCTGGCCGGCCCGGATGCGCAACCTGCTGATCTTCGTCCTGGCACGCCTGGAACGCTGGCCCGACGCCGCCGAACAGCTGCGCATGAACGGCCCGTACGCCACCTCCTTCCCCTGGGACCGGGTGTCGGACGACCCGCTCGGTCACTTCCTGCGGGTACGCGAGGACGTCCTGGCCGGGGCGGCAGGGGCGGCCGTAAGCCGGTCCGGGCATCCACGGAGTGAACGGGGCGGACGAGTCCGTCCCGGCGACCATTAGGCTTTTGCGTCGTGACCACCGTCCGGCTCCCCCTCTTCCCCCTGAACTCGGTGCTGTTCCCGGGGCTCGTGCTCCCGCTCAACGTCTTCGAGGAGCGGTATCGCGCCATGATGCGCGAACTGCTGAAGACGCCCGAGGACGAGCCGCGCCGGTTCGCCGTCGTGGCGATCCGCGACGGCCACGAGGTGGCCCCGAGCGCGCCCGGCATGCCCGACCCGACGGCCCTGCCCGAGCGGGGACCGGCGGCCGGTTTCGGCACGGACCCGGTGAAGGCGTTCCACAAGGTGGGCTGCATCGCGGACGCGGCGACGATCCGGGAGCGCACCGACGGTTCCTTCGAGGTGCTGGCGACCGGCACGACCCGGGTGAAGCTGCTGTCGGTGGAGGCGTCCGGGCCCTTCCTGACGGCCGAGCTGGAGCCGCTGGAGGAGGAACCGGGAGACGAGGCCGCGCCCTTGGCGGAGGGGGTGCTGCGGTCGTTCCGCCAGTACCAGAAGCGGCTGGCCGGGGCGCGGGAGCGGTCCCTTGCCACGGGGGCCGACCTGCCGGACGAGCCGGGCGTGGTGTCGTACCTCGTGGCGGCCGCCATGATGCTGGACACCCCGACCAAACAGCGCCTGCTCCAGTCCCCGGACACCGCGTCCCGCCTGCGCGACGAGCTGAAACTCCTTCGCTCCGAGACGGCGATCATCCGTAGTCTGCCGTCGTTGCCGGCGTCGGAGCTGACGCGCGGCCCGATGAGCCTCAACTGAGCGGATCGGCATGGCGAAGAAGTCGAAGAAACAGCAGCCGGGCGGCACTCCCGCGACGGTGGCCCTCACGGCGGCGGGCGCGGCCTACACGGTCCACTCCTACGACCACGACCCCGCGCACCCCTCCTACGGCGAGGAGGCGGCCGAGGCCATGGGCGTCTCCCCCGACCGCGTCTTCAAGACCCTGGTCGCGGACGTCGACGGCACCCTGACGGTCGCGGTGGTCCCGGTGGCGGGCCAACTGGACCTGAAGGCCCTGGCGGCGGCCGTGGGCGGCAAGCGCGCGGCGATGGCCGACCCGGCCCTGGCGGAGCGCACGACGGGCTACGTCCGCGGCGGCATCTCCCCCCTGGGCCAGCGCAAGAAGCTGCCGACGGTCCTCGACGCCTCGGCGTCGGCACACGCGACGATCTGCGTGTCGGCGGGCAGGAGGGGCCTGGAGGTCGAACTCACCCTGGAGGACCTGCAGAAGCTGACCGAGGCGGTACTGGCCCCTATCGGCCGGTAGCGGCGGACGGTGGCGGCGTCCATCGGCGATCGGGGCATCCCGACGGCCGCCGACGACAGGCGCCCCCGGCACGACGGGCCTCAGCGGCGACCGGCTCCGACGTCCGTCGGCCCTTGACGGCAAGCCCACCCGCCGGCAGCCGACCCCGGCACCCATGGGCCTCAGCGACGACCGGCTCCGACGCCCGTCGGGCCTTGACGGCAAGCCCACCCGCCGGCAGCCGACCCCGGCACCCATGGGCCTCAGCGGCGACCGGCTCCGGCGCCCGTCGGCCCTTGACGGCAAGCCCACCCACCGGCAGCCGACCCCGGCACCCATCGGCCATCGGCGGCTCGGCGGCCTCCGGTCCCGGCGTCTATCGCTCGTTGCCCGCGGGCGGTTGCGGATACGGGCCGGACGGGAACTCCGGCTCCGGGTCGCGGGGGCCGAACAGCGCCATGAGCCCGAGGTGCAGCACCAGTGCGGCCAGCGGCCACGCCAGGAGTGCTCCCTTCGCGCCCAGCTTCAGCGGCGCGTCGAAGGTCACGCCCCGCCCGGCCTCCCGCGCGTGCGCGATCACGTCCTCGGCGGGGCCGAGCCACACGCCGAGCCGCCAGGCGAGCAGTGACCCGAGCAGCCCTCCGAGGGCCAGCCCCACCACCAGGGGCACTCCCCCGCGCCGCCGCAGCAGGAAGACGACCACCGCGCTGACCGCCCCGAAGGCCAGCCCGAGCAGCGTGAACGTGCCGTCGACGCCGATCGCCTGCTCCCCCTCGGTGTCCTTGAGGAAGACGACCCAGTTCTTCTCCACCACGTCGCCGACCAGCGGCACGTGCGGCGCGAGCCACCACCACAGCACTCCGAGCAGCACCCCGCCGAGCGCCACGGCCACGGCGATCACCGCGGCCTCCCGCAGTTCCGTCTTCATCCCGGGGCCGTCCTGTCCGTACCAGCCGGGGCCGGCGTACTCGGCGTGCTGGGATCCGGGCGCCACGGGCCCGGCGTCCGGCGGCTGCCACGAACCCTGTGCGGAGTGTCCATGCGGCGGCGGGGGCGGAGTCAGTGGTGCGGTCACCCTGCCATCGTGCCAGGCCCGCCTGCGTGCCGCGTCACCGGACGACTCCTCCGTGCTCAACGGACGGCCGCCCTGCGGTACGCCCAGGTCGCCACGGCCAGCGAGACGACGCCCACGGCCCCGCACACCGCGAGGTCCCCGAGCACGAAGGCCCAGTCGGGATGCGGCCCGAACGTGCGCGCGAAGGCCTCCACGCCGTACGTCGACGGCAGCAGGTCCCGCGCGAAGCGCACGACCTCCGGCATCCGGTCCGCCGGCAGCACGCCCAGCAGCAGCGCCGCCGACATGCCCAGCTGCCCGAGCAGCGTGGCCAGTTCCGGCCGGGGCGCGAGCAGGCCCAGCGCCGCGCCGAGCCCGGCGAGCGCGGCGCCCGCGAGCGGGATCACGGCCATGAGGACCCACAGATGGGCCATCGGCAGCCCGAACAGCACACAGCCGAACACCGCGGTCACGACGGTCCCCGGCACGGTGAACGACGCGTACGCCCCCGCCGCACCCAGCACCACCGCCGCCGGCGGCACGGGCAGCGTCGCGTAGTGGTCGAGCCCACCGCTGGCCCGCAGCTGCCCGAAGTACTGCGCGAGCAGGTTCAGCGCGACGAAGGCGACCACCAGGACCGACGACCCGGCGACGACGGCCTGCGCCTCCGCCCCGTCGTCCACGACCCCGCGCATCAGGATCATGATCCCGACCGACTGGAAGGTCGCCACGAACAGCAGCGGGATCCGCGCCACCCTCGCCCGGGAGAGCTGGGCCCGGTACACGGCCGCCAGCGACGGCCACAGCCGCGCCCGGGGCCCGAGCTCGGCCGCGCCCGCGGCGGGCCTCTCAGCGGCCAGGGCACTGCCCGGCAGGACATCGGCGGGTACGACACTCACGTCGCGCTGCTCCCCTTCGCTCGGGTCCACTGCGGCAGTCGCCTGTTCGGTACGGATCCGACGGCCGCTGTGCTCACGGTCCGCGCGTCCGGCGCCCTGGTGTTCACACCTTCACCAGCCCCTGCTGCACGGCACCGCCGAGGGCGAGGTACACGTCCTCCAGGCTCGGCGTGGCCAGGGTGAAGTCGTCCAGGGCGGCGAACGCGGCCCCGCCGGTGACGGTCGCGACGACCGCCCGGGCCTCCTCGGGCCCGAGCCGGAGCGTCCAGCGGCGGCCCGACTCCACGACACGGTCCTTCAGCGCGGCCACCTCGGGCACGTGCAGTGGAGCCGCGTCCCGCCACACCAGGTCGACGCGCACCTCACCGGCGACCTGCTCCTTCAGCCCGGCGGGGGTGTCACAGGCGATCACCCGCCCCCGGTCGAGGACGGCCACCCGGTCCAGCACCGTCTCGGCCTCGATGACGTTGTGCGTCACGAGCAGCACGGTCGTCCCGCGTTCGGCCCTGCGCCGGTCGACGGCGGACCACACGGCCCGCCGCGCCACCGGGTCCATGCCGGTGGTCGGCTCGTCGAGCACCAGCAGCGGCCGCTCCCCCACCAGCGCCGCCGCGAAGCACGCCAGACGCCGCTGGCCCCCGGAGAGCTTCTTCAGCGGCCGTCCGGCGAGCGGCGTGAGGCCCAGCTCGTCGAGGACGGCGTCCCGCTCGGCCCGCGCCTGCCGTACGTCCAGGCCGCGCAGCCGCCCTGTGGTCTCGGCGGCGAGCGACACGGTCAGCTCGTCGAGGGCGGTCGACTCCTGCCCGAGGTAGGCGAGGATCCGCGCGGCCCGCTCGGGGTGGCGCACGATGTCGTGGCCGAGGATCTCCACACCGCCGCGGTCGGGGCGCATCAGCCCGGTGAGCTGGCGCACGAGGGTGGACTTGCCGGCGCCGTTCGGACCGAGCAGGCCGAAGATCTCCCCGCGGCGGATGTCCAGCGTCACGTCGTCCGTGGCCCGGACCTCGGGCGCTGCGGGAGTGCCGCGCCGGGCCCGGACCGCCGGATAGGTCTTGGTCAGCCCGCGCACCGCGCACACGACGTCACCATCGTGCCGAAATGCCTGTGCCGCGCGCTTACTCACAAGGGACGAGACTACGGGGTCGGCGACCCCGGTCCGCTCTCGGGTCGGTCCGTACCGGGAAATCCGTCGGCAAAGAACTCAGGCCTCGACGGGCGGGTGCTCCACGCCCGTGCGCACGCTGATCTCCCGCCAGAAACCGGCCCGGATGGCGTACCGGTCCCGCTCGTCGATCTGGTCGTCCTTGTGGGCGAGCAGGCCGAAGCGGGCCGCGTAGCGCAGCAGCTCCCCGTCGACGCGGTGCGGGATGCGGGGGTACATCCCGGACAGTTTCGGCAGGTGGGTCTGGTCGCCGAGGCGCTCCACCCAGCGCCGGGCGAAGACCTGCCCCACCTCGAAGGGGTCACCGCCGACGGTGGTGATGTCCTCCTCGCGGTCGGCCCAGCGCTGCTCGGCCGTGGTCAGCTGGGCGAGCGTCGGCATCGAGGCGGCCTCGGGGGGCTCGGCCGTGGGCCGGTCGACCCAGCCCTTGTCGGAGGACCACCGGAGGGTGGCGGAGGCGGGCTGCTGGGCGGGCTGGGCGCCGGGGGCGCGCAGGGCGGCCAGGTCTTTGGGCGTGGGAACGCCTTTGGGGGCGGGCACCCGCTCCTCGGAGCCGTTCCGCCCGGGGCCGTCCTCCTGGTGCCGGGGCTGTGGGGCGGACCTGTCGGGCGCGGTGCCGAGCGCGGATTCGGGCAGCGGCGCGGAGAGAATGGCGGCGATCTCGGGCCGGGGCGCGGGCTGCGGCGCGCACACCCCGGTGACGTCCTTGGCGCGGACGGCCTTGGTGATCCACGTACGGTCCAGCACGCGCCGCTCGTCGGCTTCGGCGACCAGGTCCTCGGACTGGTTGTAGTCGCCGTCGGCGGCCTGGACGGCCCACAGGTGGACGGCGACGCCGTGCTCCTTGGCGGCCATCATGCCGGGCAGCAGATCGCCGTCGCCGGTGACGAGGACGACGTCGGAGCAGGCGCGGTTGCGGGCCAGTTCGGTGAGCTCGGCGTGCATCGCCGCGTCCACGCCCTTCTGCGCCCAGCGGCCGTCGCTGCGGGTCAGGGCGCCGAGCCGGACGGTGACCCGGGGCATCACGCGCAGCCTGCGGTGCTCGGGCTGCGGGACGCGGTCGGGGGCGCCGTCGAACCAGTAGATGCGCAGCAGCGGCTGCTGGGTGTCGGATTCGGCGCGCTCACGCAGCCCCTGGATGAGGGCGGTGTGGTCGACGGTGATGCGGGACCGCGAGGGCTCCCCGGCGAGGAGACTCGCCGCGGCTCCCAGCAGATACCCAGCGTCCACCAGGACGATGCAGCGGTCCACGCGACTCACCCTCTTCCCAGGAGGTTTGCTTCGGGCTCGCTTCGAGTCTGCCCGACGGCGCGGAGGTTAACGGCCGGAACTCGATCTTCGGCGTGGCGTTTCCGGACCTCCGGCCCCGACCACCCCTGTCACGCACGGTAATTGTCCGACATGCGATCGTTGTCGGCCTGTGTGAATCTGGTCCCGGCCCTGGCCCCTAGTCCCCCACAGGAGGCATCACCATGGCCAAGAACAAGAACCGTGACCGTAAGCAGCAGCGTCCGACCGAGCGTGGCCAGCGGGCCGACCGCAGCCCCGCCTCGCAGACGGAGCCCCAGCCCGAGGTCGAGGCGACCCCCGGCGAGATGGCGTCGGCCAAGCGAAAGCGCAGCTTCGGCCACAACTGACGCCTGTGTGACGGGGTGTTGAGCCCACGCACATGCACGAGGGGCGTACCCGGTTCCGGGTACGCCCCTCAAGCGCATCAAGAGCCCCGCCTCACCCGGCCGCGCAGGACGGTCTCACCGGGCGAGGCAGGACGGCCTCACCCCGCCAGGCAGGACGGTCCGAGCAGCACCTTCAGGTCACCGAAGAGCGCCGGATCCGGCTTCACCCTGTGCCGGTCCAGCCGCAGCACGGTCGTCTTGGTCGGTCCCTGGAGTTTGATCCGGACCTCGCTGTCGCCCTTGTGGTGGCTGAGGACCTCGCCGAGGCGGCTGACCAGCGGCGGGGTGACGCGGGTGGCCGGGATGGTGAGGACCACGGGTGCGTTGGTGCCCGCGTTCGACAGGTCCGGGATCATCAGCTCCATCGCCACGAGCCGCGGGATGTCCTCGCGCTTGTCGAGGCGGCCCTTGACGAACACCACGGCGTCCTCGACGAGTTGCGTCGAGACGAGCTGGTAGGTCGCGGGGAAGAACATGCACTCGATCGAACCGGCGAGGTCCTCGACGGTGGCGATGGCCCAGGCGTTGCCCTGCTTGGTCATCTTGCGCTGCAGGCCGGAGATGATGCCGCCGATGGTGACCACGGAACCGTCGGAATAGTCGCCGCCGGTCAACTGGGAGATGCCCGCGTCCGCCTTGTCGGACAGGATGTGCTCCAGGCCGAACAGCGGGTGGTCGGAGACGTACAGACCGAGCATCTCCCGCTCCTGGGCGAGCAGATAGGTCTTGTCCCACTCGTCGGGCGAGAACTCCACGTCGAGTCCGAAGCCCGGTTCGCTGGTCTCGGCCTCGCCCATGCCGCCGAAGAGGTCGAACTGCCCCTCGGCCTCCTTGCGCTTGACCGCGACCACGTTGTCGATCATCGGTTCGTAGTGCGCGGTGAGGCCCTTGCGGGTGTGGCCCATCGCGTCGAAGGCGCCGGCCTTGATCAGCGATTCGGTGGTGCGCTTGTTGCAGACCACCGCCTCCACCTTGTCGAGGTAGTCCGGGAAGGAGACGTACTTCCCCTTGGACGTGCGGCACCTGATGATCGACTCGACCACGTTCGTGCCGACGTTGCGCACGGCGGAGAGGCCGAAGAGGATCACGTCGTCGCCCTGGGCCGCGAAGTTGGACATCGACTCGTTGACGTCCGGCGGGAGGACCTTGATGCCCATGCGCCGGCACTCGTTGAGGTAGACGGCCGACTTGTCCTTGTCGTCCTTCACGGACGTGAGCAGCGCGGCCATGTACTCGGCGGGGTGGTTCGCCTTGAGGTACGCCGTCCAGTAGGAGACGAGTCCGTACGCGGCGGAGTGCGCCTTGTTGAACGCGTAGCCGGCGAAGGGGACAAGCACGTCCCACAGGGCCTGGATGGCTTCGTCGCTGAAGCCCTTCTTGCGGGCGCCCTCCTGGAAGAGGACGAAGTTCTTCGCCAGTTCCTCGGGCTTCTTCTTGCCCATCACGCGGCGGAGGATGTCGGCCTCGCCGAGCGAGTAGCCGGCGATGATCTGGGCGGCCTTCTGCACCTGCTCCTGGTAGACGATCAGGCCGTAGGTGACGTCCAGGACCTCCTTGAGGGGCTCTTCGAGCTCCTTGTGGATGGGCGTGATGTCCTGCTGGCCGTTCTTGCGCAGCGCGTAGTTGGTGTGGGAGTTCATGCCCATCGGCCCCGGGCGGTACAGGGCCGACACGGCGGAGATGTCTTCGAAGTTGTCCGGCTTCATCAGCCGGAGCAGGGAGCGCATGGGGCCGCCGTCGAACTGGAAGACTCCGAGGGTGTCGCCGCGCTGGAGCAGTTCGAAGGTCGTGGGGTCGTCGAGCGGGAGGCTCAGGAGATCGATGTCGATCCCCTTGTTGGACTTCACCATCTTGACGGCGTCGTCCATGATCGTCAGGTTGCGCAGGCCGAGGAAGTCCATCTTCAGCAGGCCGAGCGACTCACAGCTCGGGTAGTCCCACTGGGTGATGGTGACCTTGTCCGTGTGCCTGACCCAGACGGGCACGTGGTCGGTGATGGTCTCGCTGGACATGATCACGCCGGCGGCGTGCACGCCCATCTGCCGGACCAGGCCCTCGACGCCCTTGGCGGTGTCGATGACCTTCTTCACGTCCGGCTCGTTCTCGTACATCGCCCGGATCTCGCCCGCCTCCGAGTAGCGGGGGTGCTCGGGGTTGGTGATGCCGTCGAGGTTGATGCCCTTGCCGAGGACGTCGGCGGGCATGGCCTTGGTGAGGCGGTCACCCATCGCGTACGGGTAGCCCAGCACGCGCGCGGAGTCCTTGATCGCGTTCTTGGCCTTGATGGTGCCGTACGTGCCGATCATGGCGACCTTGTCGGCGCCGTACTTCTCCGTCACGTAGCGGATCACCTCGACGCGCCGGCGCTCGTCGAAGTCGATGTCGACATCGGGCATGGAGATGCGCTCGGGGTTGAGGAACCGCTCGAAGATCAGGCCGTGCGGGATGGGGTCGAGGTCGGTGATGCCGAGGGCGTAGGCGACGATCGAGCCGGCCGCGGAGCCTCGGCCGGGGCCGACCGCGATGCCCTGCTTCTTGGCCCACATGATGAAGTCGGCGACCACGAGGAAGTAGCCCGGGAAGCCCATCGAGATGATGGTGTCCATCTCGTACTCGACCTGCTTCATGCGGTCGTCCGGGATGCCGTCCGGGAAGCGGCGGTGCATGCCGCGCAGGGTCTCCTCGCGGAACCAGCTGACCTCGGTGTACCCCTCGGGGATGTCGAACTTGGGCATGAGGTCGCGCTTCTGGAACATGCCCGTGGTGTCGACCATCTCGGCGATGAGCCGGGTGTTGGCGCAGCCCTCCTGCCAGGCGTCCGAGGAGTCGATGGCGTACATCTCGTCGGTGGACTTCAGGTAGTAGCCGGTGCCGTCGAACCGGAAGCGGTCGGGGTCGGACAGGTTCTTGCCGGTCTGGATGCACAGCAGCGCGTCGTGGGCGCTCGCCTCGTGCGCGTACGTGTAGTGCGAGTCGTTGGTGACCAGCGGGGGGATGCCGAGCTTCTTGGCGATCTCCAGGAGGCCGTCGCGGACCCGGTGCTCGATCTCGATCCCGTGGTCCATCAGCTCCAGGAAGTAGCGGTCCTTGCCGAAGATGTCCTGGTAGTCGGCGGCGGCCTTCAGGGCCTCGTCGAAGTGGCCGAGGCGCAGCCGGGTCTGGACCTCGCCGGAGGGGCAGCCGGTGGAGGCGACGATCCCCTCGGACCACTGGGCGATGGTCTCCTTGTCCATCCGGGGCCACTTCTGCAGCCAGCCCTCGGCGTACGCGTCGGAGGAGAGCCGGAAGAGGTTGTGCAGGCCGGTGCTGTTCACGGCCCACATCGTCTTGTGGGTGTAACCACCGGAACCAGAGACGTCGTCCCGCTTCTGGTGCGGCTGGCCCCACTGGATCTTGCGCTTGTTGCGCCGGGACTCGGGCGCGACATACGCCTCGATCCCGATGATCGGGGTGACTCCGGCCTTCTGCGCGGAATGGAAGAAGTCGTACGCCCCGTGCAGGTTGCCGTGGTCGGACATGGCGATGTGCGTCATGCCCATCTCGTTGCACGCGTTGAACATGTCCTTCAGCCGCGCGGCACCGTCCAGCAGCGAGTACTGGGTGTGGACGTGCAGGTGCGTGAACGGCGGCTTTGACACGGCTGCGGCCTCCAGAGGAAACATACGACACATGGGGCCCGGCAGGCTGCGGACAGTCTGGGGGACAGCGTCGAAGTCTATGCCTCGGCACTGACACCTCGAGGGCTGACCCGCGTACCTTCGTGCGAGGGTTCGCGGGCACTCCCACGGACCGCCGCACGTTAGGCTTCAGGGCGGACCTGCCGCCCTGACACGCATGCACCAGGAGGCACCCAGCGATGTCGTTCCCGCAGCTCGACGGCGAGCACCGCGGTGAGGAGATCCTCGCCGTCTTCGACACCGCCTTCGGCGAACTCCTGGCCGCCGACCCGGCCGCGTTCCGCGTGAAGTTCCGGAAGATGGCGGCCTCGGCCTTCGCGTTCTACCGGGGCACGGCCGGCCTGTTCTACCACGACCTCACCGAATCTGATCAGTTCGGGTCGAAGCGGGGCGGGCCGTACCTGGACGAGCGCACCTCGCGCGTGTGGATCCACGGCGACCTGCACGCGGAGAACTTCGGCACGTACATGGACGCCAACGGCCGCCTGATCTTCAACGTCAACGACTTCGACGAGGCCTACGTCGGCCCCTTCACCTGGGACCTGAAGCGTTTGGCCGCCTCCATCGCGCTGATCGGGTACGCGAAGGCGCTCAGCGACGAGCAGATCTCGGAGCTGGTGACCATCTACGCGGTCGCCTACCGCGAGCGGATCCACGCCCTGGCGACGGGGGCGAAGAGCGACGAGGTGCCGCCGTTCACGCTGGACACGGCGCAGGGCCCGCTGCTGGACGCGCTGCGTGACGCTCGCTCGCTGACCCGCTTCGGCCTGCTGGACTCGATGACGGAGATCCGCGACTTCGAACGCCGCTTCGCCGCGGGAGGCGGTTCCGTCGAGCTGGACGCGGCCACGCGCTACAAGGTGCTCGCCGCCTTCGACGGCTACCTGGAGACGCTGCCGGACAGCTCGCTGACCCGCCCCGACTCCTACCGCGTGAAGGACGTCGTCGGCCGGCGCGGCATCGGCATCGGCTCGGCGGGGCTGCCGTCGTACAACATCCTGCTGGAGGGGCACAGCGACGCCCTGGAGAACGATGTCGTGATCTACATCAAGCAGGCCCAGACCCCGGCGGTCTCCCGGCACGTCACGGACCGGGCGATCCGCGACTACTTCCAGCACGAGGGGCACCGCACGGTCATCTCCCAGCGCGCCCTCCAGGCGCACGCCGACCCGTGGCTGGGCTGGACCGAGCTGGACGGCGCGGGCCAGCTGGTCGCCGAGGTCTCGCCGTACGCGGTCGACCTCGACTGGGGCGACATCGACGACCCGGAGGAGATCGCCCAGGTGGTGGCCGACCTCGGCCGGGCGACGGCCACGATGCACGCGGCGGCGGACGACCAGTCCGGCGAGTCCCTGGTGCCGTTCTCCACGGAGCGGGCCATCGACGCGGCGATCGCGGCCGACGAGGAGGGTTTCGCACCCCTGCTGGTCGACTTCGCGCACAGCTACGGCGCCCGCGCGCGTGCCGACCACCAGACCTTCGTGGACCTGTTCCGCAATGGACGGATCCCGGGCCTGTAGCGGCTCCGGCGGCGGCCCGGACGTCGGTCCTTGGCCGACGGCTCACTCACAGGCATCCTTTAGGGGTCCCTTACCGTCCCCCATGACAGACTCTCCTCTCGCTATGGACATATCCGGGATCCAGCTCAGAGCCGTACGCGCGGCGCTGTTCACGGCCGTGGTCGTGACGCTCAGCACCGCGTCGCACGTGCTGCTGTCCGGGGCCCCGCTGCCGGTGAGCACGGTGGCCGCGGTCGCCGCCGCCGTGTTCGCGATCGCGTTCGCCCTGGCGGGCCGCGAGCGCTCCTTCGGGAGGATCGCGGGCCTGCTGATCCCGCTGGAACTGGCCGCCGACACGGTGTTCACCACCGGGCAGCACGCCTGTTACGGCCGGGCGGGCGGCCCGATCGCCGGTCCCCTGCGCTCGGTCGGCCTGGACGTGCTCTGCGGCGGCGAGGTCGGCACGCCCCTGGCCAGGATGGCCGGGGCCACCGGCACCGACCGGCTCGCCGCCGCGGTCGCCCATGCCGACCCGGCCACCGCCTGGCTGCTGCTCGGCGCGCACATCGGCGTCGGGCTTCTCGCCGCCGTCTGGCTGCGCCGCGGCGAGCGGGCCCTGGCCCAGCTGCTGCGGGCGGTGACGGCGACCACGTTCCGGCCGCTGCTGCTGGCGGTCGCCGCGGTCGCGGTGGAGCGGACCCCGGCCGGGCGGCGTCTGCCGGCGCGTGCCGCCGACCGCACGCCCACCGCCCGCGACCGGATCCTCGCGTACTCCCTGGGACGGCGTGGACCGCCCTGCTCACCCGCCTTCGCGCATTGAGAAGGCACCTGCCTTCGCGTAAGGCACTCGCCTTCGCGTAAGGCGCCCGCCGTCGCGGGCGGCACCTTCGCCGCACTGCGGCACTTTCGAGCACCGGCAGTCCCCCCTACGTATCCCGCACACACAGGTGTGCGCGTCCCCTACGGAGAACATCACCATGAGCAAGCGCAACAGCCAGTCGGCGAAGACGGCGGCCCGCGAGCGGCTGCGCGTCGAGCGTGAGCGCGAGGCCAAGCGGGCGAAGACGAAGCGGCAGGTCATCGTCGCCTGCTCGATCGTCGGCGTCCTGGCGATAGCCGGCGGCATCGGCTACGCCGTCGTCCAGGCCAACAAGCCCACCCACTGGGAGGCGGTCAAGGACGAGAAGGTCGTCACGCCGGCCAACACCACGGGCACCGACGGCACCACGGTCGTCATCGGCAAGGACTCGGCGAAGAAGACGCTGAAGATCTACGAGGACCCGCGCTGTCCCGTGTGCGCCCAGTTCGAGCAGACCGTCGGCCCGACCGTGAAGAAGGACATCGACGACGGCAAGTTCAAGATGCAGTTCATCGGCGCCACCTTCATCGACAACAAGGACAACGGCGAGGGCTCCAAGAACGCGCTGAGCGCCCTGGGCGCCGCGCTGAACGTGAGCGACACGGCGTTCCTCGACTACAAGGCCGCGCTGTACTCGGCGAAGTACCACCCGGAGGAGACGACCGACAAGTTCAAGGACGACAGCTACCTCATCAAGGTCGCGAACACCGTCCCCGAGCTGAAGGACAACAAGAAGTTCCAGGACGCTGTCGAGAAGGGCACGTACGACGCCTGGGCGATGGCCATGTCCAAGACCTTCGACGACAACAAGGACGGCGTGCAGGGCACCCCGGGCTTCGTCATGGACGGCAAGCAGCTCACCGCCGACAGCCAGGGCACACCGCTGATGACGGTGGCCGACTTCAACCGGGTCGTGGGCGAGGCCCTCAAGAAGTGACGGCTGGTCAGGGACCGGTCGGCATGTGAAGAGCGGGCGAACTTCCGGAGTTCGCCCGCTCCGGCCCATACCGACCAGTAACCTGATCGGTCGTGACCAGTCGATACAGATCATCGAATACGTCAGAGGGCATCAACTCCCTCACCCCGCGCCGCCGTACGGTCGTCAAGGCCGCGGCGGCGACCGCTGTCCTGGCCGGCCCGCTGGCGGCGACCCTGCCCGCGCGCGCCGTCGACCAGGCGCCCGCCTTCCTGCACGGCGTCGCCTCCGGTGACCCGCTGCCGGACGGCGTCCTGCTGTGGACCCGCGTCACGCCGGTGCCCGAGGCGATACCCGGCTCCGGAGTCGGCCCGGACACCGAGGTGAACTGGGTCGTCGCCGCGGACAAGGCGTTCACCACCGTCGTCGCCAAGGGCACCACCACCGCCACGGCCGCCTCCGACCACACCGTGAAGGCCGACATCCGCGGCCTCGAGCCGGGCACCGACTACTGGTTCCGCTTCTCCGCCGGTGGCACCGACTCCCCCACCGCGCGCACCCGCACCGCCCCCGCGCACGACGCGGCCGTGACGGGCCTGCGCTTCGGCGTCGTCTCCTGCGCCAACTGGGAGGCCGGCTACTTCTCCCCCTACCGGCACCTCGCGGCCCGCGGCGACCTGGACGCCTGGCTGCATCTGGGCGACTACATCTACGAGTACGGCACCGGTGAGTACGGCACCCGCGGCAAGGTCGTCCGCCCGCACGCCCCGGCCCACGAGATCGTCACGCTCGCCGACTACCGCATCCGGCACGCGCGCTACAAGACCGACCCGGACCTCCAGGCGCTGCACGCCACGGCCCCGGTCGTCGCGATCTGGGACGACCACGAGTTCGCCAATGACGCCTTCGCGGGCGGCGCGGAGAACCACACGGAGGGCGCCGAGGGCACCTGGTCCGCCCGTCAGGCCGCCGCCAAGCAGGCCTACTTCGAGTGGATGCCGGTGCGCCCGGCGATCGCGGGCACCACCTACCGCCGACTGCGCTTCGGCAAACTGGCCGACCTCTCGCTGCTGGACCTGCGCTCCTTCCGCTCGCAGCAGGTGAAGGTCGGCAACGGCGAGGTCGACGACCCGGACCGCACGCTCACCGGCCGCGCCCAGCTCGACTGGCTCAAGGCGGGGCTGACGTCCTCCGACACCACCTGGCGCCTGGTCGGCAACTCGGTGATGATCTCGCCGTTCGCCATCGGCTCGCTCTCCGCCGACCTGCTGAAGCCGCTGGCCAAGCTGCTGGGCCTGCCCCAGGAGGGCCTCGCCCTCAACACCGACCAGTGGGACGGCTACACCGACGACCGCCGCGAGATCCTGGCGCATCTGCGGACGAACGCGATCCGCAACACGGTCTTCCTCACCGGCGACATCCACATGGCCTGGGCCAACGACGTGCCGGTGGACGCCGGGACGTATCCGCTGTCCCCGTCGGCCGCCACGGAGTTCGTCGTCACGTCGGTCACCTCCGACAACCTCGACGACATCGTGAAGGTCCCGGAGGGCACGGTCTCCGCGGTCGCCGCGCCGGTCATCCGCGCCGCCAACCGCCATGTCCACTGGGTCGACACCGACCGGCACGGCTTCGGCGTCCTGGACATCACGGCCGAGCGCGCGCAGATGGACTTCTACGTCATCTCCGACCGCGCGAAGCGCGACGCGACGGCCAAGTGGTCCCGCTCGTACCGCACCCGCAGCGGCACGCAGAAGGTCGAGCGCACCTACGACCCGGTGTAACCGCCGCTACAGGGTTTCGAGGAAGCCGAGCGCCACCCGCCAGGTGGCCTCGGCGGCCTCCTCGTCGTAGTCCGGCAGGTCGGGGTCGGTGTAGAGGTGGCCGGCCCCGGCGTACCGGTACACCTCGACGTCGGCGCCGGTGCGGCCCATCTGGAGGTACCAGGCGCTCAGCCAGTCGTCCGTCTCGAACGGGTCCGGCTCCGCCACGTGCAGCTGGACCGGCAGGTCCGGGGCCGTGACGTCCGGCGCGATGTCCGACGTGCCGTGCAGGAGGAGCAGGCCGCGCGCCTTCTCGTCGCCGAGGGCGAGGGTCTGCGCGATGGAGGCGCCGAGCGAGAACCCGGCGTACACCAGCCCGCGCTCGGAGTAGGGCGCGGCGGCCAGCACGGCCCGCTTCAGCAGCTCCTCCTTGCCGATCTTCTCCTTGTGCTCCATGCCCTCCTCGACCTCCTCGAAGGTGCGTCCCTCGAAGAGGTCGGGTGTCCACACCTCGTGTCCGGCCGAGCGCAGTCGGTCAGCGGCCCGGAGCACCGCGGGCCGCAGCCCGAAGGTCGAGTGAAAGAGCATGATGTTCATGAGGCCATGGTGCCAGCCGGGTGTGACGAGCCGGGATCGCGGCACTACCCATGACGCAACGGAAGTCACATGTTCATGCCCCCCGGGAGCCGGTTAGGTTCGGTGGCATGGAGAACCTGCTACGACCGCTGATCGTGGTCGGTGGCTCGGTCGTGCTCACGCTGGTGATCGGCTGGGCGACCGACTTCCTGCTGCGCAAGGCCGACGCACGGCACCACGAGACCCCCCTGTGGGGTTCTCTCCGCCGTGGCCGCATCCCGTACCAGCTCGTGCTGTTCGCGGCCCTGCTGAGAGGCTCGTACGACGAGGCGCAACTGCTGGAGAACCACCGGGACGGCATCGGCCGGACGCTGACACTGCTGCTGATCGGTTCCGCCGCCTGGCTGGTCATCCGGATCGCGGCCGCGATCGTCGAGACGTCCTACAGCCGCTACGCCAACGGGCACGCCCAGCGCGATCCGGCCCGGGTGCGCCGGGTGCGCACCCAGGTGACGCTGATCATGCGGGTGGTCTCCGCGATCGTCGCCGTGGTGGCCGCGGCCACGATGCTGCTGACGTTCCCGGCGTTCAAGGCCGCGGGCGCCTCGCTCCTGGCCTCGGCGGGCATCCTCGGCATCGTCGCCGGTGTCGCCGCCCAGTCCACGCTGGGCAACTTGTTCGCCGGGCTGCAGATCGCCTTCGGCGACATGGTGCGCATCGGCGACACCGTGGTCGTGGACGGCGAGTGGGGCACGGTCGAGGAGATCACACTGACGTTCCTGACCGTCCGCACCTGGGACGAGCGCCGCATCACCATGCCGGTGTCGTACTTCACGTCCAAGCCGTTCGAGAACTGGTCGCGCGGCACCCCGCAGATGACCGGCACTGTCTTCTGGCACGTCGATCACTCCGCGCCGGTGGAAGCGATGCGCGAGAAGCTGCGCGACATCCTGCGCGAGTGCCCGGCCTGGGACGGCCGTGCCTACAACCTGACCGTCACGGACAGCACCCCGAGCACCATGGAGGTGCGGGCCCTGGTGACGGGCAAGGACGCGGACGACATCTGGACGGTGCGGGTCACGGTCCGCGAGCAGATGCTCAGCTGGCTGGCGGACGAGCACCCGTACGCGCTGCCCCGGGTCAACACGGCGGACGCGATCCTCCCGCCGTCCTCCCGCAGCAACGGCCACCGCCCGTCCCCGGAGGCCGTGCCGGCCCAGCAGCGCCGCTATCACGGAAACGGCTCCGGACGGCCGGGGCACTGACGGCACGGGCCGACGCCCGTACGGACGACCGGAGGGCTGCCCGCGCCGCGGGCAGCCCTCCTCCGTGCTGTCGGGTCAGTGGCCGCGCCCTACGCCGCCGTCGACCTGACTGCCTGACTGTCGGGTCAGTGGCCGCGCTCGGCGCCGCCGTCGACCTGACTATCGGGTCAGTGGCCGCGCTCGGCGCCGCCGTCGACCTGACTATCGGGTCAGTGGCCGCGCTCGGCGCCGCCGTTGACCTGGATGATCTGCGAGGTGATGTGCCCGGCGCCCGGGGACGCCAGCCAGTGCAGGGTCTCGGCGACGTCCCCCGGGGTCCCGGCCCGCCCGTTCGACGTCTCGCCGATGAGCCGGTTGCGGCGCTCCTCGGCCATCGCGTCACCGAAGAACTCGGTGTCCTCGATGTACCCGGGCGCGACCACGTTCGCGGTGATGCCGCGCGGCCCCAGCTCCCGGGCCAGATCGTGGGCATAGGGATGCAGCCCCGCCTTGGCCGCCGCGTACGCCCCGCTTCCGGATCCCCGGTAGGCGGCGATGGAGCTGAGGAACAGCACCCGGCCACCGGGCTCGGCGAGCCGCGGCTTCAGCGCCTCGGTGAGCAGGACCGCGGTCAGAGTGTTGAGCCGGAAGTTCACGTTCCAGGTGTGTGCGACGGCCGCGAGGGGATCGCCCTCCGGGGCCTCCGGTTCGAGCAGTCCGCTGCCACCGGCACTGTGCACGAGCACGTCCACGGGCCCCAGCTCGCGCTCCACGAAGGCGGCGACACCGCGCACGTCCTCCGGCTCGGCGAGATCGGCCGCGTACGTCAGCGCGCCGGGCACCTCGGCCTTCTCCAGCACCTCGGCCCGCCGCCCGAGCAGCAGCACCCGGTCCCCGCCGGCGGCGAACACCCGGGCCGCCGCGAGCCCAATTCCCGTACCTCCGCCACTGATTACTACATTCCGTGCCATGTGGACGACCCTACGACGCCCCGGCCGCCCGCCGTCAAACCGGCAGCCGGAGCGGCCGGCTCACCGCAGGCTACGGACGTCGAGGTGCCGCAGAACCCGGTCGACCACCTCGGGATCCGCCCCGGGCTCGCTGCGCGCCGCCAGCACCTCGTGCCGCGCCGCGCTCAGCATCTCCTGCTGGATCCGCCGCACCCGCTTCACCCGCCGGGCCCCCTCCCGGTACGCCTCCCGGCGCTCGTCCTCGGCGAGTTCGGGACTGATCCGCACGCCGATGTCGTAAGCCCGCCGCAGCATCTGCTCGGACAGCTCCTCCGGCAGCTCCTCGCTCCCCTCGATCTCCCGCAGCCGCTGCTTCGCCGCCTTGGCCGCCCGGATGGCGAGCGCCTTGGCGAACTCCTTCTCCTGATCCGTGTCGGCCTTCACCCCGAGCCGCCGCACCAGCCACGGCAACGTCAGGCCCTGCAGCACCAGTGTCGCCATGATCACCCCGAACGCGATGAAGATGATCTCGTCCCGGCTGGGGAACGGCACCCCCGAGTCGGTCTCCAGCGGAATGGCCAGCACCAGCGCCACCGAGGCCACTCCGCGCATCCCCGACCACCACATCACCACGGTCTCGCGCCAGCTCACCGGGATGTCCTCGTCGTAGTCCCGCCGCGCGTGCAGCCGCTTCGTCAGCCAGGTCGCCGGCAGCAGCCACAGCAGCCGGGCGAACACGACGACGACCACCACCACCGCCGCCCACCAGAGCAGCTCGCCCCACCGCCCGGAGGCCGTGCGGATCGCGTTGTGCAGCTCAAGACCGACCAGCCCGAACGCCACTCCGGTGACGAGGGTGTCGACGATGTTCCAGAAGGTGTGCCCGGCCAGCCGCGTCATGACGTCGTCGGCGTCGGAGCCGTACTCCGCGAGGAACAGCGCGGTGGTGAGCACGGCGAGCACTCCGGACCCGTGCAGTTCCTCGGCCATGACGTACGAGGCGTACGGCACCAGCAGGGTCAGCCCGATCTGCAGGGTCGCGTCGCCGAGCACCTCCATCAGCTTGTTGGCGCCCCAGCCCAGCGCGAGCCCCACGGCCACCGCCACCACGGCCGACAACACCAGGTCGAGCCCGGCCTTCCAGGGCGAGAACGTCCCGCTGACGGCCGCGGCGATCGCCACGTGGTAGAGGACGATGGCCGTCACGTCGTTGAACAGTCCCTCGCCCTCCAGGATCGACACCAGCCGGCGCGGCAGCCCCAACTGCCCGGCCACGGCGGTCGCCGCGACCGGGTCCGGCGGGGCCACCAGCGCGCCCAGCGCGAACGCCGCGGCGAGCGGCAGCCCCGGCACGATGGCGTCGGCCACGGCGGCCACGCAGGCCATGGTGACGAACACCAGCGCCACGGCGAGCAGGAAGATCGGCCTCTTGTTCGCCGCGAACTGCCGCCAGGACGTGCGCCGCACGGCGGCGTACAGCAGGGGCGGCAGCAGCAGCGGCAGGATCAGGTCCGGCGCGATCTCGACGTTCGGCACGAACGGGAGCAACGCGAGGACTATCCCCAGGAGCGTCATCAGCACCGGGGCGGGCACCTTGAACCGGTCCCCGACGGGGACACTGATCACGGCCCCGAGCAGCAGCACGAACAGCAGGGCCAACTGATCCACGGTCAGCGCTCCGGAAGGTCAAATGTTCACACGACTGACCTCAAGCCTGCCACGCAACTCCCGGGACAAACCGTTTCGGCACCCACCACGTGGGGCTAAAGCGAACGCCGCATCCCCTGGTGCGGAATGCCCGCCTCCAAGTACTCGGGCCCATAGGGCTCGTACCCGAGCCGCTCGTAGAAACCGAGTGCGTGCGTCTGCGCGTGCAGGTCCACGGCCGTCAGCCCTCGCGCGCGTGCCACGTCCTCGATGGCCCGCACCAGGGCGGCGCCGACACCGAGTCCGCGCGCGGGGCCCGCCACGGCGAGCCTGCCGAGGGAGCCCACGGACGGGGCCCCGCCGGTCTGCGCGACGGCCGCCTCCCCGTGCAGCAACCGACCGGTCCCGAGCGCCACACCGTCCTCACGGACCGCCAGCACATGGACCGCGCCGGCGTCGTACGCGTCGTACTCGATGTCCTCGGGCACGCCCTGCTCGCCGACGAAGACCTCCTTGCGCACCGCGAAGCACGCCTCCCGATCGGCCGGGTCCTCGGCGACCCGCACCACGTACGGGGTGCTCACGCCCAGGTCTCCTCGCGGACCTGGTCGAGGGCCTTCTGCAGGTCCTCCGGGTAGTCGCAGGAGAACTCCACCCACTGCCCGTCCCCGGGGTGCTCGAAGCCGAGCCGTACCGCGTGCAGCCACTGCCGGGTCAGGCCGAGGCGCTTGGCGAGCGTCGGGTCGGCTCCGTAGGTGAGGTCGCCGACGCAGGGGTGCCGGTGCGCGGCCATGTGGACGCGGATCTGGTGCGTGCGGCCGGTCTCCAGCTTCACGTCGAGCAGGGAGGCCGCGCGGAACGCCTCCATGAGGTCGTAGTGCGTGACGGACGGCTTGCCCTCGGCGGTGACGGCCCACTTGTAGTCGTGCTGGGGGTGCCGGCCGATGGGCGCGTCGATGGTGCCGCTGGTCGGGTCGGGGTGGCCCTGGACGAGCGTGTGGTACCGCTTGTCGACCGTGCGCTCCTTGAACTGGCGCTTGAGCGAGGTGTACGCCCGCTCCGACTTGGCCACGACCATCAGCCCCGAGGTGCCCACGTCGAGCCGGTGCACGATGCCCTGGCGCTCGGCGGCGCCGGAGGTAGAGACGCGGTACCCGGCGGCGGCGAGCCCACCGATCACGGTCGTCCCGGTCCAGCCCGGGCTGGGATGCGCGGCGACACCGACCGGCTTGACGATCACGACCACGTCGTCGTCGTCGTGCACGATCTCCATGCCCTCGACCGGCTCGGCGACGATCTGCACCGGCGCGGGCGCCTGCGGCATCTCGACCTCCAGCCAGGCGCCGCCGTGCACGCGCTCCGACTTGCCGACCACCGACCCGTCGACCGTGACCTTCCCCGCGGCGGCGAGCTCGGCCGCCTTGGTACGGGAGAAGCCGAACATGCGGGAGATGGCGGCGTCGACGCGCTCGCCCTCCAGGCCGTCGGGCACGGGCAGGGTACGGATCTCGGGAATCGTGCTCACCCGTCGAGTATGCCGGACGGCCACGACGGGGCCGTACGCGCGCTCAGTCCTTGTGGACGGTCCCGTCCGGGTCGAGGCCCTTGAACGACAGCAGCACGATCAGGATGCCGCCGCACACGATCGCCGAGTCGGCCAGGTTGAAGACGGCGAAGTGCTTGGGCGCGATGAAGTCCACGACCGCCCCCTCGAAGACGCCCGGCGCCCGGAAGATCCGGTCGGTGAGGTTGCCCAGCGCACCGCCGAGCAGCAGGCCGAGCGCGATCGCCCAGGGCAGG
Organism: Streptomyces sp. NPDC013187; assembly: GCF_042899705.1. NCBI lineage: Bacteria > Bacillati > Actinomycetota > Actinomycetes > Kitasatosporales > Streptomycetaceae > Streptomyces > Streptomyces sp. NPDC013187. The sequence continues at coordinate 97,333 of NZ_JBIBAF010000007.1, read as the reverse complement.
CTGTAGAGCTTGCGGGCGAGGCGGGCGATCACCACGATCACCGCCGCCGCGATCATGGTGAAGATCACGGTGAAGGCCTCGCCGAAGCCGAAGGCCGCGCCCGCGTTGCGGATCGCCTCGAACTTCAGCCAGTCCCCGACGATCTCGATGGGCGGGTGGTGCTCCAGCTTGGCGACCACGATCAGCTTGCTGATCAGGTCGAGGGCGTAGGCGAACGCGGCGACGGCGAACAGCACCGCGATCCGGCGCTTGCCCCGGGGCCGCCCGGCGGTGGCCTCCGGCTCGCCGGTACCGGACGTTCCCGACCCGGCCGCCGGGTCGGTGCCGGGCTCCCCGGCCGGGGTGCCCTCGGCGTCGGGCCGCTCCTTGCCGCCCCCGGCCGCGTCCGGTGTGTCCGGCGTACCGATGATGCGCTCCGCCTCTGCCACGTGAGTCCCTCAACCTAGGTGCCTGACTGAGGACGAGGGTACGGCACGCCCTGCGCGTCCTACGTGCTCAGGAGGCATTCGGCGGCCGGTCAGTACCGGCGCTCCTGCTTCTGCTTGCACTCCACGCAGAGCGTGGCCCGCGGGAAGGCCTGCATACGTGCCTTGCCGATGGGGCTGCCGCAGTTCTCGCACAGGCCGTAGGTGCCCGCGTGCAGGCGTTCCAGGGCGCGCTCGGTCTGGAGGAGCATCTCGCGCGCGTTGGCGGCCAGGGCCAGCTCGTGCTCGCGGGTGATGTTCTTGGTGCCGGTGTCCGCCTGGTCGTCGCCCGCGCCGTCCCCGGAGTCCCGCATCAGGCCCGCGAGGGACCGCTCCGACGACGTGATCTCCTCACGCAGCCGGGTCTCCTCGGAGGTCAGCTCGGACCGCGCCTCCTCGACCTCCTCCGCCGTCCAGGGGTCCTCGCCGGGGCGTACCGCGAGCTCGCCGGGCTCCGCCGCGGCGACCCGTGCCTTGGGAACGGCGGTCTTCGCCGCCGTGGCCGGGCCAGGAGTCTTCTTCGCAACCACCGTCGTCGCTCCCGTCTGCTGCGCGGCCTCGGCCGCACCCGCCTTCTTGGCCGTGCTGGTCGCGGCCGTGTCCTGTGTGACCGCGCCGGTCGGGGCAGCGCCCTTCCCGGCCGCGCTCTTCGTGGTGGTGCTCTTGCCTCCGGCGCCCTTCACGCCCGGGGCCTTCTTGGCGGCGGCCTCAGCGCCTGCCGCCTTCGCTCCGGCGCCCTTCTCGCCCGGGGCCTTCTTGACGGCGGCCTTCCTGCCGGCCGCCTTCGCGCCGGCCGCCTTCCCGACGCTCGTCTTCCCGACGCTCGTCTTCCCGACGCTCGTCTTCCCGACGCTCGTCTTCCCGACGCTCGCCTTCTCGGCCGAGGTGACCTTCCCGGCCGACGGCTTCTTCCCTGCCGTCCGCTTCCCCCCAGCCCGCTCGGCCGGCCCCCGCTCCGCCGATCCCCCCTGCGTGGACTTCTTCCCGCCCACGTCCTTCGCAGCGCCGCCGGAGGCCTTCGCGGACGTGCCGGACGCCGGCTGCTGTACGGCGGTCTTCTTCGCCACCATGGCCGCGGCCCCTTCACATATTGTGATCTTGCTCGCGAATCGTGCTGGGACGATAAATCGACTCGAGTCCCGCGGCAACGGGGCACACCGCTCGATTCGCCCGCCTCGCGCACGCCGCGCGGCGAACCTGCATCCGTTGTGCCCAGCTCCCCGCCCGGTAATCCGCCGAGCCGGACGTCCCAGGATCCGAACACCTATACCGTGCTATTCGGGTCATCAAACCCCATATCGCACCTCACGCGGCACCCCATCCCCACCGTCTCGAAAACCGGTCGGCCGCTGTCCGCGCGGCGCCGTACACTGGGCGGAGCGAAAAGCGTGGATGGGGACGAGTAGCGGCGTACGCAGCCCAGAGCGACCCGGGGACGGTGGAAGCCCGGGGGCGAGCGCGACGTGAAGATCACCCCGGAGCCGCCGGAAGAAAGCCGGAGCCAGTGAGCGACGGCCGGTAGACCCGGCATCGCGACCCCAATGAGGGGGCTCGCCGGCGCACACCCCGTGCCGGAGGGCCAAGGAGGGTGGTACCGCGGGAGCGCGCCGAAGGCGGCGCAGGCAGACGTAGCTCTCGTCCCTCCGGACGGAAGGCAGCAAGTCCGCCGGAGGAAGCCCGCTGATGACATCGCCGACGTACCGCCAGGTGCCCGCCCAGGTCGACCTGCCCGCCCTCGAGCACGCCGTGCTCGACTTCTGGCGCGAGCAGAAGATCTTCGCCAAGAGCCTGGAGCAGTCCGAGGGCCGCCCCGAGTGGGTGTTCTACGAGGGCCCGCCCACCGCCAACGGCATGCCCGGTGCCCACCACATCGAGGCCCGCGTCTTCAAGGACGTCTTCCCCCGCTTCCGCACCATGCGCGGCTACCACGTCGCCCGCAAGGCCGGCTGGGACTGCCACGGCCTCCCGGTGGAGCTCGCCGTCGAGAAGGAGCTCGGCTTCTCCGGCAAGCAGGACATCGAGGCCTACGGCATCGCGGAGTTCAACGCGAAGTGCCGCGAGTCGGTGACCCGGCACACGGACGCCTTCGAGGCGCTCACGACCCGCATGGGCTACTGGACCGACCTCCAGGACCCGTACCGCACGATGGACCCCGAGTACATCGAGTCCGTCTGGTGGTCGCTGAAGGAGATCTTCAACAAGGGCCTGCTGGTCCAGGACCACCGCGTCGCCCCCTGGTGCCCCCGCTGCGGCACGGGCCTGTCGGACCACGAGCTGGCGCAGGGCTACGAGACGGTCGTCGACCCGTCGGTCTTCGTCCGCTTCCCGCTCACCTCCGGCCCGCTGGCCGGCGAGGCCGCGCTCCTGGTGTGGACGACGACCCCCTGGACCCTGGTGTCCAACACCGCCGTCGCCGCCCACCCCGAGGTCACCTACGTCGTGGCGACGAACGGCGAGGAGAAGCTCGTCGTCGCCGAGCCGCTCGTGGCCAAGGCCCTCGGCGAGGGCTGGGAGACCACCGGCCGGACCTTCACCGGCGCCGAGATGGAGCGCTGGACGTACCAGCGCCCCTTCGAGCTGGTGGAGTTCCCGGCCGAGGCCCATTTCGTGGTCAACGCCGAGTACGTCACCACCGAGGACGGCACGGGTCTGGTCCACCAGTCCCCCGCCTTCGGTGAGGACGACCTCAAGGTCTGCCGCTCCTACGGCCTGCCGGTCGTGAACCCGGTCCGCCCGGACGGCACCTTCGAGGAGGGCGTCCCGCTCGTCGGCGGCGTCTTCTTCAAGAAGGCCGACGAGAAGCTCACCGCCGCCCTCGACGAGCGCGGCCTGCTCTTCAAGCACATCCCGTACGAGCACAGCTACCCGCACTGCTGGCGCTGCCACACCGCGCTGCTCTACTACGCGCAGCCCTCCTGGTACATCCGCACCACGGAGATCAAGGACCGCCTCCTCGCCGAGAACGAGGGCACCAACTGGTTCCCGGACACGGTCAAGCACGGCCGCTACGGCGACTGGCTGAACAACAACATCGACTGGGCGCTGTCCCGCAACCGCTACTGGGGCACCCCGCTGCCCATCTGGCGCTGCGAGGACGACCACCTCACCTGCGCCGGATCCCTCGCGGAGCTGTCCGAGCTGACCGGCACGGACCAGTCGGGCCTGGACCCGCACCGCCCGTTCATCGACGAGGTCACCTTCGCCTGCCCGCAGGGCGGCTGCGGCAAGACGGCCACGCGCGTGCCCGAGGTGATCGACGCCTGGTACGACTCGGGCTCGATGCCGTTCGCGCAGTGGGGCTACCCGTACAAGAACAAGGAACTGTTCGAAGCCCGCTACCCGGCGCAGTTCATCTGCGAGGCCATCGACCAGACCCGCGGCTGGTTCTACACGCTGATGGCCGTCGGCACGCTCGTCTTCGACAAGTCGTCCTACGAGAACGTCGTCTGCCTCGGGCACATCCTCGCCGAGGACGGCCGCAAGATGTCCAAGCACCTGGGCAACACCCTGGACCCGATCCCGCTCATGGACCGGCACGGCGCCGACGCGGTCCGCTGGTTCATGGCGGCCGGCGGCTCCCCGTGGGCGGCCCGTCGCGTGGGCCACGGCACGATCCAGGAGGTCGTCCGCAAGACGCTCCTGACGTACTGGAACACGGTCGCCTTCCAGGCCCTCTACGCCCGTACTGCGGGCTGGGCCCCGTCCGAGGCCGACCCGGCCCCGGCCGAGCGCCCGGTCCTGGACCGCTGGCTGCTGTCCGAACTGCACGCGCTCACCGACCAGGTCACCCAGGCCCTGGACGCCTACGACACCCAGCGCGCCGGCAAGCTGCTGTCCGCGTTCGTCGACGACCTGTCCAACTGGTACGTGCGCCGCTCGCGCCGCCGCTTCTGGCAGGGCGACAAGGCCGCCCTGCGCACGCTGCACGAGGTCGTCGAGACGGTCACGCAGCTGATGGCTCCGCTGACCCCGTTCATCGCCGAGCGGGTCTGGCAGGACCTGATCGTCCCGGTCAGCCCGGGCGCCCCCGAGTCGGTCCACCTGTCGTCCTGGCCGGAGGCGGACCTCACCGCCATCGACCCGGAGCTGTCGAAGCAGATGGTGCTGGTGCGCCGCCTGGTGGAGCTGGGGCGTGCCACGCGCGCGGAGTCGGGCGTCAAGACGCGTCAGCCGCTGTCCCGCGCGCTGATCGCGGCGACCGGCTTCGACGCGCTGGGCTCCGAACTGCGCACGCAGATCACGGAGGAGCTGAACGTCGAGTCCCTGGCGACGCTGAGCGAGGTCGGTGGCAGCCTGGTCGACACCACGGCGAAGGCCAACTTCCGCGCCCTGGGCAAGCGGTTCGGCAAGCGCGTCCAGGACGTGGCCAAGGCCGTCGCGAACGCGGACGCGGCCGCCCTGTCCCTGGCCCTGCGCGAGGGCACCGCGTCGGTCGAGGTCGACGGCGAGACCGTCACGCTGGCGCCCGACGAGGTCATCATCACGGAGACCCCCCGCGAGGGCTGGTCGGTGGCCTCCGACTCGGGCGCGACGGTCGCCCTGGACCTGGAGATCACCGAGGAGCTGCGTCGGGCGGGCCTGGCCCGGGACGCGATCCGCCTGATCCAGGAGGCCCGCAAGAACAGCGGCCTCGACGTGGCCGACCGCATCGCGCTGCGCTGGACGGCGACCGACCCGGCCGTCACCGAAGCACTGGCCGAGCACGCCGGTCTGATCGCCGACGAGGTCCTGGCAACGGACTTCGCCCAGGGCGAGGCGGACGACACCTACGGCGAGCCCTTCACCGACGAGGGCCTGTCCCTGACGTTCCGCCTGCGCAAGGCGTAGGACTCAGGCCGGACAGCCCGAAGGCCCGGGCCCGCCAAAGATCTTGGCGGGCCCGGGCCTTCGGCGTTGCGTACGCACGAACACGGGTGCGCGGTGACGAACGCACGGAGCAAAAGGGCGAGGCCCCGGGTGGGAACCCGGGGCCTCGCCCTGAACGCTGCCGACGTCTATGCCGTACTACTGGCCATCAGGCCGTCAGTTGTCATCCTCGTCGATCAGGAAGCCCCGCATCGGCGAGGGCGCCTGACCCATCGGGGACGGGCCCTGCGGACGGACCGGCGCCATCGGCTGGGTCATCGCCGGCGACATCTGCTGCTGACCGCCGTAGGACGGACCGGACGGCGAGGGTCCGCCGCCCATCGTCTGGTTGCCACCGCCGTAGGACGGGGCGCTCGCGCCGGCCGGAGCCATGGAAGGCGCCGGGGACGGCGGGAGGGACGCGGTCGCCGGGGTGCGCGGCGGAGCCAGCGAGTCGTCGGCCTGGGTCTCCAGCTGGCGCAGCTGCGACTCCAGGTACGACTTCAGGCGCGTGCGGTACTCGCGCTCGAAGCCGCGCAGGTCCTCGACCTTGCGCTCCAGCGTGGCGCGGGCGGACTCCAGGGAGCCCATCGCGACGCGGTGCTTCTCCTGCGCGTCCCGCTCCAGGGCATCGGCCTTGGCACGGGCGTCACGCTCCAGACCCTCGGCGCGCGAGCGCGCCTCGCCGACGATCTTGTTGGCCTCGGAACGAGCCTCGGCGATCGCCTGGTCGGCGGTCTGCTGGGCCAGCGAGAGGACACGGGCGGCACTGTCGCCACCGGGGCCTCCCTGACCGGGGCCGCCCATCGGGCCGCCCATGGGGCCGGGGCCGCCCATCGGGCCGCCCATCTGCTGCTGCATCGGGGGCTGGCCCATCGGACCCGGACCCTGGCCCATCGGACCGGGACCCTGGGGTCCACCCTGACCGCCGGGACCGGCGGGCAGCTGCGGGGCACCGCTCGGCAGCTGGGGCGGACCACCCATGGGGCCACCCATCTGCTGCTGCGGCGGGCCCGATATGCCGGCGGGGACGGGACCACCCGGACCGCGCATACCCTGCTGCTGCTGTTGCTGCTGCTGATCCTGCTGCTCGGGAGGCTTGCGCATGTTCTGCTGGTTCTGCGCAGCAGCGCGCGTGGCCGCGGCCAGTTTGGCGCGCAGGTCCTCGTTCTCGCGGAGCAGGCGGGTCAGTTCGGCTTCGACCTCATCGAGGAAGGCATCGACCTCGTCCTCGTCATAGCCTTCTCGGAGGCGGACGGTCGTGAACTGCTTGTTCCGCACGTCCTCGGGGGTCAACGGCATTTCTTCACCTCAACGTTGTCGTCGGCAGTCGGCAAGACCGTATCTGTCACATCGCTCACATCGCGTTCCGCACGAGCGTGATCAGGATGTAGACGATGATCATCAGTACGAAGAAGGACAGGTCGAGCGCCACGCCCCCGAGACGCAGCGGCGGGATGACCCGCCGCAGAAGCTTGAGCGGTGGATCGGTGACAGTGTAAGTGGCCTCCAGAACGACCACCATCGCCTTGCCGGGTTGCCACGAGCGGGCGAACTGGAAGACGTAGTCCATGACCAACCGGAAGATGAGCACGATGAGGAAGACCATCAGCGCGATGTAGAGAACCTGCAAGACCACGCTCATGACTGGTGCTTCCCTCTCCCCTGTTCCTGATCCGTGCTGCTGTTTCCGGTGGTGCGTCTCAGCTCTGGTTGAAGAACCCGCCCTCTGCGATGCGGGCCTTGTCCTCCGCCGTGACATCGACGTTAGCAGGCGACAACAGGAACACCTTCTGCGTCACCCTCTCGATACTGCCGTGAAGACCAAACACCAAACCGGCCGCAAAGTCGACAAGTCGCTTCGCATCTGTGTCGTCCATCTCAGTCAGATTCATGATCACCGGGGTGCCTTCACGGAAGTGTTCCCCGATGGTACGGGCCTCGTTGTAGGTCCGTGGGTGAAGCGTGGTGATCCGGTAAGGCTCTCGTTCGGACACGACCTTGGGCATGATCACCGGTGCGTTCTTCTCCAGATTTGCGCGTTCTTGTGTGATGGACGCCACGGGCGCGATGCGCGCCGGGCGGCTGGATTCCGCGGGTAGCGAAGCGGAGCGGGCGGCCGGTTCGCGAGGCGCGGGCGGCTGTACGACTCGTACCTCTTCGTCCCTTTGGGGCTGATGTGAGACGTGCGGCTGGTGGGACGGTTCGTGCCGTCGGTGGTCCCGCTCGGGCTCCGGGTCCAGTTCGGGTTCGAAGTCGTCGTCGGGGTCGAATCCGCGGCCGTCGTACCCATCGTCCTCCACGAGGCCGAGGTAGACCGCCATCTTGCGCATCGCGCCGGCCATGCTCTGAGTCCTCCGCTCTGTGGTGGATCGGCTGACGACTGCCAAGTGCCCGCGATCCACGTGGTCCTTGAATCCGCCTTTCGGCGGCAATGACCATATTTTCTGCTGTGGTCCGACTTCTTGGCGACGTTACCCGAGCCTGGGGCGGACTCCGAGTACCGCGCTGCCGACGCGCACATGTGTCGCTCCGGCCGCCACGGCCTGTTCGAGGTCCGTACTCATCCCTGCCGAGACCATGGTGGCAGCCGGATGACTCCTGCGCAGGTCGGTCGACAAAACCACCAACCGCTCGAAGGCCGCCAGTTCGCGCCCGGCGTATTCGCCGGTGAGCGGCGCGACGGTCATCAGTCCGTCGAGCCGGAGCCCCGGCGCGCCGGCCACGAGATCGGCCAACTCCCCGATGCCGCCGGGGGCGACGCCGCCCCGCTCGCCCCGGGCGCTCTCACCGGCGTCGAGCGCGACCTGGAGGAGGCATCCCAGTTCGCGCCCGGTCCGGTCGGCCTCCTTCGACAAAGCTGTGACGAGCTTGGAACGATCGACGGACTGCACGAAATCCGCGTAACCGACCACCGAGCGCACCTTGTTGGTCTGGAGTTGACCGACAAAGTGCCAGGTGAGGGGCAGATCCGCGCAGGCCGCGGCCTTGGGGGCCGCGTCCTGGTCGCGGTTCTCGGCGACGTGCCGCACACCGAGTTCCGCGAGGATCCGCACGTCGCTCGCGGGGTAGGTCTTGGTGACCACGATCAGGGTCACCTCGTCGCGCGCCCGCCCCGCGGCCGCGCACGCGTCGGCGATACGCCGTTCCACCTTCGCCAGATTCGCGGCGAGTTCGTCCTTACGGTCCGTCATGTCCTGTCAGTCCAGCCACACATAAGCCGCGAGCCGACCGGTGGTCCGGTCGCGGCGGTACGAGAAGTGATCGCGCGACTCCAGCGTGCACACCGGCGACTGCTCCCGGTCACGCACTCCTAGCCGTTCGAGCTGGGCGTGCACTCCGGCGCTCACATCGACCGCCGGCGTGCCCCAACTGGTCTCGGCGTACGCCGCCGGCTCCACGGCGGACACCTCGGCGCGCATCGCCTCGGGCACTTCGTAGCACCGGCCGCAGACGGTGGGCCCGGTGCGGGCGACGATCCGGGAGGGCTCGGCGCCCAGTTCCGTCATCGCGCGCAGTGCGGCCGGCACGACTCCGGCGATCATGCCCGGCCGGCCCGCGTGGGCCGCGGCGACGATTCCGGCGACCGGGTCGGCGAGCAGCACCGGCACGCAGTCGGCGGTGAGCACGGCGAGGGCGAGCCCCCGGCGCGTGGTGACGATCGCGTCGACCGACGGGATCCCGGTCGACGGTCCCCACGGTCCGTCCACCACCGCCACGTCGGCCCCGTGCACCTGGTTCATCCAGACGACACGGTCCGGCTCGACGCCCAGGTGCTTGGCGGCCAGGTCCCGGTTGGTGCGTACGGCGTCGGGATCGTCACCGACCGCACCTCCGAGGTTGAGCTCCTCATACGGAGCGGCGCTCACCCCGCCCCACCGGTCGGTGAAGCCGAAGTGCGCGCCGCTCGCGCTTTCGCGCTGTCCTATCACGACTGAAGGATCACTTGAGGAAGTCCGGTACGTCCAGTTCCTCGGCCGCGCTGTCCGAGTAGGTCCGCGGCGCCGGCGGGACCGGCGGGGCGACCGGGATGTCCTTGACCGGCTCGGGCGCGGGCTCCGGGTCCTCCTTCGGGGTCACGCTGCCGAGTGATCCGAAGGACGGACGGCTCTCGGTCTGCCGTGCCGGGGCCGGCTCCTCGCGCTTGGCCGAGGACGAGCCGAGGACGTTGTCCCGCTTGGCGGGCGGCTGACCGCCGTCGAAGCCGGCCGCGATCACGGTGACCCGCACCTCGTCGCCGAGGGCGTCGTCGATCACCGCACCGAAGATGATGTTGGCCTCGGGGTGGGCCGCCTCGCTCACCAGCTGGGCGGCCTCGTTGATCTCGAACAGACCGAGGTCCGAGCCACCGGAGATGGAGAGCAGCACACCGCGGGCGCCGTCGATGGACGCCTCCAGCAGCGGCGAGGAGATCGCCATCTCGGCGGCGGCCACCGCGCGGTCGTCACCGCGGGCCGAGCCGATGCCCATCAGGGCCGAGCCGGCCTCGGACATGACCGACTTGACGTCGGCGAAGTCGAGGTTGATGAGGCCCGGGGTGGTGATGAGGTCGGTGATGCCCTGGACACCGGAGAGCAGGACCTGGTCGGCCGACTTGAAGGCGTCCAGCACCGAGACCTGGCGGTCCGAGATGGACAGCAGCCGGTCGTTCGGGATGACGATGAGGGTGTCGACCTCTTCGCGGAGTTCGGCGATGCCGTCCTCCGCCTGGTTCGCGCGGCGCCGCCCCTCGAAGGTGAACGGGCGCGTGACCACGCCGATGGTGAGGGCACCGAGCGAGCGGGCGATGTTGGCCACGACGGGCGCGCCGCCGGTGCCGGTGCCGCCGCCTTCACCGGCTGTCACGAAGACCATGTCGGCCCCCTTGAGGACCTCCTCGATCTCCTCGCGGTGGTCCTCGGCGGCCTTGCGGCCCACGGCCGGGTTGGCTCCGGCGCCGAGTCCGCGGGTGAGTTCACGGCCGACGTCCAGCTTGACGTCGGCGTCGCTCATCAACAGAGCTTGCGCGTCGGTGTTGATGGCGATGAACTCGACGCCCTTGAGACCGACCTCGATCATCCGGTTGATGGCATTGACACCACCGCCGCCGACACCGATGACTTTGATGACTGCGAGGTAGTTCTGCGGTGCTGCCACGTCGAAGGCCTCTCGCCTCGAGTTACGTGTCGCCGAATCAGCGTGACGCCCTGCGCCCCGCGACCCGACGACTGATGCCGAATGGGACGGTCCGTTTCGCCGACCCGAACCCTAACCCTGAAGTTTAGGGTTACCAGTGTGTCCGTTCCTTGGAGTCTTCTGAACAGGACACTAAGTCGACAAGTGGCGCGCGTTCAACGAACACGCCGAACCTCCCGTTTTTCTTTTCACCCTATGTGATCAGCCGTAGCACTGCCCAACCAGGGTGCTGGCCTGCTCGGATGTGCGTCAACTCGCCGATGACGCGGGTGCGGTGGGGACACTCACGTCGAAGTACCCCGCATCGGGCGAGGCTTTCATCAGAGCGGTGAGCGTACGGGCCTTCGCGGCGCCCTTCTCACTGCTTCCCCAGACGACCGTGCGACCGTCCCTCAGCTCCAGCGAGATGGCGTCGTAGGAACGGACCTTGACGGTCTGTGTCTCGCGCGCGACGGCGGCCGGAAGCGCGCGGGCGACGCGGACGGCCTCGCGCACCAGCCGGGGCTCGCCGAAGCGGCGCAGGCTCGCGGCGGCGGAGCCGGACCGGGTGAGCGTCAATTCCAGCGCCGGGACGCCTTTCGGGGCTTCGGAAACCGTGGCGAAGCGGACACCGTCATCGTCCACTTCGATGAACTTTCCGCCCTTTTGGACAATCAGAACCGGAGTCCGCTCAACCACTTTCAGGTCGATTCCATGGGGCCAGGAGCGGACCACGTCAACCGCGTCAATTCGGGGCAATTTCCGGCGCAGTCGCGTCTCGATCGCATCGGTGTCGACGGAAATCAGCGGCTTCCCGAACGGAACCTCGGCCGCCGCCTCGACCTGAGCCGGTGTCAGGACGCGGGTCCCGGAGACGGAGACGTGCTCGGCTCGCAGCCAGTCGGAGCCGTAGAACAGCCAGACCGTCGGGATGCCGAGGAAGACCAGGGCGAGGCCCAGGAGGACGATCGCACGGAGCCGGGCACGCCTCGACCGCGGGCGGGGCGGCGGGCCGGACGACTCCTGCTGGCGTTCACCGCGTTCGGCGGTGGTCGATCCGGCCACGCTCCCCTGCCTTCCGTCATACAGTCCTATCGGTGTGCACGGTTGGCGGCGATCGCCTCGTACACCATGCCGACGAGCAGGTCGTCGGCGTCCCGGCGGCCGAACTCGGCGGCGGCGCGGGACATCTGGTACAGCCGGTGCGGGTCGGCGAGCACGGGCAGGACGTTCTGCTGGACCCACTCGGGAGTCAGTTCCGCGTCGTCGACCAGCAGTCCGCCGCCGGCCTTGACCACCGGCTGGGCGTTGAGCCGCTGTTCGCCGTTGCCGATGGGCAGCGGGACGTAGGCGGCCGGGAGCCCGACGGCGGAGAGTTCGGCGACGGTCATCGCGCCCGCGCGGCAGAGCATCATGTCGGCCGCGGCGTACGCGAGGTCCATCCGGTCCAGGTAACTTACCGGGACATAGGGGGGCATCCCCGGCATCTGGTGGACCTGCGGCAGTTCGTTCTTCGGGCCGACCGCGTGCAGGATCTGGATCCCGGCCTGCTGGAGCCAGGGCGCGACCTGCTGAACGACCTCGTTCAGGCGGCGAGCGCCCTGGGAACCGCCGGTGACCAGCAGCGTGGGCAGGTTCGGGTCGAGCCCGAACGCGGCCCGGGCCTCGGGGCGTACGGCGGCCCGGTCCAGGGTGGCGATGGAGCGGCGCAGCGGGATGCCGATGTAGCGGGCGCCCCGCAGCTTGCTGTCGGGCGTGGAGACGGCGACCTGGCTGGCGTACCGCGAGCCGATCTTGTTGGCCAGGCCCGGGCGGGCGTTGGCCTCGTGGATCACGATCGGCACACCCAGGCGCTTGGCCGCGAGGTAGCCGGGCAGGGCGACGTAGCCGCCGAAGCCGACCACGGCGTCCGCCCTGGTGCGCTCCAGGATCTGTTCGGTCGCCTTGATGGTGCCGCGCAGCCGGCCGGGGACCGTGATCAGCTCGGGGGTGGGCTTGCGCGGCAGCGGAACGGCGGGGATCAGCGCGAGTTCGTACCCGCGCTCGGGTACGAGACGGGTCTCGAGGCCGCGCTCCGTGCCCAGGGCCGTGATGCCCACGCTCGGGTCCTGCCTGCGCAGGGCGTCCGCGAGGGCGAGCGCGGGCTCGATGTGGCCCGCGGTTCCTCCGCCGGCGAGTACGACATGCACCGAAATTCACCGCTCTCCGGACGAACGCGCCGCCGAGGCGCGCCGTCGCATCGTGTTCCATCTCCGGGGACTCCGACCGGAACCGGTGCCCCCCGCCCCCCGCTTTCTACCAAAGCGGGGTTGCCGCATCGCAAGCGCCATCCGCGCAGCGGGGTCCTGACGCGCGAAGGCGATCAGCAGCCCGATGGCGAACATGGTCGGCAGCAGGGCGGATCCCCCGTAGGAGAACAGCGGGAGGGGGACGCCGGCGATCGGCAGCAGACCGAGCACCGCACCGATGTTGATCACGGCCTGGGCCGTGATCCAGGTGGTCACGCCTCCCGCGGCATACCTGACGAAGGGGTCCTCCGTGCGTCCGGCCACGCGGATACCCGCATAGCCTAGAGCCGCGAAGAGGGCGAGTACCGACAGCGTCCCCGCCAGGCCCAGTTCCTCACCGGTGACGGCGAAGATGAAGTCGGTGTGGGCTTCGGGGAGTTGGCCCCATTTCTCCACACTCGCACCCAGCCCGGAACCGAAGATTCCGCCCGAGGCGAGGGCGTAGATCCCGTGCACGGCCTGCCAGCAGTCGACGGGCCCCGACTGGGGTTCGGTGGCGCCCAGGCACTGCAGCCGGGCCATGCGGTTGGGGCTGGTCTTGATGAGGATCAGGCCGAGGACGGCGGCGATCGACAGCACCCCGGCGAACAGCCGCGTGGGGGCGCCGGCCAGCCAGAGCAGGCCGAACAGGATGGCCGTGAGGATGATCGCGGTGCCCATGTCGCCGCCGATCATGATCAGGCCGAGCAGCATGAAGGCGGCCGGTACCAGGGGCACGAGCATGTGCTTCCACTGGTTCAGCAGCCTCTTGTCCTGCTTGCGGGCGAGCAGGTCGGCACCCCACAGCACGAGGGCGAGCTTGCCGAACTCGCTGGGCTGGATCTGGAAGGAGCCGCCGAGGGAGATCCAGTTCTGGTTGCCGTTGACCGACACCCCTATCCCCGGGACCTGTACCAGGGCCATGAGAAAGACGGCGCCCGCGAGGATGGGGTAGGCGAGCGCCCGGTGGAGTCTCACCGGCATCCGCGAGGCCGCGAACAGCAGTCCGGTGCCGATGCCCGCCGCGAGCAACTGCTTGCGGAAGAAGTACGAACCCGGCAGCGACATCTGCAGTGCGGTGATCTGGGAGGCCGAGTAGACCATCACCAGTCCCAGCACGGTGATGAGCAGACTGCCGCCGAGGATCAAGTAGTAGGCGGTCAACGGCCGGTCCCAGCCCCTGCGCGCGCGGGTGTAGAGGCTCAGGACGGCGTTCTCACGCGCGAGCCGGGGCGCGACGGGGCGCTTGGGGGCGCGGGGGGTGGGCGGCCGTCCGGTGCGGCTGGTGGGCATCGCGGCTCACCCTGCCGTGCCGGAGGGGAACGGTGCGCGGTGCACGCCCCCAGGCCGCTCGGGCACCAGCCACATCCGTGTCACGCGTCCCTCCCAGGTACGCCCGGCGCCGCCGCCGGGCGAGGCGGACCCGGGTCAGCCGTCGGCGGAGCCGAGCTCACGGACGGCGTCCGCGAAGGCGTCCCCGCGCTTGTTGTAATTGGCGAACATGTCCATGGAAGCGCATGCCGGAGCCAGCAGCACCGTGTCGCCCGGCTGAGCGAGTTTCCGCGCCTCCTGGACCGCCGCGCGCATCGCCCCAGTGTCGGTCCGGTCGAGGTCGACGACGGGTACCTCCGGGGCGTGTCGCGCCAGGGCTTCCCGGATGAGCGCGCGGTCCGCGCCGATCAGCACGGCGCCCCGCAGCCGCTTCGCCGACTTGGCGACCAGCTCGTCGAAGGTGGCGCCCTTCGCGAGCCCGCCCGCGATCCACACGATCGGTTCGTACGCCGCCAACGAGGCTTCCGCGGCATGCGTGTTGGTGGCCTTGGAGTCGTCGATCCAGGCGACGCCGTCCACGTCCGCGACATGCGCGATGCGGTGCGCGTCCGGGGTGAAGGCCCGCAGGCCGTCCCGTACGGCCTTGGCGGGCACGCCGTAGGCGCGGGCGAGGGCCGCGGCCGCGAGGGCGTTGGCGATGTTGTGCGGGGCCGGCGGGTTCACGTCGGCGACCTCGGCGAGCTCCTGCGCGTTCTTCTGCCGGTTCTCGACGAAGGCGCGGTCGACCAGGATGCCCTCCACCACGCCCAGTTGGGAGGGCGCGGGCGTACCGAGGGTGAAACCGACGGCCCGACAGCCCTCCTCGACGTCGGCCGCGCGGACCAGGTCCTCGGTGGCCTTGTCGGCCACGTTGTAGACGCAGGCGATGCGGTTGCCCTCGTAGATACGGCCCTTGTCGGCGGCGTACGCCTCCATGGAGCCGTGCCAGTCGAGGTGGTCGGGGGCGAGGTTGAGCACGGCGGCCGAGTGGGCGCGCAGGGAGGGCGCCCAGTGCAGCTGGTAGCTGGACAGCTCCACGGCCAGGACGTCGTACTGCTCCTCGCCGAGCACCGCGTCCAGCAGGGAGACGCCGATGTTGCCGACGGCGGCGGTGCGCAGGCCCGCCGCCTTCAGGATCGACGCGAGCATCTGGACGGTGGTGGTCTTGCCGTTGGTGCCCGTGACGGCGAGCCAGTCGGCGGCGTCGGGTCCGCGCAGGCGCCAGGCCAGTTCGACATCGCCCCAGACCGGGACGCCCGCCTGTTCCGCCGCCGCGAACAGCGGCTTGTCCGGCTGCCAGCCGGGCGCGGTGACGATCAGGTCGGTGCCCTCCGGCAGAGTCTCGCCGTCGCCGAGGCGCACGGTGACGCCGAGCGCCTCCAGGTCGGCCGCCTGCGCCCGCGCGCGTTCGTCGGCGCCGTCGTTGACGACCGTGACGATCGCTCCGAGGCCGTGCAGCACCTTGGCCGCCGGGACGCCGGAGACGCCGAGCCCGGCGACGGTGACGTGCTTGCCCTGGAAGTCGAAGGGCTCCGAGGAGGTCACTTGTCCGCTGCCCATCCTGCGTAGAAGAGGCCGAGTCCGACGATGACACAAATGCCCTGAATGATCCAGAAGCGGACCACGACGAGCACTTCGGACCAGCCCTTGAGTTCGAAGTGGTGCTGGAGTGGCGCCATCCGGAAGACGCGCTTGCCCGTGAGCTTGAAGGAGCCGACCTGGATGACCACCGACATGGTGATCAGGACGAACAGGCCGCCGAGGAGGGCGATCAGCAGCTCGGTGCGGGAGCAGATCGCGAGGCCGGCGAGCACACCGCCGAGCGCGAGCGAACCGGTGTCGCCCATGAAGATCTTGGCCGGCGAGGTGTTCCACCACAGGAACCCGAGGCAGGCGCCCATCAGCGCGGAGGCCACCACCGCGAGGTCGAGGGGGTCGCGCACCTCGAAGCAGGCGCCCGGGTTCGTCAGCGTCCGCGCGTTGGCGCAGGACTCCTGGAACTGCCAGACACCGATGAAGGTGTAGGCGCCGAAGACGAGCACCGAGGCACCGGTGGCCAGACCGTCCAGACCGTCGGTCAGGTTCACGCCGTTCGACATGGCGAGGATCATGAACAGCGCCCAGACCACGAACAGCACGGGGCCGATCGTCCAGCCGAAGTCCGTGATGAACGACAGCTTCGTGGAGGCCGGGGTGTTGCCGCGGTTGTCCGCGAACTGCAGCGACAGCACCGCGAAACTGACGCCGACGATCAGCTGGCCGGCCATCTTCGCCTTGGCGCGCAGACCGAGCGAACGCCGCTTGACGATCTTGATGTAGTCGTCGAGGAAGCCGACCAGGCCCATGCCGACCATCAGGCCGAGCACCAGCAGGCCCGAGAAGGTCGGCGCCGCGTCGACGTCCGGGTCCAGATAGCCCGTGATCACCTTGGCCAGGAAGTACGCGGCGACCGTGGCCAGGATGAAGGCGATACCGCCCATGGTCGGCGTACCGCGCTTGCTGGCGTGCTCACGCGGGCCGTCGTCACGGATGTACTGGCCGTAGCCCTTGCGGGCGAGCAGCTTGATCAGCAGCGGGGTCCCGACCAGGGTCAGGAAGAGGCCAATGACTCCTGCGAACAGGATCTGCTTCATCATCGGGCGGAAACCTCACCCTCGGCACCGGTCTCGAGCAGCGCCTGCGCCACGCTCTCCAGACCGACCGAACGGGACGCCTTCACGAGTACGACGTCCCCCGGGCGCAACTCGCTGCGCAACAGGTCGACCGCCGCCTGTGCGTCGGACACGTGCACCGACTCCTCACCCCACGAACCCTCGTTATATGCGCCCAGTTGCAGCCAGGCGGCTTCCCTGCCACCGACCGCGACGAGCTTGCTGACGTTGAGCCGGACGGCGAGCCGTCCGACCGCGTCGTGCTCGGCGAGAGCCTCGTCCCCGAGCTCGGCCATCTTGCCGAGCACCGCCCACGTACGGCGTCCCTTGCCCATGGCCGCCAGCGCGCGCAGCGCGGCCTTCATGGACTCGGGGTTCGCGTTGTAGGCGTCGTTGACGACCGTCACGCCGTCCGGGCGCTCGGTGACCTCCATCCGCCAGCGGGAGAGGGAGCCCGCCTCGGAGAGCGCGACGGCGATCTCGTCAGCGGACATGCCCAACTCGTGGGCGACGGCGGCCGCGGCGAGCGCGTTCGACACGTGGTGCTCACCGTACAGGCGCATGGTCACATCGCTTGCACCGGAGGGTGTGTGAAGCCTGAACGAGGGCTGTCCGGTGTCCGTGAGTCGCACGTTCTCGGCGCGAACGTCCGCTTCGCCGGACTCTCCGAAATAGACCACCTTCGCCTTCGTACGGGAGGCCATGGCCCGTACGAAGGGGTCGTCCGCGTTGAGGATCGCGGTGCCGCCGTCGGCCTCGGACGGCAGTGCCTCCACCAATTCGCCCTTGGCCTGCGCGATCTGCTCGCGGCCGCCGAACTCGCCGATGTGGGCGCTGCCGACGTTGAGGACGAGACCGACCTTGGGGGGCGTCAGGCCGGTGAGGTAGCGGATGTGCCCGATGCCGCGGGCGCCCATCTCGAGGACGAGGAACCGCGTCTCCTCGGTGGCGCTGAGCGCGGTCAGGGGCAGCCCGATCTCGTTGTTGAGCGAGCCGGGCGTGAAGACCGTCGGCGCCTTGCGCTGCAGCACCTGCGCGATGAGGTCCTTGGTGCTGGTCTTGCCCGCCGAGCCGGTGAGGGCGACGAGGGTCGTCCCGAGACGCCGTACGACGTGCCGCGCGAGGGCACCGAGGGCGCTCTGGACATCGTCCACGACGATCGCGGGGACGCCGACGGGCCGGGTGCCGAGCACGGCCACCGCTCCCGCCTCGACGACCGCCGCCGCGAAGTCGTGGCCGTCCACCCGTTCCCCGGCGAAGGCCACGAACAGGCTTCCCTGGCCCGCCTCTCGGGAGTCCCGGACCACCGGGCCGGTGACCTGGACGGACGGATCCGGTATGTCGTGCGTCTGCCCGCCGACGACTTCTGCGATCTCGGCGAGGGAGAGGGCGATCACAAGTTCATCCCCTGGGTCTTCTGGATTTTCATCCCTGGGTCTTCTGGATGGCTTCGCGGAGCACCTGGCGGTCGTCGAAGGGACGGACCACCCCGGCGATGTCCTGGCCCTGCTCGTGGCCCTTGCCCGCGACCAGCACGGTGTCGCCGGGCTCGGCACGGGCCACGGCGGCGGCGATCGCCGCGGCCCGGTCCTCGAAGACCTGCACCTCGCCGCGCTCGTGCGCGGGCACGGACGCCGCGCCCTGGAGCATCGTGGCGAGGATCGCGAGGGGGTCCTCGCCGCGGGGGTTGTCGGAGGTCAGTGTGGCGGTGTCGGCGAGCCGGGCCGCCGCGGCGCCCATGGGCTCGCGCTTGGTCTTGTCCCGGTCGCCGCCGCAGCCGAGGACGATGTGCAGCCTGCCCTCGGTGACCTTGCGCAGGGCGCGCAGCACGGACTCGACGGCGTCGGTCTTGTGTGCGTAGTCGACGACCGCGAGGTAGGGCTGCCCGGCGTCCACGCGCTCCAGGCGGCCCGGGACGCCCGGGACGGCGGCGACGCCGTCGGCGGCGGCCTGCGGGTCGAGCCCGGCGACGGCGAGGGCGACGATCGCGGCGAGGGTGTTGGCCACGTTGAACGGCCCGGGCAGCGGTGACTTGGCGCTGATCCGCTCGCCCTTGGGGCCGATGACGGTGAACGTCGAGTCCAGCCGGCCGACCTGGACGTCCTCGGCGCGCCAGTCGGCGTCGGGGTGCCCCTCGGCGGAGTAGGTGACGACCGGGACGGTCGCTTCCTTCGCCAGCCTGCGGCCGTACTCGTCGTCGACGTTGACCACGCCGAGTTTGCCGCGGGCCGGCGTGAACAGCTGCGCCTTGGCCTGGAAGTAGTCCTCCATGCCCGAGTGGAACTCCATGTGTTCCGGGCTGAGGTTGGTGAAGACGCCGATGTCGAAGACGCAGCCGTCGACCCGGCCGAGGACCAGGGCGTGGCTGGAGACCTCCATGGCGACCGCGTCCACCCCGCGTTCGCGCATGACGGCGAACAGGGCCTGGAGGTCGGTGGCCTCGGGGGTGGTGCGCTCGGACTTGATGCGCTCGTCGCCGATGCGCATCTCGACCGTGCCGATGAGGCCGGTGGACCGAACCGTCTTCAGGCCGCCTTCGACGAGGTAGGCGGTGGTGGTCTTGCCGGAGGTGCCGGTGATGCCGATCTGGAGCAGGTCCCGGCCGGGGTGGCCGTAGATCGTGGCGGCCAGTTCGCCCATCTGTGCGCGTGGGTCGTCGACGACCAGGACCGGCAGGCCGGACGCGGCGGCGCGCTCGGCGCCCGTCGGGTCGGTCAGCACGGCGGCGGCGCCGAGGCCCGCGGCCTGGTTGACGAAGTCGGCGCCGTGCACCCGGGCTCCCGGGAGGGCGGCGTACAGGTCGCCGGGGCGCACGGCTCGCGAGTCGTGGGTGATGCCCGTGACCTCGGCGGCGCTCTCCGGCGTGGAAGCACCCAGCTGACCGGCGAGTTCCGCGAGGGGTGTGGCGGAGACCTGAACCGGCCTGGGCGGCCCGGGGTATGTCACGGGATGGCCCTTCTGGGTGGTTTGGGACTGATCAGCGTGTGGCACGGCGGTGAGCGTACCGGGCGTACCCGGCTCCGGGCGAAGTGAGGGGCCGGTGCTGCTCTGGTTGCCGGGGTCGGGGGTGATCGTCGTCACGGAGGTGGTCCTGGTGGCTCGGTGGGGTGATCAGGGCGGGTCGGCCTTGATCACTGCTTGAAGGAGACGGGCAGTTTCGCGGCCTGGGCGCCGGTCGGCGGGACCTGGAGGGACTTCAGTGCGAACTCCATGACCTTCTTGTAGACGGGCCCGCAGATCTGCCCGCCGAAGTAGCTGCCCCGGGTGGCGTTCTGGATGGCGCAGTAGACGGTGACACGGGGCTTGTCGGCGGGCGCGAACCCGGCGAACGACGAGGTGTAGCCGTGGTACTTGCCGGTGGCCGGATCCACTCGGTTGGCGGTACCCGTCTTGCCCGCGACGCGGTAGCCGGGGATGCGCGCCTTGGTGCCGGTGCCCTCCTCGTCGTCCACGACGGACTCCAGCATCTGGGCGAGGGTCTTCGCCGTTCTCTCGCTGACGACCCGGTTCTTCCCGGGCTTCGGAGCGGGCGTGAACCGACCGTCGGGGCCCCTGGTGCCGCGTACGAGGGTGGGCTGGATGCGGACGCCGCCGTTGGCGATGGTCGAGTACACGGAGGCCGCCTGCATGGCGTTGATGGAGACGCCCTGGCCGAAAGGGATCGTGTACTGCTGCGAGGTCGACCACTTGTCGGGCGGGGCGAGGATGCCCTTGGTCTCGCCGGGGAAGCCGAGCCCGGTGTAGCTGCCGAGGCCGAACCTGCGCAGGTAGTCGTAGAGGACCTTGTTGGCCTGGGCCTGCGTTTTTCCGAGCTGTCCGGTGGCGAGGATCGTGCCGATGTTGCTGGACTTGGCGAGGACGCCGTTGAGCGTGAGGTACCAGGTCGGGTGGTCGATGTCGTCCTTGAAGAGCCGGTCGCCGCGGTGCAGCCGGTTGGGCACGACCACGTGGGTCCCGGGTGTGGCGACGTTCTGCTGGAGGACGGCCGCCATCGACATGACCTTGGCGGTGGAGCCGGGCTCGAAGGCGTCCTGGACCGCGGCGTTGCCGAGCGCGGCCGGATCGGCGTCGGACAGGTCGTTCGGGTCGAAGCCGGGCGAGTTGGCCATGGCCAGGACCTGCCCGGTGCGGGTGTCCTGGACGATGACGTAGCCGCGGTCGGCCGCGGACTCCTTCACCTGCTCGCTGATGGCGTTCTGGGCGGCCCACTGGATGTCGCGGTCGATGGTGAGCTCGACGTCGCTGCCGGGGACGGCGGGTGTCTCGGTGGAGCCCGCGGTGGGCACGAGACGGCCGCCGGACTGCGCGTAGCGGATCTTGCCGTCCTTGCCGGCGAGCTGCTTGTTCAGCTGCAGCTCGATGCCGCCGCCGGGTTTGCCCTCGCCGTTGACCCAGCCCAGTATCCCGGCGGCCAGGTCGCCGCCGGGGTACACGCGCTTGCTGGTGGCGACGGAGAAGACGCCGGACAGGACGTTGGGCGTGGACTTGTCGGTCTCGGCCTTCTTGGCGAGTGCCGACTTGAGGTCCTTGATCTGCTTCCAGACCTGCGGGGTCTGGCGGGAGGCCAGCTTGACGTAGCGCAGGGCGGTGTTCTTCGGCCGCAGCTTCTTGACCAGGTCCTCCTGCTCCTGGCCGAGGATCGGCGCGAGGAGTGCGGCCGCCTGCTCGGGCCCGTCCGCGATCTTCAGCATGCCGGGGGCGAACATCGTGGGGTCGGCGGTGATGTCGTAGGCGTCCTCGCTGGTCGCGAGGGCCACACCGGACCGGTCCGTGATCTCGCCCCGGTCCGCGGCCAGCACCTGCCCGACGTACCGGTTCTGCTCGGCCTTGGCGGCGTATGTGCTCGCGTCGACGGCCTGCACCTGGAACAACCGCACGACGAAGGCGGTCAGGACCAGGGTCAGCGCGAGTCCCACCAGCCGCAGGCGGGGGCGCGGGCTGCCCAGCCGCAGCGGCTTGGACGCCGCCGGACGGCCCTGCCCCGGGCGCCGGGCCGGACGGGCGCCGGGGCCGGGGCGGCGCCGGGCGTCGGGGCGGGCGGGCCTTGCGGGGCCGGGCACGCGGCGACGCGGCGGTTGCCTGTCGGACACTTCCGTCACCTGCCGGGGGTCGGGGTGAGGCCGTTGGGCATGGCCTCGGGGGCGAGGACCAGAGGGGTGTGCGCTGCGGGCTGCCGGACACCGGGAGCGGCGCTGGGAACGCCTCTGACGGTGCCGTCGGGGTCGAGGAAGGCGGGGTCGCCGCCGGGCACCATGCCGAGCTCGCGGGCGCGGCGCTGCAGGGCGTCGGGGGCGGAGTAGGCGTCGACGTCCCGCTGGAGGGCCTGCTCCTCGTCGGTGAGGTTCTTGGTTCCGCGCTGGAGTTCGTCGAGTTGGAACGCGCCCTCGCTGAGGGCCGAGTTCAGTACCAGCAGGGCGATGAGACCGCCGCCGAGGAGGAGGACGACCAGGAGGACGAAAGGCGTGCGGGCCGCCTGCCCGGGGCCGGTCGGGAGGAGCCGCGCGAGTCGGGCCGCCCTCCCCTTCAGTTCGGGTTTGCCGCTCACGCACGCTCCCTCGGTCCGGCCTGCACACGCGTCACTCGACGTCCTCCCTGATGCGCTGGGCCCCGCGCAGTCGCGCCGGTGCCGCCCGCCGGTTCTCGGCGATCTCCTCTTCGGTGGGGAGTTCGGCACCGCGGGTGAGCAGCTTGAGCCGCGGCTGGTAGCGCTCGGGGACGACGGGCAGTCCGGGCGGCGCGGTGGTGGCTGCGCCGGCCGCGAAGACCTGCTTGACCAGCCGGTCCTCCAGCGAGTGGTACGACAGCACGGCGATCCGCCCGCCCACGTCGAGCGCCTTCACGGCGGCGGGGATCGCGCGTTCCAGCACGGAGAGCTCGCCGTTGACCTCGATGCGCAGGGCCTGGAAGGTGCGCTTGGCCGGGTTGCCGCCGGTGCGCTTGGCGGCCTGCGGAAGGGCGTCGCGGATCAGCTCGACCAAGCGCGCGCTGTTGCTGAACGGCTCCTTCTCCCGCTCCCGGACGATCGCGCTGACGATCCGCTTGGCCTGCTTCTCCTCGCCGTAGGCCCGCAGGATGCGCACGAGTTCGCCCGGTGGGTAGGTGTTGAGGACCTCGGCGGCGCTGACGCCGGTCGTCTGGTCCATGCGCATGTCGAGGGGAGCGTCCTGGGCGTAGGCGAAACCGCGGTCGGCCTCGTCGAGCTGCATGGAGGAGACGCCCAGGTCGAACAGGACGCCCTGCACGCGCGCGATGCCGAGCCTGTCGAGCACCTCGGGCAGTTCGTCGTAGACGGCGTGGACGAGGGTGGCGCGCTCGCCGTAGGGGGCGAGACGCTCGCCGGACAGGCGCAGGGCCTCCTTGTCGCGGTCGAGGGCGACGAGCCGGGCTTCGGGGAACCTCGCGAGCAGCGCCTCACTGTGGCCGCCGAGGCCGAGGGTGCAGTCGACGACCACGGAGTCCGGGCTTTCCAGGGCGGGTGCCAGCAGATCCAGGCACCGCTGGAGCATCACCGGGACGTGTCGACTCTGGCTCAAAGGGCCCTCTCAGATCCGGCACGGCCGTACGCACCGCCGGGTCCCCGCCCGCTCGTGGACATGTGGCCTGCCGGCGCCGGAAGCGTCAGCCGACCGGGAGCGGGAGAAGGCCGAGCCGTACGTACGCGCCGCGCACGCGGGGAGATCGCCGGGTCGTCGCCGTCATCTCCGAAGAATTCAGTCCAGCGGGGAGAGTCTCGCCTCCCGCTTCGCGTCACTTTAGTCCACGGTGTCGCCCGGTCAATCAACCGGCCTGCGCGTCGCCGCCGTTCGCCCGCCGACCAGGACAGGACCCTTGTGGGGTACCTCACAACCACCCCGCGGAGGCATTCTTTGTTCACTTCCACAGGAGGCCTGGACCGGGTGTGACCAGTAACGTCATGCCTATGACGACTTCTGCATCGGTACCCACGGGTTCGGAGAGCGCCATAGCAGCCGGAGGCACGGCCACCGACCGTATCGTCGAGGCGAACGCCCGGTACGCCGCTTCCTTCGGGCACGCCGGGATGGAGGCCGCGCCGGCCCTGCACGTGGCCGTCGTGGCCTGCATGGACGCCCGTCTCGACACGCTCGGCGCGCTGGGCCTGCAGCTCGGCGACTGCCACACCATCCGCAACGCGGGCGGCGTGGTCACCGACGACGTGATCCGCTCCCTCACCATCAGCCAGCGCAAGCTGGGCACGCGCAGCGTCGTCCTCGTCCACCACACCGGCTGCGGCATGGAGACGCTCACCGAGGACTTCCGCGGCGATCTGGAGGCCGAGGTCGGACAGCGTCCGTCGTGGGCGGTGGAGTCCTTCCAGGACGCCGACCAGGACGTACGGCAGTCCATGCAGCGGGTGCGCACCTCGCCCTTCCTGCCGCACACCGACGACGTGCGCGGATTCGTCTACGACGTGCGGACCGGCCTGCTGCGTGAGGTCGACCCGGCCTCTTGACCTGCGCGGCGGACGCGACCACCCCGGCCCGCCACCCCGCCGCAGCTGTCGGAATCCTGTCAGTCACGCGTTCGAATGGCCGTAAGACCGACATATCGCGGCCAGTTGTCCACAGTCGAGTGACACGAAACGGTAACGGCAGCAAGAATGCGGGAGTGACGTCACGCGGAACCTTTCACGCGTGGTGTCCGTGGTTCGGGGTGGGCCGGTCCGCGTCATGCGGCGTCGGCCCGGGAAAATGGGGTATTCCGTGCTTCCTGGGAGCACGGGAAAGGCCGAGGAGCGCCGGGTGACGACCTATGACGATCGAGCGAGCCATGGGGGTCCCCCAGCCCGAGATTTCTCGCGGGTGGGGGACGATCTGACCGCTGTGGTGGAGCGCGTACGGCAGTCGGTGGAAGGCGTGATCGAGGGCAAGCCCGAGGTCGTACGGCTCTCGCTGACCGTGCTGCTCGCCGAGGGACATCTGCTGATCGAGGACGTCCCGGGTGTCGGCAAGACGATGCTGGCCAAGGCGCTGGCGCGGTCCATCGACTGCTCGGTGCGGCGCATCCAGTTCACGCCCGACCTGCTGCCGTCGGACATCACGGGTGTGTCCATCTGGGACCAGCAGCGCCGTGACTTCGAGTTCAAGCCGGGCGCGATCTTCGCGCAGGTGGTGATCGGCGACGAGATCAACCGCGCCTCTCCCAAGACGCAGTCCGCGCTCCTGGAGTCGATGGAGGAGCGCCAGGTCACCATCGACGGCAAGACCTACGAGCTGCCCAGCCCCTTCATGGTGGTGGCGACGCAGAACCCGGTCGAGATGGAGGGCACCTACCCGCTGCCGGAGGCCCAGCGCGACCGCTTCATGGCCCGGGTCTCGGTCGGCTACCCGAGCGCGGAGGCCGAGCTGCAGATGCTGGACGTGCACGGCGGCGTCTCGCCGCTGCAGGACCTCCAGCCCGTGGCCCACGCGGACGAGATCCTCAAGCTCATCGAGGCGGTGCGCGGGGTGCACGTCGCCGAGCCGGTCCGGCGCTACGCCGTCGACCTGGTCGGCGCCACGCGCACGCACCCCGACCTGAGACTCGGCGCCTCCCCGCGCGCGACGCTGCACCTGCTGCGCGCGGCGAAGGCGTCCGCGGCCCTCAGCGGCCGGGAGTACGCGCTGCCGGACGACGTGCAGGCCCTCGCCGTCGCCGTCCTGGCCCACCGCCTGCTGCCCACCGCCCAGGCCCAGCTCAACCGGCGCACGGCCGAGCAGGTCGTCGAGGAGATCCTGCAGCGCACCCCGGTGCCGGCGGGGCCGCAGCAGCAGAGCGGCTTCGGCGGCCTGGGCCGTACGGCGCCCGCCTATCCCCAGCAGCAGCCGCGGAGGCTGTGATGACCACCGCGGGGGCGGGCCGGGCGGAAGCCGACCGGGGCGAGAAGGGCGGCGTCCGCACCGCTCTGGCCGGTCTGACCACCCGCGGACGTTCCTTCCTGGCCGCCGGCGTCGCGGCCGCGATCTGCAGTTACGTGCTCGGTCAGAGCGACCTGCTGCGCGTGGGGCTGCTGCTGGCGGTGCTGCCGCTGGTGTGCGCGGCGGTGCTGTACCGCACCCGCTACCGGGTCGCGGGCAGCCGCCGGCTCTCCCCCGCGCGCGTGCCCGCGGGCAGCGAGGCCCGGGTCCACCTGCGGATGGACAACGTCTCGCGGCTGCCCACGGGCCTGCTGATGCTCCAGGACAAGGTGCCGTACGTGCTCGGTCCGCGGCCCCGCTTCGTGCTCGACCGGGTGGAGGCGGGCGGCCGGCGCGAGGTGTCCTACCGGGTGCGCTCTGACCTGCGCGGCCGCTACCCGCTGGGCCCGCTCCAGCTGCGCCTGACCGACCCGTTCGGCATGTGCGAGCTGACCCGGTCCTTCTCGACGTACGACACCCTCACGGTCATCCCGCGCGTGGAGCCGCTGGCCCCGGTGCGCCTGGGCGGCGAGGCGAAGGGGTACGGCGACGGGCGGCAGCGTTCGCTCGCGCTGGCCGGCGAGGACGATGTCATCCCGCGCGGCTACCGCTACGGCGACGACCTGCGGCGCGTGCACTGGCGTTCCACCGCCCGCTACGGCGAGCTGATGGTGCGCCGCGAGGAACAGCCGCAACGCGCCCGCTGCACGGTGCTGCTGGACACCCGCGGCATCGCCTACCAGGGCGCGGGGCCGGACTCGCCCTTCGAGTGGGCCGTGTCGGGCGCCGCCTCGGTGCTGGTGCACATGCTCGAACGGGGCTACTCGGTACGGCTGCTGACGGACACCGGAAACGCGGTGCCCGGCGAGGGCGGTGACGGCTTCGCGGGCGCGAGCCAGGAGTCGGCGGACGCGGCCGGGCTGATGATGGACACCCTCGCGGTGATCGACCATTCCGACGGCGCGGGCCTGTCCCGGGCCTACGACGTGCTGCGCAGTGGGAACGAGGGGCTGCTGGTGGCGTTCCTCGGCGACCTGGACGAGGAGCAGGCGGCCGTGCTGGGCCGGATGCGGCAGCGCAGCCCGGGGGCGGTCGCCTTCGTGCTGGACAGCGGCACCTGGGTGCGGGAACCGAGCGACGTGTCCGGCCCGTTGGACGGGAGCGGAGACCGGCTGCGCATGCTGCGCGAGGCGGGCTGGACGGCTCTGCGCGTGCCGCGGGGTGCCTCCATGGACGAGCTGTGGCGGCTGGCGGACCGGGAGCGCAGGGGTGTGGCCGCCGCGAGCGGCGGGGAGGGACCGTGATGAGCGGGCGGGTACGACTGACGCTGGGCGCCTGGGCGGCCACACTGATGGCCGCGTGCGCCCTGCTGCCCCTCGTCCGGCCGGCCACGTGGATCGTGCAGGCGGCTTTCCTGCTGGCGCTGCAGTCGGGCGTGGGAGCCGCCGCCCGCCGGGTGCCACTGGCCCGGCCGCTGACGGTGGCGGCGCAGGCCGTGGTCACCGTGATGCTGCTGACCTTCGTGTTCGCCCGTGAGCAGGCCCTGGCCGGGCTGATCCCGGGGCCGCAGGCCTTCGACCGCTTCACGCTCCTGCTCCAGCAGGGCGGTGACGACATCGCGCGGTACGCGATCCCGGCGCCCCTGGAGTCCGACGGCATACGGCTGATGCTCCTGGGCGGGGTCCTGATCATCGGACTGCTGGTGGACACCCTCGCGGTGACCTTCCGCAGCGCCGCTCCGGCCGGGCTGCCCCTGCTCGCCCTGTACTCCGTGGCGGCGGGGCTGTCCGACGGGGGCACGGACTGGCTGTGGTTCGTGGTGGCGGCGGCCGGCTATCTGATGCTGCTGCTGGCCGAGGGGCGGGACCGGCTCTCGCAGTGGGGAAGGGTCTTCGGCGGTGCCCCGCGCACGGCGGGCGGGGAGCCGAGCGGTGCGGTCGCCCCGGTCCGCACCGGCCGGCGCATAGGCGTCGTCGCGCTGGGCATCGCCCTGGTGGTGCCGCTCGGCCTGCCCGCGATGAACGGCGGCCTGCTGGACACCGTGGGAGCGGGCGCGGGCGGCGGATCCGGCGGCGGGGGCACGATCTCCGCCGTCAACCCGCTGGTGTCGCTGCGGGACAGCCTGAACGCGGACGAGGACCAGCAGGTCCTGTCCGTGCGGACCAAGACGGCGGACGTCTCGGACCTGTATCTGCGGATCGTGTCCCTGGACGACTTCGACGGCACCACGTGGAAGCCGTCCCGGCGGTCCATCACCGCCGTCCCCGACGGCACCTTCCCGGCCCCGGTCGGCCTCAGCCCGGACGTCAAGCGCACGGAGTTCGACACCACGATCACGGCGGCCGGCTGGTACGCCCAGGACTGGCTGCCCATGCCGTACCCGCCGAGCGGCGTGCGCATCAGCGGCAACTGGCGGTACGAGCCGCAGGGCATGACCCTGGTCGGCGACCACGGGCAGAACACGCGCGGCCTGACGTACCAGGTCAAGAGCCTGAACGTGCAGCCGACGGCGGAGCAGCTCGCCGCGGCGGGACCGGCGCCCGGGGACATCGAGCGCGACTTCACGAAGCTGCCCGACTCGCTGCCGTCGGTGGTGGCCCGCACCGCCCGCAAGGTCACCGCGGGCGCGGCCAACCCGTACGACCAGGCGGTCAAGCTCCAGGACTGGTTCGCCGTGACCGGCGGCTTCGAGTACGACACGCAGGTGCAGGTCGGCAGCGGCTCACAGGCGATCGCCCGCTTCCTGAAGGACAAGCAGGGCTTCTGCGTGCACTTCTCCTTCGCGATGGCGGCGATGGCCCGTTCCCTGGGCATACCGGCACGGGTCGCGGTGGGCTTCGCACCCGGTTCCCCGCAGGCGGACGGCTCGGTGTCGGTGGGGCTGCGGGACGCGCACGCCTGGCCCGAGCTGTACTTCGAGGGCGTGGGATGGACCCGCTTCGAGCCGACTCCGAACCGCGGCTCGATACCGTCGTACACCCTGCCCGACAACCCCGGCAGTTCTGTGCCGGACCCCTCGCGTCCCTCCCAGTCGGCGTCGGCCGCGCCCTCCACCGCGCCCTCGGCGAGTGACAGCTGCACGCCGGAGCAGAAGAAGCTGGGCGGCTGCGCGAGCGAATCACCGCAGGCGGCGCTGCCCACGGACGACGACGGCCCGAAGTGGTACGCGTTCCTGGTGTGGGCCCTGGCCGGTCTCGCCGTTCTCGCGCTCCCCCTGGCACCGATGCTGTGGCGGCTGCGGACACGGTCGGCACGGCTGGGGGCGCACGGCCGCGGCGAGGCGGACACGGGGCCGCACACCCTGGCCGTCTGGCAGGAGCTGACCGACACGGCGTGGGACTTCGGCATCACGCCGGACGAGTCACAGACACCGCGCAAGGCGGCCGCCCGTATGGTCCGCCTCGGCGATCTCGACGCGACGGCCGCGGCCTCGGTGCACCGGGTGGCGAACGCGGTGGAGCAGGTGCTGTACGCACCGCACCCGCGTCCCGTGGCGGGCCTCACGGACGACGTCCGCCGTGCCACGGCGGGCCTCGGCGCGGCGGCCGGCCGGCCGGCCAGGCTCCGCGCGCTTCTGGCCCCCCGCTCCACCGCGCGTGTGGTGTGGGCGGCGTCGGCCTGGTGGACGAGGGTCCGGGAGCGCGCCGTGGCGCTGCGGCCGACGTGGCGGAAGGCCTCGGGCAGCAAGGCTGAGGGCGCCGCAGGCTGAGGGCGCCGCAGGCCGAGAATCGGCCTTGGGCGCTGCGGGCCGAGAATCGGCCTTGCCGAGGCCTGGCAGGGCCGAACCATGGCATACGCAAACGTCAGGGGGTGACCACCGGGTCGGTGGTCACCCCCTGACCTACGTGTTCATGTGGTCCTGGAGAGGTTGCGCTGGGGGCTAATGGCCACCCTGTTCGTCGCGGCGCTTCTGCCAGCGCTGCTCTATGCGGTCCATCACCGAGCGGCGCTGCCGACCCTGGGGGCGGGCCTGGTGTCCGGCGGCACCGGACGCCTGCTCACCCGGCTTGGGGGCCTTGCGCCAGCCGGTCACGGCGAGCACCGCACAGCCCAGCATGACGAGGAAGCCCACGACGCTGAGCCAGACCTGCTTGGCGACCATTCCAGCCATGAGGAGCGCGATACCTACGAGGAAGCCCGCGACCGCCTGGTAGACCCGTCGCCGGGTGTACGTGCGCAGCCCGCTTCCCTCAAGCGCTGTCGCGAACTTGGGATCTTCGGCGTACAGCGCTCGCTCCATTTGCTCGAGCATGCGCTGCTCGTGCTCCGAGAGCGGCACGGAGTCCTCCTCATCGTGCAGTCGCCGGGGCGACCCGGGGGGTCCCTTCAGGATAGGCAGGGAATCGCCCCCGTGAAACCCGCCCCTCTGCGCCAATTGACCAACCGGGACCCGCCATGGGGATCCGGCTCGCTGAGGCTTCCATTCCCCGGCGGCCGACCCGTCATGCCGGAACGGTCTCCCTCGATCATACGGCGCGTCGTCCCCATTCGGGGGGCCTGTGGCGTACTCCATGCGCAGCCAACGCGCTGATCAGCGGTGGTGCCTCAGGAGGAGGCTCAGGCCTCGACCGCCCCATCGGTCTCGCCGGTCCCACCGGTCCCACCTGTTTCAGCCGCCTCACCGGTCTCACCCAGGACGTGCAGCTGCATGGCCACCGAGTGGAACGCGGGGAGCTCGGCGGCCGCCTCCTCCAGTTTCAGCAGTGCTTCCAGGGCTCCGGGCTCGGTGTCCACGAGGACGCCGGGCACGAGGTCGGCGAAGACCCGAACGCCGTGCACGGCACCTACGCGCAGGCCCGCTCCCTCGACCAGTCCCGTGAGCTGCTCGGTGGTGAAGCGGCGCGGCACGGGGTCACCCGCGCCCCATCGTCCGTTCGGGTCGTCGAGCGCCTGCCGGGCCTCCTTGAAGTGCCCGGCGAGGGCGCGGGACAGCACGGCACCGCCCAGTCCGGCGGCGAGCAGGCTGAGGACGCCCTCCGGGCGCAGGGCCGCCACCGCGTTGCGGACGCCCTCGGCCGGGTCGTCCACGTACTCCAGGACGCCGTGGCACAGCACCACGTCGTAGCCACCGCGCTCGGCCACGTCGAAGAGGCCGTGGGCGTCGCCCTGGACACCCTTGACGCGGTCGGCCACGCCGGCTTCGGCGGCCCGGCGCTCCAGGGCGAACAGGGCGTTGGGGCTGGGGTCGACGACGGTGACCCGGTGGCCGAGGCGGGCGACGGGCACCGCGAAGTTGCCGCTGCCGCCTCCGGTGTCGAGGACGTCCAGCGACTCCCGACCCGCGGCCTTGACCCGGCGGTCCAGGGCGTCCTGGAGGACCTCCCAGACCACGGCGGTACGGAGTGAGGCGCGGGGGCGCATCGGGTCCGACACGGCAGTTGACTCCTCGGCGCGGCACCGCCTCTTGCACGGCGGCGCGAACGGGGCGTCTTCCCCGGCCCCTGCCACGGGGAGGGAAGACTTCAGGCGTCCCCCACCCTATTGCCTAGGCCGGGGCGTGCGGATGACCCGGTCCCGGGATGCCCACGACCCGGGCTTTGCAGCGCGGCG
The DNA here is from genome assembly GCF_042899705.1 of Streptomyces sp. NPDC013187. Classification (NCBI taxonomy): domain Bacteria; kingdom Bacillati; phylum Actinomycetota; class Actinomycetes; order Kitasatosporales; family Streptomycetaceae; genus Streptomyces; species Streptomyces sp. NPDC013187. The sequence goes on along the minus strand of NZ_JBIBAF010000007.1, from coordinate 66,197 downwards.
CCTCGTCCCGCACGGACGCCGCCCGCCACCGCCGGACCCGGAACACCGCCGGACCCGGAACACCGCCCGACCCGGAACACCGCCCGACCCGGACCACCGCCGGACCCAAACCACCGCCGGACCCGGGCACCGCCGAATCCCTGCCGCGCGGCTCGGTCAACCCGCGTCCGGCATGTCACTCCCCGCGCCGGGGCCCTCCGGCCGGTCGTGGTCCGGGCGGGGCTGTGGGAGGACCGGCTGGAGGACCAGCATCCGCTCGACGAGGCGCAGGAACATCGCCACGTCGCGTATCAGGTCGTCGGCGTCCCGGCCGGTGGCCGCGCCCTCGATGCCGGCTTCGGCGCGGGCGCGGCGCCTGGCGCCGGAGGCGAACAGCGCGCTCCACTCGGTCAGTTCGGGTGCGATCTCGGGGAGCACTTCCCAGGCGCTCCGGATCTTGGCCCGGGCCCGGGGCGAGGTCTCCGGGCGGCCCCGGGCCGCGAGCACCGCCGCGGCGGTGCGCAGGGCGGCGAGGTGGGCCCTCGAGTAGCGCTCGTTCGCTGTCTCCAGGGATGTGGCCTCGTCGAGGCTGGCGCGGGCCTGGGCGAGCAGGTCGAGGGCGGCGGGCGGGGCCGTGGCCCGGCGCAGCACGGGGTGCACGTCGCTCGCCGGGCCGGTCAGTGAGGGGGCAGGGCCGGTGGCGCGGCGCCGGCGGGCGGCTGCTGCGTGATAGCTGGCCATGACGAACCTCCTGTCGTCTGGGTGACGGCACGTCCGGTCACGGAGTGCCGTATGTGACCCATCGTGAGGTATGGCACTGACAATCCGTTCTGACCTGCTGTTTTGCTTCGCTCGTAGGTTCGGAGTAGTTTTTGCACTGACCAGTCAGTTCAAATTCAGGGGAGTCTCGTGGGGGAACAGGCGGGAGGGGTGCGGATCGCCGCCGACGGCCTCGGGATCAAGGGGCCACGGGGGTGGGCGGTCCGCGAGGTCTCCGTCGACGCCGAGCCGGGTGCGCTCGTCGCGGTCGAGGGCCCGTCCGGGTCCGGCCGGACGTGCCTGCTGCTGGCGCTGACGGGGCGGATGAAGGTCTCGGAGGGCACGGCAGCCGTGGGCGACGCGAGGCTGCCGAAGCAGATGGCGGCCGTGCGCGGCATCAGCGCGCTGGCGCACGTCCCCGGGGTCACCGACCTCGACCCCGCACTGACCGTCGGCGAGCACCTGCGGGAACGGGCGCTGCTGCAGCGGCGGTTCGGCGCATCGCTGCGCGGGCTGTTGCGGCCCCGCGGCGAGCGGGCGGCCGAGGCCCGACGGCGCGTCGACGCCGCGCTGGAGGCGGCCGGGCTCGACCTGGAGTCCCTGCCCAAGGGGCCGCGCACGGCCGTACGGGATCTGGAGCGCCTGGAGGCGCTGCGGCTGTCGATCGCGCTCGCGCTCGTCGGCGGGCCGCGGCTGCTCGGCGTCGACGACGCCGACCTCAAGCTCTCGGACGGTGAGCGGGAGGAGGTCCGGGCGCTGCTCAGGTCCCTGGCCGACGCGGGGACGACGGTGGTGGCGGTGTTCGGCGAGGCCCCCGAGGGTGCAGTCAGGGTCTCCACCGCGCAGAGCCATGAAAACCCGGCCCCCGGGGACGACCGGCCGGGCGAGGCCGAGACGACCGACCAGCCGGACCAGGCCGAGAAGGCCGATGAGCCGGACCAGGCTGACCAAACTGACCAGGCTGACCAGGCTGACCAGGGAGAGGAGACGGCCGATGCGCTCGCCGAGACTGGCCGCGCTTGAGTTGCGCCGCTTCGGGCGCGGGAAGCTGCCGCGCGCCGCTCTGGTCGCGCTGCTGGTGCTGCCGCTGCTGTACGGCGCGCTGTACCTGTGGTCGTTCTGGGACCCGTACGGCCGTCTGGACAAGATCCCGGTGGCGTTGGTGAACGACGACAAGGGGGCGACCGCCGACGGGAAGAAGATCACGGCGGGCGACGACATCACGAAGGGCCTGCACGACAGCAAGACCTTCGACTGGCAGGAAGTGAGTGCCGCCGAGGCCCGCAGGGGCGTCGAGGACGGCACCTTCTACCTGTCGCTCACCCTGCCCGCCGACTTCAGCGAGCGGATCGCCTCCAGCTCGGGGAACAGCCCGGAGACCGGCGCCCTCCAGGTGCACACGAACGACGCGAACAACTACATCGTCGGGCAGATCTCCCGGACGGTCTTCAGCGAGGTCCGGCAGGCGGCGTCCACGAAGACGTCCCGGTCGTTCCTGGACAAGATCTTCGTGTCGTTCTCCGACATCCACGGCAAGACCGTGAAGGCGGCGGAGGGCGCCGACCGGCTCAACGGCGGTATCGACAAGGCCGAGAAGGGCTCCAAGGACCTCGCCGACGGCCTGAAGGACGCCAAGGGCGTCAGCGGCAAGCTCGCCACCGGCCTGAAGAAGCTCCACACGGGCGCGGGCGACCTGGAGGACGGCTCGAAACAGGTCGCGGAAGGCACACAGAAGCTCGCCGACCGGGTCAACGGCACCGCCGACAAGGTCGGCCCCTTCCTCAAGGGCAACGAGAAGACCATCGGGGACACCGCCCAGCTGGTCGCCGACTCCTCCGGGGTGATCCGCAAGCACCTGGACACCCTGGTGAAGACGGCCCCGACCGCCGCCAAGGGCGCCCGGGCGGCCTCCGGCACGCTGAACGACGTCTACGCCCGGCGCTGTGACGATCCCGTCCTGCCCGACGCGGCCTGCTCCGACCTGAAGAAGGCCAAGGACGCGGCCGCCGACGTGACCACCATCGCGGACGACCTCAACACGCTGATCGCGGACCAGAACGGCGACCTCGACAAGCTCGACAAGAACCTCGCCACCCTCCAGAAGCAGTCCCAGGCCCTCGCGAACCGCGCACCGCGCCTCTCCGAGGACCTCACCGACGCCGTCAAGAAGATCAACGCGCTGAACGACGGGGCGGCCGAGGTCGCCGCCGGCGCGAAGAAGCTGCACAAGGGCATCGGCACGGCCAAGACCGGGGCCGTCGGCCTGGACAAGGGCGTCGGCAAGCTGAAGACGGGCGCGGACGACCTCAACGGCGGCATCTTCAAGCTCGTCGACGGCTCCGGGAAGCTCGCCGGCGGCCTGCACGACGGGGCGGAGAAGATCCCCGACTACGACGAGCAGGACCGCGACCGGCGCACCGAGGTCATGGCCGACCCCGTGCGGCTCGCCTCCCAGGACCTGCACAAGGCGCCCAACTACGGCACCGGGTTCGCACCGTACTTCATCCCGCTGTCCCTGTGGGTGGGTGCGATGGTGGCGTACATGCTGATCGCGCCCATGAACCGGCGAGCGCTGGCCGCGGGCGCCCCGGCGTGGCGCATCGCACTGTCGGGCTGGCTGCCGGTGGTGGCGATCGGGGTGCTGCAGACGGCGGCGCTGATGTCGGTGCTGCACTGGGCGGTCGGCCTGGAGATGGCCCGGGCGGCCGGGACGGTGGGCTTCCTGTTCCTGGTGACGGCGTGCTTCGCGGCGATCGTGCAGTGGCTGAACGCGCGCTTCGGGGCGGCGGGCCGGATCCTGGTCCTCGCGCTGCTGATGCTCCAGCTGACCTCGGCGGGCGGCACGTACCCCGTGCAGACCAGCCCCGGGTTCTTCAACGCGCTCCACCCGTTCCTGCCGATGAGCTACGTCGTCGAGGCACTCAGGCGGCTCATCACCGGCGGTGGACTCGAACCGGTGTGGCAGGCGTGCGTGGTGCTGACGGCGTTCACCGCGGGCGCCCTCGCGCTGACCGCCGTGGCGGCCCGCCGCCGTCAGGTGTGGACGCTGGACCGGCTGCACCCGGAGCTGAGCCTGTGAGCCCCACCGCCGTGCCCGCCGGCCTCCCCACCGTCACGTCCCCCGGAAAGGTTCCTGTGACAATCAGGGCCATGGAAAGCAGCAGTGCCGCGTCGGGCGGCAGCACGCGCCGCGAGGCCACCCGGCAGAAGCTCTACGAGGCGGCCGTCACGCTCATCGCCGAGCAGGGGTTCTCCGCCACGACCGTGGACGAGATCGCCGAGCGTGCCGGGGTCGCGAAGGGCACGGTCTATTACAACTTCGCGAGCAAGTCCGTCCTCTTCGAGGAACTGCTGCGGCACGGGGTAGGTCTGCTGACCGCCTCCCTGCGCGAGGCGGCCGAGCGGACCGCGCTGGAGGGCGGCGGCAAGGTCGACGCCCTGGACGCGATGATCCGCGCGGGGCTGGTCTTCATCGACCGCTACCCGGCCTTCACCCAGCTGTACGTCGCCGAGCTGTGGCGCACCAACCGGACCTGGCAGTCCACCCTGATGGTGGTCCGCCAGCAGGCCGTCGCGGTCGTGGAGGACGTGCTGCGGGACGGCGTCGCGGGCGGTGAGTTCAGCGAGGAGATCGACGTGCCGCTGACGGCGGCCGCACTGGTCGGCATGGTCCTGGTCGCCGCGCTCGACTGGAAGTCGTTCCAGCCCGAGCGTTCCCTGGACGACGTCCACGCGGCCCTGTCGCGGCTGCTCCAGGGGCGGGTGAGCGGCTGCCGCTGACCCACCGTCGCGTGCGCATGTGAAAGCGCCGGTCCGGTGTGGCCGCGTCCCCCGCGGGCCACCTCGAACCGGCGCCTTCCGTGCTCCCCCGTTTTTCCTGCTCCCCCGTACGTTCCCCCCGCAGGACCCCCGTGCGGTCGTCCCCCGGCTCTCCCCCGTGCCTCGCTCCCGCCGACACCGTCGGCGGAAGGAGCGGATCGTGGGCCGGCTCCGTTCCGGCGCCCCGTGTCGCCGGTGCCGGAGCCGTGCCCCTCTCCGTGTCTCCACTCTCTCGTCCTTGCAGGTCGTCCCCCATCCGCGCGCGTACTCAACTCCCCGGCTAGGTATACGTACTCAGTCCTGCGCACAGAGACCCACAACGCTCGGTCGCCGCCTGGTGACGTCCGCCTCCGCGCCCGTGCGTACAGGGCCCTCGGCGAGGGCGGCCGGTGGGGCTGTCGGCGGGGTCTGTCGATGGGGGCCGATAAAGTCCCTGGCATGGCACGTATTGCGGTGATCGGCGCCGGCATGGGCGCGCTGACGGCTGCCGCCCGGCTGGCCGTCGCGGGCCACCGGGTGGCGGTGTACGAGCGGACGGACACTTACGGCGGAGCCCTGCGCCGCTTCGAGCGTGACGGGTTCTCCTTCGACACGGGCCCCGCCCTGCTGCCGCTGCCCGCCGTCTACCGCGACCTGTTCGTCAAGACCGGCAAGGAGCCGCTGGAGTCCTGTGTCGAGCTGGTCCAGGTCGACCCGTCGGCCCGGCACGTGTTCGCGGACGGCACCGAGGTCTCGCTGCCGAACGCCTCACGCGCGGGCGTCGTCGCCGCCTTGGACGAGGGGCTCGGCGCCGACGCGGGGAAGCGCTGGGGCGACTTCCTGGTCCGGGCCCGCGAGGCCTGGGACCGGACCCGCCGGCCGCTGCTGGAGGAGCCGCTGTGGCCGAACTGGCAGGTGCTGGCCGAGCGCGAGCCCTACCCGGCCGTGCCCCACAAGCGGCTGCTGCGCACCCGCCGGGCCGGCACACTCGCCGAGATCGGCGCCTGGGAGCTGCGCGACCCCCGGCTCGCGGCCCTCCTGGAAAGTCACGCTCTCGGCCACGGTCTGGACCCCCGGGTCACCCCGGCGAGCGCGGCCGTCCTGCCGTACCTGGAGCACGCCTTCGGCACCTGGTACGTGCGCGGGGGCCTGCGCGAGCTGGCGCGGGCGGTGTACGAGCGGTGTCTGGCCCGGAGGGTCGAGTTTCACTTCGGCGCCGACGTCATCGGTGTGCCGGAGAAGGACGGCCGGGTGTCGGGGGTGGAACTCGCCGACGGGTCGGTCGCGGAGGCGGACTTCGTGGTGGCCGGTGTCGCGCCCGGCGCACTGGCCCGGCTGACGGCGGGCACCGTCGTACGGGGAGACGGCGAAGTGCCGCCGCAGCCGGCGGCCGCTTCTCGGCTGACCCTCCTGCTGGCCCTGCGCGGTGCCCGCCCCGAGGGCACGGCACACCGCACGGTGGTGCACGCCCAGGACCGTGAGGCCGAGCTGGACGCCCTGTTCGGCACGGCGGCCGGAGATTCCCGTCCCACGGTCACGGTGCTACGGCCCGACGACCCGCGCACCGCCCCGGCGGACCACGAGGCGGTCACGCTCACGACGGTGGTGCCCACGCGGCCCGGCCGGACTCACGCCGACCTCGCCGACCTCGCCGACCGGATGATCACCGTCGCCGAACGCGCCGTACCGGGCCTGCGTGACCGCCTCCTCTGGCACGAGGTGCGCACCCCGGCCGACATCGCGGACACGACGGGTGCGGAGGGTGGCGCGGTGCCCGTGCCGGCCCTGGCGGCGGGCGGCGGGCGGCTGCTGCATCCGTCCAACACCACGCGGGTGCCCGGCCTGTTCACGGTGGGCGGCTGGGCCCACCCCGGCGGCGGACTGCCGCACGCGGGCATGTCGGGCGCGCTGGTGGCGGGACTGATCGTGGAAGGGCCGGAGTTCCGCGGCTCGCAATGAGCACAGTGCCCCGGAAGGGCTCGGGCTCAAGTGGCTCGAGAAACGGTACTGCTCTCAGAAACGGTACTGCTCGTCGTACCCGTTCCCCTGCGGCTGCTGCCCACCGCTCTGGTACGGGTACGGCTGCTCCGGCGGCAGTTCCTGCCCGTACTCGTCGGTGTTGCGCTGCTGCGGGACCCACACCCCGTCGGGCGGGCTGTCGCCGCCGTAGGTGCCGGAGTACTGGTCCTGGCCGTAGCTCTGCTGGCCGTAGCTCTGCTGGTCGTAGTACTGCTGGTCGCCGTACGTGCTGTCGTACGTGCCCTGGCCGTAGTTCGACGAGCCGATGTACGGGTCGGAGTAGGCGGCGTACTGCTGCTGATCGGTGGCGTCGTAGCCCTGCTGCTGGCCGTGGCCGGAGTAGTCGTAGCCGTAGGACTGGTCGGCGGCCTGGGCCGCGTACTGGTCGTGGGACTGCTGTCCCCCCGACTGGTACCCGTGGTCGTAGACGCCGTAGGAGCCGGTGTCCTCGGGCATGGGCTGCGGCTCGTAGACGGCGGTGGCCTCGGCGGACGCCGGCTGGTGGAGGGGGCGGGCCGGGGTGAAGACGTCGTCCCGGTCGTAGTCGTCGTCCTGGCCGTGGGGGGCGGGGTCGCGGCGGTAGGCACCGGCCTCGCCGTCGTAGCCGCCTTCGGCCTCCAGGCCGGAGACCTCCAGGGTGGGCTCCTGGCGGCCGCGCTCACGGGGGCGGCGCTTGCCGCCGCCCAGCGCGGGCGCGCTCATGGCCCAGCCGGACGCGAAGCCGCTGCGGAAGGACAGGGTGACGTAGGTCTGGCCGACCGCGAAGGCGGCCGCGCCGAGGCCGATCACGACGACCGACGGGATCAGAACACCGACGACGACACCGAGGAACCCGACGAAGGCCAGCAGCCGCCAGCGCAGCCGCGCCTTGTACTGCAGCAGCACCTCGCCCAGCAGCCACAGCGCGACGATGCCGAACGCGATGTAGAGGACCGCCCAGCCCATGTACGCCCCTCTCCCAGTGGCCGCTACGCAGTGTGTCGTATACCGGTGCGAACGGTCTAGGCCTGCGGTGAGTGGTGCAGGCCAAGGTTCTCGTAGATTTCCAGTGTCGCGGTGGAGTTGTTGAGCGTGATGAAGTGCAAGCCGGGCACCCCCTCGGCGAGCAGCTGCGCACAGAACTCCGTGGCGAATTCGATACCAATGGAGCGTACAGCGGCCGGATCGTCTTTTGCTGTGAGGATCCGCTCTTTCAGGGCGGCCGGGAACGCGGCGTTGGTGAGCGACCCGATCCGTTCCAGCGTCTTCACGCTCGCGATCGGCATGACCTCGGGGATGATCGGGGTGTCGCAGCCGGCGGCCGAGACCCGGTCGCGCAGCCGGAGGTAGTCCTCCGGCTGGAAGAACATCTGCGTGATGGCGTAGTCCGCGCCCGCCCGGCACTTGTCGACGAAGTGGCGGACGTCGGTGTCCCAGTCGAGGGAGCGCGGATGCATCGCCGGGAAGGCAGCGACACCCACGCAGAAGTCACCGGAGGCCTTGATCAGTTCGACGAGTTCGGCGGCGTAGGCCAGGCCGCGGGGGTGCGGCACCCAGTCGCCCATCGGGTCGCCGGGCGGGTCGCCGCGCAGGGCGAGCATGTTGCGGATCCCGGCGTCGGCGTACTGGCCGATGATGTTGCGCAGGTCGGCCACCGAGTGGTCGACCGCGGTGAGGTGGGCGATCGGGGTGAGGGTGGTGTCGGAGGCGATCGCCTCGGTCGCCTTGACCGTGCCCGCGCGGGTGGAACCGCCCGCGCCGTAGGTCACGGAGACGAAGTCGGGCGCCACCGCCTCGACCCGGCGCAGCGCGTTCCACAGGTTCCGCTCGCCCTTCGGGGTCTTGGGGGCGTAGAACTCGAACGAGTACGTCGTCTTGCCGGCCGCGAGCATGTCGCGGACGGTGCGGGCGTGGTCCGACCTGATGGATGCGGTGCCGAGGGCCATACGGGCAGGTTAGCCAGGGGAGGTCGGTCCCCCAACCGCGGGCCGCGATTTGACCGGATTGTCCACTTGTTGTCCATCCCTTGGACAACCGTCTCGCCCCGGCCTGTCGTTCGGACCGGCCCTATGCCTCCCGCAGCCGCTTCGCGAACTCGGCCGCCGCGGCTCCCGGGTCGTCGGCCTCGGTGATCGCCCGTACGACGACGACGCGCCGGGCGCCCGCCTCCAGGACCTGGTCGAGGTTGCCGAGGTCGATGCCGCCGATGGCGAACCAGGGGCGGTCGGTGCCGAGACCGGCGGTGTACCGGACGAGGTCCAGGCCGGGCGCGTGACGGCCGGGCTTGGTGGGGGTCGGCCAGCACGGGCCGGTGCAGAAGTAGTCCACGCCCTGCTGGACGGCGGCCGCGGCGGCCTCGGACTCGGCGTGGGTGGAGCGGCCGATCAGGACGTCGTCGCCGAGGAGCGCGCGGGCCGCGGGGACCGGGAGGTCGCCTTGGCCGAGGTGCAGGACGTCGGAGCCGGCGGCGTGGGCGACGTCCGCACGGTCGTTGACCGCGAGGAGCTTGCCGTGCCGGGCACAGGCGTCGGCGAAGACGGCCAGGTGCTCCAGTTCCTCGGCGGCCTCCATGCCCTTGTCCCGCAACTGCACGATGTCGACCCCGCCGGTCAGCACGGCGTCGAGGAACTCCCCGAGATCGCCCTGCCGCTTGCGCGCGTCGGTGCAGAGGTAGACCCGGGCGTCGGCGAGCTGGGCCCGGGCGGTGGCGGCGGTGCCGGTCATACGTGTCCCCCTGGGTGTCGTGGCGTGCGGGTGGGCCCGCGTGGACGGCGTGCGGCGCGGGACGCACCTGTCGCGCCGCGAACGCCTCGGGCACCTTACGCCTGCCCCGGCCGGCGGCAGCCCCGCCGACCACGCCGTCGGCCTCCGCAGCCCTGGTGGTCATGGCCTGCCCGCGGCAGCCCCGCCGACCACGCCGTCGGCCTCCGCAGCCCCGGTGGTCATGGCCTGCCCGCGGCAGCCCCGCCGACCACGCCGTTGACCGCCGCAGCCCCGGTGGTGATGGCGTGCCGGTGGCATCCGTAGCCACGCCGGTGACGCTCGCAGCCCCGCACAGGGCGCGAGCCGCCCCCGGGCCGTGACCCCTCGGGTCACGGCCCTCACGTCGGGCGGTTGTTCAGGTCCGGCCCCGCTCGCACGGCACCGGACGGTTGTCCCGTCGCGGCCGGGTCAGACCGCGAGCGCCTGGGCGCGGCGCTTCACCTCCGTGCCGCGATTCTCGCTGAGCGCCTGCGCGGGGGTGCCGGGCAGGCTGGGGTCCGGGGTGAAGAGCCACTCCAGCATCTCTTCGTCCGTGAAGCCGTCGTCCCGCAGGAGCGTCAGGGTCCCGGACAGGCCCTTGACGACCTTGTCCCCGTCGATGAAGGCGGCAGGGACGTGCAGCGCGCGGTTCTCACCTCGGCGTACGGCGATGAGCTGGCCCTCCTTGACCAGCTGCCGCACACGCGTCACCTCGACGCCGAGCTGCTCGGCGATGTCGGGGAGGGTGAGCCAGGCGGGGACGAGAGCATCGATCTTTGCGTCAATCTCGGTCACGGAAACCAGCCTGCCATTTGCCAGTGACAGTCGGAAGTCGGACCGGTCCACAAGGGCGGACGCGCCGCGCCCGGACGCACCACCCCGCGGCCCTCACCGAGGCGGTGGCGGCTGGGCCGTCGCCGCTTTCATGGGCCTGGCCGGATCCGCCAGCAGCACCGGGTTCATCGGTGTGCCGGACTCGATCAGGCGGCGGCCCTGGGCCAGGTCCCGGGGCCGGCCCACCGCGAGCAGCGCGACCAGCCTCTCGCCCCGCAGCCAGCAGACCGTCCAGGCCGGACCGGAAGGGTCGCCCCGCCACAGGGTGGTGTCCGCGGCCGCGTGGTGCCCGGCGTACTGGACGAACCGCCCGAACTGCTCGGACCAGAAGTACGGCACCGGGTCGTACACCGCCGGCGGCTCCCCGGTGGCCCCGCCGACGATGTTCACGGCGACCGTGCGCGGCCCCTGGAGGGCGTTGTCCCAGTGGTGGATCAGCAGGCGCCCGCCGTAGCGCCCCGAGGGGAAGGAGGCGCAGTCGCCGACCGCGTACACATCCGGCACGGCCGTGCGCAGATGCTCGTCGGCCTCGATCTCGCCGTGGGTGCCCAGCTCGATCCCGGAGCTGGCCAGCCAGGCCGTGGCGGGGCGGGCGCCGATGCCGACGACGACCGCGCCCGCGGGCAGCCGCGAGCCGTCGTCGAGGACGACGACACCGGGTTCGACGCGCTCCACGCGCGCGTGCGTCCGCAAGGCCGCGCCCGCGTCGGCGTACCAGCCGGCCATGGGGGCGGCGACCTCGGCGGGCAGCGCCCCGGCGAGCGGGCGTTCGGCGGCCTCTACGACGGTCACCGCGCAGCCCGCCTCGCGCGCCGCGGTGGCGAACTCCGCACCGATCCAGCCCGCGCCGACGACCACGATGTCGTGCTGACGGGCCAGCACCGGCCGCAACCGCTCGGCGTCGTCCAGGGTGCGCAGCAGGTGCACACCCGGCACGCCCTCGGTGCCGGGCAGCCGGACGGGTTCCGCGCCGGTCGCGACCACGAGGACGTCGTACGGCACGGGCCCGCCCTCGGTGTCCAGCTCGTGGTCGGCGGGGCGCAGGCCCAGCACCTCGCAGCCGAGCCGCAGTTCGATGCCGAGGGCTTCGAAGTCGACGTCGAAGGCGGATCCCTCGGACTTGCCGAGCAGAACGGCCTTGGACAACGGGGGCCGATCGTAAGGCTGGTGGGGTTCGGCGCCGATGAGGATCACGTCGCCGGTGAAGCCCTGCTCGCGCAAGGCTACGGCGGTCTGCACCCCGGCCATGCCCGCACCCGCCACGACGACGCGCCGCGGTGCGGACGGACCTGGTTCCTGCGTCTGCTCGCTCACCTGATCACCATAGACACCTGACGTTCTGTCAGTCAGTGCTCATGCGCCGTGACCTGCTCCACAACGCTCGTGCCGTTGCCCCGCTGGGACTCCCACTCCCAGGTCTCCTCCAGCCGCACCCGCCCGTCGGGCAGCTCCACGACCGCCGAGACGCAGTGCCCCGAGGAGGTGGTGCCGTCCCGCTTGAGCTGGACGTACCGGAAGTCCAGCCGGTCACCTTCCCGGGTACCCACGAGGTGCCCGCGTACGACGTCGCCGCCCGTGTACTCGGCCCAGATCTCGCCCTCCCGCTCGTGGTACGTGAACCGGGTGCGGGTCCCCACCTGGCCCGGTGCCTGGTCGGCGACCGGGGCGAGGACGAGACCGTCGAGGGATCGGGCCATGGGCTGAGGCTCCCTTACTGCGGGACCGGGCATCGGGCTAGGGTGGCCAACGTAAAGCACTCGCGGGAGCCCGGACGCACCGGGCTGAGAGGGAGGCTGGCGGCCTCCGACCGTACGAACCTGATCCGGGTCATGCCGGCGAAGGGAGGGGCTGGACGCCCATGTCGCCTACGTCCACATCCACGTCCGCATCGTCGGACGTCCTGGTCATCGGGGGCGGGATCATCGGCCTGGTCACGGCCTGGCGGGCCGCGCAACGGGGGTTCGCCACGGCCGTCGTGGACCCCGAGCCGGGCGGCGGGGCCGCGCAGGTCGCCGCCGGCATGCTGGCCGCCGTCACGGAGCTGCACTACGGCGAGCAGACCCTGCTCGGTCTGAACCTCGCCTCCGCCCGGCGGTACCCGGACTTCGCCGCCGAACTCACCGAGGTGACCGGCCGGGACCTCGGCTACCGCCGCTGCGGCACGCTCGCCGTGGCCCTGGACGCCGACGACCGGGCCCACCTGCGCGAACTGCACGCCCTGCAGCAGCAGTCGGGGCTGGAGTCGCAGTGGCTGTCCGGGCGCGACTGCCGGCGCCTGGAGCCGATGCTCGCGCCGGGCGTGCGCGGCGGGCTGCGGGTCGACGGCGATCACCAGATCGACCCCCGGCGGCTGGCCGGGGCCCTTCTCGCCGCGTGCGAGCGGGCGGGCGTGGTCTTCCACCCGACGTGGGCGGAGCGGCTGACCGTCGTCCGGGACCGGGCCACGGGTGCCGTCCTGGCCGACGGGACCGAGGCCGCCGCCGGGCAGGTGGTGCTCGCCGGGGGCAGTCTGAGCGGGCGGCTCGCCGGCGTCCCGGAGGACGTGCTGCCTCCGGTGCGGCCGGTGAAGGGGCAGGTTCTGCGGTTGACCATGCCGCAGCGGCACGGGCCGTTCCTGAGCCGGACCGTGCGCGCGGTCGTGCGCGGCAGCCACGTCTACCTGGTGCCGCGTGCGAGCGGCGAACTGGTCGTCGGGGCCACCAGCGAGGAGCTGGGCTGGGACACCACCGTGACCGCGGGCGGCGTGTACGAGCTGCTGCGGGACGCGCACGAGCTGGTCCCGGGCATCACCGAGCTGCCGCTCACCGAGACCAGGGCCGGGCTGCGGCCCGGCTCCCCCGACAACGCGCCCCTGCTCGGACCCACCGGTCTGGAGGGGCTGCTGCTGGCCACCGGGCACTACCGCAACGGCGTCCTGCTCACCCCGGTGACCGGTGACGCCATGGCGCACGTCCTGGCGACGGGCGAACTCCCCGAGGAGGCACGCCCCTTCACCCCGAAGCGCTTCAGCCCCGCCACCGCACTCACGGAGCAGCCCGCATGAACATCTCCGTCAACGGCGAGCCCCGGGACGTCGGGCCCGGCACGGCTCTGGACACCGTGGTGAGGTCGCTCACGGCCTCACCCTCGGGCGTGGCCGCCGCCCTCAACGAAACCGTCGTCCCGCGTACCCAGTGGCCCTCCACGCCCCTGTCCGAGGGGGACCGCGTGGAAGTCCTCACCGCCGTCCAGGGAGGCTGATCATGGCCGACGATCCGTTCGTCCTCGGTGGTACGTCGTTCACGTCCCGTCTGATCATGGGTACGGGCGGGGCGCCCAGCCTCGACGTCCTGGAGCGGTCGCTGGTCGCGTCCGGGACGGAGCTGACGACGGTCGCGATGCGCCGGGTGAACGCCTCGGTGCACGGCTCGGTGCTGTCCGTACTCGACAGGCTCGGTATCCGGGTGCTGCCGAACACGGCGGGCTGCTTCACCGCCGGTGAGGCCGTCCTCACGGCCCGCCTGGCGCGCGAGGCCCTCGGCACGGACCTGGTCAAGCTGGAGGTCATCGCCGACGAGCGCACACTGCTGCCGGACCCGATCGAGACGCTGGAGGCGGCCGAGACCCTGGTCGACGACGGGTTCACGGTGCTGCCGTACACCAACGACGATCCGGTGCTCGCGCGGAAGCTGGAGGACGCGGGCTGCGCCGCGATCATGCCGCTGGGCTCGCCGATCGGCTCCGGGCTCGGCATCCGCAACCCGCACAACTTCCAGCTGATCGTCGAGCACGCGCGCGTACCGGTGATCCTGGACGCGGGCGCCGGGACGGCGTCGGACGCGGCACTGGCGATGGAGCTGGGGTGTGCGGGCGTGATGCTGGCCTCGGCGGTGACGCGGGCGCAGGAACCCGTGCTGATGGCCGACGCCATGCGGCACGCCGTGGAGGCGGGGCGGCTGGCGTACCGGGCCGGGCGGATTCCCCGGCGGCATTTCGCGCAGGCGTCGTCGCCCGCGGAGGGCCTGGCCGCGCTGGACCCGGAGCGTCCCGCTTTCCAGTAGGGGCACACGTCACAGGTCGGCTGCAGTCGCGCCCCGGAAACAGCCGGGGGGACGGGGCTGTCGGTCGTGGCTCGTACACTCGCCTGCGTGGACACGACCCTTCAGGACCCCTTGGTCGGGCAGGTGCTCGACGGCCGGTATCGCATCGACGCGCGGATCGCGGTCGGCGGGATGGCCACGGTCTACCGGGCCGTGGACACCCGGCTCGACCGGGTCCTCGCGCTCAAGGTGATGCACCCCTCGCTCGCGGTCGACGCCTCGTTCGTCGAGCGGTTCATCCGCGAGGCGAAGTCGGTGGCCCGGCTGGCCCATCCGAACGTGGTGCAGGTCTTCGACCAGGGCACCGACGGCTCGTACGTGTACCTGGCGATGGAGTACGTCGCGGGCTGCACCCTGAGGGACGTGCTGCGCGAGCGCGGGGCGCTGCAGCCGCGGGCCGCCCTGGACATCCTGGAGCCGGTGCTGGCCGCACTGGGCGCGGCGCACCGCGCCGGGTTCGTGCACCGCGACATGAAGCCCGAGAACGTCCTGATCGGGGACGACGGCCGGGTGAAGGTCGCCGACTTCGGCCTGGTCCGGGCCGTGGACACGGTGACGAACACCACCGGCACCGTGCTCGGCACGGTCTCGTACCTCGCCCCGGAGCAGATAGAGGACGGCACCGCCGATCCCCGCGTCGACGTGTACGCGTGCGGCGTGATGCTGTACGAGATGCTGACCGGCGACAAGCCGCACGACGGGGACTCCCCCGCCGTGATCCTCTACAAGCACCTGCACGAGGACGTGCCCCCGCCCTCGGCCGCCGTGCCCGGCATGGCGTACGAGCTGGACGCGATGGTGGCCTCGGCGACGGCCCGCACCCCGGCCCTCCGTCCGCACGACGCGGTAGCGCTGCTCGCGCAGGTCCGTGACGGGCGCGGCCGGCTCGACGAGGAGCAGCTGGACGCCGTGCCGCCGCAGGCGCTCGCGGTGGACCACGACAACGGCGACGACCGGACGACCGTGATCCCGCGCGCCCTGACCACGCCTCGCCCGCTGCCGGCCGACGGGGACGACGAGGCCTCCGCCGCCCTGGACCGCACCAGCCGCTTCGCGTCCCCGCCGCCGCCCCCGCCGTCCAGGCGCCGCCGGGGGCCGCTGCGCGGCCCTGCGGTGATCGTCGTCGCAGTCCTGCTCGTGCTGGGCCTCGGTGTCGGCGTCTGGTACATCAACTCCGGCCAGTTCACCGAGGTCCCGCCGCTGCTGGCGAAGACCCAGGAGCAGGCCGAGGACCGGCTGCGGGACGCCGGTCTCGAGCTCGGCAAGGTGGAGCACGCCTACAGCGACACCGTGGAGCGCGGCCAGGTCATCAGCAGCGACCCGAAGGCCGGGACGCGCATCCGCGGCAACGACTCGGTGGGCATCACGGTCTCCGACGGCCCCGAGACCGTGCGGGTGCCCGCTCTGGCGGGCCGGAAGCTGGGCGAGGCGCGGGACCTGCTGAAGGACGACGGGCTGCAGCCGGGCATGGTCACCCGGGAGTTCAGCGAGGACGTGCCGCGCGGCTCGGTGGTCTCCGCGCGCCCGGCCGACGGCACGAAGGTGCGCGCGGGCACGGCCGTCGCGCTGGTCGTCAGCAAGGGCGCCCCCATCGACATCCCCGATGTCACCGGCTCGGACGAGGCCGACGCGCGGTCCGAGCTGACCGAGGCCGGCCTCAAGGTGAAGATCGCCACCGAACGGGTCAACTCCTCCGAGTACGACAAGGGCCAGGTGGTCCGCCAGTCACCGGCGTCCGGCACCGCCGCCGAGGGCGACACGGTGACGCTGACGCTGTCGAAGGGCCCCGAGATGATCGAGGTCCCGGACGTGGTCGGCGACAGCGTCGACGACGCCCGGCAGGCGCTGGAGGGTGCCGGGTTCGAGGTCGACGAGGACCGCGGTCTGCTCGGCCTGTTCGGCGACGAGGTCAAGAGCCAGTCCGTCGAGGGCGGCCGGAGTGCGCCCAAGGGCTCGACGATCACCATCGAGATCAGGTGACGACGGCGGACCGGGAGCCGGTGGACGGAGCAGGGCCGGACGCATGACACCCTGAACGGGTGAACAGTCAGCTGTCCGGCCCCTCCCGCAACCCCGTGGGCGGCCACGTCCCCGTGGCCGGTGGGCTCCACTCCGTCGGCCTGTCGTACGCCCGTGATCTGGAGGCGGAGGCCGTCCAGGTCTTCGTCGCCAACCCGCGCGGCTGGGCCACTCCGACCGGAAACCCCAAGCAGGACGAGGCGTTCCGCGCGGCGTGCGCGGACGGGTCGATCCCGGCGTACGTGCACGCCCCCTACCTGATCAACTTCGGTTCGCACACCGAGGCGACCGTGGAGCGGTCGGTGGAGTCGCTGCGGCACTCACTGCGGCGCGGGCGGGAGATCGGGGCGCTGGGCGTGGTCGTGCACACCGGCAGCGCGACCGGCGGCCGGGAGCGGGCGGTGGCGCTGAAGCAGGTACGGGAGCATCTGCTGCCGCTGCTGGACGAGCTGACCCACGACGACGACCCGTTCCTGCTGCTGGAGTCGACGGCCGGCCAGGGCGCCTCGCTGTGCTCGCGGACGTGGGACTTCGGCCCGTACTTCGAGGCGCTGGACGCCCATCCGATGCTCGGCGTGTGCCTGGACACCTGCCACATCTACGCCGCCGGGCACGACCTGACCGGTCCGAGCGGTATGCACCAGACGCTGGACCTGCTGGTGGACACGGTCGGCGAGGGCCGGCTGAAGCTGATCCACGCCAACGACTCCAAGGACGTCGTGGGCGCGCACAAGGACCGGCACGAGAACATCGGCGTGGGCCACATCGGCGAGGATCCGTTCCGGGCGTTGATGACGCACCCCGCGACCGCGGGCGTGCCGCTGATCATCGAGACGCCGGGCGGCAAGCAGGGGCACGCGGCCGACGTGGAGCGGCTGAAGAAGCTGCGCGACGGCTGAGCCCGCCGGCCACGACCGAGTCCTTCCGCGACGGCTGTCCTCAGAGGTCGGGCCCGTCCCCGGGCAGCTCCTGGTAGGAGTAGCGCTGTTCCTGCCAGGGGTCGCCGATGTTGTGGTAGCCGCGCTCCTCCCAGAAGCCCCGCCGGTCGGCGGTCATGTACTCCACGCCGCGCACCCACTTGGGGCCCTTCCAGGCGTAGAGGTGGGGGACGATCAGGCGCAGCGGGAAGCCGTGCTCGGCGGTGAGCAGCTCGCCGTCCTTGTGGGTGGCGAAAAGGACCTGCTCGTCGGCGAAGTCGGACAGCCGGAGGTTGGAGCTGAATCCGTACTCGGCCCACACCATCACATGGGTGACGTCGTCCGCGGGCGGGGCGAGGTCGAGGACCGTGCGGGCGGGGATGCCGCCCCACTCCGCGCCCAGCATGCTGAACTTCGTGACGCAGTGCAGATCGGCCACGACGGTGGTGTGGGGCAGTGCCGTGAACTCCTCGTGCGTCCAGCAGTGCTTGCCGCCGCCGGCGGTGGCACCGAAGACGCGGAACTCCCAGCGCTCGGGACGGAACTTGGGGACGGGCCCGTAGTGCGTGACCGGCCAGCCGCGTTGCAGCCGCTGGCCCGGGGGCAGCTCCGGCTGCGCCGCTCCTGCTGGATCGCGCCCTTCTCCCGATTCGTGTTCCAGCGGCTGACCCATGACTCCATCCTGACAGACCCCGGGTGATGCCCCTGACCCAGGCCACTCCGAAACGGAACAAACTCGACTAAGCATGCCCTTACTTACTAAGTGCAGACTTACTGGACGATCTTCTTCACCAGTGGAATCATGCGGCGCAACCTGCCAGTTCCCCCGCGCGGAAGGAGCCTCTGCGATGCAGGGCGACCCCGAGGTCCTCGAATTCCTCAACGAGCAGTTGACCGGCGAGCTGACGGCGATCAACCAGTACTGGCTGCACTACCGGATCCAGGACAACAACGGCTGGACCAAGCTCGCCAAGTACACGCGTGAAGAATCCATCGACGAGATGAAGCACGCGGACAAGATCACCGAACGCATTCTCATGCTGGACGGCCTGCCCAACTACCAGCGACTATTCCACGTACGGGTCGGCCAGACGGTCACCGAGATGTTCCAGGCGGACCGGCAGGTCGAGGTGGAGGCGATCGACCGGCTCAGGCGCGGCATCGAGGTGATGCGCAGCAAGGGCGACGTCACGTCCGCGAACCTCTTCGAATCGATCCTGGCGGACGAGGAGCACCACATCGACTACCTGGACACGCAGCTGGAGCTGATCGACAAGCTCGGTGAGGCGTTGTACATCGCGCAGCAGATCGAGCAGCCGAGCTGAGGGCTGTCGTCAGGCCGCGTCTTCCAGATCCGTGAGTACCGGCTCGCCCCGGTCGGCCAGGTCGCGGCGGGGGCAGGATCCCCTGCCCAGGATCGCCTGGATGCGGCGTACGCAGGACCCGCAGTCGGTGCCCGCCTTACAGGCGGAGGCTATCTGGCGGGGGGTGCAGGCGCCGCCGTCCGCGTGCTGCTTGACCTGCTGCTCGGTGATGCCGAAGCAACTGCAGACGTACACGCGGTCCACCTCCCGACGGGTCGTTCCCGGATCTGCCGTCCCCGTTGATCGGTGAGGCTAACCTAACCTTACCCGTCGGGTCGGAAGCGGAAAAGCGGAGTGGGGCGCGGATCGTGTGATCCGCGCCCCAGTCCGTGCCCCAGGTAAGAGGCGGACCCGCTACTGGTCCCTGTACATCTCGGCCACGAGGAACGCCAGGTCGAGCGACTGGCTGCGGTTGAGCCGCGGGTCGCAGGCCGTCTCGTAGCGCTGGTGCAGATCGTCGACGAAGATCTCGTCGCCGCCGCCCACGCACTCCGTGACGTCGTCGCCGGTGAGCTCCACGTGGATGCCGCCCGGGTGGGTGCCGAGGGCCTTGTGGACCTCGAAGAAGCCCTTGACCTCGTCGAGCACGTCGTCGAAGCGGCGGGTCTTGTGCCCGGAGGCCGCCTCGAAGGTGTTGCCGTGCATCGGGTCGGTCACCCAGGCGACGGTCGCGCCGGAGGCGGTGACCTTCTCGACCAGCTCGGGGAGCTTGTCGCGGACCTTGTCGGCGCCCATGCGGACGATGAAGGTCAGCCGGCCCGGCTCCCGCTCGGGGTCGAGGCGCTCGATGTACTGCAGCGCGTCCTGGGCGGTGGTCGTCGGCCCCAGCTTGATGCCGATCGGGTTGCGGATCTTCGAGGCGAACTCGATGTGCGCGTGGTCGAGCTGCCGGGTGCGCTCACCGATCCACACCATGTGCCCGGAGACGTCGTACAGCTGCCCGGTGCGGGAGTCGACCCTGGTCAGCGCGGACTCGTAGTCGAGCAGCAGCGCCTCGTGCGAGGCGTAGAACTCGACCGTCTTGAACTCCTCCGGGTCGGTCCCGCAGGCGTGCATGAAGTTCAGCGCGTTGTCGATCTCACGCGCCAGCTGCTCGTAGCGCTGCCCCGACGGGGACGACTTCACGAAGTCCTGGTTCCAGGCGTGCACCTGGCGCAGGTCGGCGTAGCCGCCGGTGGTGAAGGCGCGCACCAGGTTCAGCGTGGAGGCGGACGCGTGGTACATCCGCTTCAGCCGCTCGGGGTCCGGGACGCGGGCCTCTTCGGTGAAGTCGAAGCCGTTGACGGAGTCGCCGCGGTAGGTCGGCAGCGTCACGCCGTCGCGGGTCTCGGTCGGCTTGGAGCGCGGCTTGGAGTACTGCCCGGCGATCCGGCCGACCTTCACGACCGGCACGGACGCGGCGTACGTCAGCACGGCGCCCATCTGGAGCAGCGTCTTCAGCTTGTTGCGGATGTGGTCGGCGGACACCGCGTCGAAGGCCTCGGCGCAGTCGCCGCCCTGGAGGAGGAACGCCTCTCCCTTGGCGACGGCCGCCATCCGGGCGCGCAGCTGGTCGCACTCGCCCGCGAAGACGAGCGGCGGATACGACTCGAGGTCCGCAACGACTGCGCGCAGAGCCTCGGTGTCGGGGTACTCGGGCTGCTGCGCCGCGGGCAGGTCTCGCCAGGTGTTGCCAGCACTCGCGCTGGTCTTAGCGTTCACGGTCACGCCACCAACATTACGGGGTCGTGTCGGGCGTTCTGACCCATGCCCAGCAAGTGAGACACCCCGAACACCCCTCGGACATGGGGTAGGGTGCGTCGCATGTTCGCGCACTCGATCCAGACCTGGTGGTGGACCGCTCACCCGGCGGCCCGCTGACTGCGCGTACTCAAGACTTCGCGAAGGCCGCCCGAGGGGCGGCCTTCGGTGTTTCCCGGGGTCCGTTCCTCTCTCTCACCGAGACTCACCGAGATGGAGCACGGACCATGAACCTGCTCGGCTTGCCGGACGACTCCCGTCCGTTCGCCCTGTTGCGCCGCCGCACCCCGGGCCACGACCACGATCTGGTCGAGGTCCTGATCGGCCCGGTCGCCCCGTACGACCGGCTCGCCGACCTCCCCGACCGGAGCCTCGCGCTGGTGCCCTTCCGGCAGATCCGTGAGCGCGGCTTCGACGTCCGCGACGACGGCACGCCCCTGCTGGCACTCACCCCCGAGGAGTCGTACGCCGTCCCGCTGATTGACGCCCTTCAGCAGCTCCCGGCGCACGACGTGCGCGTCGAGGGCGGCGGCTTCGACGTCGCCGACGAGGAGTACGGCGAGATCGTCGGGCGCGTGCTGCGCGAGGAGATCGGGCGCGGCGAGGGCGCGAACTTCGTGATCCGGCGGACCTACGAGGGCGAGATCCCCGGCTTCGGCCGGGCCGACGCGCTGGCGCTGTTCCGGCGGCTGCTGGAAGGCGAGCGGGGGGCGTACTGGACGTTCGTCGTGCACACCGGGGACCGCACGCTGGTCGGGGCCAGCCCCGAGGTGCACGTCCGGATGTCCGGCGGCACGGTCGTCATGAACCCGATCAGCGGCACCTACCGCTACCCCGCCGAGGGGCCGACGCCGGAGCACCTGCTGGACTTCCTCGCCGACGGCAAGGAGATCGAGGAGCTGTCGATGGTCGTCGACGAGGAGCTCAAGATGATGTGCACCGTCGGCGACATGGGTGGAGTGGTCGTCGGCCCCCGGCTGAAGGAGATGGCGCACCTCGCGCACACCGAGTACGAGCTGCGCGGCAGGTCCACGCTGGACGTGCGCGAGGTGCTGAAGGAGACCATGTTCGCGGCGACCGTCACCGGCTCGCCGGTGCAGAACGCCTGCCGGGTGATCGAGCGGCACGAGAGCGGGGGGCGGGGGTACTACGCGGGCGCCCTGGCCCTGATCGGCCGGGACGCGGGCGGGGTCCAGACCCTCGACTCCCCCATCCTGATCCGCACCGCCGACATCGACGCGGGCGGGCGGCTCAGGGTGCCGGTCGGCGCGACTCTCGTGCGCGGCTCGGACCCGGCGGGCGAGGTGGCCGAGACGCACGCCAAGGCGGCGGGTGTGCTGGCGGCCCTGGGCGTGGGACCGTCCCGGCCGCGTGCCGGGCACACCCGACCGTGCCTCGCCGACGACCCGCGCGTGCGGGCCGCGCTGGACGGACGCCGGGCCTCGCTCGCGCCCTTCTGGCTGCGGATGCAGGAGCGCTCGCCGGAGCCGGCGGGGCACGCCCTGGTCGTCGACGGTGAGGACACCTTCACGGCGATGCTCGCGCACCTGCTGCGCGCGAACGGCCTGGAGGTGAGCGTACGGCGGTACGACGAGCCGGGGCTGCGGGAGGCGGTGCTCGGGCACGAGGGTCCGGTGGTGCTGGGTCCCGGGCCGGGGAACCCGTCCGACCTGGCGGATCCGAAGATGCGGTTCCTGCGCTCCCTCACCGCCGAGGTGATCAGGGGCGAACGGCAGGGCGTGCTGGGTGTCTGCCTCGGGCACGAGCTGATCGCGGCCGAACTGGGACTGGACATCGTGCGCAAGGACGTGCCCTTCCAGGGGGCGCAGACGGAGATCGAGCTGTTCGGGCGGCGGGAGACCGTCGGGTTCTACAACAGCTTCGTGGCGCGCTGTGACGACGCGGCGGCGGCCGAGCTGTCGGCCCACGGGGTCGAGGTCTCGCGCGCCGCCGACGGTGAGGTGCACGCCCTGCGCGCGCCCGGGTTCGCCGGGGTGCAGTTCCATCCCGAGTCGGTGCTGACGCTGAACGGCGCGGCGGTGGTGCGGGAGCTGGTGGGGCGGCTGCGGGAGACGGGCGCGCCCTCGGTGTAGCACGGGCCCGGTCGGGGCCGGCTCGGCCCCGACCGGCACGGGGGCCGGGGCCGTCAGCCGAAGAACACCCCGACCGGCACGAGGACCCGGCCGTCAGCCCAGGAACACCCCGACCGGCACGAGGACCCGGCCGTCAGCCGAAGAACACCCCGACCTCCTCGTACAGCGCGGGGTCGACGGTCTTCAGGCGGGCGGTGGCGTCGGCGAGGGGGACGCGGACGATGTCGGTGCCGCGCAGGGCGACCATCCGGCCGAAGTCGCGGTCTCGGACGCAGTCGATGGCGTGCAGGCCGAAGCGGGTGGCGAGCCAGCGGTCGAAGGCGCTGGGGGTGCCGCCGCGCTGGACGTGCCCCAGGACCGTCGTGCGCGCCTCCTTGCCCGTGCGCTTCTCGATCTCCTTGGCCAGCCACTCGCCCACCCCGGACAGCCGGACGTGTCCGAAGGAGTCCAGGGACTGGTCCTTGAGGACCATGTCGCCGTCCTTCGGCATCGCCCCCTCGGCGACCACCACGATCGGCGCGTACGACGCCCGGAAGCGGGAGGTCACCCAGGTGCACACCTGCTCGACGTCGAAGCGCTGCTCGGGGATGAGGATGACGTTGGCGCCGCCGGCCAGGCCGGAGTGGAGGGCGATCCAGCCGGCGTGCCGGCCCATCACCTCTACGACCAGGACCCGCATGTGGGACTCGGCCGTGGTGTGCAGCCGGTCGATGGCCTCGGTCGCGATGCCGACGGCGGTGTCGAAACCGAAGGTGTAGTCGGTGGCGGACAGGTCGTTGTCGATCGTCTTGGGTACGCCCACGCAGGGCACGCCGTGCTCGTCGGACAGTCGGGCGGCCACGCCCAGGGTGTCCTCGCCGCCGATCACGAGGAGCGCCTCCACCTCCAGTCCGGCGAGTGTCTCCTTGATCCGGCGGATGCCGTTCTCCACCTTCAGCGGGTTGGTCCGCGAGGAGCCGAGAATCGTGCCGCCCCGGGGCAGGATGCCGCGCACCGCGGGGATGTCGAGACGGAAGCTGTCGCCTTCCAGAGGTCCTCGCCAGCCGTCCCGGAAGCCGGTGAAGTCATAGCCGTACTCCTG
The DNA here is from genome assembly GCF_042899705.1 of Streptomyces sp. NPDC013187. Lineage (NCBI taxonomy): Bacteria > Bacillati > Actinomycetota > Actinomycetes > Kitasatosporales > Streptomycetaceae > Streptomyces > Streptomyces sp. NPDC013187. Next base: position 42,794 of record NZ_JBIBAF010000007.1, on the reverse strand, counting down.
CACGCCCTTGCGGACGACGGCCCGGATGACGGCGTTGAGGCCGGGGCAGTCGCCGCCTCCGGTCAGTACTCCGACGCGCATGGAACAGTCCCTTCGCCGCAGGTACCTGACGAAGGGTCAGTGTGACGTGCGCCTCACTCGTCGTCGAGGCCGCGTTCTATCGCGTACCTGACGAGCTCCACGCGGTTGTGCAGCTGAAGCTTGCCGAGGGTGTTCTGGACGTGGTTCTGCACCGTGCGGTGGGAGATGACCAGGCGTTCGGCGATCTGCTTGTAGCTCAGGCCCTTGGCGACCAGGCGCAGCACCTCGGTCTCGCGGTCGGTGAGCCGGGGTGCCTTGGGTTCGTCGGTGCCGGCGGCGGGGGCGGGTTCGGAGGCCAGGCGGCGGTACTCGCCGAGGACCAGTCCGGCGAGGCCGGGGGTGAAGACGGGGTCGCCGACGGCCGTGCGGCGGACCGCGTCCTGCAGTTCCCCGGTGGAGGCGGACTTCAGCAGATAGCCGGTCGCCCCGGACTTCACGGCCTCCAGGACGTCGGCGTGCTCGCCGCTCGCGGACAGCACGAGCACCCGCAGGGCGGGGTTCGCGGCGACGACCTCCTTGCAGACCTGCACGCCGGGCTTGGCGGGCAGATTGAGGTCGAGCACGAGGACGTCGGGTGCGGCGGCCTTGGCGCGGCGTACGGCCTGGTCGCCGTCGCCCGCGGTGGCGACCACCTCGAAGCCCGACTCGGCCAGGTCGCGGGCGACCGCGTCGCGCCACATGGGGTGGTCGTCGACGACCATGACCTTGATCGGGCCCTGCCGGTCTCCGGTGGTCTCCGTCATCGCTGCTCCGCCTTCCCCCGTGTGTTCGTCACGTCCTTCGGTACCTTCAGCTCGACCTCCGTGCCCTGGCCCGGCACCGAGATCACCTCGGCGCTGCCGCCGAGGTCGCGCAGCCGGCCGCGGATCGACAGGGCGACCCCGAGCCGCCCCTCGCCCTCGGCCTGGTCGAGCCGCCCCTCCGGGATGCCGGGCCCCTCGTCCCGTACGGTGACGATCACCTCGTCCGGCTCGTCCTCGACCAGGATCCACGCGCGCGCGTCCTGACCGGCATGCCGGCGGACGTTGTCCAGGGCGGCCCCGACGGCGGCGGCCACCTCCCGGGCCGCGACCGGCGCCAGCGGCACGGGCGCGCCGGGCTCGGCGAGGCTGACCAGGGCGCCCGCGTACGGCGCGAGCAGGGCGCGCAGATCGACGGGTCCGCTCTCCTCGGGCTCCTCGTCGACGGCTCGTACGACCGCGCCCTGCGCGGCGTCCTCCGACACGCGGGAGACGGGGACGAGGCCACCGGACACCAGGGTGCGCAGCGCGACCTCCTGCTCACCGGCCATCCGGCCCAGCTCGGCCGCCTCTCCCCCGATCACGGCCCCGCGGCGCTGCACCATCGCCAGCACCTGGAGCACGCTGTCGTGGATGTCCCGGGCCAGACGCTCGCGCTCGCGCGTGGCGGCCTCGATCTCCAGGGCGCGGGCGAGGGTGCGCTCGGAGGCGCGGGCGACCTCGACGACGTAGCCGATGGCGACGGATGCGATGCAGACCAGGATGACGTTGTGGACGGTGTCGCGGGCCGGGCTGCCGCGCTCGACCAGGTTGGCGACGGCCACCAGGCCGGAGGCGAGGGCCGCCCAGCGCCAGCCGCCCTTGATGGCGAAGGCGAGGACGGCGCCGGCGGTCCATATCGAGGGCAGGGTCGGGCCGCCCGACTGCACCCGCTCGTGCGCGTCGGCGACGGGGGTGAGGAGGATGCCGGTGAGGGCGATGGTGAGGTCGGCGGCGAGGAACCGCTTGGTGCAGCGGGCCGCGTTCGCGACCCGGGGCAGGGTGGCCAGGGTCCAGCCGCACAGGACGGCGTAGTAGGCGACGGCGATCCAGGGCCGGGTGAACTCCTCGTAGGCGGTGGCGAACAGGCCGACCGCGTACAGCATCGTGAGCACCCGGTAGCCGGTGAGCGCACGCCACAGCGGCTGCTCGACCGACATCCTCATGACGCGCTCGCGCTTGGCCATCTCCCCCGCCCCCCCGACCGAAGCCCCGGCTAGGGCTCGGTCCGCCGCTGTTCCGCCTGCTGTTCCGCCTGCTTCTGCTTCCCGGCCTGTTCCTTCGCGGCCTGTTCCCTCTCGGCCTTCTCCTTCTCGGCCTGTTCCTTCTCGGCCCGTGCGAGGGCGGCCTTGGCGGCCTTCTCGGCTTCCTTCTCCGCCTTCGCCGCGTCCGTGAGCTGCCGCTTCATGGCCGTGGCGTACATGTCGACGTATTCCTGGCCGGAGAGGTTCATGATCTCGTACATGACCTCGTCGGTCACGGCGCGCAGCACGAACCGGTCGTGCTCCATGCCCTGGTAGCGGCTGAAGTCCAGGGGCTTGCCGATCCGGATGCCGGGCCGCATCAGCTTCGGCATGACCTTCCCGGGCGGCTGGATCTTCTCCGTGTCGATCATGGCGACGGGGAGGACGGGCGCGCCGGTGGCGAGCGCCACGCGCGCGAGGCCGCCCGGCTTCCCGCGGTAGAGCCGCCCGTCGGGCGAGCGCGTGCCCTCGGGATAGATCCCGAACAGCTCACCGCGCTCCAGCACCTCTATGCCGCTCTTGATGGCGGCCTCGCCCGCGCCGCGCGCACCGGAGCGGTCCACGGGGAGCTGCCCGACCCCCTTGAAGAAGGCGGCCGTCATCCGGCCCTTCACACCGGGCGTGGTGAAGTACTCCGCCTTCGCGATGAAGGTGACCTTGCGGTCGAGGACGGCGGGCAGGAAGAAGGAGTCGGAGAACGACAGGTGATTGCTCGCCAGGATCGCAGCGCCCTCGGCGGGTACGTTCTCCAGGCCCTCCACCCAGGGTCTGAAGGCGAGCTTCAGCGGACCCCCGATGGTGACCTTCATCGCGCCGTACAACAACCGAGTGCCTCCTGTATGTGTCGATCAGACCTTAACCCGGAGCGCTGTCAAAGGCGCCGACGGCCCTGGTCGGTGTCAGTGCGGTCGCGTACGGTGAAGGTCCCGCGAACGCCGTGCGACCCCTTCCATGACGTTCCGTGACATTCCGTGATCGTGCCAGTCCCTTCTCACCGACCAGGAGGCCGAAGGTGCCGGTCCTTGCCGGAGCCGAGCCGTTTCACCACGAGGGCGGAGAGGTCGCCGTCCTCCTCTGCCACGGCTTCACCGGATCACCGCAGTCGCTGCGCCCCTGGGCGGAGCACCTCGCCGAGCACGGCATGACCGTCTCCCTGCCGCTGCTGCCCGGCCACGGCACGCGCTGGGAGGACCTGCGGATCACCGGCTGGCAGGACTGGTACGCGGAGGTGGACCGCGCGCTGCGCCTGCTGTGCGAGCGCCGCGAGACGGTCTTCGTGGCCGGTCTGTCGATGGGCGGGGCGCTGGCCCTGCGGCTGGCCGCGAAGCACGGCGACGCCGTCCGCGGTGTCATGGTCGTCAACCCCGCGAACAAGGTGCACGGCCTGGCCGCGCACGCCCTCCCGGTGGTGCGCCACCTCGTCCCCGCGACGAAGGGCATCGCCAGCGACATCGCCAAGCCGGACGGCAGGGAGCTCGGCTACGACCGGGTGCCGCTGCACGCGGCGCACTCGCTGCGGCAGTTCTTCCAGGCCACCGACCGCGAGCTGCCGCAGGTCACCCAGCCGGTGCTGCTGCTGCGCAGCCCGCAGGACCATGTGGTGCCGCCCGTCGACTCCGCCCGGATCCTCAGCCGTATCTCGTCGACGGACGTGAAAGAGGTCATCCTGGAACAGAGCTACCACGTCGCCACGTTGGACCATGACGCGGACCGGATCCACGAGGAGAGCCTCGCGTTCATCGGCCGCATCGCGTCCGGCCTCGGCAAGGAGCCCGGGCTCGGCAAGGAAGGGACGACCGCAGGTGGCTGAGCACGACTCCGACCGGGAAGGCCGGGAGCCGGACGACAAGGGCGTCCCCTTCGACGAGGAGGCCGCCTGGGCGGCGATCGTCGCCGGGTACGGCGAGGAGCCGCCGGACCCGCCGGGCGCCAAGCCGTTCAAGTCCATCGAGGACCTGGCTCTGCCGGCGACCGGGACCAACGACGCCGTGCTGGACGGCGACCGGGGCGACACGGCCGTGAAGTCCGGGGACGCCGTGAAGCCGGTCGAGTCGGAGCAGGCCGAGGGGTCCGGGCCCGGGGAGGAGCCCGGGAAGCCCCTGGGCGGCTCTGTCTCCTTCGCGCCCGGCGTCGGCCCGCGTGACTACACCACACCCGAGCCCGCCGAGGACGACTTCGACGAGGACGACGAGGGCCACTTCGTGCCCCCGGAGCCGCCCCCGCTGCCCACCGGCGACCCGACCGCCAAGTTCGCCTGGCTCGGCGTGCTCGGCGGGCCGGTGCTGCTCCTGCTGGCCGTGCTCCTCGGCTGGGACATGACCTGGTGGCTGGCCACGCTGGGGATCGGCGGGTTCCTCGGCGGGTTCGCGACGCTGGTGGTGCGGATGCGCACGGACGACGAGGAGGACGACGACCCCGGGCGGGGCGCGGTCGTCTAGGAAGCCGGGATTCTGAGGGCGGCCAGGACCGGGAGGTGGTCGGTGGCCGCCCTCAGGTCCGCGTCGGACACCCCCGGGTGCTCGGAGGGCACGCCGCAGCCCAGCACCCCGATGCCCTTCGTCGCGAAGATCGCGTCGATGCGCTGGTAGGGGTCGGCGGGTGTCCAGGTGTGCTCGCCGCCCCAGGGGACCGCGGCCCGGCAGTCGGTCAGGCCGTCGGCCAGTCGGCGGAAGGCCGGGCCCTCGGGGCGTTCGTTGAGGTCGCCGCCGGCGATCGCGTGCTGCACTCCCAGGCCGGCGAGCCGGTCCAGGAGCATGCCGGACTGCTCGTAGCGCTCGTCCTTCTGCAGGGAGAGGTGGCAGCTGAGGACGCCGAGGCGGGCGCCGGCGAAGCGGACGACCGCGGTGGCGAAGCCGCGGCGGTGCAGGCCGGGGGTGGGGGGCAGGAGGATGTCCTCGGTGCGTTCGACGCTCGCCCGGAGCGAGCTGAGGATCGCCGGTCCTGTGGTGGTGGCGCCGCCGGTGACGATGACCAGGTCGGAGGCGAGGGCCAGGCGGGCGAGTTTCTTGCGCCAGCGGAAGAAGCGGGGGGCTTCCTGGACGAGGACGAGGTCGGGTGCGCAGGCCTTGATGACGCGGGCCAGGGCGTCGGTGTCGTCGCGCATGGAGCGGATGTTGTAGCTGAGGACCCTGATGACCGCGGAACCATCGGGTTCCGTACGGGAGTTGGGGAGCAGCGGCATGTGATCAATTTACGCCCAGCGGGGCGGGGCGCGGGGATCGTGCGCGAGTGCCGGTGCTTCGTGGCTCGTCGCGCGGTTCCCCGCGCCCTCAAGAGAAGAAGAGAGGTGTTTACATGATCGGGTCGGGCTCGCGGGCCAGGTCGGCCGCCCCTACCAGACCCGCCTTGTTGCCCAGTTCCGCCGCGCGGACCTCGGCCACCGGGCGCCAGTTGCCGCCGACCAGCCAGCGCTTGTACGACTTGCGGATCGGGCCCAGGACCAGTTCGCCCTCGTCGGAGAGGCCGCCGCCGACGATGAACGCGGAGGGGTCGAAGAGGGAGGCCAGGTCTGCGAGGCCCGCACCGACCCAGCGGGCGAGTTCGCGGTAGGAGTCGACGGCGACCCGGTCGCCCTGGCGGGCGGCCATGGAGATGTGCTTGCCCTCGATGCCCTCGGGCGTGCCGTTGCCGAGGCCGAGCAGGGTCTCGGCGTTCTCGGGGGTGGCGTTGGCGCGCTGCTTGGCGTACCGGACGAGGGCGCGGCCGGAGGCGTACTGCTCCCAGCAGCCCTGCGAGCCGCAGCCGCACAGCAGGCCGTCCGGCACCATGCGGATGTGGCCGAACTCGGCGGCGACGCCGAAGTGCCCCCGGCGCAGCTTGTTGCCGATGATGATGCCGCCGCCGAGGCCGGTGCCGAGGGTGATGCAGATGACGTTGCGGTGGCCCTTGCCGGCACCGAACTTGTACTCGCCCCACGCCGCGGCGTTCGCGTCGTTCTCCACGACCACCGGGAGGCCCACGCGGGCCTCGACCTTGTCCTTGAGCGGCTCGTTGCGCCAGTGGATGTTGGGCGCGAAGTAGACCTCGGAGCGCTGCCGGTTCACGTAGCCGGCGGCACCGATGCCCACGCCGACGATGTCGTGACCGACGCGTGCGCCCTCCACCGCCGAAGCGATGGCGTCCACGATGCCCTCAGCCGTGCCCGGGGTCGGCACCTTGTGGGTCGAGAGGATGTTGCCGTCCTCATCGACCACGCCGGCCGCGATCTTCGTGCCGCCGATGTCGACGCCGATGGTGAGTCCCATGAATCCCTCAGTTTCGGTCGAGCCCCGCTACGGCCAACGGTACCCGAGGCATGCCGCCGGGTTCGCTGTCGTCCGCACGCTGGGCACCCCGGGACGCCGTGCCGGGGCCGCCTCTCGGCCGGGCCCGGGGACTCAGTCCAGGTCGATGCGCTCCCCGGGGCCGGCGTCGTCGCCGCCGTCCCGGCGTTCGCCCCGGTCACGGGGGTCGTGCTGGTCGTCGCGGCCGGTCCAGCGCCCTTCCTGGGCCTGGACGGCGGAGCGGTAGGCGGCGAGCAGTTCGTTCCCGGCCGCGGCCAGGTGGTCGAAGACGTCCGGGTTGCGCTCGATGACGGGTTCCACGGCGTCCTTGGCCTGCTGCACGACCTGTCGTACGACCTGCTGGGCGGCGGGTCCCGCGACCGCGCCGAGCAGCGGGGACTGGACGCCGGACAGCTTCTCGGCGACGGCGTCGACGAGTTTCTTCAGTTCCTCGGCCGCGGAACCGGGGGGCGTGCCGTACTCGGCGCGGCGGCGGGCCTTCTCCGCCTGGAGGTCCTCGGCGCACGCGGTCGCCCAGGCGTCGGCGTCGGTCGCCCGAACGTCGTCCCCGGCCCCTTCCCGGGCGTCGCCGGACGGAGGGAGATCTTCGCTCATCACGGACTCCTGACTACGGTTCGTCCTTACGACGTTACCCGAACGGGCGTACCGGGTTCACGGGCCGTGCCGGCCACTGTCCCCCCCCGTTCGACACCGCTGGCTCAGGGGCTCTGCGGCCACAGCTTCGGGTCGGGCGCGAAGCGGATCCGCAGTTCGCCCTCGCGCAGGGCGGCCCCGTCGACGGTGCAGCGGCGCAGCGCGGAGGGCAGCGGGACGATCCGGCGGAACCGCCCCACCGTGACGGCGAGTTCGTCGCCGCGCCGGACGAGGTCGAGTTCCTCGCGTATGGCGCCGGGCAGCGGGATGCGCCAGACGAGCACGCCGTCCTCGCCGAGCCGGTCGGTCACGGGCCAGTCCATGGCGGGGGCGGCCTGCCCGGTGCCGGGCACGGCGAGGGCGGTGAGGTCGTCGGTGCCGCGCGGGTCGCGCCCGAGGTGGGCGACGGTGCGGACGTCGTAGGCCTCCCGCCACTCCTCCAGCGTCTTGCGCTGCTGGGCGACCGGGCCGGCGAGCCAGGTGTCCGGGGACGCCTCGGGCAGGACGCGGTTGGCGACCACGACGTCGGTGCGCAGCCCGCGCAGGGCGAGGCCGAGGCGGGCGGTGCGCAGCGCGTCGGCGCCGGCCGGGCCGGGCTCGGCGACCAGCCGTACGACGGTGCCGCGGTCGGCGACGACCGCTTCGACGGCGGCGAGTTCCAGGTCCCAGCGGGCCGCCGCCTCGTAGAGCCACTCGGCGGGCATGGGGACGCCGGCGAGGCGGCCCAGCACGGGGCGCAGGGCACGGGCGGCCTGCCGTTCGGGCGGGAGGAGACGGCGCAGGTAGCGGCGGAGTTCCTCGGGCAGGGCGAGCAGGGCGAGGGCCTGCGGGGCCGGGGGGAGGTCGACGACGAGGGTGTCGTACTTCTCCGACAGCGCGGCGTCGCGCAGGGCGCGCAGCAGGGCGAGTTCCTCGGCCCCGGGCAAGGGGGTGAGCTCCTCGGGGTCGAGGCGGGAGGCGCCGAGGAGGTCCAGTGCGGAGGAGGCACGGTCCTGGAGGGCGACCAGGTCCCTGCGGAAGTCCTGGGCGGCGTCGGGGCGCCAGGCGGTGAGACGCGGGGCGGCCTCGGCCGGGGCGGGGCCGGTCGGGACTCCGAGGGCGGCACCGAGGGTGTCAGTGCGGTCGGTGCCGAGGACGAGGGTGCGGCTGCCCTCGCGGGCGGCGGTGAGCGCGGTGGCAGCGGCGAGTGTGGTGCGCCCGCTGCCGCCGGGGCCCATGATCAGGATGGTGCGCATGGGAAGGAACGCTAACCCAGACGCCCCGAAGGGGCGCGGTGCTGTGTTGACCATGCGGCTCCGCCGCGCGAGCGCCTGCGATCACGGTGTGCCCGCGCCGAACCATGCGCGGGTGCCCCGGCGGTGCCGTGCGATCAGGCGGATTCGACCCGCTTCTTCAGCCCCGCCAGCGCCCGGTCGATGATGACCTTCTCCGCCTTGCGCTTGATCATGCCGAGCATGGGGATCTTGACGTCCACGGTCAGCAGGTACGTGACCTCCGTGCCGCCCGCCCCGGCGGGCTTGAGGATGTACGAGCCGTCCAGGGAACGCAGCATCTGGGACTTCACCAGCGTCCAGGACACCTCGTTCTCGCCGGTCCAGGTGTATCCGAGGACCTGGTCGTCCTTGATCGCGCCCGCGTCCATGACGAGGCGGACCTGCTCGGCGCGGCCCTGGTCGTCGGTCTTGAGGACCTCCGCCTCCTTCACCTCGCCGGTCCAGTCCGGGTAGCGGGCGAAATCGGCGATGACCGCCATGACGTCGGCCGGGGCCGCCTCGATGGTGATGCTCGAGCTGGTGTGTTCCGCCATCGCCGTGGCTCCTCCAGATACGGGCCGGTTATGAGGTCGTGCGCACGTGCGTGCAGCGTGAAGGCTACCGCGCGCGGGACCCGCGGATCTCACCCGACCTGGGGCGTCCTCACCACTCCAGTGCCCAGGGCGTCCCGGTGCCCGCGAAGTGCCCCACGTTCACGCACTCGGTGGCCCCGATCCGCATCCTTCGCACCAGCGGCTGGTGGACGTGCCCGAAGAGGGAGTAGCGGGGACGGGTGCGGCGGATGGCGTCCAGCAGGGCCCGGCTGCCGCGTTCGAAGCGTCGGGCGACGGTGTCGTAGACCAGTTCGGGGACCTCGGGCGGGATGTGGGTGCAGAGCACGTCGACCTCGCCCACGGCCTCGATCTTCGCGGCGTACTCCTCGTCGCTGATCTCGTACGGCGTCCGCATCGGCGTGCGCAGGCCGCCGCCGACGAAGCCGAAGACCCGGCCGCCGATCTCGACGCGCTCCCCGTCGAGGACGGTCGTGCCGGGGCCCGCGTACTCCCGCCACAGGGTCGGCATGTCGACGTTGCCGTAGGTGGCGTACGTGGGAGTGGGGAAGGCGGTGAACAGCTCGGCGTACTGCTTGCGCACCGCCTTCTCGATCACCGTGGCGCGGTCGCCCTGGAGACCGGCCCACAGCCCGGCCCCGAACACCCGCGCCTCCTCGAAGCGGCGGGCGGTGCGCAGCGCGACGATGCGGTCGGCGTTCTCGACGCCGAACAGGTCGGGGAAGATGCCGCGCGAGTGGTCGGCGTAGTCGAGGAAGAGGACGAGGTCGCCCAGGCAGATCAGGGCGTCGGCGCCCTCGCCGGCCCTGGCCAGGTCGCGGGCGTTGCCGTGCACGTCGCTGACCACGTGTACGCGCGTCCGGTGGTTTCGGGCTGGTGTGGGTGCCATGACGATCAAGCGTAGGTCGAGCGCTGCGGTTGTGAACAGTGGCGGTCCTACCTGCGGTTACTGGCCAGTCAGTTAGCGGGTGGACTACTGTGCGCAATGGAATACCCAACTGTGTGACGCAGCGAACATCTCGACGGGACCCCCTGTCGTGGAAGCCATACCGGCGGGTAACGTCCGGCCAGTCCAGTCGTGCTCTGCATTTCAACAAGTGAATGCGCGAGCACTTCCCCGAGCCTTGGACCGCACCGTCGCAGCACACACCGTCGTGGCGCCGGCGCCCTATGAGGAGCAGCAGTCTTGCGCGAGTTCAGCCTTCCGGCTTTGTACGAGGTCCCTGCGGACGGAAATCTGACCGACATCGTCCGCAGAAACGCCGCGCAGCACCCGGATGTCGCCGTCATCGCCCGCAAGGTCGGCGGCAGCTGGCAGGACGTCACGGCCACCGCGTTCCTCGCCGAGGTGCACGCGGCCGCGAAGGGGCTGATCGCCGCCGGGGTCCAGCCGGGCGACCGGGTGGGCCTGATGTCCCGCACCCGTTACGAGTGGACGCTGCTGGACTTCGCGATCTGGAGCGCGGGCGCGGTGACCGTGCCGGTGTACGAGACCAGTTCGGCGGAGCAGGTGCAGTGGATCCTCGGCGACTCGGGCGCGACCGCCTGTGTCGTGGAGTCGGACGCCCACGCGGCCGCGATCGAGTCGGTGCGCGACCGGCTGCCGGAGCTCAAGCACGTGTGGCAGATCGACGGCGGCGGTGTCGACGAGCTGGGCCGGCTCGGCCAGGACGTCACCGACGAGACGGTCGAGGAGCGCGGCTCGTTCGCCAAGGCCGACGACCCGGCGACCATCGTCTACACGTCCGGCACCACCGGCCGGCCCAAGGGCTGTGTGCTCACCCACCGCAGCTTCTTCGCCGAGTGCGGCAACATCGTCGAGCGGCTGCGTCCGCTGTTCCGCACCGGCGAGTGCTCGGTGCTGCTCTTCCTGCCGCTCGCGCACGTCTTCGGCCGGCTGGTGCAGATCGCGCCCATGATGGCGCCGATCAAGCTGGGCACGGTCCCGGACATCAAGGACCTCACCGACGAGCTGGCCGCGTTCCGTCCGACGCTGATCCTCGGTGTGCCGCGCGTCTTCGAGAAGGTCTACAACTCGGCGCGCGCCAAGGCCCAGGCCGACGGCAAGGGCAAGATCTTCGACAAGGCCGCCGACACCGCCATCGCGTACAGCAAGGCGCTGGACACCCCCTCGGGCCCGTCGCTAGGCCTGAAGATCAAGTACAAGACGTTCGACAAGCTCGTCTACAGCAAACTCCGCGCGGTCCTCGGCGGCCGGGGCGAGTACGCCATCTCCGGCGGCGCCCCGCTCGGCGAGCGCCTGGGCCACTTCTTCCGCGGCATCGGCTTCACGGTGCTGGAGGGCTACGGCCTGACCGAGTCCTGCGCGGCGACCGCGTTCAACCCGTGGGACCGGCAGAAGATCGGCACGGTCGGCCAGCCGCTGCCCGGCTCGGTGGTGCGCATCGCCGACGACGGCGAGGTGCTGCTGCACGGCGAGCACCTGTTCAAGGAGTACTGGAACAACCCCGGCGCGACCGCCGAGGCGCTGGCTGACGGCTGGTTCCACACCGGTGACATCGGCACCCTCGACGAGGACGGCTACCTCAGGATCACCGGCCGCAAGAAGGAGATCATCGTCACCGCGGGCGGCAAGAACGTCGCCCCGGCCGTGATCGAGGACCGCATCCGGGCGCACGCGCTGGTCGCGGAGTGCATGGTGGTGGGCGACGGGCGGCCGTTCGTGGGCGCGCTGATCACCATCGACGAGGAGTTCCTGGGCCGTTGGTGCTCCGACCACGGCAAGCCGGCGGGTGCCACCGCGGCGTCGCTGAGCGAGGACCCGGACCTGCTGGCCGCGATCCAGGCGGCGATCGACGACGGCAACGCCGCGGTGTCGAAGGCGGAATCGGTGCGGAAGTTCCGCATTCTGAACTCCCAGTTCACGGAGGAGTCGGGCCACCTGACGCCGTCGCTGAAGCTGAAGCGGAACGTGGTGGCGAAGGACTACGCGCACGAGATCGAGGCGATCTACGCGAAGTGACCTGGGGGCCGTCCTGGCGCCGATCACGGCGCGAGGACGGCACGCGGTCCGCCGCCGGAGGGGGTGCGGGCGACGCGGGCGAGCGCTCGCTTCCGCTCTTCTGCCTTTTTCTTCCTTATGCCTTGCTCTTCCTTATGCCTTGCTCTTCAGCCAGGCGACGATGCGGTCGTACACGCCCGGCTCGCTCAGCAGCGATCCGCCGTGCGCGGACCCGGCGACGACGTGCGTCTGGATCCGGCCGCTGGGTACTCCCTTGTCCTCGGCCGTGGCCTTCAGGTCGGTGGAGTGCACCGGCGGCACGAAGTCGTCCTCTGAATGGATCAGGTACATCGGAGCGTCGGCCGGATCGACCCAGTTCTTGGAGACCATGCTGCGCCAGGTGTCCCAGCAGGAGGGGTGGAGCGTGGTCGCAGTGTCGTCGGAGTCGGGGTAACAGCGGGCGAGGATGGCCGAGTTGTCGCGTAGTTTGCGCTTCTTGGCGTCGGTGGAGGTGTTGCCGTCGTTCCACGCCCGGTAAGGCGAGGCGACGGGCGAGAGGGCGACCACGCCCTTGAGGCGCAGGGCGCCCGCGCCGTGCGTCGCCGCGTCGGTGGCGAGCTGGCCGCCGGCCGAGGAGCCGAGGAGCAGTACACGGTCGGGGTCGACGTCGAAGTCGGCGGCGTGCGAACGGATCCAGGTGACGGCGTCGGCGACGTCGTCGCGCTGGGCCGGCCAGGCGGCCTCGAAGTTGAGCCGGTACCTGATGGCGAACACCTGGAACCCCTCGGCGGCGAAGCGCTCGGCCGAGGAGGACCAGTCGGTCTGGTGGTACCAGTAGCCGCCGTGGATGAGAATCAGCGCGGGCTTTGGCCCGGAGCTGCTCGCGTTCCAATGGGCGTCGAGGGTCTGACGGGCGTGGGGGCCGTACTTGTGGGTGGCCTTCGTGGCACCGGCCTGCACTTCCTGTGTCGTGCGGGCCCCCTGGGCGGCCGGAGCCGTCGACGCGGTGGTGGAGAGGGCGGCGGCGCCGGCCACGGTGAGGGCGGCGAGCGCGGGCAGCAGTAAGCGACGCATGGGTGTGTGCTTTCAGACGAAGGAGAGGGGGTGAACGGCCGGTCCGGCGACGGCTGGGAGCTGCCGCGGGACCGGCCGTGGTGCAGCCGGGACTTCGGCGCGTCAGCGGATCACGGAGCCGAACGTCTCACCGGCCGCTGGCAGGCCGCCCGTGCCCGGCTGGAACGTCGTGACCGGCTGGGTGCCGCCGCTGAGGACGTTGCCCCACGGCACGGCGTGCGCGGAGCCGTACGAGACGGGCCCGTGGGGCAGACCGAGGTAGAGCTCGGCACCGGTGGCGTGCACAGCGGTGCCCACCTTCTGCCCGTTGCCCAAGGCACCGGGGATGCCGAACTTGCCCGGGTACACCGTGTTGATGAAGGCGCCGTTGGTCAGGCTGAAGGTGTAGACCGTGCCGCCGTCGGTCGCGCCGGTGCTGTCCTCGCCGGGCACACCCACCGCGAGCAGGGTGTTCTGCGCGGTGCTGACCGCGCCCGGGGCGGTGTTCACGGCCGACAGGGACTGGGCGAAGTTGTCATTGGCCTCGGTGGCGCCCGGGACACCGGAGGCGCCCTGGTAGATGCCGGAGACCTGAGTGAACCCGGAGGCCGTGAGACGGAAGGTGTCGACGCGGCCCGCGTCGGCGGCCTGGGCGCCGTCCTCCCCAGGGGATCCGACGGCCAGGAGCGACTCGGCGCCGTTCGCGGAGGCGCCCGCCCGGTACTGCACCAGGGCCAGTGACGCGCCGAACCGGTCGTCGGCCTCCGCGCCGCCCTCGACGGTGTCGAGGTCCTGGTCCAGACCGGTCACGCCGGTCGGCAGCTTGTCGGCGTTGAGCGTGTGGCTGAACAGGGAGACACCGCCGGCGGCGGCCAGCGTGCCGATGGCCTCGCCCGGGGCGCCCACCACGAGATGCTGCGGCGAACCGGCGATGGTGGAGCCGAACTTGTCGCCCTTCTCCAAGGCGCCCGGTACGCCCGACTTGTCCTGGTGGATCAGGACGTTGGTGGTGCCGGTGCCGCGCACATAGATGACCCCGCCCGCGTCGGTCGCGCCCCCGGCGGCGTCCTCGCCGGGCGCGCCGACGGCCAGGTACGGCTCACCGGCGAGCGTGGTGCCTGCGGCTAGGGCGGCGCCGAACTGGTCGCCGGACTCGGACGCCATCGCCGCCAGGGCACCGCTGCCCGAGCCCTGCTCCAGGCTGACGGCCGCCTTGCCGGTGGTCAGCCCCGCTGGCGCACCGTAGAGGACGTTGACCATGCCGGCGTCAGCGGCCGATCCCAGGTCTTCGGACGGGGCGCCGACGACGAGGTCGGTGCAGCCGTCGAGGTTGTGGTCGAAGGTGGCGAGCGTCGTGCCGAAGTGGTCCTTCGCCTCCGAGCCGCCCGGCACCGCCTCGAGGTCCTGGGTGATCTCGGCGGTGCCCTTGCCGCCGCCCTGCACGACGCGGACCAGTCCCGCGCCCGCGTCGCCGCCGACGGCCGCGTCGGGGTCGGCGACGGCGGTGTCGCGGACGCCGTCGCAGTTGAAGTCGGTGACGGGAGCGGCCTGCATGGTGGCGTCCAGCCACGAGCGCAGGTTGTCCACGCGGGTGCTGACCGCGCCGGTACGGGTCTCGTCCGGGTCCTGGCCGAAGCAGCCGCCCTGCCAGGACCTGCTGGAGATGGCCACGACCTCGTAGCCGCCGGCTCCGCCGCTCCGGGCGCGCAGAGCCGGGCCGCCGGTGTCACCAGCGCAGACGGCGACGCCGTCCTTGCCGGCCAGATCGAGGGTCTCGGTCGCCATCGCGCCGGCCGTGAAGGCACCGGCGTGCAGCTTCAGCGGGGACCACTCCGCCTTGGTGCGGCCGAACCCCGGGACGGTGAGGGTCTCGCCCGTGGTGGGCATGGTGGTGCCGACCGCTGCCGGTGTGACGCTGGTGACCGGCGTGGCGAGCCGGGCCAGGACGACATCGCGGTCGGTGCGCGGCACGAGCTCCACGACTTGGCGGACCTGGCCGGCGGTGCTGGTCAGGTCGGTGCGGCCGATGGTGGCGGTGGTGGTCTTCGCGGGCTTGCCCGCGCGGATCTGGAAGCTCTGCTGCGGGTTGTCGGCGAAGCAGCTCGCGGCGGTCAGCACCCAGCGGGGGTCCACGAGCACGCCGGAGCAGGCTCGTTCGCCGGAGCCGATGTCGAGTCGGGCGGTGAAGGTGAGAGTCCCGTCGGTGCTCGGGCTGCCGGTCACGGCCTGCGCGGAGCCACTGGTGAACGCGCCGGTCAGCAGGGCGGCCACGACCGCCGTACTCAGCAGCGCCGTGCGCGGGCGGAGAGGAGACACGTTGGTTTCCTTCGGACTTCGGGTGGGGACGGTGGCCGTACGCGGCCGCCGTGCGGTGGGCGGGTGCGGTCTCAGCACGTGGATCAGCCGGTGACGCGGATCTCCAGGAGCACGGCGGGAGGCTCGCCCAAACCCTCGCCGACGCCCTTGAGTTCGTTCTTCGGGACGTCGACCGTCTGGCTCTTGCCCTCGGCGGTCAGCTCGGCCCGTACCGGGTGACTCTCCGTCTGGATGCCGAAAACGTTGGGCAGTTCGAGGGTGAGATGACCGGTGGTGTGCGTGGCCTTGAAGCAGAACTCGCCGGCGCCGACCCGGGTCATGACCTTGATCTGATCAGCGGCTTCGTTGCAGGTGGCCAGGGTAATGCGACCGTCGCCGCGCTTGAGGGCGATGCCCTGCTCGGCGAGGATCCGGTCCGCGTCCGGGTAGGCGAAGTCCTCGACCGCGACCGGCGGTTGGGCTCCGGCAGCGACTCCGGGGGCCACGCTCGGGACGGCGGTGGCCAGAGCGGTGCCTCCGGCTGCCACCGCGCCGACCATGAGGGCGGCGAGCAGGACTTTTCGGGCTCTGGATATCACGGAGGATTCCTTCCGGGAAGCGACACGCGAGAGCATGTGAATACGGGCCGGGCAACAGACGTCGATCGGCACCGCAGGCATGCCGGAACGGCATGCCGAGAAAGGATCCAGGAACGCAGGCAGATGGCGATGCGCGCGAAAACACCGGGAATTCAACCCGGTGGCACGACTCCCCCTCGTTCCCCCAGAACGCGTTCCTGCGTGGTCGCTGAAACGCCCCCTTCACAGCCGCCCGGTCCCGGCGGCGATCGCACGGTAGCAAGTAATCACCACGTAAACACCCCACGAGTGAAACACGTGACTTACACTCTTTGGTCACATTTTTCGTATGCGTACGACACCTTAACGGCTCATTTATGCCACATTTGCCGGCGCTTTACTGAGCCTTCACTGTCGTTTCGTGTGGCTGAAGTCACAGCCTGGCGCTCCGCGCGCGTGCGTCCGAAAACCGTCTGCCCGCGTTGCGCACGAAATAGGAGACTGGAAATCACGGCGTATTCTCAGTGAGGCCGAAGTTCGGTGACTGGTCCGTCGGTTGACCAGAAACGAAATGGGTGCTTGTTCCTTGACTGAGAGATCCGGAGCCCGGACCGGCATATTCCGGTTGGCCGGGAGAAACCAACACGCACACGTCGGACAACATTCCGCCCGGGCGCTTTGCCTGGCCCTTTTCCTGTCCCTCACCGTCGGTCTGCTCGGCGTCCCGGCCCATGCGGCGGCAGCCGAAGCCGTCGACCCCGAAGAGACGAGCACCGACCACATCCCCGCCACGCCGCGAGGGGAGGTCCTGAAGGCCTGGAAAACAGGCGGACCCGGTGTGAAGGCCGCCGCGGAGGCGGCGCTGCTGGGCACGGACGCCCAGGTGCGCGCCTTCCTCGAAAGTGAGCGTGCCGTCGCCCAGCTGTCCGACGACCGGGTGTCCACAGTGCAGGTCTTCTCGGCCGGCGGCCGGGGTGTGCGCGAGGCCGCCGAGAAGGCGCTGGCCGGGACACCTCAGGACCTGGACACCTTCCTGAAGTCGGGCTGGCGGGCACCGCTGGAGCAGGACCAGCGGGTCCGCGCCGTCCAGATCGTCAGCACCGGCGGGCCCGAGGTGCAGCAGGCCGGCCAGGCCGCCCTGAACGGCACCGCCGAGGACGTGCGGCGTTTCATCGCGGAAGGCCAGTACGACGCCCGGCGCAACGACGAGCGCGTGGAGGTCGTGCAGATCCTCAGCACGGGCGGGCCCGCCACCCGCGAGGCCGCGCAGGCTGCGCTGAACGGCACGCCCGAGGACGTCACCGACTTCCTGACGGTGGGCCAGCACATCGCCCGGTCCCGGGACCAGGAACAGGCCACCGTCGAGGACCTGGTCGCCCTGGTGAAGGAGGCCGGCCGGCAGGCACGGGAGGAGACCGAGGCGGCCAAGGAAGCCTCCGCACGCGCCATCGCGGCGACCAAGCTGGCCAAGGAAGCCGCGCAGAAAGCCGCTGCCGAGACCGCGGCCGCCAAGGACGACGCGACCAAGGCGTCCAACGCCGCCGGCCGGGCCGCCGACGCCGCCCATGGGGCCGCCAAGGCGGCCCAGGAGGCCATCAGCGCCGCCCGCGCCGCCAACACTTCGGCACGGATCGCCGCCAACGCCGCGTCCCAGGCGGCCTCCGCCGCCGCTGCCGCCGCCCAGGCCGCCTCCCGGGCCCGCAGCGCCGCCGCCGACGCCGCCACGAACGCGGGCAAGGCGGACGCCGCGCGCAAGGCCGCCAAGGGCGCCTACGCTGCGGCCGAAGGCGCGGAGACCGCCGCCAAGGCCGCCGACCACGCGGCGACCGCGGCCGACGAGGCCGGCAAGGCCGCGAAGGCCGCCGCCGGCGCGGGCGCCAACGCCGACAGCGCGGCGGCCGCGGCACAGGAGGCCAGCGGTCACGCCAACGTCTCCGCCGCCCAGGCCCAGCGGGCCCGGGACGCTGCCGCCGATGCCCGGCGGCAGGCGGCCGAGGCAACCCGTGCCGCGAACCGGGCGGTGACCCTGGCGGGGAAGGCAGCCCAGGCCGCCCGGGAGGCCCGGGACGCCGCCAACTCCGCGGCCGTTCACGCCCGCAACGCCGGCAAGGCCGCCGAAGAGGCGGCCAAGAACGCCGGTGAAGCCGCCACCGCCGCCGCCGAGTCCAAGAAGCACGCCACCGAGGCCAAGAAGGCCGCCGACGCCGCGACCGCGGCCGTGGTCAAGGCCAAGAACACCTTCGACCTGGCTCGGGAAGTGGAGACGGAGGAACTCGCCGACCGCCGGTACACCGAGGTCGAGACGGCCAAGGCCCTGAAGACCGCGGACGACGAACGCAAGGCGCGTGAACAGAAGGCCGCGGCGGACAGCCGCGCGGCCGACGAGGAGGCGGTGCGTCTGGCCTCCGAGGTGAACGCGCCGGGCGTGGACCTGCCGACCGCCGCGGCCAAGGCCCGCAAGATCGCACTGCACGCCGCCAAGACCCGCGGCCCGTGGAGCGCCACCACGGCCGAGGCCGCCCTGGCGGGCTCGGACGCACTGGTCGTGGAGTACATCCGCTCCGGCTTGAAGGAAGCGGCCCAGCGCGACGAGTACGCGCGTACGGTCAACCTGGCGTGGCAGTCGGAGTACGAAACCGTCCGTACGGCGGCCAAGACCGCGCTGAACGGCGACGCGGCACAGATCGGCGCCTTCATCGCGACAGGTCAGCACGAAGCGGCCCGCAACGACTACCGCATCCGGGTCACCCAGCTGATGCAGGACGCCGGCGCCGCGGTGAAGAAGGCCGGCCAGGAGGCCCTGGACTCCGGCTCCGCCGACAAGATGCGGGCGTTCATCCACACCGGGTACTACACGGCCCGGACGAGCGACGAGCGGGTCCGGGCCGTCCAGTTGCGCAGCACGGGCGGACCGGAGCTCAAGGCCGCGGCCGACGTGGCGGTGGCCGGACCGCCGCAGGTGCTGCACCGGTTCATCGAGGTCGAGCAGTACCGCGCGGCGCGCCAGGACAAGCTCACCGCGACCCATGTGTCCAGGGTCCAGGGTCTGATCGCCGGGGCCGCGAAGATCGCGGCGACGGCACAGCAGGACGCCGCTCTGGCCGCCAAGGTCGCGGCCGAGGCCATCAAGGCGGCGGAGGACGCGGCGAAGCACGCGAGCGACGCGCGGGAGTCGGCGAGACAGGCGGGCGAGTTCGCCAAGGAGGCGGACGCGCACGCCGACGCGGCGGAGAAGTCCGCGGCCGACGCCGCTGCCTCGGCCAAGAAGGCCCGGGCCGCCGAAGCCGACGCGAAGCAGGCCGCGCGCTCAGCCGACCTGTCGGCCGACCGTGCCACGGCGTCCGCCGCCGCGGCACAGGTCTCCGCGAGCGACGCCTGGGCCGCGGCGGACGCCGCGTACGCCTCGTCGATCGAGGCCGGCAAGGACGCGGACGCCGCGAGCAAGGCGGCGGACGCGGCGGGCGACGTGGCGTTCCGCAAGCTCCAGGAGGAGATCCGCAAGCACTTCGCGGACGTCGTCGCCGAGAACGAGGAACGCGCTCTGCTCAGGGAGGACGAGGAGTTCGCGGAGTACATGGCCAAGCTGAACGAGATCGACTGGGGGCAGTTGTTCTCCGAGGGCGGCCACTTCACCCTCGACGTCCTCGGCCTGATTCCTGGCTTCGGCGAGGCCGCCGACGGCGTCAACTGTGCCTGGTACTTCGGTGAGGACAAGAAGATCGACGCGGGGCTGTCCTGCGCCGGAGCCGTGCCGTTCGCCGGGTGGGGCGCCGCGGGCGTCAAGTTCGGCAAGTGGGGCACCAAGGCGGACGACTTCTTCCGCAAGCTGTTCGGCAAGAACCCGGCGTTCGCGATGTGCGCGCGGTCGCTGCGCGCCATGTCGCTCGCACGGGCGGCGAGTTCGATCAGCTGTCCGGTGGGCTTCCAGAACATGGGCAACGACGTGTTCCAGTCGCCGGGCGGCTTGGTGTACATGCGGGAAAGCGCGACCAGGCACCGCATCGACCATGTCATGGAGCACACGCGGCCCAAACCGGACAAGCCGCGGCACGGCGTCTTCAAGCAGAAGGACCAGGGCCAGCTCCTGGCGCTGATCGACGACGCCTGGAAGAAGCGCGGCGACCCGATCCTCAAGCGGGGCAACAAGGTCTTCCCGGTCGAATACGGGGAAGCGATCGGAGACGGTGGCGAGAAGTTCTTGTGCATCGTCACCCGGTACAAGAGCAAGATGTACCGCGTCATCAGCGCGTACCCGTCGCCATCGAAGGAGTGCCCGACGGAGTGATGCGCGCGGCCGGGGCCAGAACTGGCTGGGCCCCGGCCGCGTGTCCGGACGAGAATCACCCCTTGAGTGCCGGCGTACGGCGAAATACCACGAAGGGCAACCGCCATGCTTCCCCTCGACCGCCTCCGGGAGCTCCTGCGCGAGCTGGACGATCCCGACCCCGAACACCGGGAGATGCCCCGGAATTACGACGTTCCAGCCGCCCGGCAGCGCTTTCGGCGGTTCGCCGACGCCTTGGAGGGGCGGTTCGGACCGTCCGTGTCGGCCGGCATGGGGCAGGACTCGAGCTTCCTCGGTGCCGCCTCGGTCCCTGCTGAGGCCACGGGGACGGGCCGACCCCTGTGGGTGCTGATAAGCAATTTCGGTCCCTTCGTCACCGCCGGAACGGGAAGGCGATGGGGTCTGCCCGGCTGTGAGGAAGGCCTGGACGACGAGTTCGTGACCTGGCTCGACGAGCTGTGCACGGAACTCGGCTGCGTCTACGTGCCCATCGCACTGCTCATGGAGCCGTACGACGGACCGACTCACCTGGGAGACGACGAGGCCGGCGAGGCGCTTCTGGCGGCGCTGGCGGCGGCCTCGTCCGCGGACGAGGAGGAAGAAGAGGAAGACGATCTGCCGCCAGCCTGGTACGACCGGTACTTCCAGTACATGTGAGGCGCGGCCGGACCGTTCTCAGGCCGCCATGTCCTCCGCGAGCACCCGCGCCATCGTCCGTTCGGCGAGCGCGGTGATGGTGACGAAGGGGTTCACCCCGAGCGATCCGGGCACGAGCGAGCCGTCGGTGACGTACAGCCGGGAGTACCCCTTGACCCGCCCGTAGTCGTCCGTCGCCCGGCTCAGCACGCAGCCGCCCAGCGGGTGGTAGGTGAAGTCGTCGGCGAAGACCTTGTTCTTCGAGCCGAACAGGTCGTACCGGTAGATCGTCGCGTTGGCCGCGTTGATGCGGTCGAAGAGCTTCTTGGCCATGGCGACGGAGACCGCGCTGTGGGCGGCCGTCCAGCCGAGCCGCAGCCGGTCCGAGCCGGTGTCGTAGGAGAAGGACGCCCGTTCCGGGTTCCTGGTGATCGCCAGGTAGAGGCTCACCCAGTGCTCCAGGCCCGTCGGCAGCGGGGCGATCTCGGCGAACACCGGGTTGGCGGCGTTCGCCCAGTCGTCGATGCCCATGACCGGCATGGTCGACTGGTTCGCCCCGACGGTGTCCCACAGGTGGTTGGCGCGGCCCAGCATCACGTTGCCGTTGGTGCCCCAGCCGGCCCCGACACCGGCGTCGAGCGCGGGCAGGGTGCCCGTCTCCCGGGCGCGCAGCAGCAGTTCGGTGGTGCCGAGGCTGCCGCCGCCGAGGAAGAGGTACGTGCAGCCGTACTCCCTGGTCTCGACGACCTTGCCGGTCTCGTCGATGCGGTCGGCGGTCAGCACCCAGGTCCCGTCCGGCGCGCGGCTGATCGCGCGCACCTTCTCCAGCGTGTGGATCGTGATGTTGCCGGTGCCGAGCGCGGCGGCGAGGTAGGTCTTGTCGAGGCTGCGCTTGCCGTGGTTGTTGCCGTAGATGACCTCGCCGCCGAGTGCCGACTTCGGGGCGGTGCCGGCCGCCTCGCGCTCCATGTGGCCGAAGTCGTAGACGCTCGGCACGAAGGTGGTCCGCAGACCGGTCTTCTCGGCGTGCTTGCGGGAGACGCGGGTGAAGCGGTACCACTCCGTCGACTCGAACCAGGCCGGGTCGACGGTGTTCACACCGAGGGCGGCGCGGGCGCGCGGGAAGTACGTGCCGTACATCTCGTCGGCGTCGACGGTGGGGAACTGCTCGGCGAAGTACGACCGGGGCGGGGTGACCGCCATGCTCCCGTTGACCAGGGAGCCGCCGCCGACGCCCCGGCCGACGTACACGGACATCTGGTCGAAGTGCACACGGTCCAGGGCGCCCGGGTAGCGGCCGATGTCCCGGTTGACGACGTCCAGCCAGAGGAAGGTGCCGAGGGGGGCCTCGGTGCGGGTGCGGAACCACATGGAGCGGTGGTCGGGGGCGCTGGTGGTGCAGAACACCTTGCCGTCGGGGCCTGCGGTGTTCCAGAGGCGGCCCATCTCCAGGACGATCGTGCGGATGCCGGCCTGGGCGAGGCGGAGGGCGGCCACCGCGCCGCCGTAGCCGGAGCCGACGACGATCGCGGGGGCGGTGTCGGCCGCGTCGGGCTGGGTGGCCCGGGCGCTTTCGAGGCCGATGCGGGTGAAGCCGAGGGTGGCTGCGGTCTGCAGGGCGGCCATGCCCAGGATGTGACGTCTTGTCAGCTGACGCTGCATCAGTTTTACTGTCATGCGCGCAGCATCGGCGGATTATTGGATTCCGCCTAGTGGGGTGCCACTTGATCCTTGTGGGCGGGTGCGGATC
The DNA here is from genome assembly GCF_042899705.1 of Streptomyces sp. NPDC013187. Classification (NCBI taxonomy): domain Bacteria; kingdom Bacillati; phylum Actinomycetota; class Actinomycetes; order Kitasatosporales; family Streptomycetaceae; genus Streptomyces; species Streptomyces sp. NPDC013187. Next base: position 20,390 of record NZ_JBIBAF010000007.1, on the reverse strand, counting down.
GCTTGTGGCTTCTTGCGCGGTTCCCCGCGCCCCTGGAGGGCGACTGCTCTACAGCAAGTCCTCGAGGCGCTCCGCGAGCAGGTCCCAGCGCCACTTCTCCTCGACCCACTCTCTGCCCCGCTCGCCCATCCTGCGGCGCAGCTCGGCGTCGCCGAGGAGGACGGTGATGCGGTCGGCGGCCTCCTCCGCGGAACCGCCCCTCACCACCCAGCCCGTCTCGCCGTCGAGGACCGCGTCCGGGGCGCCGCCCGAGTCGCCGGCCACGACCGGGAGGCCCGTCGCCGAGGCCTCCAGGTAGACGATGCCGAGGCCCTCGACGTCGAGGCCGCCGCGGCGAGTGCGGCAGGGCATCGCGAAGACGTCGCCGGCGCCGTAGTGGGCGGGCAGTTCGGACCAGGGCACCGCACCGGTGAAGCGGACGGCGGAGGCGACGCCGATCTCGTGCGCGAGCCGCCGCAGGTCCTGCTCGTAGGGGCCGCCGCCGACGATCAGCAGGACGGTGTCGGGCTCGGCCGCGAGGATGCGGGGCATGGCGCGGATCAGGGTGTCCTGCCCCTTGCGCCGCACCAGCCGGGAGACGCACACCACCACCGGGCGGTCCGTCAGGCCCAGACGGGCCCGCACCTCGTCGCCGCCCGAGCCGGGGTGGAAGGTCTTCTCGTCGACACCCGGCGGCAGCTGCACCATGCGCGAGGCCGCGTCCGGGGTCAGCGCGGTCGCGATGCGCGAGCGGGTGTACTCGCCGAGGTAGGTGATCGTGTCCGTGGCGTCGCCGATCCGGCGCAGCAACTGCCGGGCGGCGGGCAGCTGCGCCCAGCCGGCCTCGTGGCCGTGCGTGGTGGCGACCAGCCGCTCGGCGCCCGCCGCGCGCAGCGCCGGGGCCATCAGGCCGAGCGGGGCCGCCGCCCCGAACCACACCGAGGTGCAGCCGTGCTCCCGCAGCAGGCCGACGGCCCGCCGGGTGGCGCCGGGCGTCGGCAGCAGCATGGTCGTACGGTCCCGTACGACGGTGAAGGGCTGCTCGGCGTCGAAGGCGCGGGTCGCCTCGACGCCCTCCCGGGTCCGCTTCCAGGTCGAGGCGTAGACGACCAGCTGCTGCGGATCCAGCCGCAGCGCCATGTTGTGCAGAAACGCCTGGATGCCCCCGGGCCTGGGCGGAAAGTCGTTCGTCACGATCAGGGTCTTGCGCACGCCGCCGACCCTACCGAACCGCCCTCACCGCCCTGTGCGGAAGCACATATGGCACGCTCACAGCCTGCGGGCCCATCATGGCCCCATCAACACGGCACGCGAACGGGCAGGGATCACGTGAAGACGACGGGCACGAGGCGGTCCCTGGCATGGCTGCCGGTGGTCTGGTGTCTCACGAGGCTGTTGCTGCTGCTGTTCGTGCTGAAGGTGTACGTCTTCCCGGGGCCGGACGTCACGAGCGACGTCCACGTGATCTACCAGGGCTGGTACCGCGTCCTGAGCACCGGGACCTTCCCGCTGGCCGACGTCACCTGGCAGTACCCGCCCGCAGCCGCGCTGGCGATCCTCTCCCCCGGCCTGCTGCCCTTCCTGGACTACGCGACGGCCTTCTTCGTGCTGGTCTGCGTCACCGACCTGGCCGTGCTGGCCCTCATGGCGTACGCGGGACGCCGCTCGGGCCGGTCGCTGCGCGGCGCCTGGGTGTGGGTGATCGGCGTACCGCTGCTCGGGCCGACGGTGTACGCCCGCTACGACGTGATGGTCACTGCGGTGGCCATGGCCGCGCTGCTCGCGGGCGCCCGGCACCCGAGGGCCATGGGCGCCCTGGCCGCTTTCGGCGCGCTGCTGAAGGTCTGGCCGGCGATGCTGCTCCTGGCCGCCCGCCGCCGCAGCGCCTGGGTCTCGGCCCTGCTGACCGGCATCGCGGTGACGGCCGGGTTCGCACTGGCCATGCCGGGCACGTTCGCGTTCCTGACCTTCCAGCGCGACCGGGGCACCGAGGTGGAGTCGCTGGGCGCACTGGTCTTCCATGTCGCCCGGCACTTCGGCTGGCAGGGCGAGGTGAGGCTGAACTACGGCTCGATCGAGTTCCTCGGGCCGTATGTGAGCGAGGTGAGCACGGGTGCGCTGTTCCTGACGGGGGCGGCCTTCGGCTGGCTGGTGCTGTGGCGGCTGCTGGCCCGGCGCTTCGAGGAGCACACGCTCGCCGACGCTGCCTTCGTGGCGGTGCTGATGTTCACCACCACCAGCCGGGTGATCAGCCCCCAGTACATGGTGTGGCTGGTGGGGCTCGCGGCGGTGTGCCTGTACTTCCCGGGCAGCCGGATGCGGCTGCCGGTCGCCCTGGTGCTGGTGGCGTGTTTCGTGACGGTGCTGGAGTTCCCGTTCTACTTCGCCAACGTCGTCGCCAGCGACGGCCTCGGCCTCACCCTGCTGTTCCTGCGCAACGGACTCCTGGTGGCCGCCGCGCTGATCGCGGCCCGAGCCCTGTGGCGGGCGACCGTACCGTCCGTCACACCGCCGGCCCCCGTACCCCCTCAGCCGGCCCGGACGGACGAGACCCCCGTCTCCTCCTGAACCGGGGCCCGCCGGAACAGCAGCCGCACCAGGGCACACTGCACAGCCGCCGCGAACGCCGGCGCCAGGCACACCCCGTGGAGCCCCAGCCCCGTCAGTGCGTACGCGAGCGCGAGCTGGACCACTGTCCCCAGCGCGGTGACGCGCAGCAGCGCAGGGGCCTCTCCGCTGCCCTCGAAGACACCGCCGAGCGCGATCAGACCCGCCATCAGCACGAGGTAGGGCCCGACGCAGCGCGGGAACAGCACGCCCTCGTGTGCGATGGCGGGCCCGGCGCCGAAGGCCGCCATGACCCTAGGGGGCGCCGGCGGCCAGCAGCACGGTCAGCCCAGCTGGTCCCGCAGATACGCCCGCCAGTCCGCCGTGAAGGCATCCGGAGTGGTCCCCAGGACCTTCCGCATCGCGGCCTCCACCGCCCCGGCCCGCTCCCGGTGCTCCCCGACGGCCCGGTAGAACGCGCCCAGCCGGGCATCGCCCCAGCGGTCGGCGATCAGCCGGCACGCCGTCCAGCCGCTCTCGTAGGAACGGGCCAGGCGGCTCGCGTCGCCGGTGAAGCCGAAGTCCTCGTCGTCGGGGAGTGCGGTGGGGAGCCGGTCCTCGCGGACGGCCCGGGACAGTTCCGGCGCGGCCTCGGCGGGAGTGCGGCCGGCGGCTCGGTAGCCGACCCAGTCGGCGTACCCCTCGGACAGCCACAGCGGCGTGGCGGCCGTGGTCCGGGCGCGGGTGGCGACATGGGTGGTCTCGTGGGTGACGACGACCTGCTCGCCGAGACCGCCGAGGAGCGCGAACGCGTCCGGATTGACGATGATCCGGTCCGCCGGCGCCCGGGCCGATGCCCCGGTCTCGCCGGTGGTGACCGCCGCGATCCCGCGGTAGGAGGAGGCGGGTGAGCCGAGCAGCCCCGCCATCCCCTCCACCGACTTCGGCACGAGCACGACGACTCGCCGGCTCCAGTCCGTGCCCCACGCGTCCGACACGGCCGGTACGGCGCGGTCGGCCAGGTCCGCGAAGTCCCGCAGCGCCTGCCCGGACTGCCCGACTCCCAGGACGAGACTGTGCCGTCCGCGGACCAGTTGCACCGCCCCCTGGTCCCACAGCTGCTGTGCGGACTTCTTCGCGGGCCGGTCGGTGTCGACGGACCACTTCCCGTCCGCGTCCCGGCCCAGCCGGAGGGTGCGCCCCGCGGTCACCGGCGCCTGGTCGTACCCGGCGACGCGGTAGCGCAGTTCGGCGTCGGCGGTGGCCGTGTCGCCGGTGCGGCGCACCGCGGTCACCCGGTACGACCACGCGGCCACGGGCACCGCCCGCAGTCTGGCGAAATCCGTCCCCCTGCCCGTCCGTTCGTAGGCCCGCTCGTCGCGGTCCACGACGGCGGCGGCCCGCCGGTCCAGGAGGCGCTGGACGTCCGCCGTGGCGCGGTCGGCCGCAGGCCGGCCGCCGCACCCGGCCAGGAAGACGAGCAGCACGACGAGCGCCACCAGCGCGGACCCGGTGCCGCGGCAGGCACCATGCGCCCCGTCGCGACGCCCGGCCCTTGACGGGCAGACGTCGCCTGCCGCAGCACCAGACCTTCGACCAGCCACGTCCCCGATCGTACGGGCGCCGGGCCGCGCCGGTCAGACCCTGGTGACCGAGGAGACGGGCATCATCCCGACCGGGTCGTAGCGCACGGGCGCGCCGGGGTAGGGCGCGTGGATGACCTGGCCGTCGCCCATGTACATCCCGACGTGGCTGGCATCGCCCCGGTAGAGGACCAGGTCGCCGGGGCGTGCCTCGGACAGCGGGACCTGCCGGCCGGCGTACCGCTGGCCCTGCGAGGTGCGCGGCAGGGCGACCCCGGCCTGCGCGTACGACCACTGCATCAGACCCGAACAGTCGAAGCCGGTGGGCCCGTTGGCGCCCCAGACGTAGGGCTTGCCGAGCGCGCTGCGGGCGGCGGCGACGGCGGCTGACCCGCGTCCCGAGGCGGCGGTGGCGCCGCCGAAGTCGGGCATGCCCGGGCGGCCGGAGCGGGAGGCACGGCCGTAGGCGTCGCGCTCGGCGTCCGGCAGGGAGTTGAGCAGTCGCCGGGCCGTGGCGAGTTTCCGCTCCACGGTCTTCTTGTGGGCGGCGACGGCCGTGCGGCTCTTCTCCAGTTCGCGAAGCTTCCCGGCTGCCTCCTCGCGGTCCTGGGCGAGTTCGCGCAGGGCGTCCTGGAGTTCCTTCAGCTCACCGGCCTGGCGGGCGGTGAGGCGGTCGAGCCGGGACGCGTGGTCGAGGTAGTCGTCAGGGTCGTCGGACAGCAGCAGGGCGAGGGACGGGTCGATGCCGCCCGAGCGGTACTGGGCGCCCGCGAGCGAACCGAGGGTCTCGCGCAGGCTGTTGACGCGCTGCTGCTGTCGGGCGACGCGGTCCCGGGCGGTGCCGGCCTGCTCGCGCAGCTCGTCGGCGCGCTCGTCGGCCTTGTTGTACGCCTCGGTCGCCTTCTCCGCCTGCTCGTAGAGCCGGTCCACCGTGGCCCGGGTGTCGTCGTGCGGTGCGGCGCCGGCGGGTACCGCGCCCAGGGCGGCGGCCGCTACGGACAGGATGCTGACGGCGGCACCGGCGCCCCGGTCGAACCCGGACGGTGCAAGGCGGCGATGGGACCCCACGGGAAGCCGCTCTCCTTCCGCTGGCGGACTTGGAACGCGGCAGACAGTAGCCCCGTGGCAGAGGGCCGCCAACGACCATCCGTGGGTGTCCAGCACTGCGCCCCGCCGCTGACGCAGGTCAATGGCGGGGCGTGGGCTCACTCAAGGCGGTCGCGTTTCGCCCGAACGGCGGACACGGTGTCCTGATCTTGAAGGCGCCGAGGGGACTTAGGGACGAACGCGCGAGCTTCGAGGAGCGGGGTCAGACCCGGACGCCGAACATGAACGGGCCGCCGATGGTGCTCATCGACTCGTAGCGGACGACCGTGCCGGTGCGCGGGGCGTGGATGATCTGTCCGTTGCCGGCGTAGAGGCCGACGTGGTGCAGGTCGTTGAAGAAGAAGACCAGGTCACCGACCTTGAGCTGGCTGGTCGAGTAGATCTTGGTGCCGATCTGGGACTGGGCCTCGGAGGTGCGCGGGATCTGGATGCCGGCGGAGGCGTACGCCCGGGAGGTGAGGCCGGAGCAGTCGAAGGAGCTCATGCCGGTGGCGCCGTAGACGTAGGGCTTGCCGAGCTGGCTCTGGGCGAAGGCGAACGCGGCGGCGGCGCGGCCCGAGCCGGGCGGGACGTCGACGTCGAGGGCGTCGCGCTCGCTGGCCCGGCTGGCGCGGCTCTGCTCGGCGGCGAGTGCGGCCTTCTCGGCGGCGGTGAGGCTGTTGAGCAGCTTCTGCGCGGAGGCGAGCTTGCCCTGGACTTCCTTCTTCTTGTTGCCGAGTTCGGTCCGGGTGGAGGCGAGGTCCTTGAGCTTCTCGGAGGCCTCGGCGCGCTCCTGGGCGAGTTCGCGCTGCTTCTCCTGGACCTTCTTCAGCGCCTCGACCTGCTGGCTGCTCAACTGGTCGAGCGTGGAGGCCTTGTCGAGGTAGTCCTCGGGATTGGCGGAGAGGAAGAGCTGGACCGAGGGGTCGATGGAGCCGGTGCGGTACTGCGAGGCGGCGGCGAGACCCAGGCTGTCGCGGAGCTCGTTCAGCTCCTCCTGGCCGCGGGCCACGTTGTCCTGGATGGTGGAGATCTCCTTCTGGAGCTTCTCCTGCTTCTCCTTGGCCCCGTTGTACTTCTCGGTGGCCTGCTCGGCCTCCTCGTAGAGCTTGTCGACCTTGGCCTTGACCTCGTCCTTGCTCGGCTTCTCACTGGGGGCCGCGTTGGCGGCCTGCGAGCTGAAGGCGACGGCAGCGGCGGCGGCTGTGGTCAGCACGGTCACACGTGCGCGACTCGGCTGCTTAGGACGACGGTGGGACGCCACGGGTGAAAAGCTCCTTCTGGCCCCTCCGCCGTCTCTCCCGATGAGTGATCACCCGAGCGGAGGTTGGGCCCGACCCTAGTGACCTTCCTGTGATCAGTTCAAATCCTCAGATGAAAAATTGCGTCACGGTAGGCCATCTTTTCCCCTGGACTCACAGGCGGTGAGACCCATTTGACTCACCGTGGCCCACCGGCCTCACCAATCCGGGCATCGCGCCCGGAGGTTACACAGCGGGCGTACGCCCCTTAGGCACGCGAAAGGCGCTTGAGCAGCATGGCCGAGGCCACCGGGCGGGCACCGGCCCGGGCCACGCCGTCGGCGACCTCGCGGTCGGTGGACGCCACGATGACCGGACGCCCCGGCGGTTCGGCGCGCACCAGCTGGCGGATCAGCTCGTCGGCGGTGACGCCCGGCTTCGAGAACAGCACGCGCACACCGCGCGGCGGGGCCAGCAGCACCGGTGCGGCGAGCTCGGCGCCGTCGAAGACGCAGGTCACCTCGGCGCCGCTCTGCGCGGCCAGTTGGGAGAGCTGACCGAGCAGCCTCAGGCGCTGCTTCTCCAGCGGCATCTGCGGATAGCCGGTCTTGGTGACGTTGTAGCCGTCGACGACGAGATGGGCCTGCGGGAGCGCCAGCAGCTGGTCCAGGACCTGCGGGTCGTTCTCGGACAGGGCGCGGGCGGCGATGTCCTTCGGGGACATCCGGCCCGGCTCGACGGCGTCGACGGTCTCGGCGGGGCGCACCGACACCGGGGGCAGGGCCAGTTCGCGGCGGAGCCCCTGGGTGGCGTCCAGGAGGGTGTCCAGCAGCAGCCGTACCCGCATGTCCTCGACGCTGCGGCCCTCGCGGGCGGCCCGGCGCGCGGCCTCCAGGGCGGCCTCGGACTCGCTCAGCCGGGACTTGAGCCGCCGGGTCTCGCTCTCGGCGGCGGACACCTGGGCGTGCCCCTCGGCGCGGACGGCGTCGATCTCGCCGTGCGCCTTGCGCAGGGCCGCCTCGCCGCGCTTGACGTCGCTGAGGGCGGCGCGCAGCTTGCGGTGCAGCGCCTCGGTTTCCCTTTTGGCCGATTCCAGCTCCGTGCGCAGCCGCTCGGTCTCGGCCCGGGTGTGGTCACGGGCCCGGTCGAGTTCGGCGCGCAGCCGCTCCAGTTCGGCCCGGCTCTCCTCGTCGGCGCGTTCGGCGTCGGCCCGCTGAGCCTCCTCGCCGGCGGCGGCCACCAGTTTCACCCAGCCGGGTGGCCGCAGTACGTAGGCCGCGGCCGCCACGTCGAGCGGGTCCGCGGCCGGGGGCGGGGAGCCTGAGTCGAGGGCGCCGGTCAGCTCCGGCTGGGCCTCTCTGAGCTTCTCCCCGATGCGCTGCCGGAACAGCGGATCCGTCTCCAGCGCGGCCGCCATCGCGTTGCCGGCGAACTTCGCCCGGCGGTTCGGCGCGAACCGGGCGTACTGCCTGAGCTGTGCGGGCAGCTCGCCGACCGTCAGCGAGCCGAAGCCGTCGGAGACGATCTGCACGACCCTGCGGCGCACGCCGTCGGGCAGCGGACGGTCGAGCACCTCGGCGGCGCCGTCGCCCGGCCCCCCGCCCGTGGTCTCCACCATCCGTCACACCCCAATGCCTGTGCGGGGCCTGCTCCCGTCAGGAGCCGGCGCCCGGCCTGTCCACGAGTTCCACCTGGTCCACCGCGTTACACCAGCGGCAGCGCACCGACTCGATGGTCTCACTGAGCACCTCGCGCTCCTCGACCTTCGGCTCTCCGGCCAGGTCGAGGTGGACGTACTCGACGACCTTCGACGAGCGGGTCACGTCGAACCTCGTGAGGTTGCCGCAGAGGGTGCAGCGCCACCGCGTCTCGGCGGTCGGCAGGGGAACCGTCATCGTGACCTGTTCTCTTTCCTTCTAGTGTCCGTGACGCGACCGGCATCCCCGGTGCGTGTGGCTCGTAACCCTACGGCCTGGCGGGTCCTCGCCGCCCGCGCGTCCACGGCGGCGAGGCGGTCTGTGCGGTTGCGTCCGGTTACGTCATGCTCTGTGGTCATGATCAGCAAGTGGAGCGCGTCGATCATCCGGGCAGGCCGATCGGTCCGGGGGTCCTCGTCGCCGGTGACGTACGCACTGATCGCCCTGTGCTGCACGGCCTTCCTGGCCGGACCCGCCTCGGGACTCAACCCGGCGTACGGCACCGGCGACGAGGTGCTCGCCGTGCAGCGGGCCTACTTCCGGCACTGGGGAGTGATCCCCGCAGAACTGTTCGAAGGGTCCGCGGGGTCGGCCCTCACCCCCGCGACGGCGCTCTTCGTCCACGGCAGCTGGGTCCACCTGCTCGGCAACATGCTCTTCCTCTACGTCTTCGGGGCGATGACCGAGGAGCGGATGGGCCGGGTGCAGTTCACCCTGTTCTACGTCGGCTGCGGCTACCTGGCCCTGCTGGGCTACGCCGTCGCCAACGCGGACTCCGAGCAGTCCCTGGTCGGCGCCTCGGGGGCGATCTCGGCGGTCCTCGGCGCGTTCCTGTACCTGTTCCCCCGGGCCCGGGTGACCAGTCTCCTGCCGTTCCTGTTCTTCCTGCCGGTGCGCTTCCCGGCGTGGGTCGTCCTGCCGTTCTGGGCGGCGCTGCAGTGGCTGGCGGCGGGACGGGCCTCGGACGGGCCGGGGGTCGCTTATCTCGCCCATCTGATCGGATTCGGTCTGGGCTTCGGCTACGCGTCGGTCCGCTACGGCCGCCCCACCGGCCCCACTAGAGTGAAGGCCGCCCCTGCTCCGGCCCCCGAGGGAGAGAACCAACCGTGATCACCGCGATCGTCCTCATCAAGACCAGCGTGGACCGGATCCCCGAGATCGCCGAGTCGATCGCGGCGCTGGACAGCGTCAGCGAGGTCTTCTCCGTCACCGGCACCTACGACCTGATCGCGATGGTCCGGGTGAAGGAGCACGAGGACCTGGCGGAGGTCATCCCGGGCCGGATCAGCAAGATCCCCGGGGTGGAGGGAACCGACACGCACGTGGCGTTCCGCACGTACTCGCAGCACGACCTGGAGGCGGCGTTCTCGATCGGGCTGGACAACTAGGGCCTGTCCTGGCGGTCGCCGCCCCCGGTGGCCACCGCCCCCGGCGACGACCGCCCCCGGCGACGACCGGCTCAGGCGACGACCGACTCAGGCGGAGGTGTCCGGCACGCAGCGGCCGTCCTGCGTGCGGTAGTTCCACTTCGCTCCGACCGTCACGAGCTCCCTCACCGCCCGCACGAACCGCTCCACGTGCTCGTCGGGCGTGCCGGCGCCGAAGCTGACCCGGATGGCGTTGAGCGACCTCTCCCCGGGCTCGGACTCGGGCGACCCGCACTCGCCCTGCGCCTGCGGGTCGCTGCCGAGCAGCGTGCGCAGCAGCGGGTGGGCGCAGAACAGCCCGTCCCGTACGCCGATGCCGTACTCGGCGGACAGGGCGGCGGCGAAGTGGGAGCTGTTCCAGCCCTCGACGACGAAGGAGAGCACGCCGACACGCGGCGCGTCGTCCCCGAAGAGGGACAGGAACCGCACCTGGGGGACGTCGGCGAGACCGTCGCGCACCGTGCGGACCAGGTGCTGCTCACGGGCGACGAGGGTGTCGAAGCCCGCCTCGCTCAGCGCCTTGCAGGCCGAGGCGACGGCGTAGGCGCCGATGACGTTGGGCGAGCCGGCCTCGTGGCGCGCGGCGCTGTCGTGCCACTCCACGTCCACTCCCCCGTCCTCACGCCGGCTGACCTTGCGGCTGGCGCCGCCGCCCGCGAGGTACGGCTCGGCCTCGCGCAGCCAGTCGGCCCGCCCGGCCAGGACGCCCGAGCCGAAGGGCGCGTACAGCTTGTGCCCGGAGAAGGCGACCCAGTCGACGTCGAGGTCCGCGACGGACACGGGGTGGTGGGGGGCCAGCTGGGCGGCGTCCAGCACGATCCGCGCGCCGTGGGCGTGCGCGGCCGCCGCGAGCTCCCGCACGGGCCACAGCTCGCCGGTGACGTTGGAGGCGCCGGTGACGCACACCAGGGCCGGGCCGTAGGGGTCCCGGTCGGCGAGGGCGCGCTCCAGGGTCTCGACGGCCTGGCGGGGGGTGCGGGGGGCGTCGAGGTAGGTGACGCGGGCGTCCTGCCAGGGCAGCAGGGAGGCGTGGTGCTCGGTCTCGAAGACGAAGACCCGGCAGTCGGCGGGGATCGCGGCGGCGAGGAGGTTGAGGGAGTCGGTGGTCGACCGGGTGAACACGACCTGGTCGTCCTCGCGGCAGTCGAGGAACTCGGCCACGGTCCGGCGGGCGTTCTCGAACAGGTCGGTCGACAGCTGGGACAGGTAACCGGCACCGCGGTGCACGCTGCCGTAGTACGGCGCGTAGGCGGCGACGTCGTCCCAGACCCGCTGGAGCGCCGGGGCGCTCGCGGCGTAGTCGAGCGCGGCGTAGGTGACCTCACCACCGGTCACGAGCGGCACGGTGACGTCTCGCCCCAGAACGGGCAGCGGGGCACAAACGGACTGTTCGGCGGCAAGGGTGGAGACAGACATGACGGAACTCCCGTGAAGGCAGGTGGAATCCGCCCGCGAGCGCGTGCGGCTCAAGCGGGGGGTGAAAGAAAAAGGGGGATGCGGAGGCGGGGCTCTGCGGCCCTATCGCATTCGCTGGTTCACGGAAGACTCCTCGTCACGCGCTTGCCGTAGACCTCGCTGCCTACGACCCGGTCTTCACCCGGGGCACCCCGCCACGGACGGAGGGTTGCCGGACAGTCGGCCGGGGCCTCATGACTGTCACTCATGACCTGTTCAGGAACGTACGCGAAAAGATCGGCGTCCCGCAACCCGAGTCCGGATCGCGGGACGCCGGTCCTTTCGGCTACGGGATCCGCTAGGCGTTGCTCGCGGCCACCCAGCGTTCCAGCGTGCGCTTCGCCGCGCCCGAGTCGATCGACTCGGCCGCCTTCGCCATCCCGGCGCGGATCTGCTCGGCCAGGGGCGCGGCGGTGGGCTCCAGGGCCACCAGCGCCGCCGCCGAGTTCAGCAGGACCGCCTCGCGGACCGGGCCGGTCTCGCCGTCCAGCAGGCGGCGGGCGACCTCGGCGTTGTAGGAGGCGTCGGCGCCGCGCAGCGCCTCCACGGGGACCAGTTCGAGGCCCACGTCCCGCGGGTCGAAGGCCTCCTCGGTGACCTTGCCGTCCCGGACGGTCCACACCCGGGAGGTGGCCGTGGTGGTCAGCTCGTCGAGGCCGTCGTCGCCCCGGAAGACCAGGGACGAGTTGCCGCGCTCGGCGAAGACTCCCGCGACGATGGGCGCCATGCGTGGGTCCGCCACGCCGACCGCCTGGGCGCGGACCCGGGCCGGGTTGGTGAGCGGGCCGAGGGCGTTGAACACCGTGCGGATGCCCAACTGCCCGCGGGCGGCGCCCGCGTGGCGCAGCGCCGGGTGGAACTTCACCGCGAAGCAGAAGGTGATCCCGGCCTCCTCGGCGACCTCCGCGACCCGGTGCAGCGGCAGCTCCAGGTTGACCCCGAGCTTCTCCAGCACGTCGGAGGCCCCGGACGCCGAGGACGCGGCCCGGTTGCCGTGCTTGACGACCTTCGCCCCGGTGCCGGCGACGACGATGGACGACATCGTGGAGATGTTGACCGTCTTCGCGCCGTCACCGCCGGTGCCGACGATGTCGACCGTCGCCCCGGGCACCTCGATCACGTTGGCGTGCGCGTACATCGTGCGGACGAGGCCGTTGATCTCCTCGACGGTTTCGCCCTTGGCGCGCAGGGCCACGACGAACCCGGCGATCTGCGCCTCGGTCGCCTCGCCGCGCATGATCCGGTCCATCGCCCAGGCGGTGTCGTCCGCGCTCAGGTGCCTGCCGTCCAGCAGGCCGTTCAGCAGCAGGGGCCAGGAGCGGCCCGCCGCGGTGTCGCCTCCAGCGGGGGTCACAGCGCTCATAAGCCGCTCCAGGGTCAGGCGTCCCGGACTACGGGACGAGAGTCTCAACGAGGTCCACCCTATCCAGCCCCGGGCAGGACGAAGGGCCCCGTCCGGCGATCGGACGAGGCCCCTCGTGTGGCGTGGCGAAGCAGTCGATCAGTGGTGGCCGTGGCCGCTCGTGATCTCCCGGTACTCCTCGGCGGTGGGCTTCGGGATCTGGGCGCCCTCGCCGTAGTAGGCGTCGCTGAGCTTGGCGCGCAGCTTCTCGGAGCCCTTCACCTTGCGCTCGACACCGTTCTCGTCGACCGTCGGGCCGATCTCGGCCGGCTTGTACTGCTCGTGCGCCGTGAGCGTGTACATCTGCTCCTGGCTGAGCGGCTCGTGCACCTCGATGAACTCACCGTGCGGCAGGCGCTTGATGATGCCCGACTCGCGGCCGTGCAGCACCTTCTCCTTGTCCCGGCGCTGCAGGCCGAGGCAGATGCGCTTGGTGACGATGAAGGCGATGACCGGTCCGACGAAGAACCCGATCCGGACGAACCAGGTCACCGAGTTGATCGACATGTGGAAGTGCGTGGCGACGATGTCGTTGCCACCGCCGATCAGCATGATGATGTAGCCGGTGACCCACGCGACACCGACAGCGGTGCGGGTCGGGGCGTTGCGCGGCCGGTCCAGGATGTGGTGCTCGCGCTTGTCCCCGGTGACCCACGACTCGATGAACGGGTACAGGGCGATGATCGCGAGGAAGAGACCGAACAGCACCAGCGGGATGAACACGCCCAGCACGAGCGTGTGACCCCAGAGGTTGATCTCCCAGCCCGGCATGGCGCGGACCAGACCCTCGGCGAAGCCCATGTACCAGTCGGGCTGGGCGCCGGTCGACACCTGGTCGGGGCGGTAGGGGCCCAGGACCCAGATCGGGTTGACGGTCGCGATGCCGGCGATGGCCGCGATGGCGCCGAAGACCAGGAAGAAGAAGCCTCCGGCCTTGGCCATGTAGACCGGCAGCAGCGGCATGCCGACGACGTTCTTGTTGGTCCGGCCGGGACCCGCGAACTGGGTGTGCTTGTGGTAGAAGACCAGGATCAGGTGGCCGACCACGAGCCCGAGCATGATGCCCGGCAGCAGCAGGATGTGGATCGAGTAGAACCGGGCGACGAAGTCGGTGCCCGGGAACTCCCCGCCGAACAGGAACATCGAGATGTACGTGCCCACGATCGGCATGGACAGGATCGCGCCCTGCGTGAAGCGGACACCGGTGCCGGAGAGCAGGTCGTCCGGGAGCGAGTAGCCGGTGAAACCGGTGAACATGCCCAGGACGAACAGCAGGAAGCCGAACAGCCAGTTGATCTCGCGCGGCTTGCGGAACGCGCCGGTGAAGAAGACGCGCATCATGTGCACGAACATGCCGGCGAGGAAGATGATCGCCGCCCAGTGGTGGATCTGCCGGATGAGCAGACCGCCGCGGACGTCGAAGCTGATGTCCAGCGTGGAGGCGAACGCCTCCGACATCAGCTGCCCCTGGAGCGGGACGTAACTGCCGTGGTACTCCACCTCGTTCATCGACGGGTGGAAGAACAGCGTCAGGTACACGCCCGTGAGGATGATGATGATGAAGCTGTAGAGGCAGATCTCACCCAGCATGAAGGACCAGTGGTCCGGGAAGATCTTGCGCATGTTGGCCTTGGCCAGGGAGTAGATCCCGAGACGGCCGTCGGCCCAGTCGGCGACCCGCTCACCCGCGGGTGCCTTGCGGCGTGTCTGTGCAGTGCTCATCCGCGCTCCCAGAAAGCAGGGCCGACGGGCTCTTCGAAGTCGCCGAGCGCCTCGAGGTAGCCCTCGTCGTTCACGCCGATGCGGAGCTGCGGCAGGGCGTGACCGGCGGGACCGAAGATCACTCGGGCTCCGTCGGAGAGGTCGAAGGTGGACTGGTGGCAGGGGCAGAGCACGTGGTGCGTCTGCTGCTCGTACAGGGAGATCGGGCAGCCGACGTGGGTGCAGATCTTCGAGTACGCGACGATGCCCTGGTGCGACCACTCGAGCTCGCGCTTGTCCTTGATGTCCTCCGGCTGGATCCGGACGATCATCAGGGCGGCCTTGGCGATCTCGTTCTGGAAGTCGTGGTCGTGCTCCTCCAGGCCCTCGGGCTTGGCGAAGGTCAGCGAACCGACCGCGACATCGGACGGACGCAGCGGCTCGTTGGTGTTCATGTTGACGAGCAGCTTGCCCTTGGACCACAGCGTGTGGCGGAGCTTGGTGCCGGGCAGCGGACCGAGGTCGCGCAGCAGCACGACGCCGGAGAGCGGCACCAGCGTGAGCGCGCCGAGCATCGTGTTGCGGATCAGCTTGCGACGGCCGAGCGCGGACTCCTTGGCGCCCTGCTTGAAGTCGGCGAAGACCTTCTCGCGGACCTCGGGCGTCGCCTCGATCGGGTGCCGCTCGTCGGCGACCTCCACGTCGGACATCAGAGTGCGGGCCCAGTGGACGGCGCCCGCGCCGATGCAGAACAGCGCGATGCCGAGCGTCATGCCCAGCGCGAAGTTCAGCGCGCTGATGTGGCCCAGCGGGAAGATGTAGACCGACTTGTCGACCGGGATCGCCACGAACGAGGCGATGAAGGCGACCGTGGCCAGCATCGACACCGTGAACATCAGGGCGACCGAACGCTCGGACCGCTTGGCGGCCCGCTCGTCGATGTCCTGGATCCGGTGCTCGTGGGGCGGCAGGCCCGGGTCGGCGAACGGGTGCTTGTCGTCCGCGACGCTCACCGCGCCGTGCCCGTGCTCGTCATGTCCTGCGGACTGCGCGGCAGGCAGGTTCTCTTCTGGAATGTCTTGGCTACTCATGACTTCTTGGCCTTTGCGGTCCGGGCGGCGACCCACACGGCGACGGCGATCAGACCGCCGAGACCGAAGATCCAGCCGAACAGGCCCTCGCTGACCGGCCCGAGGCCACCCAGTTCGAGGCCGCCGGGGCTCTCGGTCTTTTCGCTGTTGACCGCGTCGAGGTACGCGATGATGTCCTTCTTGTTCTTCTCCGACAGCGTGGTGTCGGGGAAGGACGGCATGTTCTGCGGGCCGGTCTGCATGGCCTCGTAGATGTGCTTCGGGGAGACGCCCTCGAGGTCCGGCGCGTACTTGCCGTGCGTCAGCGCGCCGCCCTTGCCGGTGAAGTTGTGGCACTGCGCGCAGTTGGTGCGGAACAGCTCACCGCCCTTGGCGATGTCGGCACCCTCGGGGCCGTACTGCTCCTCCGTCGGGACGGACGGACCGGCACCCAGCGAGGCGATGAACGCCGCGAGCTGGTCGATCTCGGCCTGCGAGTAGATGTTCTTCTTCTCCGGGACCTGGGGGCCCTGGGAGGTGGCGGCCGGCATCCGGCCGGTGCCCACCTGGAAGTCGACGGCCGCGGCGCCCACACCCACCAGGCTCGGCCCGTCGGTGGTGCCCTGACCGCCGGTGCCGTGGCAACTGGCGCAGCCGACCGAGTAGAGCTTCTTGCCCTCCTCGATGGTGAGGGACTGGGCGGTTTCGTCGGCCTGCGCCTTGTCCGCGGGTGCGAACACGGCGTACAGCCCCCCGGTGCATGCCAGCGCGAGGAGTAGGACGACGAGCGCCGCCAACGGGTGGCGTCGTCGTGCGGAGAGCTTTTTCACGGATTACCCCGGTGTCAGGATCTTCTGCGTCGATGCTTCTGGGATGCGCGCTTCGTCGAGCACGCGCGGATGCGGGCCCTGCTACTTGATCATGTAGATCGTGGCGAAGAGACCGATCCAGACGACATCGACGAAGTGCCAGTAGTAGGACACGACGATCGCGGCCGTCGCCTGCTCGTGGGTGAACCTCCGGGCCGCGTAGGTCCGGCCCAGGACCAGCAGGAAGGCGATGAGACCGCCCGTCACGTGCAGGCCGTGGAAGCCGGTGGTCAGGTAGAACACCGAGCCGTACGGGTCGGAGGACAGGGACAGGCCCGCGTCCTTGACCAGCTCCGTGTACTCGAAGACCTGACCGCCGATGAAGATCGCACCCATCACGAACGTGACGATGAACCACATCCGGAGCTTCTTCACGTCACCGCGCTCGGCGGCGAAGACGCCGAGCTGGCAGGTGAGGGAGGAGAGCACCAGGATGGTGGTGTTCGTCGCCGAGAACGGGAAGTTGAGATGGGCAGCCATCTCCTTCCAGTGATCGGGACCCGTCACCGATCGCAGGGTGAAGTACATCGCGAAGAGGGCCGCGAAGAACATCAGCTCGGAACTCAGCCAGATGATGGTTCCGACGCTGGTGAGGTTCGGCCGGTTGACCGACGGGTGCGCGTGCCCGGTTTCTACTGTCGTTGCTGTCGCCACGACCGACATTATGTCGGTCGCTTATCCCGCCCTCACTCCGGGGGGTGCCGTTCGGAGTGTCTTCACCGGTCGTACCGGTGTTGACGTGGTGTTCAAGGGAGTAGCATCCGGCCCAACGGGCCTGTCCTTACGACGTTGACGTCACGGAGGAACAATGCAGCCGACCGCCACGGTGCTGGTCTACAGCGACGACTCCAACACCCGCGAGCAGGTGCGGCTCGCCACGGGACGGAGGCCGGCTCCGGATGTCCCCGTGGTGGAGTTCGTGGAGTGCGCGACTCCCGCCGCGGTGCTCACGGAGCTGGACCGGGGTGGGATCGACGTCTGTGTGCTGGACGGGGAGGCCGTGCCGATGGGGGGCATGGGGCTCTGCCGGCAGATCAAGGACGAGGTGTTCGACTGTCCGCCGGTGCTGCTGCTGATCGGGCGGCCCCAGGACGCGTGGCTCGCGACCTGGAGCCGGGCCGAGTCCGCGGTGACCCTGCCGGTGGAGCCGGTGGAGTTCGCCGCTGCCCTGGCTTCGCTGTTGCGGGACAAGGCGGCTTTGAACGCCTAGGGGGTCGGTTCGCCTTGTTGTGCGGCGGCTGCGGGCGCGTGGAGGTTGTTCGCGCCCCGCGGCGGAGCCGCAGATGTCACAGTCACAGCCCCGCGCCCCTTCAGGTCAGACGCTCTGAGGGCGTAGACGGGCTCTGTCCGCCTCCGTCGGGCCGTCCGGGGTGCCGCCCAGGAGGGCGCTGCCGGTGCGCCACTTCGCCCAGTCGAGGTTCCAGTCGCCGTAGCCGTTGCCGAACGGCGCCATCATGTCGCCGCCGGAGTTGATGACCTTGACGATGTCGCCCTCGCGGACGGTGTCGTAGAACCAGGCGGCGTTCTCGGTGCTCATGCCGGTGCAGCCGTGGCTGACGTTGGCGTAGCCCTGGGACCCGACCGACCAGGGCGCGGCGTGGACGTACTCGCCGCTGTTGGTGACCCGGACCGAGTGGTGCACGACCAGGTCGTAGAAGTCCGAGGCGCCGATGCTGGCGCTGGTCATGCGGACGGTGCCCTCCTTGGCCAGGACGACCTTGACGCCGTTGCGGGTGTCGTAGCCCGGCATGCCCGTGGTGACCGGTATCTGCCTCACGATCTCGTCGTTCTTGTAGACGGTCATCTGGTGGGCGGCGGCGTCCGTGACGGCTATGAGCTTGTCCGCGGTGGTGAAGGTCAGCGGCTTGGCCTTGCCGCCCCACATCCGGTCGCCGATCTTGATGCCCTGCAGGTTGCTGCGGACCTGGACGGTGGCCTGGGCGGGCCAGTAGTCCTTCGGGCGGTAGTGGAGCTTCTTGTCGTCCACCCAGTGCCAGGCGCCGTCCGTGGCGGGCGTGGAGGAGACCTTGAGGGCGCGTTCCACGACGGCCCGCTGGGCCGTGTCCTTGACGGGCTGGCTCAGCTCGGCGGTGACGGGCTGGCCGACGCCGTAGGTGCCCGTCTTGGGGCCGAAGGTGACATCCAGGCGCTTCTGGGTGGTGGGCTTGCCGGTGTCGAAGGTGACGACCTTGCGGCCGGGAGCCCCGTCCTCGTCCTCGGTGCTCACGCGGACCGTGTAGCTGGCGTTCGCGGCGAGCGGGGAGGTGCTGTGCCAGCGGCTGCCGTCGGCGGCGAGTTCGCCCGCCACGTAGCGTCCTGAGGCGTCGTGGGCCGTGACGTCCGTGATGCGCCCGTCGGAGTCCTCGACGATTTCCAGGGGCTTGTCCGGGTCGGCCTTCTTGCGGTCGCCGTCGGGGGCGTTGAAGGAGATCTGGTCCGCCGCGTCGTAGGGGCGGGCGGCCAGCGGGTTGCCGTCGGAGCCGCAAGCCGTGACGCCCGCGCTGAGGGCTATCAACAGCAACGTGCAGCTGACGACGGTGCGTGGGCGGGAGATCACTGTGTGGCTCATGACCTCACGCTAGGAACCGGCGTCAACAGTGGCACGCCGAGCGACTCGTACGAGTGACATGCGTTACGGCATAAGACAGAGGCCCGGACGCTCCTGTCGGAGTGTCCGGGCCCCTGCGGCGCTCGGCGCGGGTTACTGGGTGCGGTTCTCACCGCGGTAGTACTCGAAGACCCAGCCCCAGATGCCGATCAGGATGATCGGCAGCGAGAAGTACATCAGCCACCAGCCGATCGCGATCGACAGGAAGGCGAGGGCGCCGCCGATGGCCAGGGAGAGCGGCTGCCAGCTGTGCGGGCTGAAGAACCCGACCTCGCCGGCGTCGTCCGCGACGTCCGCCTCCTTGTTGTCCTGTGCGCCGACGTCCACCCGCTTGGCCGTGAAGCCGAGGTAGAAGCCGATCATGATGCACAGACCGAAGGTCAGGAAGAGGGCCGTGGTACCGGCCGGCTCCTTCGACCACACGCCATAGACCACAGCCATGGCGAGGACGAAGACGCTCAGCCACATGAACATCTTGCCCTGGATCTTCACTTGCCGGCCTCCTTGCCACCAGCGATGGCCTTCTCGCCGTGACCGACGTTCTCGAGCTGGTCGAGAGCGGCGATCTCCGGGTGGTGCAGGTCGAACGCCGGGGATTCACTGCGGATCCGCGGCATGGTGATGAAGTTGTGGCGCGGCGGCGGGCAGGACGTCGCCCACTCCAGGGAGCGGCCGTAGCCCCACGGGTCGTCGACGCCGACCGGCTTGCCGTACTTGGCCGTCTTCCACACGTTGTAGAAGAACGGCAGGATCGACATGCCGAGCAGGAACGAGCTGATCGTGGAGATCGTGTTGAGCGCGGTGAAGCCGTCGGCCGCCAGGTAGTCGGCGTAACGACGCGGCATGCCCTCGGCGCCCAGCCAGTGCTGGACCAGGAACGTGCCGTGGAAGCCGATGAACAGCGTCCAGAAGGTGATCTTGCCGAGGCGCTCGTCCAGCATCTTGCCGGTCCACTTCGGCCACCAGAAGTGGAAGCCGGAGAACATCGCGAACACCACGGTGCCGAAGACGACGTAGTGGAAGTGCGCCACCACGAAGTACGAGTCGGAGACGTGGAAGTCCATCGGCGGCGAGGCCAGGATGACACCGGTCAGACCACCGAAGGTGAAGGTGATCAGGAAGCCGGTCGCCCAGAGCATCGGTGTCTCGAAGGACAGCGAGCCCTTCCACATCGTGCCGATCCAGTTGAAGAACTTCACACCGGTCGGTACGGCGATGAGGAACGTCATGAAGGAGAAGAACGGCAGCAGCACACCGCCGGTGACGTACATGTGGTGCGCCCACACCGTCACGGACAGACCCGCGATCGCGATGGTCGCGCCGATCAGACCCGTGTAACCGAACATCGGCTTGCGGGAGAAGACCGGGATGACCTCGGAGATGATGCCGAAGAACGGCAACGCGATGATGTACACCTCCGGATGGCCGAAGAACCAGAAGAGGTGCTGCCACAGCAGGGCACCGCCGTTGGCGGCGTCGAAGACGTGGGCGCCGAACTTGCGGTCCGCCTCCAGGGCGAACAGCGCGGCCGCGAGGACCGGGAAGGCGAGCAGGACCAGGACACCGGTCAGCAGCACGTTCCACACGAAGATCGGCATGCGGAACATCGTCATGCCGGGGGCGCGCATGCAGATGATCGTGGTGATGAAGTTGACCGAGCCGAGGATGGTGCCGAAGCCGGAGAAGGCCAGGCCCATGATCCACATGTCGGCGCCGATGCCCGGG
>NZ_JBIBAF010000006.1:258557-472738 GCF_042899705.1 Streptomyces sp. NPDC013187 | reverse complement strand
TCAAGTGTCTTGACGATGACCCGCTCGACGTCCGCGTCGGTGATCTTCCGGGGGACGCCGGGCCGCGGCTCGTCGGACAGGCCGTCCAGGCCCCGTTCAAGGAAGCGCCGCCGCCAGGTGCGGACCGTGTCCGGAGTGACCCGCAGCCGACGTGACACCTCCATGATCGAGTGTCCCTCTGCGCACTCCAGCACGATCCGCGACCGCTGGGCCAGCGCCTGAGCCGTCGTACGGCGACGTACCCAGCCCTCCAGCACAGCCCGCTGGGCATCGGTCACCGACAACGGCGGAATCTTAGGACCCGGACGACTCATACCGAACCAACGATGAATCTCCGACTCGGGTCACTAGGACACGGTCAGGTAGATCTTGCGCACGGTTTCGATGGTCTTCCAGACACCGACGTAGCCCGGCTTCATGACAAAGCTGTCGCCTGCCTTGTAGACCACCGACTCGCCGCCTTCCGGCGTGAGTTCGACGACGCCGGAAAGGATGTGGCAGAACTCGAAGAGCTCGCCCTTGATCGAGCGCGTCTCGCCGGGCGTCGCTTCCCAGACGCCCGTTTTGATCGTTCCCTCGCGGGCGGCGTCCTGGGCCCACGTCTTGTACGTCGGGTCACCGGAAATCAGGCGCTCCGGCAGCGGGCTGGACTCCTGGGGTGCGAAGGAGGGGTTGGGATCGATGGTCTTCAGGAGCGACATGCTTATTCCTTTACTGTTTCGGGAACGGCATGAGTCGGGAACGGACATACCAAGGTCGCCGGACCGACCAAGCTGCGGACTGTTGCTGTCCGTCGAGTATCTCCGTCACCCCGCACGGAGCCCACGCGTGATCTGTCCGTTGCGGACACGGTGATCGGACGTTGTGTCAAGCACGGGGCCGGCAATCGGCATTCCCGGCCCTCTCGGCCCGGGGAGATATGAGACCTCCGCCGTGTGCACCCGCAGCGGTGTCCTTACAACAAGACTGCGCCGAGGCGGCGGAAGTGGGCGGCTACCTGGTCTTGAACCGGCCCGGACGCACGAAGTCCAGGCCGTCGACGGTCTGCTTGCCGAGCGCCTCGTGTGCGGCGATCTGCCCGAAGCCGGTCGGCATTTTGAAGCCCTTTCCCGAGAATCCCGTGGCGCAGTAGACCCTGGAAGAATTCGGTGACGATGTCGGTGACCTTTTCTGATTCTTCCCTGGTGAGTTCTCTGGGCACGCGGTCCGGGTCGGGGGTCTTCCTTTCGCGTCCGTCCAGCGGTGCGTCCACCGATGCCTTGACAATCACACCGTCGACCGCGGGTGCGCCGAACATGGAGCGATCACCGTACAGCCGGCTGAAGACGGGGAAGTTTTGATATCCGAGACGGCCTTGAGGTGGTCGGGCATGAGCCTTCGGGACCAGCCGCCCGAGGCGACGATGACGCTCTGCCCCATTGACGCACGCGGCGAGCGCGAGGGCTGGGGCCGTCGTGACGATCGGGAAGCTCATGTGCCTGTTGACCTGCAGGGCGGCGGCCACAGCGCCTGCGGTGCGGAGTACGGTTCTGCGGCCTGTCCGGTCGCATCGCGCGTCAGATGCCCAGCATCTGGTTGAGCTCGTTCAGGGACTTGATGGTCACGTAGTCGTAGCCGTGAGTCACCGGGTCGCAGCCGCGGTCCAGGAGGACGAGATTGCGGAAGCCCATGTCGTGCATCGGCATCAGGTCGTAGCGGGTGTGCGAGGAGACGTGCACGAAGTCCTCGGGGGACGCGTCGAGCTGGTCGAGCATGTACTCGAAGGCCGCGTACCGGGGCTTGTAGTAGCCGGCCTGCTCCGCGGTGAAGACCGCGTGGAAGTCAGCGCCGAGCCGGGGCACGCTCTCCTCGAGGAAGGCGTCTTCGGCGTTGGAGAAGATCACCAGCTTGTAGTTCCCGCCCATCTTCTTCAGCGGTTCCGGCACATCCGCGTGCGGGCCCCAGCTGCGCACGCCGTCCGCGAACCGCTTGCCGGCGTCCGGGGCTGCCTTGATGCCCCACTTGCGGCAGACCCGCTCGAAGGAGTCCTGCAGCACCTGCTCGTAGGGGTAGTACTCGCCGCGGACCTGGTCGTAGCGGTAGCCGCGGAACTCCTTGACGAACTGGTCCCAGTGCTCGGCCGGGATCTGGTCGCCGACGAGTTCACGCGTGATGGGGGTCATCGGCCACTCGATCAACGTGCCGTAGCAGTCGAACGAGACGTACTTCGGGCGGAACTGGAACGAGGGAACGGGCATGGAAGCGCTCACTTTCCTGCTGCGGGGAACTGGTTACGGGCGACGGCAGCGGGCACGGTCCGGCCGTACGCCGGCCCGACCCGCCCCCGCCGCTTTCGGGCATGCCTATGACAGGGATGTCGGGGTGGGGGATGATGCGGTCGGCGTTCGGCGGGGTCAGGCGGCGTCGACTCGCGCCGGAGCGAGGAAGTCGACGGGGTGGTCGGTGGTGCCGTCGAGCGCCAGGTCGGCGGCGATCTCTCCCATGGCGGGCGAGAGCTTGAAGCCGCTGCCGGAGAATCCGGCCAGGACGATGATGTCGTCCTCGCCGGGGAGATGGCCGACGAGCGGGTTTCCGGACTTGGTGTAGCCCTCCATGTAGGCCGACATCCTGATGGGGTCGGGGTTCAGGTCGGGCATGAGTTCACTGATGAGCTCGTGGAAGGTGCCGAGTTCCTCGGGGCGGACCGTACGGTCGAGCCGTTCGGGTTCGGGCACCGGCGCATGGTATTTGAAGGACAGACCGAGCTTGACGGAGATGCCGTCGGGCGACGGGATCCCGAAGCAGTCGTGGGGTGTGCTGCGCACGAAGGAGGGAGCCCCGCCCGCGAACCAGTCGTAGCGGGTGGGCAGGTGCCAGGAGCAGACCACCCGGCGGACGTCGACGGTCTGCGGCAGTTCCGCGAGCAGTGTGTTGATCCAGGGGCCCACACTCACCACGGCGGCGTCCACATGGTCCGTGCCCTGGTCGGTGACGACGTTCACCCCGCCACCGGCCGCGGGGACGACCTCCCGCACCGGGGTGTAGCGGCGCAGCCGGGCACCCAGCTGCTCGGCACGCGCGGCGGCCGCCTGGATCGACGCCTCCGGCCTGATCATGGCGCCCAACCGGTCGAGTACGGCGGTGTGCCCGTCCGGGAGACGATGCTGCGGGTAGCGGCGGGCCAGGGCGTCCCGGTCCAGTGCCTCGTGATCCAGGCCATGGGCGGCGCTGGTGGACAGCAGGAGGCGCATGGCAGGCGAGGCGGTCTCTCCCATCACGAGGCTGCCGCTGCGGCGGCGCAGCTGCCGGCCCGTCTCCGCCTGGAGCTGCTCCCACAGCTCGTCCGCGAGCCGCAGCAGCGGAATGTACCCGGGTTCGCCGAGGTGGGCGGCTCGGAAGATGCGGCTCTCGCCCCCGGCCGCGCCGCGGTCGTGGCCCGGCGCGTACCGGTCGTAGCCGATGACCTCGGCTCCGCGGGCGGCCAGCCGCCACATGGCCTGGCTGCCCATGCTGCCGGCGCCGATCACGGCGACGCGCTTCGGGATGCTCATGAGGTCGCTCCCTTCTTCCGGTTTTGTCCCGCTGGGAATGGCGTTCACCATCAGCCCGGGAGACCTGCGGGTCAACCCACCCTTTGTGTCACCTTGAGGCAGGGGGGACGGCTCAGATGAGTTCGATCAGCTTGTCGGTGAACTCGGCGGTGCCCGCGGTTCCGCCCAGGTCACGGGTGCGGACATCGGTCTTGGCCAGGACCGTGGCGATCGCGTCCGTGATGTCCCTGGCCGCGGCGGGATGGCCGAGGTGGTCGAGCATCATGGCCGCGGACCAGATCGCGCCCAGCGGGTTGGCGATGCCCTGGCCGGCGATGTCGGGTGCGGAGCCGTGCACCGGCTCGAACATCGAGGGGAAGTCCCGCTCGGGGTTGAGGTTGGCCGCCGGAGCGATGCCTATGGATCCGGCTACGGCCGCCGCGAGGTCGCTGAGGATGTCGCCGAAGAGGTTGGAGGCGACGACGACGTCGAAACGGGCCGGGTCGAGGACGAACTTGGCCGCGAGCGCGTCGATGTGCTCCTGGTCCCAGGTGACCTGCGGGAACGAGGCGGCCCGCTCGGAGACGAGCTGGTCCCAGAACGGCATGGTGTGCACGATGCCGTTCGACTTGGTCGCGGAGGTCAGGCGGCCGCCGCGCTGGGAGGCGAGCGTGAAGGCGTAGTCCAGCACGCGTGTGACCCCGGCCCGGGTGAACACGGCCTCCTGCACGGCGATCTCCTCCGGGAACCCCCTGTGGAGCCGGCCGCCGACCTCGCTGTACTCGCCTTCCGTGTTCTCGCGCACGACGACGACATCGACCTCTCCCGGCCGTGCGCCGCGCACCGGACTGTCGATGCCTTCGAAGACACGGATGGGCCGGAGGTTGACGTACTGGCGGAATTCGCGCCGGATCGGGATCAGCAGCCCCCACAGCGAGACATGGTCGGGCACCCCCGGGTATCCCACCGCGCCCAGCAGGATCGCGTCCTTGTCGCGCAGCTGGTCGATCCCGTCGGCGGGCATCATGGCGCCCTCCCGCAGGTACCGTTCGCACGACCAGTCGTACGACGTGTAGGACAGGTCGAAGCCGTGGCGGCGGCCGACGACATCGAGTACCTGCTGTGCCGGCGGCAGTACCTCGGCGCCGATGCCGTCGCCCGGGATCAGGGCAATGCGGTGGTTCTTCGTCATGCCGACGATTGCAGCAGGGCGGTCCGCAGGGCGTCCAAGACGCAAAGCGGATCTCCTTTATAAGCCGTACCTATCAGCGGTCGGCGGCCGAGGTCGCGGCCGCGACGAACGCCGAGGCTGCGGGCGACAGGATGCCGCGGCGGGCGACGAGGGCGATGTCCAAGGTGCTCTCCGGCTCAATGTCGAGGACGCGGGCGCCCAGCCGCCCGGCGAGGTCCCGCCAGGAGTCCGTGACCACCGCGAGTCCGACCCCGGCCAGCACCAGGGGCATCAGCGACACCCGGTGCTCGGTCTCGACCGCGACGGTGAACTCGATTCCCTGCTCGCCCAGCGCATCGACGTAGGCCCGCATCCCGGTACCCGACTGCCCGACGATCAGCCGCTGTCCCGCAAGCTCCCGGTACTCCACCGCCGTTCGTCCGGCGAACGGGCCGTCGGCCGACACCACCAGCACGAAACGCTGCCGCCCCAGCGAATAGGAGACGACCTCTTTGTCGGAAAGAGAACCGGCGGACGCCAAGAGCCCCAGCTCCACCGCACCCGTGCGCACCATGTCGATCACATCACGCGCCGTGAACGCCGCATTGATCGTCACGGAGACACCGGGATAACGGCGGCTGAAGGCACTCACCAAGCTCGTCAGCGGCTCCACCGCCTGTGACGGCATCGACGCCACATCCAGGCGCCCCTCACGCAGCTCATGCACCGCCGCAACACTCGCCCGCGCCGTCTCCAGACTCCGCACGGCCTCCCGGGCAGGCTCGATCAGGGCCCTTCCCGCCTCCGTCAGCACGGCCCTGCGCCCGATGCGATGGAACAGCTCGGAGCCGAGATCACGCTCCAGTGCCCGCACTGCCTGCGACAGCGACGGCTGGGACACGTACAGAGCCGACGCCGCACGGTTGAACCCCCCACGATCAACAATCGCGAGGAAGTACTCCAGCTGCCGAATGTCCATACGCGCCCTCCGCCCTGGAAGACATAGACCGACGACTCGACCGGTCCCGACCATGGTGGCGTGAAGGATCGCCTCGACGCAGTACGGATCACCGACGCACTGGCCGTCATCCTCACCGACTCCAAGACCTCGGATCCGGCTCGCTCCACACCTCGTACCGCCACCCGCGCGACGTGACCGCTTCACGCGTCCAGACGAGAGTGCAGGCGACCGAAGTCGGCGAACATCAGCCGCCCCGGCTCCAGCCGCGACTCGTAGATCACTTGATCGTCCAGTGGCCGGCCAATCGGTGCCCGATCAGTGCTGCTGCAACTACTCGTCCACAGAGCACGATTTCCATCCCCGTGTCCTATTGGCCAAGTGGCGGCCATCGCTGATGGAAAGTGGCCACGGGGTCTGGAAACCTACTCCCGCTCAGCCGCCGTACGCGCCCGAAGCGGTCAGACGCAGCGCCGTGTCGATCAGCGGCACGTGGCTGAACGCCTGCGGGAAGTTGCCGACCTGGCGCTGCAGGCGTGGGTCCCACTCCTCGGCCAGCAGGCCGAGGTCGTTGCGCAGCGACAGCAGCTTCTCGAACAGCTTGCGGGCCTCGTCGACGCGGCCGATCATCGCCAGGTCGTCGGCCATCCAGAACGAGCAGGCCAGGAACGCGCCCTCGTCACCGGGCAGACCGTCCACGCCCTCGTCACCGCCCGAGGTCGGGTAGCGCAGGATGAAGCCGTCCGGGGTGGACAGCTCCCGCTGGATCGCCTCGATGGTGCCGATGACCCGCTTGTCGTCCGGCGGCAGGAAGCCCATCTGCGGGATCAGCAGCAGGGAGGCGTCCAGCTCCTTCGAGCCGTACGACTGCGTGAAGGTGTTGCGCTCCTTGTCGTAGCCGCGCTCGCACACGTCCCGGTGGATGTCGTCGCGCAGTTCCCGCCAGCGCTCCAGCGGGCCGTCCGCGTCACCGGACTCGATCAGCTTGATCGTGCGGTCGACGGCGACCCAGGCCATCACCTTGGAGTGCACGAAGTGGCGGCGCGGGCCGCGCACCTCCCAGATGCCCTCGTCCGGGTCCTGCCAGTGGTCCTCCAGGTAGCGGATCAGCTTCAGCTGGAGCAGGGAGGCGTAGTCGTTGCGGGCGAGGCCCGTCATGTGGGCCAGGTGCAGGGCCTCGGTGACCTCGCCGTACACGTCCAGCTGGAGCTGGTGGGCCGCGCCGTTGCCGACCCGGACCGGGGTGGAGTTCTCGTAGCCCGGCAGCCAGTCCAGCTCCGCCTCGCCCAGCTCGCGCTCGCCGGCGATGCCGTACATGATCTGCAGGTTCTCCGGGTCGCCGGCGACCGCCCGCAGCAGCCATTCGCGCCAGGCGCGGGCCTCCTCGCGGTAGCCGGTGCGCAGCAGCGAGGACAGGGTGATCGCCGCGTCGCGCAGCCAGGTGTAGCGGTAGTCCCAGTTGCGGACGCCGCCGATGTCCTCCGGCAGGGAGGTGGTCGGCGCGGCGACGATGCCGCCGGTCGGGGCGTACGTCAGGGCCTTCAGCGTGATCAGCGAGCGGACCACGGCCTCCCGGTAGGGGCCGTGGTACGTGCAGTGGTCGACCCACTCGCGCCAGAAGTCCTCCGTCGCCTCCAGCGACTGCTCCGGCTCGGGCAGCGGCGGCGGCTCCTTGTGCGAGGGCTGCCAGGAGATCGTGAACGCGATCCGGTCACCCGGCGCGACCGTGAAGTCCGCGTAGGTCGTCAGCGACTTGCCGTAGGTCTCCGCGGATGTGTCGAACCACACGGAGTCGGGGCCCGCGACGGCCACCGTGCGCCCCTCGTGCTTGTGCACCCACGGCACCACCCGTCCGTAGGAGAACCGCATCCTGAGCGCCGAGCGCATCGGCACGCGGCCCGAGACGCCCTCCACGATCCGGATCAGCTGCGGGGCGCCGTCACGCGGTGGCATGAAGTCGGTCACCCGGACCGTGCCCCGCTGGGTGTCCCACTCGGATTCCAGGATCAGCGAGTCGCCCCGGTAGCTGCGCCGCGCGGCGGTGGGGGGCTGCTGGTCGGAGGCGTAGGCGGGTCCGAGCCGCCAGAAGCCGTGCTCCTCGGTGCCCAGCAGGCCGGCGAAGATGGCGTGCGAGTCGAAGCGGGGCAGGCACAGCCAGTCGACTGTCCCGTCCCGGCAGACCAGGGCAGCGGTCTGCATGTCTCCGATGAGTGCGTAGTCTTCGATGCGCCCGGCCACGTGCAACTCCAGTCGAACGGCCACGTCACCCCACGAGGGGGCTGTCGCTAGTGCGGTCAAGGGGGGTTTCAGCAGGTCTTGCAATGCGTCATTGAGCGATGAAGCAAAACAGGTCGCTCAGCCGTGATGCAAAGCGTCAATTGTTGCTCAACGAACTGACGAGCTCACGTTGTTCCGGTGCTTACGGGCGGGGGGTGGTGCCGTTGGGCCGGACGGGCTCGGCAGCGAGTGTCCGAGCAGGATACGACGCACGCAGATGATCTGGGTGCTCGTCCAGGCAAGGTGGGTACGCCGAACGAGTGAGCAACGGGTGAGGAAGCGGTGAGTGTGGCCGCCTCCGTGTCGGGATGTGTGCGGAGCGTGGCCGGAAGCCATCGCCCCGCGGCGCTGATACGCTGGTAGCCCGTGGACCGGTGGGCCCCTTCCCGACAGGGAACCCCCGAACCGCAGCGACGGCACCCCGGAGATCTCCGGCGGGCAGCCGTACCGCACCCCCAGACCGCGACCACGGGAGCCCCGTCTTGGCCATGCCGCCCGCCGCTTTTCGTAATTCGACGACCAAGCACATCTTCGTCACCGGGGGTGTCGCCTCCTCGCTGGGCAAGGGCCTGACGGCCTCCAGCCTCGGCATGCTGCTCAAGGCCCGCGGTCTGCGCGTCGTGATGCAGAAGCTCGACCCGTACCTGAACGTGGACCCGGGCACGATGAACCCCTTCCAGCACGGTGAGGTGTTCGTCACCAACGACGGCGCCGAGACCGACCTGGACATCGGCCACTACGAGCGCTTCCTCGACCGCGACCTCGACGGCTCCGCCAACGTGACCACCGGCCAGGTCTACAACACCGTGATCGCCAAGGAGCGGCGCGGCGAGTACCTGGGTGACACCGTGCAGGTCATCCCGCACATCACCAACGAGATCAAGCACCGCATCCGCCGCATGGCGACGGACGAGGTCGACGTCGTGATCACCGAGGTCGGCGGCACGGTCGGCGACATCGAGTCGCTGCCGTTCCTGGAGACCGTCCGCCAGGTCCGTCACGAGGTCGGCCGTGACAACGTCTTCGTCGTCCATATCTCGCTCCTGCCGTACATCGGCCCCTCGGGTGAGCTGAAGACGAAGCCCACCCAGCACTCGGTTGCGGCCCTGCGCAACATCGGTATCCAGCCGGACGCGATCGTGCTGCGCTGCGACCGCGAGGTGCCCACCGCGATCAAGCGGAAGATCTCGCTGATGTGCGACGTGGACGAGGCCGCCGTCGTGGCCTGTCCCGACGCCCGCTCGATCTACGACATCCCGAAGACGGTGCACGGCGAGGGCCTGGACGCCTACGTCGTCCGCAAGCTGGACCTGCCCTTCCGCGATGTCGACTGGACGACCTGGGACGACCTGCTCGACCGCGTCCACAACCCCGACCACGAGATCACCCTCGCCCTGGTCGGCAAGTACATCGACCTGCCCGACGCCTACCTGTCGGTCACCGAGGCGCTGCGCGCCGGCGGCTTCGCCAACCGGGCCCGCGTCAAGATCAAGTGGGTCACCTCCGACGACTGCAAGACCCCGGCGGGCGCGGCCCAGCAGCTCGGCGACGTCGACGGGATCTGCATCCCCGGCGGCTTCGGCGACCGCGGGGTGCTCGGCAAGGTCGGCGCGATCAAGTACGCCCGCGAGAACAAGATCCCGCTGCTCGGCCTCTGCCTGGGCCTGCAGTGCATCGTGATCGAGGCCGCGCGCAGCCTCGCGGACATCTCCGACGCCAACTCCACCGAGTTCGACCCGGCCACCGCCCACCCGGTCATCTCCACGATGGCCGAACAGCTCGACATCGTCGCCGGTGAGGGCGACATGGGCGGCACCATGCGACTCGGCATGTACCCGGCGAAGCTGGCCGAGGGGTCGATCGTGCGCGAGGTGTACGACGGCAAGGAGTACGTCGAGGAGCGCCACCGGCACCGCTACGAGGTGAACAACGCCTACCGCGCGGAGCTGGAGAAGAAGGCGGGCATCCTGTTCTCCGGCACCTCCCCGGACGGCAAGCTCGTCGAGTACGTCGAGTATCCGCGCGACGTCCACCCGTACCTGGTCGCCACCCAGGCCCACCCGGAGCTGCGCTCGCGTCCGACGCGTCCGCACCCGCTGTTCGCCGGGCTCGTCAAGGCCTCGGTCGAGCGGAAGACTTCGAAGTAACACACCAGTTGTACGGTGGCCGGGGTGCATCCCTTCAAAGGGTGTGCACCCCGGTTTCGTTTCAGCAGGTCGCGCGGCACGTGGAAGGACAGGCATGACGATCAAGGACACCCCGGAGGAGTGGGAGATCCGGGCGACGGCGACCCCCTTCACGGGCAACAAGACCTCCGTCCGCACCGACGACGTGGTCATGCCCGACGGCACCGTGGTCGGCCGTGACTACCAGGTCCACCCCGGCTCCGTGGCCGTCCTCGCCCTCGACGAGGCGGACCGCGTGCTGGTGCTGCGCCAGTACCGCCACCCCGTGCGCCACAAGCTGTGGGAGATCCCGGCCGGACTGCTCGACGTGCCCGGCGAGAACCCGCTGCACGCCGCGCAGCGCGAGCTGTACGAGGAGGCGCACGTCAAGGCCGAGGACTGGCGGGTGCTGGCCGACGTCTACACCACGCCCGGCGGCTGCGACGAGGCCGTCCGGATCTTCCTCGCTCGGGACCTGTCCGAGGCCGAGGGCGAGCGCTTCGCCGTCGCCGAGGAGGAGGCCGACATGGAACTCGACCGGGTGCCGGTCGAGGACCTCGTGCGGGGTGTGCTGGCCGGTGAGCTCCACAACAACTGCCTCGTCGTGGGCGTCCTCTCCCTGGTCGCCGCGCGGACCGGTGACGGGCTGGACGCCCTGCGCCCGGCCCAGGCGCCCTGGCCGGCGCGGCCGTTCGAGGCGTAGCGCTTCACCGGGGGCTGGGCCGGGGCGGGTGGGTGCCGCAGAGGTCGTCGGTCGGGTGCGGCGGCGTCGTGGCTTGTCGCGCAGTTCCCCGCGCCCCTTTCAGGGGCGCGCCCCCGACGGTGTCAGTCCTACGATCTGTTGATCCGATCGGGGGATGCCTTCGCCGTGCTCCACCCGGAACGTTGCAGAGCGTGAACTAGGCTCTGGGGCACGCCCGAACCGGAGTCCCGGCGGGCTCGCGTGTGCGGTGGGACGGGAGTGTGGCCCGTGACGGATCAGGTCGTGGAGACAGGCGACGTGCGGCCGGCCGGGCCCGCTGCCGGGGCGAGCGAGTTCCTCGGCCGCACACGGGAGTTGAAGGAACTGCGCGCCGACATCGAGCGCGCCGGACTGGACACCCTGGCCGGCCGCAAGCCACCCCGCGCACGCGTGCTGCTCATCGCCGGCCGGCCGGGCTCGGGCCGCACCGCACTCGCCGAGGAGCTCGTCCGGCAGGTCGCTGACCGTTACCCCGACGGAGTCCTGCGCGCCCGCCTCACCGACCCGGACGGCACCCCCGTACCCGTCGGACGCGCCGCCCGGAACCTCCTCACCGCCCTGGACGAGCAGGCTCCCGCCGGGGCCTGCGAGGACGACCTCACCGACGCCCTGCGCACCGCCCTGGCCGACCGCCGCACCCTGCTCCTGCTGGACGACGCGGCCGATGCCGAGCAGGTCGACGCCCTGCTGCCCGACACCCCCGACTGCCTCGTCGTCGCGGTCTCCGAGGGCCCGCTGACCGGCATCTCCGACGTCCGCCCCTGCACCCTGGGCGGACTGGACGCCAAGTCCGGGGTCGAACTGCTGGCCCGGCACACCGGCTCGGTCCGCATCACCGTCGACCCCCGGGCCGCCGAGGGCCTCGCCGAGGAGTGCCAGGGGCAGCCCGCCGCGCTGATGCTGGCGGGCGGCTGGCTCGCGGCCCGCCCCAAGGCCGCCATCTCCGACCTGGCCAAACAGTTGCGCGCCGACGACTCCGAGGGCACCGCCCTGACCCGGGTCTTCCGGCTCGCCCATGCCGCCCTGCCCACGACCGCCGCCCGGATGCTGCGCCTGCTCGCCCTCGCCCCGGCCGGCCTCGTGGACCCGCAGACCGCGTCCGCGCTCGTCGGCTGCTCGGTCGACAGCGCCCGTACCCTCCTCGACGACTTCGTCGCGCTGGGCTTCCTGCACGCGGTGGACTCCCCGCTGCCGCAGTACGAGGTGCCCGGCTGTCTGCACCCGCAGCTGCGGATCCTCGCCGAGCACCACGAACGCCCGGCCGATCTCCAGTTGGCCCGCGCACGCATGCTGGAGCGCACCGTCCGGCTGCTCCAGGCCTGCCGGGCGATCACCGAGACCGACAGTCCGCAGGCCCGCCAGAAGCTCCTCGACATGCCCCGCGCGCTGCGCTTCCCCACTCCGCGGGCGGCCGCCGACTGGCTGAGCCTGACCCGCCCCGCCCTGCTGGCCGCGGCCCGGCTCGCGGTCGCCGACGGTGAGCTGGACACCCTGGCCCGACGGCTGATGTCCCAGCTGGTCCGGGCGATGGCGGCGCACGTCGGCACCCGGGCCGCCGCGCCCGACCTCTACGAGATCCACGGCATGGTGTTCGACGTCGCCGAGCGCCGTGAGCTGCCCCGGGAGCGGGCCGCCGCCCTGCTCAACCTCGGCGACCTGGACGCCCGCACCGGCCGTACGGCCGACGCCCTGGCGCGCTACCGGGCCGCGCTGGACGCCGGGCGCGAGGTGAACGACCCGTACGCGACCGGCCGCGCGATGGAATCCGTAGGCGGCGCGCACCTGGAGCTCGGCGACTTCGACCGGGCCGCCGACTGGTTCGGGCGTGCCCTGGTCGAGCGGCTCGCCCGGGGGGAGCGCGCCGAGGCCGCCCGGCTCTACGGGCGCATCGCCGCCGCCCACACGCTCGCGGGCCGCTACGGCGAGGCCCTGCGGAACTGGCGCGCGGCGATCGCCGGTCACCGCAAGAACGGCGACGTGGCCGCCCAGGCCCGGGCCCTGGGCGAGCTGGCACGGGTCCAGGAGTACGCGGGCCGCCCGGAGGAGTCGCTGCGCACCTGCCGGGAGGCCGTCGAGTGGGCGCGGCGCGCCGAGGACCCGCGGCTGCAGGCGGCCTTGCACCTGCGGGTCGCCGACACCCTCGAACGCCTGGGTGATCCGGCGTCGGCGGGGCTGCACCGGGGCGCCGCCGAGGGGCTTCTCGGCGAATCAAACCTTCAAACTGACCCTGACGCCTGCGAAATCCGTACCGCATCAGCCGAAGATTGATGCAATGAAAGGCTGGACAGCGAGAACACCTTCATTAGACTGGCTCTGCCGCACGTTCTCCTGCGGTCTCTCCCGGTGTGCCCGCGCGTGCCCGGGTATGTCTAAGTAAGACCCCCCATACCCTCTGAGCCAAGGACCGTGATCGACGTGAAGGTCGGCATCCCCCGCGAGGTCAAGAACAACGAGTTCCGGGTGGCCATCACCCCCGCCGGCGTGCACGAGCTGGTGCGCCACGGCCACCAGGTCGTCATCGAGCGCGACGCCGGCGTCGGCTCCTCGATCACGAACGAGGAGTACGTCGCCGCGGGTGCGCAGATCCTGGGCACCGCCGACGAGGTGTGGGCCGCCGCCGACCTGCTGCTGAAGGTCAAGGAGCCCATCGCCGAGGAGTACCACCGCCTCCGCAAGGACCAGACGCTCTTCACCTACCTTCACCTGGCCGCCTCCAAGGAGTGCACGGACGCCCTGCTGGAGTCCGGCACCACGGCCATCGCCTACGAGACCGTCGAGCTGCCCAGCCGCGCGCTGCCGCTGCTCGCCCCGATGTCCGAGGTCGCGGGCCGGCTCGCTCCGCAGGTCGGCGCCTACCACCTGATGCGCGCCAACGGCGGCCGCGGTGTGCTGCCCGGTGGCGTCCCCGGCGTGCTGGCCGGCCGCGCCGTCGTGATCGGCGGCGGTGTCTCCGGATGGAACGCCGCACAGATCGCCATCGGCATGGGCTTCCACGTCACCCTGCTCGACAAGGACATCAACAAGCTCCGCGAGGCCGACAAGGTCTTCGGCACGAAGATCCAGACCGTCGTCTCGAACGCCTTCGAGCTGGAGAAGGCGTGCCTGGAGGCCGACCTCGTCATCGGCGCGGTGCTGATCCCCGGCGCCAAGGCCCCGAAGCTCGTCACCAACGAGCTCGTCTCGAGGATGAAGCCCGGAAGTGTCCTTGTCGACATCGCGATCGACCAGGGCGGCTGCTTCGAGGACTCCCGCCCGACCACCCACGCCGAGCCGGCGTTCCGGGTCCACAACTCGGTCTTCTACTGCGTCGCCAACATGCCCGGCGCGGTGCCCAACACCTCCACCTACGCGCTGACCAACGCCACGCTGCCGTACATCGTCGAACTGGCCGACCACGGCTGGGCGGACGCGCTGCGCCGCGACCCGGCACTGGCCAAGGGCCTCAACACCCACGACGGCAAGGTCGTTTACCGCGAGGTCGCCGAGGCGCACGGCGTGGAGCACGTGGAGCTGTCCTCGCTGCTCGGCTGAGCCGCCCACCGGCCCTCGGCAGCCGGTAAGTCGGCTAAGTAACCAACCGGCAAAGGCGATACGTCAACACCGGTCGTCAACGCCGCAAGCCAGGCCGGACCTTGCCCGACAAGGTCCGGCCGGATGTGTGTATGGTCACTTCGCGATTCTCGGGCAACTCGCCTCGAACGTAACCCTTCAACCGATTCGCACACCGGTGAAACCTGCCGTGCGACGGCCGTACGCCCTTGACAGCGGGATGTTTCATTGCCGACACATCGGGCCGGGTCCGGCGGATTGTGTTGCTGCGGACGCCCGACACGCCATAGAGTCGCCAGCTGTCGGCATGGTGCCACGCTGACCTGTCTAGAAGTTTCCTGGTCACCAAGGAGGTAAGACGACTTGTGAATGAGTCGACATTTACTCCCGGGGGTGGCCAACCAGGAATGCCTGCACGGGACCAGGAGCCCGCGGGACTCGCGGCTGTCGGCTCCGTCGCTGTGCGCACCTTCGCAGCCCACCAGAGTCAGCAGGCGACTCACACTGCACACCAGAAGATGGATGGCCATCACGTGAACGCCATGGCCGGCGACGGAAGTGGCGCGCCCCACAACCACTTCGCCGACTACGACGAACTGCCCGAGGGGCACTTCTACGACCCCGACGCGGAGTACGAGCCCGACCCCGAGTACGCGGCCACTCTCGCGCCCGACGCGGCCAGACAGCGCCGGGAGCGTGTCGGCCCGACCGGGCGGCCGCTGCCGTACTTCCCGATCCCGGGACCGCTGCCCGAACACGGTCCCGCGAAGATCATCGCGATGTGCAACCAGAAGGGCGGCGTCGGCAAGACCACGTCGACCATCAACCTGGGTGCCGCGCTCGCGGAGTACGGACGCCGGGTCCTGCTCGTGGACTTCGACCCGCAGGGCGCGCTGTCGGTCGGACTCGGTGTCAACCCGATGGAACTCGACCTCACCGTCTACAACCTGCTCATGGAGCGGGGGATGGCGGCCGACGAGGTGCTGCTGAAGACGGCGGTCCCCAACATGGACCTGCTGCCCAGCAACATCGACCTGTCGGCGGCCGAGGTCCAGCTGGTCTCCGAGGTCGCCCGCGAATCGACGCTGCAGCGCGCCCTGAAGCCGCTGCTGCCCGACTACGACTTCATCGTCATCGACTGCCAGCCCTCGCTCGGCCTGCTCACGGTGAACGCCCTGACGGCCGCGCACAAGGTGATAGTGCCTCTGGAGTGCGAGTTCTTCGCGCTGCGCGGCGTGGCCCTGCTGACGGAGACCATCGAGAAGGTCCAGGAACGGCTCAACCCGGAGCTGGAGCTCGACGGCATCCTCGCCACCATGTACGACTCACGCACGGTGCACAGCCGTGAGGTGCTCGCGCGGGTGGTCGAGGCGTTCGACGACCACGTCTACCACACGGTCATCGGGCGCACGGTCCGCTTCCCGGAGACCACGGTCGCCGGTGAGCCGATCACGACGTACGCCTCCAACTCCGTCGGTGCCGCCGCCTATCGCCAGCTCGCCAGGGAGGTGCTCGCCCGGTGTCACGCCGAGTGAGTCTGCCGGGGGCCGACGAACTCTTCCGTACGACAGGGGGGATGGCGCTTCAGTCGTCCCAGCCCAGGCGTCAGGCGGGCGGCGACGCCCGGGTGCCCGCTCCGGCGGGGGAGGGCGACGCGGCGGCCGCCGCGGCGGAGGACGCGCCGCAGGCGGTGCCCGCGCAGGGCGGTGACGGCGAGGGTCCGGAGCATGTCGCGGCGGACGCGGAGCCGGCCGAGGCCGGGGAGGGCCACAGTCGTTCCGCGGCCGGCGAGCGCTCCGGCGCCGCCCGTCGGCAGGCGGCGCAGGAAGGTTCTGCCACCGGTGCCGCAGCGGCCGCGCCCCGCAAGCGCGGGCGGAACCCCTCGCGCCGCCCCAGCGGCCGTGAGCGGCACGACGAGAAGATCACGGTGTACGTGTCGGCCGAGGAGCTCATGGACCTCGAGCACGCCCGTCTCGTCCTCCGTGGCGAGCACGGTCTGGCCGTGGACCGCGGGCGCATCGTCCGCGAGGCGGTCGCGGTGGTCCTCGCCGACCTGGAGTCCCGCGGAGACGCCAGCATCCTCGTACGACGACTGCGCGGGCGGTAGCGGTAGCCTGCGGGGGCCATGACCTCGAACGCTTCCCCCCCTCCCCCCAGCGGCCGGCCCGGCCGCCGGCGTGCGCTGGGGCGGGGAGCGGCGGCCCCCGAGACCGAGCAGCTCGGCGCTCCCACGGCACCGGACCCGGCAGTTCCGCCGGTCGAGCAGCCGACGCATGCTGTGGAGGCGGGCTGGACAGTTCCGCCGGTCGAGGAGCCAGGCCCTGTTGTGGAGGCGGACCGGGTGGTTCCGCCGGTCGAGCAGCCAGGCCCTGTTGTGGAGGCGGACCGGGTGGTTCCGCCGGTCGAGGAGCCGGAGGAGACGGTCCCGGCCGCGGTGGCGCCTGCGGGCGGGGCGGCCGGGCAGGGCGAAGCCGTCCCCGGCCCCCGGCCCCCGGCCGACGATGCCGAAGCCACCGGCGACGGGGTTTTCAAGGTCCGGCTCGCCAATTTCGAAGGGCCCTTCGATCTGCTGCTGCAGCTGATCTCGCGGCACAAGCTGGACGTCACCGAGGTCGCGCTGTCGAAGGTGACCGACGAGTTCATGGCGTACATCCGGGCGATGGGGCCGGACTGGGACCTGGACGAGACGACCGAGTTCCTGGTCGTCGCCGCCACCCTGCTCGACCTGAAGGCCGCGCGGCTGCTGCCCGCCGCCGAGGTGGAGGACGAGGGCGACCTCGCACTGCTCGAAGCGCGGGACCTGTTGTTCGCCCGGCTGCTCCAGTACCGCGCGTACAAGCAGATCGCCGACATCTTCAGCGGGAGGCTCGACGACGAGGCCCGGCGCTACCCCCGGACCGTCGGGCTCGAGGCGCACCACGCCGAGCTGCTGCCCGACGTCGTCATCAGCATCGGGGCGGAAGGATTCGCCAAGCTCGCCGTCAAGGCGATGCAGCCCAAGCCCAAGCCGCAGGTCTACGTCGACCACATCCACGCCCCGCTGGTCAGCGTGCAGGAGCAGGCGCAGATCGTCGTGGCCCGGCTCAGGGAGCTCGGCGAGGCCGGCTTCCGGGCCCTCGTGGCGGACACCGACGACACCCTGACCATCGTGGCGAGGTTCCTCGCCCTGCTGGAGCTGTACCGCGAGAAGGCCGTCGCCCTGGAGCAGGAGACCGCGCTCGGGGACCTGCTCGTGCGGTGGACCGGCGGCGACGGGGACGAGACACCGACCGTCACCGACGAGTTCGACCGGCCGCCCGAGCCGCCGAAGGAGGAGAAGAAGGCGTGAGCGAGCGAACGACCGATCTGCCGGCCGGGCCGCGTACCGTCGCCGATCTCGACCTCAAGCCCGCCCTGGAGGCCGTCCTCATGGTCGTGGACGAGCCCGCCACCGAGGAGCACCTCGCGAAGATACTGGAGCGGCCGAGGCGCCAGATCGCGGACGCCCTGCGTGAGCTGGCCGACGAGTACACCGTCCAGGGCCGCGGTTTCGAGCTGCGGTACGTCGCGAACGGCTGGCGCTTCTACACCCGGGCCGCCTTCGCGCCGGCCGTGGAGCGCTTCGTCCTGGACGGCCAGCAGGCCCGCCTCACCCAGGCCGCCCTGGAGACCCTGGCCGTCGTCGCCTACCGCCAGCCGGTCAGCCGCAGCCGGGTCTCCGCTGTCCGCGGAGTCAACTGCGACGGCGTCATGCGCACCCTCCTCCAGCGCGGCCTGATAGAGGAGGCGGGCACGGAACCCGAAACAGGTGCGATCCTGTACAGGACGACGAACTACTTCCTGGAGCGGATGGGCCTGCGCGGTCTGGACGAGCTCCCGGAGCTCGCGCCCTTCCTCCCGGAGGCGGAGGCGATCGAGGCCGAGACCCAGGAGGGCGTACCGTCGTTCGACCCGGACGCGCCCGACGACGACGTGCCGGGCAGCCCGGTGAGCCCGGGGAACCACGACGAAGACGACCAGACGGAACTTTGATGCGAAGCAGCAGCGGCAGGAACAGCAGCGGAAACAACGGCGGGAGCCGTGGTGGCAACAGCGGCGGCCGCGGCGGGAGTGGTGGTGGTCGCGGCAACTTCCGCGGCGCCGGCAACAACCGCGACGACAAGCAGGGCAGTGGCCGTCCGAAGAAGCCGCGCCCCGAGGAGCGCCGCTACGACGTGGGCCCCGGGGCGACCAAGGACGGCCCCAAGGCCGGACGTGGCGGCGCGGCCCGCGGTGGTGCCAAGGGCGGGCCCAAGCAGCCCCAGCGGCCGGGCCGCACCGCCCCGGCGCGCCCCCGTGAGTACGAGGCGCAGATCGAGGAGCGCAACCGTGACCGGTACGCCGGGAAGAAGGAGGTCAAGCTTCCGAAGACCTTCCCCGGCGCGGAGCAGGAGGGCGAGCGGCTGCAGAAGGTCCTCGCGCGCGCGGGCTTCGGGTCCCGCCGCGCCTGCGAGGAGCTGATCGAGCAGGCCCGGGTCGAGATCAACGGCGAGATCGTCCTGGAGCAGGGACGGCGCGTCGATCCGGAGAGGGACGAGATCAAGGTCGACGGCCTGACGGTCGCCACCCAGCGTTTCCAGTTCTTCGCGCTGAACAAGCCCGCCGGTGTCGTCTCGACGATGGAGGACCCGGAGGGCCGGCAGTGCCTCGGTGACTACGTCACCAACCGCGAGACCCGGCTCTTCCACGTCGGCCGGCTCGACACCGAGACCGAGGGCGTCATCCTGCTCACCAACCACGGTGAGCTGGCCCACCGGCTGACGCACCCGAAGTACGGCGTGAAGAAGACCTACCTCGCGCACATCGTCGGCCCCATCCCGCGCGACCTGGGCAAGCAGCTCAAGGACGGCATCCAGCTGGAGGACGGCTACGCCCGCGCGGACCACTTCCGGGTCGTCCAGCAGACCGGCAAGAACTACCTCGTCGAGGTCACCCTCCACGAGGGCCGCAAGCACATCGTGCGCCGGATGCTGGCCGAGGCCGGCTTCCCGGTCGACAAGCTGGTCCGGGTGGCGTTCGGGCCGATCACCCTGGGCGACCAGAAGTCGGGCTGGCTGCGGCGGCTGTCCAACACCGAGGTCGGGATGCTGATGCAGGAGGTCGACCTCTAGACCTTGTGAGTGACCGGCACCCCCTTTTATAGTCGTGCTGACTATTAAAGGGGGTGCTGCTGCATGGACGGCTACGACAAGTACGCCCACGAACCCTTCGCCGTCACCGTCGACCTGGCCGTGTTCACCCTCCGGGAGGGCGCGCTGCACGTGCTGCTCGTCGAGCGCGGACAGGAGCCGTACGCCGGGCGGTGGGCCCTGCCCGGCGGATTCCTGCGGCCTGACGAGTCCGCCGAGACGGCCGCCCGGCGTGAACTCGCCGAGGAGACCGGCCTGTCCGACGTCTCGGGGCTGCACCTGGAGCAGCTGCGGACGTACAGCGAGCCCGGCCGCGACCCCCGGATGCGGGTCGTGTCGGTCGCCTTCGCCGCACTGCTGCCCGACGCACCCGAGGCGCACGGCGGCAGCGACGCCGCGCAGGCCCGCTGGGTGCCGTACGGGACGGCCGGGCCGCTCGCCTTCGACCACGACCGCATCCTGGCCGACGCCCACCACCGCGTCGGGGCCAAGTTCGAGTACACCTGCCTCGCCACCGCCTTCTGCCCGCCCGAGTTCACCCTCGGCGAGCTCCAGCAGGTCTACGAGACCGTGTGGGGCACCGAGCTGGACCGGCCCAACTTCCGGCGCAAGGTGCTCGCCACGCCGGGCTTCGTCGAAGCCGTCCCGGGCGCCGCGCGACTGACCGGCGGTCGCGGCAAACCCGCCGCCCTGTACCGCGCCGGAACCGCCACCGCCCTCCACCCGCCTCTCCTCCGGCCCACCCGGGAAGGACGCCCCGCATGACCATGCTCGTCCACAAGCAAGCCGCCACCGGAGCGCTCACGGGCCTGGCCCTCGGGGATGCGCTGGGCTTTCCGACCGAGTTCAACGACGTCCCCTCGATCCTCGCCAAGTGCGGGCCGTGGCGGCGGATGGAGCTGCCGCATCGCGCCTTCGTCTCGGACGACACCCAGATGACGCTGGCGCTCGGGCGGGCGGTGCGGACGGCGATGGACCGGGGGCTGCTCACCCCGCTGCGGCTGGCCCGGCCCCTGCGTGAGGAGTTCGTGGACTGGCACCAGTCCCCGGACAACAACCGGGCTCCGGGCCGTACCTGCATGAAGGCCTGCTACCTGCTGAAGGACGAGTCCCGTCCCTGGCAGGACGCCAGCCAGATCGACAGCAAGGGCTGCGGCGCCAACATGCGCGTCGCGCCCCTGGGCCTGGTGTCCGGCCTCAGTGACGAACAGCGCGCGGGGGCCGCCCAGTTGCAGTCCGCCCTCACCCACGGGCATCCCACCGCGCTCGCCGCCTCCGACCTCACCGCGCACGCCGTACGGCTGCTCGCGCAGGGCGCCGAGCCGACCGGGCTGATCGGCCTGCTGCGCTCCTACGCCCTGGAGAACCGCAGCCACTACCACGAGCGCTGGCTCGGTGACCTGTGGCGGCGGGCCGGGGATCCGAGCCCCGGGCAGTTCATCGCCCGCGGCTGGGACGAGTGCCTGGAGGCCCTCGAACGGCTCCGGCACGCCGTGCGCACCGTCTCGCCGGAGACCGACCCGTGCCTGGCCACCGGCGAGGGCTGGATCGCCGAGGAGGCGTTCGCGACCGGGCTGTTGTGCTTCCTGCTCTTCGTCGACGAGCCGGTGACGGCCCTGCGCCGGGCCGCCTGCACCGCCGGCGACTCGGACTCGATCGCCTGCCTGACGGGCGCCTTCGCGGGCGCGTACCTGGGCGCGGAGGCCTGGCCCACCGAGTGGGCCGACCGCGTCGAGTACCGGAGCGACCTGCTCACCCTCGGGGCGCTCTGGGACGCCTGACGGCCCGCTGCCGGGCGCGCGCCCTCAGGCCAGGCGGATCGAGTTCCCCTCCACGGTGATCTGCTCGGCGGGCAGCGGCCGGGTCGCCGGGCCATGGGTCACCGCGCCGTCGGCGATCTTGAACTTACTGCCGTGGCAGGGGCAGTTGATCGTGCCGTCGGAGACGGACCCCACCGTGCAGCGCTGATGGGTGCAGATCGCCGAGAAGGCTTTGAACCGACCCTGCTCCGGCTGGGTCACCACGACCTCCTCGTCCTTGAAGATCTTTCCGCCGCCGACCGGGATCTCGTCGATGCTGGCCAGGACCTGCCCGGCGGGGCCGCCCGTCGTGTCCTGGCCGGTGGGGGAGGCCGTCGACGCGGAACCGCTGTCGTCGCCGCCCCCGCCGCAGGCCGCGACGAGTGCCGCCGCCGTCGTGGCGCCGGTGGCGAGGAGAACCGTGCGGCGCGTGGTCTCGTAGGTCATGTCGTCACTCCGAACGTGCCAAAGGGGGTTAATCGGGACATCCCTCGTCTAGGCACTGAACTTACCCAAAGGTCTCGTTCCTGGCGTCTCACCGGGCGGGCGCCGCGCACCCGGGTCGCGCGGGCTGACTAGGCTGGTCGGACGTAGAGCGACACGCACGTCAGCAAGGAGCATCGCCGTGGCGGTACGAGCGGTCCGGGGCGCCGTCCAACTGGAACGGGACGAGGCCGGGCACATGGACGAGCAGGTCGGAGCCCTGCTCACGGAGATCCTCGAGCGCAACGATCTCGCCGCCGACGACCTGATCAGCATCTGGTTCACGGCCACGCCCGATCTGCACAGCGACTTCCCGGCCGCGGCCGCCCGCAAGCTGGGCATCGTCGACGTGCCGCTGATCTGCGCCCAGGAACTGGACATCGAGGGCGCCATGCCCCGAGTCGTCCGCGTCCTCGCGCACATCGAGTCCGACCGGCCCCGGGCCGAGATCGCCCACGTCTACCTCGGCGCCGCGGCCGCCCTGCGCAAGGACATCGCCCAGTGAGGACCGCACTCGTCATCGGCACCGGCCTCATCGGCACGTCCGCCGCCCTGGCCCTGTCCCAGCGGGGCGTCACCGTGCACCTCGCCGACCCGGACCCCGAGCAGGCCCGTACGGCGGCCGCGCTCGGGGCCGGCACGGACGAGGCGCCGGACGGTCCCGTCGACCTCGTGATCGTCGCCGCCCCGCCCGCGCACGTGGCCGACGTGCTCACCGACGCCATGCGGCGCGGTGCGGGACGCGGCTACCTGGACGTCGCCAGCGTCAAGGGCGGGCCGCGCCGCGAGCTGGAGGCACGCGGCCTCGACCTGTCCGCGTACATCGGCTCGCACCCCATGTCGGGCCGGGAGAAGTCCGGCCCGCTGGCCGCCACCGGCGACCTCTTCGAGGGCCGTCCCTGGGTGCTCACGCCGACCCGGGACACCGACACCGAGGTGCTGAACCTCGCCCTGGAACTCGTCTCGCACTGCCGCGCCGTGCCGGTGGTGATGGACGCCGACGCCCATGACCGCGCCGTCGCCCTCGTCTCG
Source organism: Streptomyces sp. NPDC013187 (assembly GCF_042899705.1). NCBI lineage: Bacteria > Bacillati > Actinomycetota > Actinomycetes > Kitasatosporales > Streptomycetaceae > Streptomyces > Streptomyces sp. NPDC013187. Next base: position 449,906 of record NZ_JBIBAF010000006.1, on the reverse strand, counting down.
CACATGCCGCACCTGGTCTCCAGTCTGGTCGCCGCGCGCCTGGAGCACGCCGAAGAGGCCGCCGTACGGCTGTGCGGGCAGGGCATCCGGGATGTGACGAGGATCGCCGCCTCCGACCCGCGGATGTGGATCGACATCCTCTCCGCGAACCCCGCGCCGGTCGCCGACCTGCTCACGGACGTCGCAGCGGATCTGGAGGAGACCGTGCGCGCCCTGCGCGCCCTGCAGTCCTCCGACGACCACAAGCGGCGCGAGGGCGCCGGCGGGGTCGAAGACCTGCTGCGGCGCGGCAACGCAGGCCAGGTGCGTGTCCCCGGCAAGCACGGGTCCGCGCCGCGCGCCTACGAGGTCGTGGCCGTGCTCATCGACGACCAGCCGGGGCAGCTGGCCCGGATCTTCGCCGACGCGGGCCTGGCCGGCGTCAACATCGAGGACGTACGCATCGAGCACGCGACGGGGCAGCAGGCCGGTCTGGTGCAGCTGATGGTGGAGCCGAAGGCCGCCCCGGTACTGAGCGCTGCGCTGCGGGAACGAGGCTGGGCTCTTCGGCAGTAGGGGGTGCGGTCGGTGGGCCGTTTCCAAGGGCTGCCGCCTCCGGGCCCCGCTTCGGCCTGAGCGGCCTCGTCCTCAAGCGCCGGACGGGCTGATGCCGGCCGAGCGCCGTCGGCACGACGCGCGGCCGGACGAGTGACCCGCACCCAGTAACCTTGTGCGGGGCACTCGCGCCCTCACCCCCGCCGAGCCCGGTTCAGGAAGGTCCCCACTGTGGAAAGCGCCACGCCAGTGATTGTCGCCATCGACGGCCCCGCCGGCACCGGCAAGTCGAGCACCTCGAAGGCCGTGGCGGCCCAGCTGGGGCTGAGCTACCTGGACACCGGAGCCCAGTACCGGGCGATCACCTGGTGGATGGTGAGCAACGGCATCGACATAGATGACCCGTCCGCCATCGCCGCCGTGGCGGGCAAGCCCGAGATCGTCTCCGGCACCGACCCGGAGGGGCCCGCCATCACGGTCGACGGTGTGGACGTTTCGGCTCCGATCCGCACCCAGGAGGTCTCCTCCAAGGTCAGCGCGGTCAGCGCGGTGCCCGAGGTGCGCGCGCGGATCACCGAGCTGCAGCGCTCCATCGCCGCCTCCGCGGAGAAGGGCATCGTCGTCGAGGGCCGGGACATCGGCACGACCGTGCTGCCCGACGCCGACCTCAAGATCTTCCTCACCGCCTCCCCGGAGGCGCGTGCCGCCCGCCGCAGCGGTGAGCTGAAGGGCTCCGACGTCCACAGCACCCGCGAGGCCCTGATCAAGCGGGACGCCGCCGACTCCAGCCGCAAGACCTCCCCGCTCGCCAAGGCGGACGACGCCGTCGAGGTGGACACCACCGAGCTCACGCTGGCCCAGGTCATCGAGTGCGTCGTCACCCTCGTCGAGGAGAAGCGGGCCGGAAAGTGACCGAGCTTCCTTCGGCGCGGGGTGCCGAGGTCGGGCGGCGCATCGGCGTCGGCCTGATGTACGGGCTGTGGAAGCCGCGCGTGCTCGGCGCCTGGCGGGTGCCCGCGAGCGGCCCGGTGATCCTCGCGGTCAACCACTCCCACAACATCGACGGCCCGATGGTCATGGGCGTGGCGCCCCGGCCCACGCACTTCCTGATCAAGAAGGAAGCCTTCATCGGCCCGCTGGACCCCTTCCTGCTCGGCATCGGGCAGGTCAAGGTCGACCGCGACACCACCGACCGCACGGCGATCACCCGGGCGCTGGGCGTCCTGGACAGCGGCGGCGTGCTCGGCATTTTCCCGGAGGGCACCCGGGGCGAGGGCGACTTCGCCTCGCTGCGCGCCGGCCTGGCGTACTTCGCGGTGCGCAGCGGCGCCCCGATCGTGCCGGTGGCCGTACTGGGAAGTTCCGAGAGGCGGGGACGGTTGATAAAGGGGCTGCCTCCACTGCGCTCCCGCGTCGACGTCGTCTTCGGCGAGCCCTTCGAGGCGGGCGACGGCAGCGGTCGCCGGACGCGCAAGGCGCTGGACGAGGCGACCGGGCGCATCCAGAAGCAGCTGGCGGCCCACCTGGAAAACGCCAGGCACCTCACCAGGCGCTAGGCGACACTGAGTAGTGGATCAGCCCGGAACACACCGGGTACTCCACCGACCACCACGAATGAACGACGAGGTACGGACTTCATGAACGACCACATCCAGCCCGACGGCTCGGACGCGTCCGAGGGCGCCCACGAGCACGACCACGGGGCGCTCGGCGACGCCGAGTTCGCGGAGTTCATGGAGCTCGCCGCGGAGGAGGGCTTCGACCTCGAGGACGTCGAGGGCGCCATCGAGGAGGCGGGTCACGGCCCGCTGCCCGTGCTCGCCGTCGTCGGCCGCCCCAATGTCGGCAAGTCGACTCTGGTGAACCGCATCATCGGGCGCCGTGAGGCCGTCGTCGAGGACAAGCCCGGAGTCACCCGCGACCGGGTGACCTACGAGGCCGAGTGGGCGGGCCGCCGCTTCAAGGTCGTCGACACCGGCGGCTGGGAGCAGGACGTCCTCGGCATCGACGCCTCCGTGGCCGCCCAGGCCGAGTACGCGATCGAGGCCGCCGACGCGGTCGTCTTCGTCGTCGACGCCAAGGTCGGCGCCACCGACACCGACGAGGCCGTCGTCCGGCTGCTGCGCAAGGCCGGCAAGCCGGTCGTGCTGTGCGCCAACAAGGTCGACGGCCCCAGCGGCGAGGCCGACGCGTCCTACCTGTGGTCGCTGGGCCTGGGGGAGCCGCACCCGGTCTCCGCGCTGCACGGCCGCGGCACCGGCGACATGCTCGACCAGGTCCTGGAGGTGCTCCCCGAGGCGCCGCGCCAGACCTTCGGCGGGGGCGGCATCGGCGGCCCGCGCCGCATCGCCCTGATCGGGCGCCCGAACGTCGGCAAGTCCTCCCTGCTGAACAAGGTGGCGGGCGAGGAGCGCGTCGTCGTCAACGAGCTGGCGGGCACCACCCGCGACCCGGTCGACGAGCTGATCGAACTCGGCGGCGTCACCTGGAAGTTCGTCGACACGGCGGGCATCCGCAAGCGCGTCCACCTCCAGCAGGGCGCCGACTACTACGCCTCGCTGCGCACGGCGGCCGCCGTCGAGAAGGCGGAGGTCGCGGTCATCCTGATCGACGGCTCAGAGTCCGTCTCGGTGCAGGACCAGCGGATCGTCACCATGGCCGTCGAGGCGGGCCGCGCGATCGTCATGGCGTACAACAAGTGGGACACCCTCGACGAGGAGCGCCGCTACTACCTGGAGCGGGAGATCGAGACCGAGCTCGGCCAGGTGGCGTGGGCGCCGCGGGTCAACGTCTCGGCGCGCACCGGCCGGCACATGGAGAAGCTCGTCCCGGCGATCGAGACCGCTCTGGCGGGCTGGGAGACCCGGGTCCCGACGGGACGGCTGAACGCCTTCCTCGGTGAGCTGGTCGCCGCTCACCCGCACCCGGTCCGGGGCGGCAAGCAGCCGCGCATCCTGTTCGGCACGCAGGCGGGTACCAAGCCGCCGCGGTTCGTCCTGTTCGCCTCCGGCTTCATCGAGGCGGGCTACCGGCGCTTCATCGAGCGCCGCCTGCGCGAGGAGTTCGGCTTCGACGGGACGCCGATCCACATCTCCGTGCGGGTGCGCGAGAAGCGCGGCAGGAAGAAGTAGCGCGAAGCGCCACAAAGGGCGGCCCCGTTCGGGGGCCGCCCTTTGTGGTGTCCGGTGCTCGCTCAGATGTCGCCGCGCCGTCCCGGCGGAAGCGCGGCCGGTACGTAGTGCATCCCCGTGCCGTACACGCCCGTGCCGTACGCGCCGACGGTCCCGACGCGCTGCCACTGCGGCTGCTGCCCGGCGGCGTGGCGGGCGCTCTGGGCGCCCGCGCTGTAGGCGCTGTACGAGCTGCCGTACGTCCCTGCGTACGAGCCCGAACCGTACGGGGTGTTCCCGAAGGCGGTGAAGCCCAGCTTCTCCTCGCCGCTGCGGTCGCCTGGCAGTGCGCGGAAGGACTTGACGTACTCGGCGTAGAGCGCGTCGTAGATCGGCGTGGCCGATGGGCCGCACTGGGAGTCCTGAGCCGATCGCGCGGACGGGATCGGCGAGAAGGACTGGCGGCGGGGAACGTCGTATGCGTGCACGTATGTCCAAACGACCCCGGGGGTCAAGGGATGCGGCCCGGGTACCGCTTTCGCAGGTGGACGGCGTGGACGGGTGACGTGTGGCTCAGGTACCGGCCAGCGGCAGCGCCGAGGCGACCAGCTTTCCGTTCGCCGCCGCCTTGTCCAGCGCGTCCCGCAGCAGGTCCTCGCGCGGCTGGCGGCCGATCGAGCCGGCCGGCGCGGCGAACATCAGCACCTGCTGGTGCTTGTTGGCGGCCGCGCGCCACCCCTCGGTCACCTGGAGCGGCTGGTGCGCCTGCCACCAGGCCACCGGCTGGCCGCCGCCCGCGCCCGGCTGGAGCACCGCGTGCAGCCGGCCCACGGCGAGCAGCACCGACCAGCCGTGCAGCACCGGCGGTACGGCGGCCAGCTCCGTCAGCGGCATGAAGCCCTGCTCGATGAGCAGCGGCAGGAAGTCGTCGCCGCCGCCGGTCGCGCCGGGCCGGGCGATGGGACCGGTCGGCTCGACCACCAGGGCCGGGTGCAGCTCCCCGCCGATCAGGACGAGCCCGCTGGTCACGCCGAGCACCGCCTGCTCGGGCACCGCCTTGTCGGGCACCGCCCTGTCGGGCTCCAGGTCGACCGTGTCGCCGGTGATGGACTTCACGGCGCCCCGCAGCTGCTCCTCGGTGACCTGCACGACCTGCGAGGGCAGGCAGCCGGCGTGGGCGAAGGCGAGGACGGCGGTCTCGTCCCCGATGAACAGGACGGTGCTGGTGCGCTCCTGCGCGGAGTCGCCCGGAGTGCGGCAGGACGTGCAGTCGTAACTGCCCGGGGCGGTCTCTCCGGCGAGCAGGCGGTCGGCTTCTTCGTCGCCGATCTCGGCGCGTACCTCGTCGCTGACGTCGAGCATGCGCGGCACGGGTGGCTCCCTCGGGGATGCGGTGCGTGGCAAAGCCGGGTGGCTCCCGGCCCGTGGTCCGGGTAGGTCCCGGCTCATGCAGAAGACAACGGGCGATCTGTGGCGGGAGTCACGCCCCAGGGCGAACGGAATCGAACCATCCAGCGCACGGAGTCACGCTTCGCGCGGAATCGCGCACTCACCGTCAACTCGGCGTGCTGCAAAGGGTGTTGGGAGGGTGAAGTGGGTCACAGATCGCCAGGGTTGCTGGTCGACAAATCCGGAAATCCGCGAATGAAGTGGGTGTCCGGAAATTGCCGTTACCCGAGGTATCGGTGAACTGGCCTGCCCGGACGGGCGACTGGTTGATGCCGGCCGCCCGCCTCCTTAGATTCCTCCGCCGTGTGCAACGAGCACCGCTCGGGTACGTCCACCGGCCGCCGGGTTCCCAGGAACCGGGCACGGCACCGCTCCGGTGGACGGGGCGAGCGCGACCCTCGCGCCCCATGGCGCGGGAGTGGCGCTCCGCCTTGGGGGATCCCGGGTGTTTCGAAAGGGACCTACATGTCCGAATGTGCCGATACCAATCGCTCCCACGCCCGGAAGCACCAGGTGCGTACGACGGCGGTCCTCGCCGGGGCGGCACTGCTCGCGCCCCTAGGACTGCTGGCCGCGACCGGTGACGCCGCGGCGGCCGACAGCGGAGTGTGGGACCGCATCGCCCAGTGCGAGAGCGGCGGCGACTGGCACATCAACACCGGCAACGGCTACTACGGCGGACTCCAGTTCGCCCCGTCGACCTGGAGCGCCTACGGCGGCACGGCGTACGCGCCCACCGCCGACCGGGCGAGCAGGACCCAGCAGATCGCCGTCGCCACCAAGGTCCAGCGCGCCCAGGGATGGGGCGCCTGGCCCGTCTGCTCGGCACGCGCCGGGGCGAGCGGCGGCGCACCCGCCGCAGACCCGGTCACCTCCACCAAGCCCTCGGCGGCGAAGCCGTCGAAGGCCCCCGCGCGCGCAGCGGGACACGCGGACCGCGGCTCCTCCCGCGGTGACTACACCGTCCGCCGGGGCGACACACTGAGCGGCGTCGCCGCCCGGCACGGAACCACCTGGCAGCGCCTCTACGCCGCCAACGAGACCGTCATCGGGACCAACCCCGACGTGATCGTGCCCGGCCTGCGCCTCAGGTTCTGAGCCGCTGCTCCCCCTCGCCGGGACACGGGCCCCGTCCGGTCCACCGACCGGACGGGGGTTCAGGCGTGATGCCGCCCGACCGACCGACCGGACGGGGTTCAGGCGTGATGCCGCCCGGCCGACCGGACGGAGTTCAGGCCTGAAGCCGCCCGGCCGACCGCACCACGACGGCCGGCACGCGAGTGTCCCGGATCAGCCGGCGAGCTCACCCGCCTCCCCGGCGAACACGACCGCCCCGCGGCGCAGTTCGTAGACGACGGCCGGCCGCTCCCGCAGGGCGGGCGGCAGCCGCTGCTCGGCGATCACCACACAGGCGTCGAGCGCGCCCAGCAGCTCGTACGTCCGGTCCGCGACCGAGGGGGACATGCCCTGGGCGGGCTCGTCGACGAGCACCACGCGCGCGCGTGCGAGCAGCGCCCGGGAGAGGGCGAGCATGCGCTGCTCCCCGCCGGAGAGGGTGCCGGCGCGCCGCTCCAGCAGGGGCCGCAGCTGCGGGTAGGCGTCCAGGGCCACGGTGTGGTCGCGCGCGGCGAGTTCGAGGTTCTCGCGCACGGTGAGCGAGCCGAAGACGGCCCGCCGCTCCGGCACCAGGCACATCCCGCGCCGGGCGCGTTCGTACGCCGGGACGCGGGTCACGTCCGTGCCGTCCCACACCACCGCGCCGCCCGACAGGGGCAGCGTGCCGGCCAGGGCGTTCAAAGCGGTGGTGCGGCCGGAGCCGTTGCGGCCCAGCAGCAGGGTGGGGCCCGGGCCGTGAGCGGCGAGGGTGATGCCGTGCAGGGCCTCCAGGGGTCCGTAGCGCACGCGTGCGTGGCGCAGGGAGAGCGTCGTCATCGGCCGGCCCCCCGGTCCAGGGCGTCCAGGACCTGCCCGGGCGGACCGGAGGCGACGATGCGGCCCGCGGTCATCACCTGCACGACGTCGGCGAGACCGGCCACCAAATCCAGGTCGTGCTCGACGACGAGGAGGGCCGTGCCGTCGGCGGCCAGGGCCTTCAGGACCCGGGCCAGGGCGGTCACTTCGGCGGTGTCGAGACCTGCGGCGGGCTCGTCCAGCAGAAGGACGCGGGGGCTGCCCGCGAGGACCCGGGCCAGCTCGACGCGGCGCAGCGTCCCGGTGGGCAGTGAGGCGGCGGGCCGTGCGCGTACGGGCCCGTCGAGCCCGAACAGTCTGAGGGTGCGCTCGACCGCGCCCGGGTCGGCCACCCGGCCCTGCTCGGCGCCCACCCGGACGTTCTCGGCCACCGTCAGCGAGGGGAAGACGGCCAGCTGCTGGAAGGTGCGCGCGATACCGAGCCGGGTGCGGGCCTGGGCGGACAGAGCGGTGATGTCCCGCCCGCCGAGCCGCACGGTCCCGCGCCCCGGCCGCAGCGTCCCGGCCAGACAGTGGAACAGGGTGCTCTTCCCGGCCCCGTTGGGTCCCACGACCGCGGTGATCCGGCCGGGGGAGAGGCCCAGGTCCACCCCGTCGAGAGCGGTGAAGCCGCCGTAGCGGACGTGGAGGCCCCGGGCGGTGAGGAGGGGCGCGGTCGCGGCGGGGGCCGCTGCGGTCGGGCGGGGTTCCGGACGGGGTTCGCCGTCTCGGTGTTCGTGCCCAGCCGCGGATCCCGTCGCTCCGGCCCGATTCGCCCCCCGCACCACGCCCGTCGCCCCCGTCGGCGTCGGTGCCCTCCGCGCCGGCTGCGGCTCCGCCGCGTGCAGCAGTGCGCGGGCCCGCCGGCCCGCCTCCGTCAACGCCGGGGCACGGCGCAGCCGCAGATGTTCCGCCGTCGTGCGCAGGGCCTCGTACGGGCCGCCCGGGAAGCGGCCCACCAGGATCGCGAGGACACCGACGAGGGCCGCCGCGACCCCGCCCCGGGTGCCCGCGTCCAGCCCGACCAGGAGAGCCGCGGCGGCGAGGGCGCCGAGCGTGCTGTCGGCGCCCAGCACCACCACCGCCGCGAACCACAGCAGGCCCCGCACCGGGTCGTAGGCGCCCGCGTCGAAGGCACGCAGCCCCATGCCGAGCATGGCGCCGCCCAGTGCGGCCAGCGCGGCGCCCGCGACGAACGCCAGCAGCTTGAGGGACGGCACCCGGACCCCCGCCGCCTGCGCGCCCCGCTCGTGATCCCGCATGGCGGCCAGGGCCCGGCCCGTCCGCCCCCGGCGCAGCGCGTGCGTGGCCAGCAGCGCGACCGCCAGCAGGAGCAGCTCCAGGACGTAGTACGCCCGGTCCCCGTCGAAACCCGCCGGGCGGCCGAGCGTGAGGCCCGCCGTGGCGTACGGCTGGGCGAAGACGAAGCGGCTCACCCCCACGCCGACCGCGAACGTGGCCAGCGCCAGCGCCAGGCCCCGGCGGCCGATCGCCGGCCAGCCCGTCAGCAGGCCGAGCGGCGCCACCAGGACCACCGACACCCCGAGGGCCGCCAGCTCCGGCAGGGCGGGCAGCCCCGGGAAGCGGCCCGCCGCCAGCAGCGCCGTGAACAGGGCGCCCAGGCCCGCGTAAGCCGCCTGCCCCAGCGAGATCTGGCCGCCGCGCCCGGTGACGATCACCAGGGACAGCAGGATCACGGCCAGCGCCGGCACCTGGACCGCGGTGTGCAGATCCTGGCCTGCGAGCCCCAGCGGCAGCAGGAACAGCACGAGCACCACGATCCAGGCGCCCGGCGGGGTCGGCACGCGCGCCGTTGCCGTGCGGGGCAGCGCGTCCCGCTCCCCGACGCCCGGCAGGACCAGCGCCGCGACCAGCAGCGCGACGACGAACAGGTTCGTGCCCACCGCCTGGAGCAGCGGCTCGGCCCAGCCCGACGGGTGCAGCCGCGTCAGCTGGCTCTGCGCCACCCCGATGCCGAGTGCCACCACCACCGCGACCGGCAGGCTCCGCATCCGCGCGGCCACCGCGACCGCCACGACCTCCATCACGAGGAGCGAGAGACCGTACGGGTCGAGCCGCACGTACGGTGCCAGCAGCACACCCGTCAGGCCTGCGGTGAACGAACCGAACGCCCAGCCGGTGGCCGCGACCCGGTCCGCGTCGACACCGCCCAGCACCGCGAGCCGCCGGTCGTCCACCACGGCCCGCAGCTCCCGCCCGAACCGCGTCCGGCGGACCACCGCCGCGACCCCGGCGGCCAGCACCAGCACCACCGCCGGCTGCCCCCACGGCTCGTCCGGCACCAGCACCGGGGCGTCGTCCCGTGCCCCCTGCCCCCACAGCAGCGCCGCGCCGCCCACCAGCAAGACGAACACCCCGATGGACGCCACCAGCGTCTGCGCGGGATCGCCGCCCAGGACCGCCAGGGGCCGGAAGACGAACCGTTCCAGGACCACCCCCAGTCCCGGCGCCAGCACCAGCAGCGTCACCACGGCCCCGAGCCAGAGGGGCCAGCCCCACTCGACCACGCACTGCCGCAGCACGTACGCGCACACCATGGCGATCGCGCCGTGCGCGAAGTTGAGCACCCCGGTCGCGCGGTACGTCACGACCAGGCCGATCCCGGTGAGCGCCGCCGCGCTGCCGACCGAGAGCCCGGCGAGCGTGAGGTCGTACGTCAGCGAGGACATCAGTCGGTTTCTTCGGCCGGTTCGCAGATCGGGCAGGCGTCCAGCTCACCGCGCTCCACCAGCTTGGAGTCCACCGGGACGGCCTCCGCCTTACCGGCGACCAGCGGGCAGTCCGCGCGGTGCCACAGCGTGCCGCCCGGCACCATCAGCAGGTCGCCGCTGACCGCGAGCGGTGCGAGCGCGGCCCGGCCGGTCCCCTCCGGCTCGTCCGGCTCCGCCGCCACCAGCAGGTGGTACAGCTCCTCCACGCGCGTGGCGGCGATCGACTCCCGGCCCCGGGCGAGCAGCACCGCCCCGGCGATGATCAGCGCGGCCCCGGGGATCGTGCAGGAGGCGAGGTAGGGCAGCTGCCGTTCGGCGTAACGCTCGCCGGAGACCCCGTACCAGCCGACGACGCACAGCACCGCCCCGGCGGCCAGGGCGGCCCAGCCCGCCCACAGGACGGGATGCACGGTCCGCAGTCGGCTGGTCCGCATCGCTGGCTCCCACACATCGGATTCGGCTGTGCGTGCGTCGGGCTGCCTGTTCAAGTCCGCCGATCGCTTGCACTATGCCCTGTGGAAGCTGACCCTGAAAGCACCGGGCGCACATGGCCCGGACCGACACCCGGTGGTGAGCCAGATGGTTCTCGGCAGCGACCTCAAGCGGGGGAACGCGACGGGGGGTCCACGCACCGCGCGGCGGGGTACGGCGATCGCCGCGGCCCTGGTCCTGGCCCTCGCCCCGGCCCTGGCGGCCTGCAGCGACGACAGTGGCGGCGGCAGCGAGTCCACGCCCCCCACCCCGGCCCCGGAGCGGACCACCAGCGCCCCGGCCTCCGCGCCGGCGGACCGGGCCGCGGCGGAGGCGGAGATCCGGCAGAACTGGCAGAAGTTCTTCGACCCGAAGACCTCGACCGAGGAGAAGCAGGCCGTCCTGGAGAACGGCGACCGGATGGGCCCGGTCCTGCAGGCGTTCAGCGGTGACGAGCGCGGCGGGCAGGTCGAGGCGAAGGTCACCAAGGTCGAGTTCACCTCGGCGACCGGGGCGGACGTGACGTACACGCTCACCCTGAAGGGCGCCACCGCCCTGCCCGACGCCTCCGGAAGCGCCGTCGAGCAGGACGGCACCTGGAAGGTGTCCGCCAAGACGCTGTGCGCGCTGGTGCAACTGAGCGGCAATGCGTCACCGATCCCGGGCTGCTGAGGCCCTGGCCGCTGCGCTGCTGCTCGCCCTGAGCGCGGCTTGCGGCAGCCGGCTCCCGGAGAGCGACTTCGACCACGACGACCGCACCCCCGCGCCCCGCGACGCCGCGCCCCTGCGGGTCGGCATCATCACCAGCGCCACCAGCCCGGTCGGCGGCAGCGCCTTCACCGGCCCGCGCGACGGCGCCCGGGCCTTCTTCGACCGGCTCAACTCGCGCGGGGGCATCGACGGCCGCCGGGTCGAGGTGCGCACGTGCGACGACGGCGGCAGCGGCGTCGGCAACAACGAGTGCGTGCACCGACTCGTCGAGGAGGACCAGGTCGTCGCCCTGGTCGCCACCACCGCCCTCGACTACGCGGGGGCCTCCCGGGTCTCCCGCGCGCGCGTGCCCGACATCGGCGGCCAGCCCATCGGCACCGCCTACGACACCTTCCCGCACCTCTACGGCATCTACGGCAGTCTCGCGCCCCGCGACGGCACCCCCGGCTGGGACGGGAAGCTGTACGGCGGCACCGAGGTCTACCGCTACTTCGAACGCGAGCACGGCGCCCGCACCGCCGCCGTCGTCTCCTACAACCAGTCCGCCTCGGCCGCCTACGCCCGGCTTGTCGAGCGGGGCCTGCGCGCCGAGGGCTACAAGGTCGTCACCGAGCAGGTCGACTTCGCCCTGCCGAACTTCCGCGCCGTCGCCGCCGATCTGAAGGAGCAGGGCGCCGACCTGGTGTTCGACGCCATCGACGGGCACGGCAACGCGCAGCTCTGCCGGGCCATGGACGAGGCCGGTGCCGACGTCACCGCCAAGGTGACCAACGTGCAGAACTGGACGTCCACCGTCACCGACGACTACAAGGACGCCCCGCGCTGCCGCAACGTCCTCTGGGCGACGGGCGCCAGCCGCAACTTCGACGACACCGGGCACCCGGCCGTACGGGAGTTCCGCGAGGCGACGAAGGACCTCAAGACGCACTCCCAGTGGCAGCTGGAGGGGTGGGCGGCCGCGCGCTGGTTCACGGACGCGGCGAAGTCCTGCGCGAACACGGGCATCACCCGCGCGTGCGTCGACTCCTTCATGGACCGCAGCCAGGGCTACACCGCCGGAGGACTGCTGCTCCCCGTCCGCTTCGACCGCCTGCCCGAGCCGCCGAAGAGCAGCAGGACCTGCCTGTCGGTGGCCCGCTGGCAGGACGGCAGGGGCTGGGTGGGCCAGGGGGACATGAACCGCACCTGCTTCACCGTCCCCCAACTGGCCTACGCGCCTTGAGGACAGCAGTTGTCCGCAAGGCCTGGCAGACTCGCCCCATGTTGGAGACCTCGGCCCGTCTGCTGCGTCTGCTGTCCCTGCTCCAGGCCCACCGCGAGTGGTCCGGCGCCGACCTGGCCGGCCGGCTCGGCGTCAGCGCCCGCACCCTGCGCCGGGACGTCGACCGGCTGCGCGAACTGGGCTACCCGGTCAACGCCAGCCCCGGCACCGGCGGCGGCTACCAGCTGGGCGCGGGCGCCGAACTCCCGCCGCTGCTCCTGGACGACGACGAGGCCGTCGCCGTGGCGGTCGGACTGCGCACGGCCGCCGGGCAGGGCATCGACGGTATCGGGGAGACCTCGGTCCGGGCCCTCGCCAAGCTGGAACAGGTGCTGCCGAACCGGCTCCGCCGCCGGGTGAGCGCCCTCAACGCCGTCACCGTGCCCATGCTGCGCAGCACACTGCCCTCCTCGGTCGACCCGGCGGTGCTCACCGAACTCGCCCATCTGTGCCGGGACGCCGAGCGGCTGCGCTTCGAGTACCGCGGCCACGACGGCACCCCCTCCCGCCGCACCGTCGAACCGCACCGGCTGGTGTGCACCGAACGCCGCTGGTACCTGGTCGCCTGGGACCTCGACCGGGACGACTGGCGCACGTTCCGCGTGGACCGCGTCACGCCCAAGCCGCCGCACGGCCCGCGCTTCAACCCCCGCAAGCCTCCCGCGGAGGACCTCGCCGCCTACGTCTCCCAGGGCGTCTCCACGCGCGCGTACGCCACTCACGCCGTCGTGCGGCTCCTGGTGCCCCTGGAGGAGGCCGCCGAGCACATCTCGCCCTCGGCCGGGGTGCTGGAGGCCGAGGGCCCGGACAGCTGTCTGCTGCGCTGCGGCGCCGGCAGCCTCGACGTGATGGTCATCCACGTCGTCCTGCTGGGCTTCGAGTTCGAGGTGCTGGAGCCGGTCGGGCTGATCGAGGCGATCAGGAGGACTCGGGACCGGCTTGATGGCGCTCTGGCTCGGGCTGCGCAGTCACCGCCGCGTACTGGGGATGGTGCAGATCGAACGCCGGGGACTCGGAGCGGATCCGGGGCAGCGTCGTGAAGTTGTGCCTCGGCGGCGGGCACGAGGTCGCCCACTCCAGGGAGCGGCCGTAGCCCCAGGGGTCGTCGACCTCGACCTTCTCGCCGTACTTGGCGGTCTTCCACACGTTGTAGAGGAACGGCAGCGTCGACATGCCGAGCAGGAACGCGCCGATCGTCGACACCGTGTTGAGCGCCGTGAAGCCGTCCGCCGCGAGGTAGTCGGCGTACCGGCGGGGCATGCCCTCGGCGCCCAGCCAGTGCTGCACCAGGAACGTGGTGTGGAAGCCGACGAAGAGCACCCAGAACTGGATCTTGCCGAGCCGCTCGTCGAGCATCTTCCCGGTGAACTTCGGCCACCAGAAGAAGAACCCGGCGAAGATCGCGAACACGACGGTGCCGAAGACGACGTAGTGGAAGTGCGCCACCACGAAGTACGTGTCCGTCACGTGGAAGTCCATCGGCGGAGACGCCAGGATCACCCCCGTCAGGCCGCCGAACAGGAACGTCACCAGGAAGCCGGTCGCCCACAGCATCGGCGTCTCGAAGGACAGCGAGCCCTTCAGCATGGTGCCGGCCCAGTTGAAGAACTTCACCCCCGTCGGCACCGCGATCAGGAAGCTCATGAAGGAGAAGAACGGCAGCAGCACCGCACCCGTCGCGAACATGTGGTGCGCCCACACGATCATCGACAGGCCGGTGATCGCCATCGTCGCCCCGACCAGCGTCAGATAGCCGAACAACGGCTTGCGGCTGAAGACCGGGATGATCTCCGTGATGATGCCGAAGAACGGCAGCGCGATGATGTACACCTCGGGATGGCCGAAGAACCAGAACAGGTGCTGCCACAGGATCGCGCCGCCGTTGGCCGCGTCGAAGACCTGAGCACCGAACCGCCGGTCCGCCTCCAGCACCAGCAGCGCCGCCGCCAGCACCGGGAACGCCATCAGGATCAGGATCGACGTGAACAGGGTGTTCCAGACGAAGATCGGCATCCGGAACATCGTCATGCCCGGGGCGCGCATCCCGATGATCGTGGTGATGAAGTTGACCGCACCGAGGATCGTGCCGAAGCCCGACAGTGCCAGCCCCATGATCCACAGATCGGCCCCGATCCCCGGCGAGCGCTCCGCGCTGTTGAGCGGGGCGTAGGCGGTCCAGCCGAAGTCCGCCGGTCCGGAGGGCACCAGCAGCGAGCCGAGCACCATCAGCCCGCCGAACAGGAACAGCCAGTACGAGAACATGTTCAGCCGCGGGAAGGCGACGTCGGGCGCGCCGATCTGCAGCGGCATCAGCTCGTTCGCGAAGCCCGCGAAGCTCGGCGTCGCGAACAGCAGCAGCATGATCGTGCCGTGCATCGTGAAGGCCTGGTTGAACTGCTCGTTGTCGATGATCTGCAGGCCCGGCCGGGCGAGCTCGGCGCGCATCAGCAGCGCCATCACCCCGGCGATCAGGAAGAAGACGAACGAGGTGACCAGGTAGAGATGGCCGATCTTCTTGTGGTCCGTCGTCGTCAGCCAGTCCACCACCACCCGCCCGTGCCGGGTGCGCGGCTCGTGCGGCGTCACCGCCTGTACGGTCTGCGTCCCCATCGCTCGCTCGCCCCTTCGCTCATCGCGTACCGGGCCCGCCGTAGCCCGCGCCTCACCTGCCCGCGAGCTCACGCCATGATGCTCGCGCCACCGCGCGCTCCGACAGGGGGAGTACCGGCCTCTCTGTGCCGGAGCCATGCATTTTCTGTACCGCCCCGACTTCACCGGGCCGAGCCGGCAGTGGAAAGGGACGGAGCTCAGAAGGCACTTCTCCCGGAACTTTCCGCCGGGCTTTCCCATGAGCTCATGGGACACGCGGGAATTACGATCGAATGCCTGCGGAAGGCGTACGGAACCGCTCGTCCGTGTGACGGACAGCTCCCGAAACTCCTGTCGTGATCTTGTGACAGAAGCGTGACGGGAGGCGGACGGTGACCGGCCGCGACCCCGCTCGCGCGGCCGCCGCCCGGACTTCCGCGGTCGCCCGGCAGGACATAGCGTGGCGGCATGGCACCGACTCCGACACCTTCCGCCGAACCCGACGACAGCCCGGACACCTATGTCGGCTTGGAGGCCGGCCGAGCCGAACGCCTCGCGCGTCAGCGCGGCTGGCCGACGGTGCGTGCGCTGCCGCCGGGGGCGATCATCACGATGGAGTACCGCGTGGGCCGGCTGAACTTCGAGGTCAAGGGCGGTCGGGTGGCGCGGGCCTGGAAGGGCTGAGATCCGGCGAAGGCCCCGGTTCCGCTCTGGAACCGGGACCTTCGCCACGCCGGGCGGGGTCGCGTACGCCGGTGGTCAGCCGCCCGTAACGGGCCGGGCCGACGAGGCGGAACCGCGCGGGTGGCGCTCGGCGTGCGGCGGGCGGCGGCTGCCGGCCGGAGTGATCGGCGAGCGCTCCGAGCGGACCGTGTGCGGGCCCGACGCCAGATGGACCGGGGCCCGCGACGAGCGGGCAGCGATGTCGTCACGGTCGGGCAAGGGCGTGACCACGACGGGCGGCGCGCCGACCGGGACTGCCGAGGTGCGGCGCCTGCGGGCCCGCACGCGGTCGCGGAGGTCGAAGATCGCGTTCTCGGCCCGGGCGATCAGCGGCTCGAACCACGGCAGCCCGAGCAGGATCAGCAGACCCGCGGTCCAGCCGAGGAGTACATCGCTCAGCCAGTGCGTACCGAGGTAGACGGTGGCCATCCCGACGCCGAGCGAGGTCACCGCGGACACGGCGGACAGCCAGCGCTGCGCTCTGGCACTGGAGGCCAGATAGGCCAGGATTCCCCAGGTCACCACGGCATTGGCGGTGTGACCGCTCGGAAATATATCGCCGCCGAGCCACATCTCGTTCGAGCCGATGATG
The DNA here is from genome assembly GCF_042899705.1 of Streptomyces sp. NPDC013187. Lineage (NCBI taxonomy): Bacteria > Bacillati > Actinomycetota > Actinomycetes > Kitasatosporales > Streptomycetaceae > Streptomyces > Streptomyces sp. NPDC013187. Next base: position 433,784 of record NZ_JBIBAF010000006.1, on the reverse strand, counting down.
GTCGCGTAGTGCGGTCCCAGGCGGCCCATGCCGTACTTGGCGGCGCCGACCGTGATGTTCAGCAGCAGCAGTGAGACGCCGAGCGCGAGCAGGGGCCGCAGGGTGTGCTGCCGCCAGGAGCGCCAGCCCAGCCAGGCCGCGACCATCACGGCGGTCGGGCCGCGCTGTCCGAGGACCACGTAGTAGTCGACGAACCAGTGGATCTCCGACCACTGCTGGTAGGGGCGGAAGAACATGACCTGCCAGTCGAGCCGGACCAGCCAGGACGTGATCACCACGGCCCACACGATCGCGCCGTAGAAGGCCAGGGTCGCCGCGAAGAGCACGATGCGGTGCCTGCTCATCTTCGGCACATCGATGTGGGCCGGTCGTTCCGGCTCACGGTCCAGCCGGGCGAAGACCCGGTCCAGACGGGTGAGCTTCGGTTCGGTACGCACCCAATCGACGTTACAGCGAGTGAGCTGAGATCCCGGGCGAATCAACGGCTTTGTGATGACGATGTGATGTGGGATTCCTCTCAGGAAGAGGTTTATTTCCAGCGAATCTGCAATCGCCGGACGCTGTGGCCTTCAATTCCTTTGATCATTTCGGATGGGGGTTTTATTGCGCTTTTGAATTCGTTCACCGGAGCATGGTGCCGAATTCCCCTGGCGCTCACAGCGGGTCAGGGTGGACCGGAACCGTTCAGCCAGAACGCCCCGTACACCGCGGAGGCCACCGCAACGCACCCCAGTACGGCCGCTGACCTGCGGATACGCGCCTTCGCCAAGGCGACGGCGAGGGGCAGCAGCAGGGGGAAGGCGGGCAGCAGCAGCCGCGGTTTCGAGCCGAAGTAGCTCGACGCGCACAGGGCCAGCGCGGTCACGACGCCGGTGTAGACCAGCAGCGGCAGCGGCTGGCGCTGACGTACTCCGGTCACATACAGCCAGACGACTGACGCGACCCCGAGGATCAGTCCCACGCCGGCCAGGGCCGCCGGGAACGAGGTGAACTTCTCGGCGACGAACCGGGCGAAGGCGTACCCGCCGTCGAAGCCGTTGCGCCATCCGGCCTGGACGTCGAGATATCCCAGCGGACCCCTGCCCGTGCGGTGCCCGACCCAGAAGACGTAGCCGGCGGTGCCCAGGGGGGCCAGGAGCATGGCGAGGACGCGCCGGGTCCGGGTCTCGCGGTCGGCCGGGGCCTCCGTCACGTGCGAACCGGTCGTGCGCCCCTCCTGCACGAAGGCGGCCGCCGCCGTCGCCCACACCGCCGCCACCACGGCCAGGCCCACCGGGCGGGTCAGTCCCGCGAGCAGGGCCAGCGCGCCCGCCGTCACCCACCGGCCGGTCAGCACCGCGTACAGCGACCAGGCCGCGAGCGCCGTGAACAGGGACTCGCTGTACGCCATCGACTGCACGATCCCGACCGGCAGGACGGCCCACAGCAGCACCGCGCACACGCCCGCCCGGCGGCCGTACACATGGTCCGCCACTGCGAAGATCCCCCACGCCGCCGCGAGCGAGGCGAGCAGGCTGACGAGGAACCCCCCGTCCGCGTACGACAGCGGCGAGATCGCCGCCACCAGCCGCTCCAGCCAGGGCAGCAGCGGGAAGAACGCCAGGTTCGAGTGCACGTCCCCGTTCGCCAGCCGCACCTCGTAGCCGTACCCGAGCTCGGCGACCCTGACGTACCAGAGCGCGTCCCAGCGGGCGGTCAGCAGCGTGTACGCGCTCTTGTCCCGCGCCTCGCTCCACAGGAACAGGGCGAGCAGGCCCAGCGCGCGGACGGCCGCGTACCCGGCGAGCGCCGGGGCCGCCAGGCGCAGCGCCCCGGCGCGGGACGGGGCCGCGCGCGTCTCGAGATCGGTCACCCGCCCGATTATCGACCCGGGCCGGAACCACCCGGTCGGCCGACGCGTCGACGACACGGGAGGAAGTGGCGCACGCCACATCCTTACGCCGGAGGTGTGAGAGGTCCGCCACTGGTCTCCGCCGGGGACTCGCGTACGCTGACGTGTCACTCGCTTTTCGTTTGCGCCGGCCGGATACCGCCGCTCCTCTCCGGCCGAGTCGCGGGGGCGTCCCCCACCCCGCGAGCCCGCCGATCGCGAGGGAGCATCTGGGAGGTACGTACATGTCCGGGACGACCACGGCCGCCGCTGCGCTGCGCCGTCGGGCGGCCGGGGCCGGGGCCGGTGCCAACCGCTGGGTGGTCCTCGTCGTCCTCTGCGTCAGCCTGCTGCTGGTCGCCGTCGACGCCACCGTGCTGCACGTGGCGGTCCCCGCCGTCACCGAGGACCTGAGGCCCGGCGGGATCGAGCTGCTCTGGATCGTCGACGTCTACCCACTGGTCTGCGCCTCGCTGCTGATCCTGTTCGGCACGCTGGGCGACCGCATCGGCCGCCGGAGAGTCCTGCTCCTCGGATACACGCTGTTCGGCGTCGCCTCCGGCCTCGCGGCCCTGGCCGACAGCGCCCACGTGCTGATCGTGGCGCGGGCGCTGCTCGGGGTGGGCGGCGCGATGATCATGCCCGCGACCCTCTCGATCCTGCGGCAGGTCTTCCCGGACCGGCGCGAGCGGGCGCTCGCGATCGGCATCTGGAGTGCCGTGGCCGCGGTGGGCGCGGCCGTCGGTCCGCTGCTCGGCGGCTTCCTGCTGGAGCACTTCTGGTGGGGCTCGGTGTTCCTCGTCAACATTCCGTTGATGCTGGTCAGCCTTCCGGTGGGACGACTGCTGCTGCCCGAGTCCAAGGGGGACGGCAGGGGCCCCTGGGACGTGGTCGGTGCGCTGATGGCGGCGGCCGGACTGTTCGGTGTCGTGCTCGGCGTGAAGCGGCTCGGCAGCGGGGAGTCCCTGGGCAGCCTGCTCACCGTGCCGTCGCTGGTGGTGGGCGCCGCGCTGCTGGTCGCCTTCGTACGGCGGCAGCGGCGGCGGACGTATCCGCTGGTGGACCTGAAGATGTTCGCGCGGCCGGCGTTCAGCACGTCCGTCGGGTGCATCGTGCTGGCCATGCTCGCGCTGGTCGGGCTGGAACTGATCGCGGCGCAGTACCTGCAGCTGGTGCTCGGACTGTCGCCGCTGGAGACCGGGCTGCGGTTGCTGCCGCTGACGTTCGCGGCGATGGCGGCCGGGCTGGCCGGCGCGCGGATGCTGCGGCGGTTCGGGCCGCGCCGGATGGTGTGCGCCGGGTTCTGCCTCACGGCGTTCGCGGTGGTGCTGCTGACGGCGCTGGGGCGGACGGACGACTGTGCGCTGATGGTGAGCGGGTTCGTGCTGCTCGGCTTCGGGCTGGAGACGACGCTGTTCGGCGCGTACGAGTCGATGCTGAGCGAGGCGCCGCCGGAGCAGGCCGGTGGGGCGGCGGCGATCGGGGAGACGTCGTACCAGCTCGGGGCGGGCATCGGGATCGCGCTGCTCGGCACCGTCATGAACGCGGCGTACGCGCCGGGGCTGTCGGGCGTGCCCGGGGTGCCGGCGTCGGCATCCGCGTCCGCGGGGCATTCGCTGGGGGAGGCGTACGAGGTCGCCGCGCAGCTGGGCGGGTCGGCCGGGGCCGCTCTGCGGCATGCCGCCCGGGACGCGTTCGTGCACGGGCTGCACGTCACGTTGCTGGTGAGCGCGGGGTTGTTGCTGCTCGGGGCGGCGATGGCGCTGCGGCTGCCGCGGGTGATGCAGTGTGAGCCGGAGCAGGTGGAGCTGCCCGCCCCCAGGGACGCGGCGGAGTCCCGCGTCTCGGTGTGACCCCCCTTCGCCCACCCACGCACCGCCCGTAGCTGCCGGACGAGGGGTGAGGGTCGCCCGTGGGGGTGCTGCGCCGTTGGCGGCTTGCGGGTGTCGGCCCTTGCCCACCCCCGCGCCGTCCGTAGCTGTGGCTGCAGGGGCGAGGATCGCTCGTGGGGGTGGTTCGCCGTGGCGGCTTGCCGGTGTCGGGGCTGTGGGTGGTGCTTGGGCGGGCTCAGGCCGTAGCGTCTGACTAGCGGTGCTAGTTAAGAGCTTCGGAGGGTGTCGATCATGTCCGGTTCGTCCAAGCTGCCTCCCTTCGATCCGGGCGATCCCCTCGGCCTGGACGATCTGCTGGAGCCCGAGGATCTCGGGATCAGGGACACCGTGCGGGCCTGGGCCGCGGACCGGGTGCTGCCATATGTCGCCGAGTGGTACGAGAAGGGGGAGCTGCCGGGGATCCGGGAGCTGGCCCGTGAGCTCGGCGGTATCGGAGCCCTCGGCATGTCCCTGGACGGGTACGGGTGCGCCGGCGCGTCCGCCGTGCAGTACGGGCTCGCCTGCCTGGAGCTGGAGGCCGCCGACTCCGGCATCCGTTCCCTCGTCTCCGTGCAGGGCTCCCTCGCCATGTACGCCATCCACCGCTTCGGCAGCGAGGAGCAGAAGCAGCGGTGGCTGCCGCGCATGGCCGCCGGCGAGGTCATCGGCTGCTTCGGGCTCACCGAGCCCGACCACGGCTCCGACCCCGCCGCCATGCGGACGTACGCCAAGCGCGACGGCTCCGACTGGATCCTCAACGGCCGCAAGATGTGGATCACCAACGGGTCGGTCGCCGGTGTCGCCGTCGTGTGGGCGCAGACCGAGGAGGGGATCCGCGGGTTCGCGGTGCCCACCGACAGCGGTGGGTTCTCCGCTCCCGAGATCAAGCACAAGTGGTCCCTCAGGGCCTCCGTCACCAGCGAGCTCGTGCTCGACGACGTGCGGCTGCCCGCCGACGCCGTCCTCCCGGAGGTCACCGGTCTGCGCGGGCCCCTCAGCTGTCTGTCGCACGCCCGGTACGGAATCGTCTGGGGCGCCATGGGCGCCGCCCGCGCCAGTTTCGAGGCCGCGGTCGACTACGCGAAGTCGCGGGAGCAGTTCGGGCGGCCCATCGGGGGCTTCCAGCTCACCCAGGCCAAACTCGCCGACATGGCGGTCGAACTGCACAAGGGGATTCTGCTCGCCCACCACCTGGGGCGGCGTATGGACGCCGGCCGCCTGCGTCCCGAGCAGGTCAGCTTCGGCAAGCTCAACAACGTCCGGGAGGCGATCGAGATCTGCCGCACGGCCCGGACGATTCTCGGCGCCAACGGGATCTCGCTCGAATATCCCGTGATGCGGCACGCGACCAACCTCGAGTCGGTGCTCACCTATGAGGGCACCGTCGAGATGCACCAGCTCGTGCTGGGCAAGGCGCTCACCGGACTCGATGCCTTCCGTTAGGCCGGTCCCGTAACCCTGCGCGGGGGCAGGGCCGGTGAGCGGCCCTGCCTCAGCTCTGGTTGAAGAAGCCGTCCGTGCGGTGCCCGGCCGGGTCGCCGTTGACGATCTCCGTGTTGGCGGGGGTCAGCAGGAACACGCGGGTCGACACTCTCTCGATCGAACCGCGCAGGCCGAAGATCAGCCCGGCCGCGAAATCGACCACGCGCTTGGCGTCGGAGGCCTCCATGGCCGTGAGGTTCATGATGACCGGCACGCCCTCGCGGAACAGCTCGCCGATGGCGCGTGCGTCCCGGAAGCTGTCCGGGGTCACCGTGCCGATGCGGCGGCCCTTCTCCTCGGCGACGTCCGAGGCCACCTTGACGCGCGGGTCGGTGACCCAGGCTTCCCCGGGCTCGTTTCCGTCGGAGTAGTCGTCGTCGTCGTAGTAACGCTCGTCTTCGTTGTCGTCGACGAGGCCAAGCCAGGCACTTGCCTTGCGTACCGATCCCATGGACGCCTCCTCTCACAGCGGTCTTTCTGCTTTCCGCATCCCTATGGTCGTCCATGATGCGGATGGCGCGCCAAGTGGATAGACGCCGCACGGGGGGTTTGTGACGGTACTGGTGCACAGCGATTCCGTCGAGAGTCCGTGTGTCCCAAGGGCCGTTTCCCAAACGGCTGCTGACTGTGAGTGAAATATGATTCTTCCCGGCGTACGGGTGATGGCTGGGGCGTACGGGTGAATGCCGGGGCCGGTACGATGCCGCAGCTCAGCGACGTCATGAAGTTCGGGGGAGCGTTGTGTTCGGAATCGTCAGGCCTTGCAGACACCGGCTCGGAGACAGGCTCGCCGATCAGTGGATGGCGCATTTGTGCGGGCTCTGCCTCGCTCTGCGCGGTGATCACGGGCAGTTCGCCCGGATAGTCACGAATTATGACGGGCTGCTCCTCTCCGTTCTGACGGAGGCTCAGGCGGAAAGTGGCGGCGGGTCGGGCCGGCGTACGGCCGGACCGTGCCCGCTGCGCGGAATGCGCACCGCCTCCGTCGCGGACGGCGAGGGAGCCCGGCTCGCGGCAGCCGTTTCCCTGGTGCTGGCCTCGGCGAAGGTGCGCGATCACGTCACCGACGGTGACGGGCTGTTGGCCCGCAGGCCGGTGGCGCGTGCCGCGCGCCGGGTTGCCGCGAGCTGGGACACGGCCGGTGCCCGGAGCGGCACCGCTGTGGGATTCGACACCTCGCTCCTGGTCGACGCCGTGGACCGGCAGGCCGGGATCGAGGTACTGGCCGGGCCCGGGACGCCGATCCTGACGGTCACCGAGCCGACCGAGACCGCCACCGCCGCCGCCTTCGCGCACACGGCGGTCCTCGCCGGCCGGCCGTACAACGCCGGACCGCTCTCCGAGGCCGGGCGGCTCTTCGGGCGTCTCGCGCACCTGCTGGACGCCGTGGAGGACCTGCACGCTGACACCGCGTCAGGCACCTGGAACCCGATCACCGCGACCGGCACCTCCCTGGCGGAGGTCAGGCGGCTCGCCGACGACGCGGTGCAGGGGGTGCGGCTCGCGCTGCGCGACGCCGAGTTCACCGACGCGCAGCTCGTGCATCTGCTGCTGGTGCACGAACTGCGGCGCTCGGTGGACCGGGCGTTCGGCACCGTGCCGGTGTGCGCCTCCCACCAGGGCGGTGGGCCCTACGGACCGCCGGGACCCCACGGACAGCAGCCGCCGGGGCCTTACGGCTCCCCGCAGCACCCGTACGCGGGCGGCGGCGGGAATCCGTACGCCGGTGGCGGCGGCGCGTACGGCGGGGACGGCTTCGGCGGCGGTTTCGGTGGCGGCGGTTTCGGTGGGGGCGCTCCGGTGCCGCAGCCGCCCCGCCGGCGTGGATTCTGGGCCGGCTGCGGGATGTTCTGGCTCCGGTGCTGCACCTGCAAGCTGTGCTGTGCCAAGGAGTACGAGGGGCCGTGGTCCCGTAAGAAGCGCGAGGGGGTCTGCCGGGACTGCGACTGCGACGGGTGCGACTGCTGCTGCCCCTGCGACGGCTGACCTGATCCTGGCGGCCCGACGGTGACACGGTCGCGCTGGTGCGTGAGGGGGCGTGGGGCGTGCCTGACATCGACCCGAAATCCTCCGCGCGCCGGGCGTTCGGTCGTTTGTGCGTCACGACCACTCGTCCGCCCTTCCCTCCACCGGGGAACACGCTGGACGTCGAGGTCGCGGCGGGGGAGCGCACGCTGGTGTGAGGTGCGGCCGGGGGGTGAAAGGCGGCCGCGGCGCCACGTCGTAAAGATCCATCAAAGGCGGGAGTCCGAAAGGCACTCTTGCGCCGACCGGCCGTTCGGCCGAATACTCCCCCTCAGCGCTTGTCAGGGGCACGGCGTGTTCGGAATCCGGACGGCCGGTCCCAGGCTGCGCCTCACGGGCCCGAAACCCCACGAGGGCCCCCGACTTCCTTTGTGGAGGAACGAAAAGTGAGGATCAAGCGCACCACCCCTCGCAGTGGCATTTCGAGACGGACCCGGCTGATCGCCGTTTCCACCGGCCTCGTTGCCGCCGCAGCGATCGCGATCCCCAGCGCGAACGCCTCCGACGCCCCCACCACCTTCAGTGCCGCTGAGCTCAAGAGCGCCAGCGGCTCGTTGCTGAAGGCCGACATCCCGGGCACCGCCTGGGCCGTCGACAGCAAGACCGACCGGGTGCTCGTGACCGTCGACAGCACGGTCACCCAGGCCGAGATAGCGAAGATCAAGCAGCAGGCCGGCGGCAACGCCGACGCGCTCACGATCAAGCGCACCCCGGGCAAGTTCAGCAAGCTCATCCAGGGCGGCGACGCCATCTATGCGAGTAGCTGGCGCTGCTCCCTCGGCTTCAACGTCCGTGCCAGCAACGGCACCGAGTACTTCCTGACCGCCGGTCACTGCACCGACGGCGCGGGCACCTGGTACTCCAACTCCGGCCGCACCACGGTCATCGGCTCGACGGCCGGCTCCAGCTTCCCGGGCAACGACTACGGCCTCGTGCGCTACAGCGGGTCCGTCAGCCGCCCCGGTACCGCGAACGGCGTGGACATCACGCGTGCGGCCACCCCGAGCGTGGGCACCACCGTCATCCGCGACGGCTCCACGACCGGTACGCACAGCGGCCGTGTCACGGCCCTCAACGCCACCGTCAACTACGGCGGCGGTGACATCGTGTCCGGCCTGATCCAGACGACCGTCTGCGCCGAGCCCGGTGACTCCGGCGGTTCGCTCTACGGCAGCAACGGCACCGCGTACGGTCTGACCTCGGGCGGCAGCGGCAACTGCTCCTCCGGTGGCACGACGTTCTTCCAGCCCGTCACGGAGGCCCTGAGCGCCTACGGTGTCAGCGTCTACTAGGCCCCGGCGGTAGTTGGCGGCATCTCTTCGCACCACTTCTCGTGGCCCCCGCGCGCATCGCGTGCGGGGGCTTCGTGCTGTGTGCGGGCCCCGGGCTTCCCTCCGAACCGACCGCGGGAGGGGCGAATTTCAGCCACGTGTAGACGTCACAGAGTGGGCACACATTACTCACGCGTAGTGTTTGCACTGTGAACGTGCGGGAGTTGAGTCCGATTTGATCGTGGACGGTCAAAATGGCGGGGCGTGCGAAGCGCTGTCTACGCGCGTCTCGAACTCACCCTTGTGTGCTCCCTGTCGTCCTCGGAATAGTGGGCGCTCGTCAACGAAGCCTTCCGGCTCGTGAGGTCCCCACAACCTCTCGTGCCGACCCCCCACAGGAGGACGAAAGTTGAAGCACCGACGCATACCCAAGCGGCGTGCAGCCGTGGCAGGTGCGGGCATCGCCGCGCTGGTCGCCGCGGGAGTGACGTTCCAGACCGCGAACGCCAGTGAGACCCCTGAGGCGTCCGCGCCCCGGACCCTGTCGGTCACCGCGGCCGGAAAGCTCGCCTCGTCGCTGGCCGAGGACCTGGGCGGCGACGCGGCCGGGACGTACTACGACACCAAGAGCAAGAGCCTCGTGGTGAACGTGCTCGACGAGAGTGCCGCGCGGGCCGTGGAGAAGGCCGGGGCCAAGGCGAGAGTCGTGGCGAACTCCCTCGCCGAACTCAAGAGCGCCCGCAGCACGCTGAAGCAGGACGCGACGATCCCCGGAACCGCCTGGGTGACCGACCCGACGACGAACAAGGTCGTCGTGACCGCGGACCGCACGGTCTCCAAGGCCGAGTGGGCGACGCTGACGAAGGTCGTGGACGGGCTCGGGGCGAAGGCCGAACTCAAGCGGTCCAAGGGCGAGTACAAGCCCTTCGTCGCCGGTGGCGACGCGATCACCGGTGGCAGCGGGCGCTGCTCGCTGGGCTTCAACGTGGTCAAGGGCGGTGAGCCGTTCTTCCTGACCGCGGGTCACTGCACCGAGGGCATCTCCACCTGGTCGGACTCCAGCGGCAAGGAGATCGGCACCAACGCGGACTCCAGCTTCCCGGACAACGACTACGGGCTGGTCAAGTACACCGCGGAGGTCGACCACCCGAGTGAGGTGAACCTGTACAACGGGTCCGCCCAGAAGATCTCGGGCGCCGCGGACGCGACCGTCGGCATGGCGGTCACCCGGAGCGGGTCGACCACGCAGGTGCACGACGGCAAGGTCACGGGGCTGGACGCCACCGTGAACTACGGCAACGGCGACATCGTGAACGGGCTGATCCAGACCGACGTGTGCGCGGAGCCGGGTGACAGCGGTGGGTCGCTGTTCTCCGGGGACAAGGCGGTCGGCCTGACGTCCGGCGGCAGCGGTGACTGCACCTCGGGCGGGGAGACGTTCTTCCAGCCGGTGACCGAGGCGCTGTCGGCGACCGGGACGCAGATCGGCTGATACGTGCGTGTGTGAGGTCCCGCCCCTTGTGCGAGGGGCGGGACTTTTGCGTTCGGTTTCGCCATATGCGGCTTTCGTTCGGCTTCGCGGCAGCGTCTGCCGCCTCGGCGAGGAACGAGCTGTGCGGCATGCCTCCACGGTCGGAGGGTTCGGGGTGTTTCCGCAGGTGGGGCGGGGCCGAACGGACATCGCACATACATTCGAGGATGGGGGTATGGTGGGGGTGAGGTAGCTGGGAACAGATGTTCGAGAGCTGGTGTGGCTCACGAGTGCGGGAGGTGCGTGTGCCGGGGTTCACGCATCTGCACACCGTCTCCGGATTCTCGTTGCGTCACGGAGCCTCGCACCCGGAGCGGCTGGCCGAGCGTGCCTCCGAGCGGGGCATGGACGCCCTTGCGCTGACCGATCGCGACACGCTTGCCGGCGCGGTCCGGTTCTCGAAGGCCTGCGGGAAGGCGGGGGTCCGGCCGCTGTTCGGGGTGGACCTGGCGGTGGGGGGTGCGGAGCCCGGGGTCGAGCGGCGGGGGCGGCGCCGGACCCCGGTGCGGGGCGGCGCCTTTGTCGATGAGTCGGCCCCTCGAGCGACCTTTCTCGCCCGGGACGGCGCACGGGGGTGGGGGGAGCTGTGCCGGCTCGTCTCGGCTGCCCATGAGGGGGAGGGGACGCCCCTGCTGTCCTGGGAGCGCAATCATGCCCAGGGTGTGACCGTGCTGCTCGGGCCCGCGTCGGACGTCGGGCGCGCCCTGGCCGCCGGGCGGCCCGACCGGGCTGCGCGGCTGCTCGCGCCCTGGCGGGACGCCTACGGCGACGACCTGCGGCTGGAGGCCGTCTGGCACGGCCGGACAGGTACGGGCCCGGGCTCGCTGCGGCTGGCCGCCCGTACCCTCGGGTTCGCCGCCGAGCAGCGGATCCGGCCCGTGCTCACCAACGCCGTACGGTATGCCGACCCTGGTCTAGGGCCGGTCGCCGACGTGCTGGACGCCGCTCGGCGGCTGGTGCCCATCGACCCGGCCAAGGGGCTGGACTCCGGCGAGGCCTGGCTCAAGGGCGCCGGGGACATGACCGGGGTGGCGGAGCGGATCGTGGAGGCCGCGGGATTCCGGCGGGAGACCGCTCACCGGCTGGTGGAGCAGACGCAGGCCACGGCCGCCGAGTGCCTGGTCGATCCCGAGGGCGACCTCGGGATCGGTACCGTCCACTTCCCCGAACCGCATCTGGTCGGCGCCGGGCGCCGCACCGCCCAGCGGACGCTGGCCTCGCGGGCGGCGGCCGGGATGGTGCTGCACGGGTACGACCGGCGGCGGGAGTACTGGGAGCGGATGCACCACGAGCTGGACATCATCGCCCACCACGGTTTCGCCTCCTACTTCCTGACCGTCGCCCAGGTCGTGGACGACGTGCGGAAGATGGGCATCCGGGTCGCCGCCCGGGGGTCCGGGGCCGGGTCGCTCGTCAATCACCTGCTCGGTATCGCGCACGCCGATCCGATCGAGCACCGGCTGCTGATGGAGCGGTTCCTGTCGAAGGAGCGGGTCGTGCTGCCCGACATCGACATCGACGTGGAGTCCGCGCGCCGGCTGGAGGTCTACCGCGCGATCATCGGCCGGTTCGGCACCGAGCGGGTCGCGACGGTCGCGATGCCGGAGACGTATCGGGTGCGGCACGCCATCCGTGATGTGGGGGCCGCCCTGTCCATGGACCCGGCCGAGATCGACCGGGTCGCCAAGTCCTTTCCCCATGTCCGGGCGCGGGACGCCCGCGCGGCACTGGAGGAGCTGCCCGAACTGCGCGCGCTGGCGGGGGAGAAGGAGAAGTACGGGAGGCTGTGGGAGCTGGTCGAGGCGCTGGACGCCCTGCCGCGCGGGGTGGCCATGCACCCGTGCGGGGTGCTGCTGTCGGATGCCTCGCTGCTCGCGCGTACGCCGGTCATGCCGACCAGCGGCGAGGGCTTTCCGATGTCGCAGTTCGACAAGGACGACGTCGAGGATCTCGGGCTGCTGAAGCTGGACGTGCTGGGTGTGCGGATGCAGTCGGCCATGGCGCACGCGGTGGAGGAAGTGCGGCGGGTCTCGGGCGTCCGGGTGGATCTGGACGGGCTGGCGCCGGGGGATCCGGAGACGTACCGGCTGATCCAGTCCACCGAGACCCTCGGGTGCTTCCAGATCGAGTCGCCCGGGCAGCGGGATCTGGTCGGGCGGCTCCAGCCGGCCGGCTTCCACGATCTCGTCGTCGACATCTCGCTGTTCCGGCCCGGGCCGGTCGCCGCCGACATGGTGCGGCCGTTCATCGAGGCGCGGCACGGGCGGGCGCCGATCCGGTATCCGCACCCGGATCTGGAGGAACCGCTGCGGGACACGTACGGGGTCGTCGTCTTCCACGAGCAGATCATCGACATCGTCGCCATCATGACGGGCTGCGGGCGCGGCGAGGCCGACCGGGTGCGGCGCGGGCTGTCGGACGCGGAGTCGCAGGCTCGGATCAAGGTGTGGTTCGCGCGGCACGCGGCGGCCCGGGGGTATGACGCGGAAACGGTTCAGCGGACCTGGGAGATCGTCGAGGCCTTCGGGTCGTACGGCTTCTGCAAGGCGCACGCGGTCGCCTTCGCCGTGCCGACCTACCAGTCGGCGTGGCTGAAAACGCATCATCCGGCCGCCTTCTACGCCGGGCTGCTCACGCACGATCCCGGGATGTATCCGAAGCGGCTGCTGCTGGCGGACGCGCGGCGCCGTGGGGTTCCCGTGCTGCCGTTGGATGTGAACACCTCGGGGGTCGCACACCGTATCGAACTGGTGTCCGGTAAGTGGGGGCTGCGGCTGGCCCTCTCCGATGTGCACGGCATCAGCGAGGCCGAGGCGGCGCGGATCGCCGAGGGTCAGCCGTACGCCTCACTGGTCGACTTCTGGGAGCGGGGCCGGCCCAGCCGTCCGGTGGCCCAGCGGCTCGCGCAGGTGGGAGCGCTGGACGCCTTCGGCGCCAACCGCCGTGATCTGCAACTGCACCTGACCGAGCTGCACCGGGGCGCCCGGGGCTCGGGCGGAGGCCAGTTGCCCTTGGCCGGGGGGCGGAAGACCGCGCCGGCCGGGCTGCCCGACCTCACCTCCTCGGAGCGGCTCAGCGCCGAGCTGGGCGTGCTGTCCATGGACGCCTCACGCAATCTGATGGACGATCACCGGCAGTTCCTCGACGAGCTGGGCGTGGTGTCGGCGCGGCGGCTGCGGGAGGCCGGGCACGGGGAGACGGTGCTGGTCGCGGGCGCCAAGGCGGCCACCCAGACGCCGCCGATCAGGTCCGGCAGGCGCGTCATCTTCTCCACCCTGGACGACGGCACGGGCCTGGTCGACCTCGCCTTCTTCGACGACTCCCACGACACCTGCGCCCACACCGTCTTCCACTCCTGGCTGTTGCTGGTGCGCGGGGTGGTGCAGCGCCGCGGCCCGCGCAGCCTCAGCGTGGTGGGAGCCGCCGCCTGGAACCTCGCGGACCTGCTGGAAGTGCGCCGGGAGGAGGGGCTGGAAGGGGTCGCGGCCCGGTTGGCCGGCCCCGGCCCCCGTGATTCCGGCGAGGAGGGTTCCGGTGACGGCGGTTCCGGTGACGACGGCGAGGGAGCCGTGCGGCGGCGGCTCGCCGGGTCGGACGGTGCGCCCGCGCCGACGGGTTCCGCGGCCAAGGATCCGATGGAGCAGCGGAAGATCCGTATGTCCACGGGGTACGAGATGCACCCCTGGGCCGATCTGCGTCCGGCGGGCGAAGAGCCCGCGAACACGAGGAAGTTGTGGCACCAGAGTCCGGGGAGTGCGGGATGACCATCCTCTGCGTACGTTTCCAGCTGCCTTCGACGAGCGAGGCGGACCTGCCCCCTCTGCTCGGGATGCTCGAGGAGTTCACCCCCGTCGTCCAGGCCCTGCCACCGGACGGGGCGCTGGCCGACCTGCGCGGCGCCGAGCGGTACTTCGGGCGGGACGCCGTCGAACTGGCCTCGGTGATCCGGGTGCGGTCGCTCGCACTCCACGGCGTCGACTGCGTGATCGGAGCCGGACCCGGGCCGATGCTGGCCCGGATGGCACTGCGTGAGGCCGTGCCCGGGGTGACGCGCGCGGTGCCCGACGAGCCGGACGCCATCGCTGAGTTCCTCGCGGACAAGCCCGTCGCCGCCCTGCCCGGTGTGGGCACCGCGACCGCCCGCACGCTGGGCGACTACGGGCTCGACACCCTCGGCCGGGTCGCCGCCGCCCCGTTGTCCACGCTGCAGCGGCTGATCGGTGCGAAGGCCGGTCGCGAGCTGCGCGAGAAGGCGAACGGCCTCGACCGCGGCCGGGTCGTGCCGAACGCCGTCTCCCGGTCCCTGGCGGCGGAACGCCCCTTCGGGCGCGACGAACTGGACCCGGACCGGCACCGCAGGGCGCTGCTGTCGGCCGCCGAGGAGATCGGCGCCCGGCTGCGCGCCCTGGAGAAGGTCTGCCGCACGCTCACCCTCACCGTGCGCTACGCCGACCGGTCCGCCACCACTCGCAGCCGCACCCTGACCGAACCGACCGCGCACTCCCCGGCGCTGACCAGGGCCGCCTACGGGATGTACGAGGCGCTCGGGCTGCAGCGGGCCAGGGTGCGGGCGATCGCCCTGCGCGCCGAGGGGCTCGACCCCGCCGACCAGGCCTCCCACCAGCTGACCTTCGACCCGGTGGACGAGAAGGTCCGCCGTATCGAGGAGGTCGCGGACCGGGCGCGGGCGAAGTTCGGGCCGCGGGCGGTGATGCCCGGGGGACTAGGGGGTGTCCGCCGCGGGGGACGCGCGGCGTAGACCCTTCCGTATGAGGTCGCCTTCCGTATGGCGTCGGCTTCCGGATGACGTCGCCTTCCGTGTGGCGTCGGCTTTCCGTATGGCGTCGGCCTTCCGTGTGACGTCAGTTGGCCCACGGCGGCACTATGCGGGTGCCGTCGGCCAGCCGTGCCTCCAGGCCGATCGAGGTGGTGACCCAGGAGTACGCGGTCCGGTCGGTCGGGTTCTCGACGGTCAGGGTGGCGCCGGGGTTGATGATCACCGTGTCGCCCGCCGCGATCCGCTCGGTGTGGCCGTCGAGGGTGATCAGCAGCTCGCCTTCGAGCAGGTGGAAGATCTCCTCCCGGCTGACCGTGTGCGCGGGTGCCTTGAGACCGGCCGGGATCTCACCGCGCCAGGCGCACAGCTCCTTGCTGCCGCTGCCCGGGGTGGCGTACGAGACGAAACGGGCGCCGTGGATCTCGTGGGTGATGGCTTCGGACGATCGGACGACAGGCATGAGGCCTCCAAGTGGTCAAGTAGCTTGACCATATAGTCAAGCTACTTGACCGTCGCGTCAAGGGTGTTTCAATGCATGCGTGCAGAACTCCGAGGCCATGGCCCTGTCCGCCGCCCTGCTCGCCGTCGCCGGCGGGCTCACACAACGCATCAACGAGGGTGTGATCGCTCGCGGCTTCGAAGGGGTGCGACCCGCGCACGGGTTCGCCTTCGCCCGGCTCGCCCCGGACGGAGCGACGGTCACCGACCTCGCCGTCCACCTCGGGGTGACCAAGCAGGCCGCGAGCCAGCTCGTCGACGAGCTGGTGCGCAAGGGGTACGCCGAGCGGCGGCCGCATCCCGAGGACGCGCGGGCGCGACTGGTCGTGCTGACCGGACGGGGCCGGGACTGCACGCGGGCGGCCGAGGAGGCGGCCGCGGAAGCCGTGCGGGAATGGGGGGATCTGCTGGGGGAGCGTGCAGTGCGGTCGCTGCGCGAGCAGTTGCTGCGCATCGCTCCGCACGGGCCCGTACGGCCTGCCTGGTGAGGGGGTGTCGGCCGGAGTTCCCGGCGCCGGTCGCGCGGCGAGTTTTTACTGACGCGTAACTTCCCAGTTTGACTACTCGCCCGTAACTTGACGAGTGAACAGCATCCTCGTGATCCGGATCACAGGGCCCAGTGCCGTCGCACCTCCCCCTGAGCCGCAAGGAGATCACCCGATGCTGCCCTGGAAACGAGCGCTCAGACCTCTGGCCGCGCTGCTGCTGACCGCCGCCGCCGTCACCGTCCCCGCCACCACGGCCCAGGCCGCGGGCGCCCCGAGTTCCGGCTGGAACGACTACGCCTGCAAGCCCTCCGCCGCCCACCCCCGCCCCGTCGTCCTCGTCCACGGCACCCTCGGGAACTCCGTCGACAACTGGCTGGGTCTCGCCCCCTACCTGAAGGTCCGCGGCTACTGCGTTTTCTCCCTCGACTACGGCCAGTTGGAGGGAGTCCCCTTCTTCCACGGCCTCGGACCCGTCGAGAAGTCCGCCGGACAGCTGAAGGCCTTCGTGGACAAGGTGCTCGCGGCCACCGGAGCCGCCGAGACCGACGTCGTCGGGCACTCGCAGGGCGGCATGATGCCCCGGTACTACCTCAAGTTCCTCGGTGGAGCCGCCGAGGTGCACGCCCTCGTCGGCATCGCGCCCAGCAACCACGGCACCGACCTGAACGGCTTCACCCGCCTGCTGCCGTACTTTCCCGGCGCCGCGGACCTGCTCTCGAAAAACACCCCCGCCCTCGCCGACCAGGTCACCGGCTCCGCCTTCCTCGCCAAGCTCAACGCGGGCGGCGACACCGTGCCCGGCGTGCGCTACACCGTCATCGCCACCCGGTACGACGAGGTGGTCACGCCGTGGCGCAGCCAGTACCTGAGCGGACCGGACGTGCGCAACGTGCTGCTCCAGGACCTGTGCCCCGTCGACCTGTCCGAGCACGTGGCCGCCGGGCTGCTCGACCGGGTCGTCTTCCACGAGGTGGCCAACTCCCTCGATCCGGGCCGGGCCACGCCCACCACCTGCGCATCGGCCTTCGAATGACACGTGTCATCGATGGGCACGTGTCACCGATGGGCACGTGTCACCGATGGGCACGTGTCATCGGGTGGCACGTGCCATTGGTTGGCATGTGTAGCTGGTTGGCACGTGTCATCGTGCACGTCTCAGAGAGTCGTTTCGGGGCCTGTCCGGCCTGAGCCGCCGGACAGGCCCCGGGTCGTGGGGCGGTGGGTCAGCGGTCGCGCCGGCCGCCGCTCACCGTCCGGCGCCGGGCCGACAGGAACAGTGCCGAGGCGCCCAGGGCCAACGCCGCCGCACCGCCGATCGCGACACAGGGGGTGGTGCCGTCGCCGCCGGTCTCGGCGAGGTGCTCCGTGGCACCGGCCGCCTTCGGCCGGTTGGGCGCTGGTGCGGCGGCCTCGGGCCGGTCCGGTGCGGCCTTCTTCTTCTGGGCCGCGGCCGGCGCCGCGGAGGTAAGGGGGTCGTTGTCGCCGTGCCCGTGGTGCTCGACGGTCGACTTGTCGTTGCCGTCCTCGATCTGCTTCTCGTTGGGAGCGGAGGCGGACGGAGCCGGAGCCGCGCCGCCCGCCGCGCCGCCACCACCGCCGAACTGGACGTCCGAGCAGGAGTAGAACGCCTCCGGGCTGTCCGACCGCTGCCAGACCGCGTAGAGCAGGTGCTTGCCGGAGCGCTTGGGCAGCTTGCCGGAGAAGGTGTAGAAACCGCCGGTGGCAGCCGGGTCGGTGGACGTCGCGACCGGGTTCGCGAGATCCAGGTCCTTCCAGGCGAGCGGCTCGGCCGGGTCGTAGCCGGGCTTGGTGAGGTACACCTTGAACGTGCCCTTGTGCGGGGCCGTCACGCGGTACTCGAAGGTGTGCGGGCCGCTGCGGACGGCGGTCGCGGGCCAGTCGGCGCGGGGGAGGTCGAGCCCCTTGAACTCCGCGTTGTTCGCGCTGCAGAGCTTGCCGTCCGGTATGAGCTGCTGGTGCCGGCCGCCCGCGTCGCCGATGCGGATGCCGTTCCAGTCGTAGAGGGCCTGGGTGCCGCCCGCCGCGACCGCCGCCTTGCACGCGGCCGACTTCGGGCCCTCGGGGCCCTCGGCGTAGCACTGCGAGACCCGGCTGACCGGGTCGCCCATCGAACCGTGCGCGGCGGCCGGCGCGGCGCCCAGCGCGGTCAGGGCGAGCGGGAGGCTGCCGAGGGCGGCGACGGAGGCGACCTTGCGGCGTGCGGGCATGCGGGAACTCCTCGAAACGGTGCATGGGGCAGGCTCCCGGCCGGTATGGGCCGGAATCCCGTGGGGTGCTCCGAAGCTAGCCCCTGAGATCCGTGAAATCGCCTGCTGAGGGCGGGTGGAGGAGATCCTTATGGCCCGCTTAAGGGAGTGTTCGGACTGCCATCAGGTAGGTACCGTCGCGGCATGGCAGACGAGGAGATCCGACCGGCCGGGGCCGCCGACGTACCGGTCGTCGCGGAGGTGGTCGGCGCGGCCTTCCGCCCCTACATCGAGCGCATCGGGCTGGTGCCCCAGCCCATGGAGGAGGACCACGCGGCGAACGTGGCCGCGGGCAAGGTGTTCGTGACGGGCGATCCGGTGACCGGGCTCGTCGTGGTCGAGGCGTTCGACGACCACCTCTTCCTCGACACCATCGCCGTCCACCCCACCGCGCACGGCAGGGGGGTGGGGCGGCGGCTGCTCCGCTTCGTGGAGGCTCACGCGCGTACCCTCGGCCTGCCCGAGGTCAGGCTCTACACGAACGCGCTGATGTGGGAGAACCAGCGGATCTATCCCAAGTACGGCTACGAACTCGTGGAGCGCCGCGTGGACGGGTGTTATGACCGCGTCCACTACCGCAAACGGCTGCTCTGAGCGTTGCGTCTCATGACCGGCGCCAGCCGCTCAGGCGTCCGGCCACCAGGTGCGTGCGATGTCCTTGCGGACCTCCGGGCGCCCGGCGGGAAGCTCGTCGGCCTCCTCGCGGACCCGGCGGACGTCCGACTTCTTCAGGGGCTTCTGCACGGTCACACGGCGCATGGCTGCCTCCTTGAGGGTCTACCGGGTTCCGCGTTTTCACGGAGATAGACCTTTCGGGGGAGGGTTACGCATCGCTCCTGGTCTGTCAGTGGCGGCAGTCACGATTCGGTTGTCAGTGGCGGGTGTCACTCTGGGGCCCATGACGAACGTGGACTGGGACGCCGAGGCCGCCTCCTTCGACGAGGAGCCGGACCACGGCCTGCGCGACCCCGAGGTGCGCCGTGCGTGGGCCGGGCGGCTGCGTGACTGGCTGCCGGGGCGCGCGGGCGACGTGCTCGACCTCGGCTGCGGCACCGGCAGCCTGTCACTCCTCGCGTCCGAGCAGGGGCACCACGTGACGGGCGTGGACCTCTCCCCGGCGATGGTGACGCTCGCCCGGGAAAAACTCGCCGGGCGCGACGCCGTGTTCCTCGTCGGTGACGCCGCGGCACCGCCGGTCGGGGAGCAGCGCTTCGACGCCGTGCTCGTCCGGCACGTCCTGTGGGCCCTGTCCGACCCGGCCCGCGCCCTCAGGCACTGGCGTGGGCTGCTGCGGCCGGGCGGGCGGCTGGTGCTGGTCGAGGGAGTGTGGGGGAGCACCGAGCCGGTCGGCATACCCGCCGAGCGGCTCACCGGCCTGCTCGCCCCGATCGCCGGGCAGGTGCGTGTGCAGCGGCTCTCTGACGATCCGCTGCTGTGGGGCGGGCCGGTGACGGACGAGCGGTACGCGGTGGTCGCGGAGATCGGCGACTCAGGCCAGGAGGGCCGCGAAGCCGCCGCCGCGGGCCAGTGACTCCAGTTCGTCGAGCGCGGCAAGCGCGGCGGACGCCGCCTCCGGGTCCGACTCGCCGAGACCGCTCTCGGCGAACTCGTCCTCGTCCAGGCGCCGTACGTCCGTGCCGTCCGCGGAGCGCCACAGGTCGAGGTCGAGATCCTCCACGACCAGCTCCGGGCCGGAGCGCCGGGCGGGGCGGGTGACGTCGCAGTACCAGCCCTTCAGCGCGCCCGTGGCGGAGCGGACCTCCTTCACCGCGTACCACCGGTCGCGCCAGTAGTACTCCGTGAACACGTCCCCGGGCTCGAAGCGGACGAATCCGAAGTCGCGGACGCCGGAGCCCGCCCACGGGGCGCGGACCGCCACGCGCGTGCCGTCGTCCGCCAGCAGCTCGCCGCTGTAACGGATCTTCGTACGGCCCGCCTTGACGAGCACGACGTCCAGTTGCGGGTTCCTGTCGGCCGGCTGCGGGTTCCGGTCAGCCGAGTTCGCGGACATAACGCACTTCCTTCGCGCAGATCTCATAGCCGAACCACTTGTTGATGGCGATCATCGGCTCGTTCCCCGTGTCGTTGCCGGTGAACGCCTCCGTGCACCCCGCCGCGCGGGCGCGGTGCAGCGAGTCGTTCTTGGCCAGCTTCGCCAGGCCCCGGCCGCGGAACTCCCGGGCGGTGCCGGTCATCGCGGTGGCGTAGCGCGAGTCGCCGTCCGTGTAGGCCACGCTGAAGGCGGCTGGTCGGCCGTCGACGACCGCGACGGTGGTCAGCTCGCGGTTGAGCAGCGGGTGCTTCCAGTGCTCCTCGCACCAGGCCTCGTAGTCCGTGAACTCCACGTCGATGTCGCTCGGTTCGTCCGACGACGTCGCCGCGTCCAGTTCGAACAGGGGGCGCGGGTCGTCCGCGAAGTCCGCGGCCGTGCGCAGCTCGACGCCGGACGGTATCTCCTGGCGGGGCGGGAGCGTGCCGCCCGCCAGGTCCAGACGCAGGAACCAGGCGGAGCGGCTGGCCCGGAAGCCGTGCCGCTCGGCGAAGGCGCGGTTGTCCGGCTCGTCCAGGACCCAGGCGAACAGCCTCGTGACGCCCAGGCGACCCAGGCGCTCCTCCGCCGTGCGCAGCAGCAGCGAACCGGCGCCGCGGTTCCTGCGGTCGGGGCGTACATAGATGTTGGCCGAGCCCTGGCCGGGTTCCGGGCTGTCGTGGGCGACGCTGACCTGGGCGGTACCGATGATCTCGCCGTCCTCCTCGGCGATGAGCTGCCCGAAATGGGCGTCCGGGTGGACGTGGGTCAGGGTGTGCACCACCGACTCGGGGGTGGACAGCATGTAGGGAAGGGCGAGGCGGCGGGTGTCGGAGAACCCCTCGGCATCGGCTCGGACGTCGGGACGCAGGTCGCGCACGATCACGGTCATGAGGGCGCAGGCTACGCGTGGAGCCGTCCGGGCTGCCTGTCATTTTCCGCCGGGTGCGCGACAATCGGCCTGTGACCTTGAAGATCGACATCGACGACAGCGCCCCGCCCTACGAGCAGGTGCGGGCGCGGATCTCCGAGCAGGCACGGTCCGGTGCGCTGCCCGTGGGCTACCGGCTGCCGACCGTGCGGGGCCTGGCCGAGTCGCTGGGCCTCGCGGCGAACACGGTCGCCAAGGCGTACCGGGCGCTGGAGGCGGACGGGGTGATCGAGACCCGGGGCCGCAACGGCACTTTCGTCGCCGCGGCCGGATCGGCGGCGGACCGCGAGCTGGCCTCGGCCGCACAGGCCTACGTGGAGCGGGCCAGGCGGCTCGGGCTGAGCGAGGAGGCCGCGCTCGCCGCGGTCCGGGACGCCCTGCGGGCGGCTCACGGGGACTAGGACGTCCTATCCGGACGGCTGCGTCAGTCGCTCCGGGGTTCGTGTGATGTCCAGCCCCGCCGACCTTCCCACCCGTGCGAACGCCATCGCGTCCTCCACCGCCGCGCCGCCCGGGTCGTTGTTGAAGTACGCGTAGACGTCCTCGCCGTCGGGCCAGGTCGTGGCGATGCGGTCGAGCCAGGTGGCCAGCGAGCGGCGGCCGTAGCGCGGCCAGGGCTTGGCGCGGCCCTGGTGGAAGCGGACATAGCCCCAGTCGGCGGTGCGCCACAGCGGCGTCGCCGGGCGGGCCAGGATGTCGGCCCAGCACAGGGCGGCGCGCCGGGACTCCAGGACGCGGCGGACCTCCGGTGTCCACCAGGAGTCGTGACGCGGCTCGACCGCGACCCGGGTCGAAGCCGGGAAGCAGGCCAGGCACGCGTCCAGCAGGCCCGGGTCGGCGCGCAGCGTGGGCGGGAGCTGGAGCAGGACCGGGCCGAGGCGCTCGCCGAGGCCCGCCGCGTGACTCATCAGCCGGTGCACCGGCTCCTCGGGTTCCTTGAGCCGCTTGATGTGGGTCAGATAGCGGCTCGCCTTGACCGCGACGACGAAGTCGCCGGGCACCCGGCGCCGCCAGTCCTCGAACGTCTCCCGGGCCGGCAGCCGGTAGAAGGCGTTGTTGATCTCGACGGTGGCGAAGTGCCCCGTGTACTCCTCCAGCCAGAGCCGCATCGGCAGCCCGGACGGGTACAGGACGTCCCGCCAGTCCTTGTACTGCCACCCGGACGTGCCGACGAACAGGGTCATACCCCTATCAAAGCACCAGCTGTCTCCGAGGGCGGCAGCGCGGCCTGGTACTCCAGACCCCCGCTAGGCGTCGGCGCGCGTGTGGAAGCGGTAGAACAACAGCAGGAAGACGGCTGCCGTGACCAGCACCGACGTGATGACCACGGGACGGACGTCGTCGCCGGTCTGGCTGTAGAGGAAGCCCAGTGCGGCGCCGGCGAACGCGGCCCGGAGCAGGGCGTGCAGGGCGTGCAGGTCGCGCCTGAGGCGCCGGGTCGCCTGGA
Organism: Streptomyces sp. NPDC013187; assembly: GCF_042899705.1. Taxonomy (NCBI): domain Bacteria; kingdom Bacillati; phylum Actinomycetota; class Actinomycetes; order Kitasatosporales; family Streptomycetaceae; genus Streptomyces; species Streptomyces sp. NPDC013187. Next base: position 411,297 of record NZ_JBIBAF010000006.1, on the reverse strand, counting down.
CCACGGCGATACAGAGGGCCATGAAGGCGAGTGCGCTCCACACACCCGACGCCACGTCCGGCCCGGTGATGGGACCGCCGTGGCGCCGGTTCACCGCGACCCAGTTGCCGTAGACGACACCGAGTACGACGGGCAGCACCCAGCGCGCGAAGCGGTGGGCGGGTTCGCTGAACACGGTGGGCGCCGGATGCGCCATCAGAGCCTCCCTGGTCCATGCGGAGCTCGGCGTCGCTCCGCGCCGCACACCTTGGCACGCCTGGGTAACAGGCAGGTGAGAGGCGGTTGTGACCGGAACCCGCGGGAGACCCCCGCTACGGAGCCCGGCGGTCGACCGCTACAGACCCCGGCGGTCGACCCGCTAGGGAGCCCGGCGGTCGACCCGCTGCGGAGCCCGGCGGTCGACCCGCTACAGACCCCGGCGGTCGACCCGCTGCGGAGCCCGGCGGTCGACCCGCTGCGGACCCCGGCGGTCGACCCGCTGCGGACCCCGGCGGTTGACGCCGCTACAGGTACAGCCCCGCGTCCACGCCCCCGCGCGGCTCCGGCAGGGCCGTCGGGGACGTGCCCCGGCGCAGCGCGTACAGCTCTGCCAGCGTCGCGCCCTCGCGGCCGATGCCGTCCTCCTGGCCCAGCCAGTTCACCGCCTCCGACCGGGTCAGCGGGCCGACCTCGATCCGGGCGAGGCAGCGGCCGGGACGGACCACGGCCGGGTGCAGGCGCTCCAGGTCCTCGTTGGTCGTGACACCGACCAGCACGTTGCGGCCCTGTCCGAGCAGGCCGTCCGTCAGGTTCAGCAGCCTCGACAGGGCCTGGCCCGCCGTGTGCTTGGCCTCGCCGCGGATCAGCTCGTCGCAGTCCTCCAGGAGCAGCAGCCGCCAGCGGCCCTTGCCCGTCGCGTCCTCCTCGCCGATGGCGATGTCCATGAGGTAGCCGACGTCGGAGAAGAGCCGCTCGGGGTCCAGGACGCAGTCCACCTGGCACCAGTCGCGCCAGGACCGGGCCAGCGTGCGCAGTGCCGAGGTCTTACCGGTGCCCGGCGGGCCGTGCAGCAGGAGCAGCCGGCCAGCGATGTCCTCCGGGGTCGTCTTCATCAGGCGGTCCATGGCGCCTGCCACCGGTGCGGTGTAGTTGGGCCGGACCTCGTCCCAGGTGCCCGCGGCGATCTGGCGGGTGGTGCGATGCGGGCCGCGCCGCGGGGAGACGTACCAGAAGCCCATCGTGACGTTCTCCGGCTGCGGTTCGGGTTCGTCCGCCGCGCCGTCCGTGGCCTGGTCGAGGATCTTCTTCGCCAGTTCCTCGCCGGTCGCCGTCACGGTGACGTCGGCGCCCCGGTTCCAGCGGGAGACCAGCAGCGTCCAGCCGTCGCCCTCGGCGAGGGTCGCGCTGCGGTCGTCGTCCCGGGCGACGCGCAGCACCCGGGCACCCGGCGGCAGCAGCGTCGCCCCGGACCGCACACGGTCGATGTTCACCGCGTGGGAGTACGGCTGCTCGCCCGTCGCGAAGCGGCCGAGGAACAGCGCGTCGACGACGTCGGACGGGGAGTCGGAGTCGTCGACGTTGAGCCGGATCGGCAGCGCCTCGTGAGGGTTTCCAGACATGCCGCCATGATCCGGCACGGGGACGCCGCGTGCACCCGGTTTCCGCGTGCACGCGGCATGTCGTCCCTGTGCAGGTCAGCCCCCGGCGCGGCAGACCAGTCGGCGTGCCTGCCGGGCCCTGCGGACCACGGCGTACCCCTTGGTCAGGGCACGGTCCGCGGCGAACGTACGGGCGATCGCGCGCGCCTCGACCATCCGCTCGAACTCCTCGATGCCCGTGCTGCGGCGCACCGTCACCCGCCGCAGCGCGTACGGCCCCTGTGCGCGCCGCGCCAGGTCGTTGCCGACGGCGAGGGCCTGGGCGTAGCCCGTCTCGCGCACGGCCTGCCGGACCCGGCGGCTGGAGTATCCGTAGGGATAGGCGAACGAGGCCGGTACCGAGCCCAGTTGGTCCGAGACGATCTCCTTGCAGTGGATCAGTTCGAACCGCAGGGTGGCGTCGGAGACCTGGTCGAGCTGCGGGTGGCTGTGGCTGTGCCCGCCGATCTCGACACCGGCCGCCGCGAGGTCGCGGACCTGGTCCCAGTCCAGCATGGTGTCCAGGCCGCCCCCCGTGTCGTACGGCCCCCTGAGCCACCCGGTCGAGACGAACAGGGTGGCCGGGAAGCCGTGCTCGGCCAGGGCGGGGAGGGCGTGCCGGTGCACACCCTCGTAGCCGTCGTCGAAGGTGATGAGCACCGGCCGCTCGGGCAGGGCCCGGCCGGAGCGCCAGCACGCCGCCAGTCCGCCCGTGGTGAGCGGCCTGAACCCGCGGTCGGCGAGCACCGTCATCTGCTCGGCGAACGCCTCCGGGGTCACGGACAGGGCGCGCGTCTCCTCGTTCGGGTCGGTCGAGACCGCGTGGTACATGAGGATCGGGACGCGGGTGTCACTCACGGGCCGTCACCTCCACCCCGGGCACCCGGAACGTGGTCCCGCCCCGGCGCGCCCGGACACTGCCGACGACGTAGCCGCCCGCCGCCGTCAGCACCCCGGCCACGATCGCGCCGGCCCGTCCCGCGCCGCCCGACCGGGCCAGCAGGGCGTCCCGCAGGCCCCGGGCCACCCCGGCGGGCAGGACCCGTGTGGCGTACCGGCGCTCCGACTCCAGGCCCTTCTGCGCACCGACGCTCCGGGCCACCAGCGCCTTGGAGAGGCCCTCGGCGTAGGTGCGGGTGCGGAAGTACCGGAAGTGCTCGCGGACCTCGGGCACCCGGTGATGGATCACCGCCCGGTCGTCGATCAGCAGTACCGCGTCGGGCCGGGCGCGGGACAGGCGGATGCACAGTTCCGTCTCCTCGCAGCCCAGCGGGCGTTTGTCACCGTCGCGGCCGATGCCGGTGGCGAAGCCGCCCGCCGCGTCGAAGGCGCTGCGACGGAACGAGGCGTTGCCGCCGAGCACGTTGCGCACCCGCACCCGGCCGCGCGGCAGACCCCGGTAGGTGCAGCCCACCACCCAGTCGAACTCCTCCGGGAACCAGTCGGGCCGCCGCCCGGACGCCCAGACCGGCTCCGTGCGCCCGCCGACGGCCATCACCCGCGGGTCGGTGTACGCCTCTGCGAAGTGCCGCAGCCAGTCGCGCTCGGCGACGGCGTCGTCGTCGAGGAAGGCCACGACCTCGCCCCGGGCCGCGGCGATGCCGGTGTTGCGGCCGGCGGACAGGCCGCGGGGGCCCGCGTTGGCGAGCACCCGCACCACGCCACCGTCGGCGGCCCCCTTGTACTCCGTGTATTCCTTGTACTCCTTGGCCAGACGCTCCCGGAGCGTCTCGTTGTGATCGACGACCAGCAGCGTCTCCAGGGCCGGCCGCGACTGCGCGCGGACCGAGGAGACCGCCGCGAGGATGTCCTCCCAGCGGTCCTCGGTGTACGCGCAGATCACGACGGAGATGCCGGGACCGCTCAAGACACCTCTCCCCGCATCGCGGCCGGCATCGACGACCGGGGCGAACGGCGGCGCAGCGCACGGCGGTTGGAGCGCTCCTGAAGGATCACCTTCAGCACCCGCAGCCCGTCCCGCACGGCCCGCAGATTGCTCACGCCGTGGATGCGCAGGTACTCGTGGCTCGGGATCTCCTGCACCTTGAGGCCGGCCTTGACGACCCGGATGTTCATCAGGGTCTCGACCTCGAAGCCGGTGCAGTCGAGGTCGATCTTGTCGAGGCAGTGCCGCCAGAACGCGTTGTAGCCGTAGCACAGGTCGGTGTAGCGGGCGCCGAACTTGCGGTTGACGGCCGTGCACAGCGCCCAGTTGCCCATCTTGCGGATGAAGGTCATGTCGTCGGTGCCGCCGCCGTTGGCGAAGCGGGAGCCCTTGGCGAAGTCCGCGCCGGAGACCAGGGCGGAGACGTAGCTGAGGATCTCCCCGCCGTCCGCCGAGCCGTCCGCGTCGACCATCACGATGATGTCGCCGGTGCAGGCCTGGAACCCGGTGATCAGGGCGTCGCCCTTGCCCTTGCCGCGCTGCTCGACGACCTTCACCTCGGGCCACAGCTCGCGGGCCACCTCGACGGTGTTGTCGGTGGAGTTGCCGTCGACCAGGACCACCTCGTGTATCCAGTCGGGCAGGGTCTTGAAGACGTAGGGCAGGTTCTCCGCCTCGTTCATGGCCGGGATCACCACGCTCACCGGCGGCGCGATCGCCAGGTGAGAGGAGACGGGTCGGTACTTGGAGGCGGTCGGCGGACGCTGCTGCGTCGCGGCCGGCTGCAGAACTGAGCTCATGAGTCTGGTCCCTCTCGTCCGGTGGACCGCCCCCCCAGGGCAGTCCGGATCCAGTCCGGTTCGAAAGGGGGGTTCTCACCCGAGGCACGCCGAGATGGCGAGGCATGCCGGGATGAAGCTCCGGCACGCCGGGTGAGCTGGCAAAGCTGGCCGGCCGCGAAATCGGCAGCCGACCGCGCGGCACGGCCCGGAGACCATTGCGGTCACCGAGCACGGCACCCCCCTACCGCGCCCCGCGCCGGTTCGTCGCGGTTCTTGAGCCCTCCCCTAGAGCCGCGTACTGACGGACCGATGCGGGTGAGATGTATGACGGTATTGACGATTGAACCCGTATGGCAAGACCTGGAACGGCCCCTCACGTTTTTGTTGGTTTGGTCGTTGCGAGGGGCCGCTCGTGCGACGCAAGTTGCACGTTCCCGTCGTATAAACATGCGTTCCCCGGAGGCGATCAGGGCCTCCGGGGAACGTGTGTTCAGGTGCTGATGCGGGCGTTCGTCACGGGACGATCTGCAGCAGGCGGTTCGGCGAGCCGGACCCCGCGCTGGTGACCTTGCCGGTGACGGCGCCGTTCACCAGGGCCGTCGCGACCTGGGCCGGGGCCGACGAGGTGTGACCCGCCAGGTAGACCGCCGCCGCGCCCGCGACGTGCGGGGTCGCCATCGAGGTGCCGGAGATGGTGTTGGTCGCGGTGTCGCTGGTGTGCCAGCCGGCCGTGATCGACGAGCCGGGCGCGAAGATGTCCAGGGCGGAGCCGTAGTTGGAGTAGCTCGCCTTGGCGTCCGTGCTGGTGGTGGCGCCGACCGTGATCGCCTCGGCGACCCGGGCGGGGGAGGACGAGGAGGCGGTGGTGCTGCTGTTGCCCGCGGCGACGGCGTACGTGACACCGCTGGCTATGGAGTTGCGGACCGCCGTGTCCAGGGTCGCGGAGGCGCCGCCGCCCAGCGACATGTTGGCGACCGAGGGGCCGGAGTGGTTCCTCGTCACCCAGTCGATGCCGGCGATCACACCGGCCGTGGTGCCGGAGCCGCTGTTGTTCAGCACGCGCACGCCCACGATCTTCGCCTTCTTGGCCACGCCGTAGGTCGAGCCCGCGATCGTGGTGGCCACATGGGTGCCGTGGCCGTTGCCGTCGGAGGCGTTGTTGTCGCCGTCGACGGCGTCGTAGCCGTGCGAGGCACGGCCGCTGATCTGCTGGTGGGTGATGCGCACACCGGTGTCGATCACATAGACCGTCACACCGCTGCCCGCGCTGTCCGGGTAGGTGTAGGTGCCGGACAGCGGCAGCGAGACCTGGTCGATGCGGTCCAGGCCCCACGGGGCGTTGGTCTGGGTGGCGGCGAGCGTGACGCGCTGGTTCTGCTCGACGGAGGCCACCGCCGGGTCGGCGGCCAGTCGCCGGGCCTCGGTGGCGGAGAGGGTGGCGGAATAGCCGTTCAGCGCCTTGCCGAACGTCTTGTCGACCGAGCCGCCGTACTCCTTCACCAGGCCCTTGCCCGCGGCCGAGGACGCCTTCAGGCCGGCGCTCTTCTTGAGCGTGACGAGGTAGCTGTCCTTGATCGCGGTCGGGGAGTCCGCGGCGAGCACCCGGCCCTCGGCGGGTGCGGCCTGGGCGGGAAGGGTGGTGAGCCCGCCCACGAGGGCGGCGGTCGCCAGCGAGGTGAGCGCGGCGAACCCGAGTCTCTTGCTACGCAGTTGTGCCATTACGAGGGAGTCCTCCTCTAGGCGGCGCGCGCCTGGGTGGGACGACGCGCGTCATGTGGGGGGTGTGCGCGTGTTCGCGCACACGAGCCGGGGAGCGTCGCGTTCCGCTCCCGGCCGGTGTAAAGCCTCGACCAACTACCGGTGTGGAACAAGAGAGTTGAGCATCAGTCAACAAAGCTGTCATGGGCACGTAACAAGAGGGCCCCAGCCCGTGACACGAGCCGTGGCGAATGCGCCGAACATCCGAGGAGAGGCCGAAAAGACTTGGCATGGACACTTCCTGTCAACACGCGTAGCTGCTACGACGGTTATGGCAGAGATCCTGCTAAAGGGAGGTTCCATGAGACGTTCCCGATTTGTCGTCCTCGTGAGCTCGCTCCTCCTCGCCGTCGGCACCGCCCTCACCGGGGCAGCGACGGCGCAGGCGTCCTCACTCGCCGCAACCGGTGGCTATGTGGCCCTCGGTGACTCCTACTCCTCCGGAGTCGGAGCCGGCAGCTACATCAGCTCCAGCGGCGAATGCAAGCGCAGCACCAAGGCCTACCCCTACCTCTGGGCCGCCGCCCACTCACCCTCGAGCTTCGACTTCACCGCCTGCTCGGGCGCCCGAACGGGTGATGTTCTGGCGAGTCAGCTCACTCCGCTCAGCGCCTCCACCGCCCTCGTCTCGATCAGCGTCGGGGGCAACGACGCCGGATTCGCCGACGTCATGACGACCTGTGTGACCCAGTCCGACAGCGCCTGCGTCTCCCGCATCGACACCGCCCGGGCGTACGTCGACTCCACGCTGCCCGGCAAGCTCGACAGCGTGTACTCGGCGATCCGCTCCAAGGCCCCCGCCGCCCGGGTCGTCGTCCTCGGCTACCCCCGCTTCTACAAGTTGGGCACCACCTGTCTCGGCCTGTCCGAGACCAAGCGCAAGGCCATCAACGACGCCTCCGACCACCTCAACACCGCCGTCGCCAAGCGCGCCGCGGACCACGGCTTCGCCTTCGGTGACGTCCGCGCCACCTTCACCGGCCACGAGATCTGCTCCGGCGACTCCTGGCTGCACAGTGTCAGCTGGCTCAACATCGGCGAGTCGTACCACCCGAAGGCCCCCGGCCAGTCGGGCGGTTATCTGCCCGTGCTCAACAGCAACGACTGACCGCTCAGCCGGAGTCCGAGTCCGCGCCCGAGTCCGAGTCCGCGCCCGAGTCCGACCCCGGGTTCGAGCCGGTCTGCGCGTCCGGATCCGTGCCGGAAGGAGAAGGGGAGGCCCCGCCCGTCGGGGTCTCCGTCTCGCACGTCACCGAGAACGGCACCGACTCGGACGTCTCACGTACCGGCTCCCGCACCTCGACGCTGATCTCGTTCTCGAACGTCCCGGTCTCCTCCCGCGTCGTCACCCGCACCGTGTCCCGCTTCGAACGGTCGCCGCCCTCCGGGAACGACAGCGTCTTCCAGCCCCCGTCGAGCACCTGGCCGTCCTGCGTCACCCAGCGGTAGCTGACCTCGGCCGGGAGCCGCCCCACCGTGAGCGTCGCCGTGAATTCGGGCGCCTGGGCGTTCGGCGGCGGACACGGGCCCGAGTAGTCCGTGCGCCGGCCCTCCAGGGCGACCCGGACCGACTGCGGCGGCGGACTGCTCTCCTTCGTCTCGCTCGGCGTCGGCGACGGACTGGACTTCTCGGTCCCGGTGTTGCGCGGCGGGCTCTTGGTCGCGGTGGGCGTACTGTCCCCGGCCCCCTGGTCGTTGCCGCCGGATCCGTCCCCGTTGTTCAGCAGCGCGTACGTCAGCCCGCCCACCGCGAGCGCCAGCGCGATCACGCCCGCGACCAGCACCCGGCCGGCCCGGCGGTCCCGGTCCTGGCCGGTGGCCGTCGTGGTGGCGCCCGCACCGGATGCCGCCGACCGCCCCGGGTACGGCATCGGCGGTGTGGGCGCGGGCTCGGGGTGGCCCACGACCGTCGGCGGGAACGGAACCGCCCGCGTGGTGTCCGCACGCGGTGAGCCGCCCGCGGCGACGACCCGCAGATCCTCCTCGGCCCGCTCGGGCGGCAGCCGCTGCTCGGGATCCTTGCGCAGCAGCCCCTCGATCACCGGGGCGAGCGGACCGGCCCGGTACGGCGGCGGCAGCTCCTCGTCGACGATCGCCCGCAGCGTGCTCAGCGGGGTGTCGTGACGGAAGGGGGAGTGGCCCTCGACCGCCGCGTACAGCAGCACGCCGAGCGACCACAGGTCCGACTCCGGACCCGGCGTACGGCCGAGCGCCCGCTCCGGGGCGAGGAATTCGGGCGAGCCGATGACCTCCCCGGTCATGGTCAGCGCGGAACTGCCCTCGACCATGGCGATGCCGAAGTCGGTGAGCACGATGCGGCCGTCGTTCGAGATCAGCACGTTGGCCGGCTTCACGTCGCGGTGCAGCACCCCGGCCTCGTGCGCGGACCGCAGCGCGGCCAGCACCTCGGCGCCGATGTGAGCGGCACGCTGTGGCGTCATGGGGCCCTCGGCGTCCAGGACCTCGGCGAGGGACAGGCCGCGGACCAGCTCCATGACGATCCACGGGCGGCCGTCGTCCGTCGCCACGTCGTACACCATCACCACGTTGCGGTTGGCGACCCGGGCCGCCGCCCACGCCTCCCGCTCCAGCCGCGCGTACATCCGCTGTACGTCGTCGCCCGCCAGTCCGGACGGGGCGCGGACCTCCTTGACGGCGACCTCGCGGTGCAGCACCTCGTCGCGGGCGCGCCACACCGTCCCCATGCCGCCCTCGCCGAGCGGTGCGAGGAGCCGGTAGCGGCCGGCGATCACACGCTCATGGCCCGGTTCTTCGAACACGGCGCCCCCATTCGCAGCCGGGCGGAATCTCCATGAGGTGTGTCTTCCCCACGTGGTCGGATTTCCTCACGACGTCCGCTTTTCTCCCGACATCCGATGCCTCACGAACGTGACTCAGCCGAGTGCGGATGCCGCCCCCTTGAACACCAGTCCGGCCCCGAGAACCAGTACGGCGAAGGCCGAGCCCAGGGGGGCGGTCCGGCGCACCAGGGCCGCCATCGGGCCCGCCGACCAGCGCGGGCGCCGGTCCAGGAGCCGGGTCATGCCGCTGCCCGCCTTGACGACGGCGTATCCGGCGGCCGTGAGGGTGAGGGCCAGCCCGACGCCGTAGGCGACGACGAGCAGCAGACCGAACCAGGCCTGCCCGAGGGCTGCGGCGCCGACCAGCACCACGACGGCGGACGGGCTGGGCACGAGGCCGCCCGCGAAGCCCATGAGGATCGTGCCGCGGAGGGTGGGGGCGACGGGGTGGGAGTGGGTGAAGCCGTCGTGGGTGTGCTCGATCGTGTGGGGGTGGGAGTGGGGGCGGGCGTGATCGTGCGGGTGGTCGTGGTCGTGGTCGTGCGGGTGGTCGTGGTCGTGGGGGTGATCCTTGTGGCCGTGCGCGTGACCGTGGTGGTCGCCGTCGTGGTCGTGGGTGTGGCTTCCGTGGCCGGATCGCTGGTCGTGATGATGGCCGTGCGGGTGGTGGGTGTGCGGGTGGTGGGTGTGCGCGCGGGTGCGCAGGGCGCGGCGGACCAGGCTCGCGCCCGCCAGGGTCACCAGGATGCCGCTGGCGACGCCGAGCCAGGCGATCACCGAGGGCGCCGCCGCCGAACCGGCCGTGACGAGCAGGCCCAGGGCGACCACGCCGAGGGTGTGCGTGACGGTCACCGACGCGGCCATGGGCAGGACGTCCTTCATCCGGGCCTGACCGCCCCGGGCCGCCGCCGTCGCGGCCATGATGGTCTTGCCGTGGCCCGGGGCGAGTGCGTGCATCGCACCGAGGACGACGGCGATGAGGAGGGCCAGCGCGGCGAAGCCGGCGGTGAGGTCCTGCCGGGCCACCAGGTCGTCCAGGGCACGTGTCCAGCGGTCGGCGCCGCGCGGGAGCACGGAGGCCGCGGGCGCGTCCGACTCCTCGTCGGCCAGGGCGGCGCCGCCGGGGCGCACCCGCAGGGCGGCCGACGCGGTGCCGGCCGGGGAGGACAGCAACTCCTCCGGATAACTGGTCAGTTCGTCCGATATCGACTTCTCCGGCACATCCGAGGCGGCGAGCGTCATACGGTCGCCCCGCGCCGTGATCTCCCGCCAGCCCGGGCCGCCGGAGGCCCCCGCACCGTGGAAGCCGAGGGACACGGTCTTCTCGCCCGCCGGCAGAGCAGCGGTCAGCTCGCACTCCACCCGCAGGGTGTCGAGCCCCGCCTGCCCGGGCCGCACGCGCGCGGTGCTGCGCTCGGCGGTGAGGACGATCTCGCGCCCGTCGACGGTCGCGCGGCTGTCCTCGGCGGCCGTGGCGCACCGCTCGCGGGCCCACAGGGCGATGCCCAGCCGTTCGATGTCCGGCCCCGCCTGGGTCGCCGGGATCTCGGCGAGGTCCTCGACGTGGTGGACCCGCAGCTCGCCGGGGGCGGCCACCAGGCCGTCGTAGCGGTTGACGGTGAAGTTGCCCAGCGGGTGGGCGCTCGCCGTGGCGGCGGGCAGCAGGGTGAGCGCGCAGGCGGCCGTGAGGACGGCGGCACCGGACGCGAACAGCCGGCGCAGGGTCACCGGTTCCCCTCCAGGTCCTTGAGTGCGGTACGGGCCTCGCGCGCGCCGAGCGGCGAGAAGCCGGGGTTCAGGTCCAGCGCGGCCTTCAGATGGGTGCGGGCCTCGCGGTCGTCGCCGGTGGCGCGCTCGATGACGCCGCGGTGGTACAGGAAGACGGCGTTGCGGTAGCCGGTGGCGGTGGCCCGGCGGGCGTACGGCAGGGCTTCCTCGTCGCGGCCGTTGACGTGCAGGGCCCAGGCGAGGGCGTCGGCGGTGTGCACGCTGTGCCGGCGCTCCCACTCGGCGCGGGCGGCGCGCAGGGCCTCCTTCTCGTCGCCGTGGTCGGCGGCGGCCAGGGCCGTCTCGAGGTCGGTGTTGGCGCCGCCGGCGCGGGCGAGGGCCGTCCAGGCGTCGACGAGGGCGTACTGGTCGCCGGCCTTCGCCCGGTCGCCGTCGGCGCCGCGGTCCTCGTACAGCTCGCCGAGTGCGACGAGCGGGCCGGGCAGCGGGAACCGGGCGACGACCTGCTCCAGCCCCTCGACGGCGGCTGTCCGGTCACCGCTCGCGGCCTGGGCGCGGGCGCGGCCCTCCAGGGCGGGCAGGTACGCGTCGTCGGCGGCGAGGGCACGGGCGTAGTGGCCGAGGGCCGTCCTGTACTCGCCCTGGTTCCAGGCGAGCTGCCCGAGGGCGGTGGCGACGTAGGCGACGTCGGCGGGGGCATGGGCCGAGCCCAGGGCGCGCTCCAGTACCGCACGCGCCGTACGGACGTCGCCGCGCAGCTCGTGCACGTACGCGTACCGCGTGAAGACGGGGATGCCCGGGCGCCTGTCGTCGGCGGTGTCGGCGGCCTTCGCGGCGTCGTCGTACCGGCCGAGTTCGACGAGGGCGTCGATACGGGTGCACAGGGCGCGTTCGTTGTAGGGGTTCTGCTCCAGGGCCCGGCCGGCGTAGGTCAGGGCGCCGGGGAAGTCGTGCCGGGCGGCGGCGAGGGCTGCGTGGCCCGCCAGGGCCTGGTCGTTGCCCGGCTCCAGGGCGAGGGACCGCTTCAGGGCGCGCTCGGCCTGTGGATACCGGGAGGGGTCGCCCTTCGTGCGGGCCTGCTCGACGTAGGCGACTCCGAGGGTGGCCCAACTGCCGAAGTCCCTGGGCTGGGCCCGCAGGTGCTGCTGCAGGGACGCGATCCCGGCGTCGAGATCCCCTCGCGCGAGGTCGCCGGGCGACAGCGCCCCGGCCGCCGACACGGCGTCGACACCGGCCCCCCGGTCCTGCACACCCCCGACCGCGATGGCCCCGCCGGTCACCGCGACCGCCAGCAGCACCGCACACCCCGCGACATGCAGGCCCCGCCACCGCCGCCCCCCGTCGGCGGCCCGTCGCACCGCGGCGACCCGCTGACGGGCGTCGTCCCCGACGGCCGGGGGGTGGGTGTGCGCCTCGTGCTCGCTGCCCGCCTCGGCCGCCGTGCCCGGTGACCCGGTCGCCTCCGGCCCGGCAGCCGCATCACCCTCCCGGTCCCCGGTGATCTCGGCCTCCGGGTCCGTCGACGGCGCTCGGTCGTCGTCGGGGCTTCCCGGTGTGCTGTCGGTCGTACGCGGAGGCATGACCTCTCCTCGGTCGGGTGTGCTGGTGCGGAAGTTCGGCGGCGCGGCCCGCGCCGTGGGGGATGTGGAACGGGCCGCGCCGGGTCGGTGGGAGCGGAGCGGGTCAGTACGCCCGGTTCCGCATGCGGCGCCACCACATCAGGGCCGCGCCGATCAGGACGATGCCGCCCGCCCCGGCCCCCGCGGAGGCGGCCATCAGGCCCATGTCGTCCGAACCCTCGGCGCCGGCCGGCTGGAGCGCGTCGCCCAGCTGGCTGCGGACGTCGTTGCCGCCGTCCACGCCCTTGGCGAGCGGGCCGCGCGAACCCTCCGTCGGCAGAGCCACGTACGGGAAGGCCTTCTCGAACTTCTTGTCGTTCTTGTCGACCGCGTCACCGAGGTCGTTCTTCGCGCCGAGCAGCTCGCCCTCGACGACCTGGAGCGACGCGTCGATCACGTCGTCGGTGAGGCGACGGCCGTTCGGGAAGCCGGCGTTGTCACCGTCCAGGACACCGAGCCGCTTGGGCTTGGCGGCCGGCTTGATGGACGTGTTGAGCCGCAGCTGCTCCGACGGCGTCACGTGCGGCGGCTGGTTGAGGTCCTTGACGCCCTTGAGGAACACGTCGACCAGGTCGTTGCGCGGCTCGGCGGGCGCCGGGATCTTGTAGATCGCCTCGATGAGCTTCGGCAGCTCCGGGTTGGTGACGTTCTTCAGGAACCGGGCGTCGTCCCGCGGCGTGGACGCGTTGAACGTGTCCTTGTCCTTGATCGGGTTGACGACCTCGTTGACCAGCGGGTTGCCGAGGCGCGAGACCTGCGAGAAGTAGCCCTTGGCGTTCTTGCGCTGCGTCGTCGACCAGATGCCGACGACCGGCTGCTCGTGCGATTCGGCGATGAAGCTGTTGGGGACCTGCAGGGCGATCGAGTTGACGTTGTAGCCCTTGAGGGTGTCGTTGCCGACCTCGGAGAGGTTCCCGCCGTAGAGCAGGTCGAAGACGCGCAGGTCCAGGAAGAACGGGTCGTCGGCCTGCCCGGCGAACGTCTGGGCGCCCCCGGCGAGCTTGTGGATCGCCTGCTGGCGCAGGGTGTTGTAGTCCGGCATCGACGCCTTGCCGACGTTCGACGGCGCCACCGGCACGTCGTCGGCGACCTTGGTCTTCGACACGGCCTTCAGGTTCCGCAGCTTGATCAGTTCGAGGTCGTACGTCTGCGTGATGTTGAGGTCGGGGTCGTCGAGGCTCTCGACCGGGCCCGTGTTGTACAGGAACGTCTTCTCGTTCTTCACATGAGTCTTGAACGTGTAGCGGAAGAGCAGGTCTTCCTTCGCGTCACCGTTGCTGTCGATGCGCAGGTCGTACTGGGCGTCCTCGGCGAACGTGAAGAAGTTGGGCCCGCCGGCCGGTTCCTCGAAGGGGATCCAGTTCGCGACGATGGTCGTCGTGTCCGGCTTGTCCGGGCTGACGAACGCGTACACGTCGGTGTTGTCGTACTGCGGGGTTCCCGAGATCAGCGGGGCCTCGCGGTGGCTGGAGGCGGAGGCCTCCTCGGGTGCCAGCGCGGTCACACCGGCGGCTGCGAGCCCGCCGGTGGCCAGCGCGCCACAGATCACGGTCGCGATGCTCGCGCGTCCCGCACCGGTCCTGGAGATAGGTGTCATGCCGTCCGTCCTCCGTGCCAACTTGCCTGACACACGCCATTCGGAGCGGTCGGCGAAGCGGATTGGTCGAATCTCAAACGTTCTTACGGGGAGTCGGGAAAGTTGTTTCACCGTCGGGGACCCGCATTTTCGCCGCGCTGATCCGTAACACCGTCCGGAGGTGTGTGCGTTGCGAGTGCCTCGTGCGAGGGGACAGGCCCGGTGCGGCCTCGGAGAGGGGGACCGAGTGGAGGCGGACGAGCTGCTGCTGCTCGTGGCAGGTGGGGACCAGCAGGCCTTCGAGGACTTGTACGGACTCGTGTCCGGACCGGTGTTCGGTCTCGTACGGCGTGTGGTGCGCGATCCCGCCCAGTCGGAGGAAGTGGCTCAGGAAGTGATGCTCGAACTGTGGCGGTCCGCAACGAGGTTCGACCCGGGCCGGGGCAGCGCCATGTCGTGGATCCTCACCCTCGCCCACCGCCGGGCCGTCGACCGGGTCCGCAGCGCCCGGGCGGCCGGTGAACGCGAGCAGCGCGAGGCGCTGCGCGCGAACCAGCCCGCCTTCGACCAGGTCACCGAGGAGGTCGAGGCCGGACTCGAACGGGAATGGGTGCGCCGCTGCCTGGACCGGCTCACCATCCTGCAGCGCCAGTCGGTCACCCTCGCCTACTACGAGGGCTACACGTACCGTGAGGTGGCCGAGCAGCTCTCCCTGCCGCTGGGCACCGTCAAGACCCGGATGCGCGACGGGCTGACCCGTATGCGCGAGTGCCTCGGAGGTGTGGCATGAGCCTCTTCCGCCGCGAGGATCTGCACTCGCTCGCCGCGCCCTACGCGCTCGACGCCCTGGAGCCCCCGGAGCGGGTCCGCTTCGAGCGGCATCTCAGGGACTGCGACCGCTGCGCCGCCGAGGTGCGCGCCCTGACCGAGGACGCCGTGCGGCTCGCCTGGTCCACGACCGCCCCGCCCCCCGCCGCGATGCGCGACCGGGTCATGCTCGCCGTGCGGACCACTCCGCAGGACCCGGCACCGCAGGAGGCGGCGGCGCGGGAGCCGGCACGGGCGCGGGCGGCGCAGCTTCCCCCGCACGTGTGGGGCGCCCAGCCGCCGCCGCGGCAGCGGCAACGGCGCCGGATCCCGCTGTTCGTGCCCTTCGCGACGGCCACCGCCGCCGCGGCCCTCGTCGTCGCCTCGCTGTTCGCCGTGCAGGCGCACCGGGCCCAGGACCGGCTGACCGCCGAGCAAGATCGGGCACGTGAGATCGCCCACGTTCTGGCGGCTCCGGACGCCCGTGCGGGCAGAGGCCGGGACGTGCGGGGCCGCACCCTCGGAGTGATCGCTTCCGCCACGGAGGGGAGTGCGGTGGTCACCCTCGGCGGATACGGCACCCCGTCGGGTGGCCGCGTGCACCAGCTGTGGCTCATGCGCCCGGGCGCGCAACCCCGCTCCCTCGGCCTCCTCGAGGGCGACACGCCCCTGGTCGCGACGGATTTGGGTATCTCCGCGACGTCACTGGCCGTGACCGTCGAGCCCGCCGGGGGATCGCCGCGGCCCACTACCCAGCCGATCGTCCAACTCGCCCTGAAATCTGTTGGATTCGGAGAGTAATCGGAGATACATCGTCAACCCCCTTATGGGGAAGGTGAATCCTGTGACCGCGATACACGAGTGCCCGGACAGGGCGATAGGGTTAACCTGCCCGGGCCGGGTGGACTCGTACGGGTGGGGAGTGACATGGAACAGATAACAGTGCGCAGCAGGGCCAGGGTCCCTGCGATCACCTGCGGGAGCAGCGCGACCAGTTCGCGCCTCGACCGCCACCTCTCGGTGCTGGGCGGCCCCGCCGTCCCCCAGCGGGAGACGGTCGAGGCGACCTCGCTGATGCGGGAACTGACCGCACGTCAGCCGCACGACCGCAGTGGCAGGGGTGCGCGTGTGCGTCGCGTCTCGCTCTTCGCGCCGCTGCGCCGACTGCGCCGCTCGCTCTTCGGCAGCAGGTAGGGGCCCGCGCTCGGGCGGTCACACCGCCCCTGGTGCAACGCTGCGACACTCGTCGTCCGTCATCCCCGCGGCACGCAGCGACGCCAGGTGTGTTCCCGAGCGCGGCACGGCCCCTGTCGGTGTCTCATCCCCGCCCGGCAGCGACCGGGGGTCACATCCGCGGTTCCGGCCGCCCGTTCACCGCTCTCCGTGCGCATACCGGCGCACGGCCAGCGGCACGAACACCCCGAGCAGCACGGCGCACCACAGGAGCGACCCCGCGACGGGGTGGGCCACCGGCCAGGCCGCCCCCTCGGGCACCGGCGCGATGGGGGCACCTCCCTGCTCGAGCGAAGCCGAGAGCTTGGGGGAGAAGAGGTCCCGCAGGGCGGTCGCCAACGCGCTGATCGGATTCCACTCGGCGAGCGTCCGCAGCCAGCCCGGCAGCCCGCTCGTCGGGATGTAGGCGCTGGAGAGCAGCGGCAGCAGGAACGTCGCACCACCCAGCTGGCCGGCCGCCTCCTCGTTGCGGGTGAGCAGGCCGAGGTAGATCCCGGCCCAGGTGCAGGCGAAGCGGAACAGCAACAGCAGCGCGAGCGCCCCCACCGCTTCGAGCGGGCTCCCCTCGACACGCCAGCCGACCGCGAGGCCCACCAGCAGGAACGGCACCGTCCCGAGGGCGGTGGCCACCAAGTCCGCGGCGGCCTGCCCCAGCGGTACGGCCGCCCGGCTCACCGGCAGCGTACGGAAGCGGTTCGTCACGCCCCGGTGCGTGTCCTGGGCCGCCTGGAACATGCCGGCCATGATCCCGCCCGAGGCGGTCGCCACCAGCAGGCCCGGCACGAGGAACGACCGGTAGGCCTCGCCCGGCACCGCCAGCGCGCTGCCGAAGACGTAGCCGAAGAACAGCAGCATGCTGATCGGCATCGTCTGTGTGAGGATCAGCAGCCCCGGGTTGTTGCGCAGTCGCAGCAGCTGGCGGCCCAGCATCGCGGTCCCGTCGTACGCCAGCATGCTCATGCGGCACGCCCCTTCTCGCCGATCGTCTCGGTGGTCTCGGTGGTCTCGGTGGTCTCGGTGGTCTCGGTGGTCTCGGTCTTCCCGGTCGTCTCGGGTGGCGCAGTCTCCGTCAGGCGCAGGAACACGTCGTCGAGGGTCGGCGGGCGCAGGCTCACGTCGAGCAGCGGCACACCCGCCGTGTCCAGGGCACGCACCAGCAGCGGGATCGTGAGCGTCGGGTCCTTGCTGACCGCGCCGACGGCGTTGCGCTCGTGGTCGAACGACGGCTGCGCGCCCGTCAGCCGGTCGAGCACGGCCGCCGCCTTCGCAAGGGTGTCGGCGTCCGGCACGACGACCTCGGCGTGCGCCCCGACCAGCGACTTGAGTTGCGCCGGAGACCCGGTGTGCGTGACCCGGCCCCGGTCCACCAGGGCGATGTCGTCGGCCAGTTGGTCGGCCTCCTCCAGGTACTGCGTGGTGAGCAGCACGGTCGTGCCCTCGGCCGCCAGGTCACGCACCACGTCCCGGATGAGGGCGCGGCTGACCGGGTCGAGGCCGGTCGTCGGCTCGTCCAGGAACAGCACGTCGGGACGGCGGACCAGGCTCGCCGCGAGGTCCAGGCGGCGGCGCATGCCGCCGGACCAGGTGGACGCGGGGCGGTCGGCGGCCTCGGTCAGACCGAAGCGGCCGAGGAGCTCCGCGGTCCGGTCGGCGGGCCCGCGCACCCGGTGCAGCCGGCCGAACAGCTGAAGGTTCTGGCGTCCGGTGAGGTCCCCGTCGATCGAGGTGTCCTGCCCGGTGACGCTGATCCTCCTGCGTACGGCGGCGGCCTCGCGGACGAGGTCGTGCCCCGCGACCCGGGCCGAGCCGGCGTCCGGCCGCAGCAGGGTGGTCAACAGCCGTACCGCCGTCGTCTTTCCCGCCCCGTTCGGCCCGAGAATCCCGCAGACCGTCCCCTCGGGGACCGCGAGGTCCAGCCCGCGCAGGGCATGGACCTCCCCGAAGCGCTTCTCCAGACCTTCACTAAGTACAGCGTACGTAGAAGTCATGGTGTGACCATAGCGCACTACGTACGCTGTACGTAACTAGGATGGTGGCCGAGGTGATGATCGATGGCGGGCCGAGCGGCCGTACCCGAAGTGATCTGGGCGCGCCCCGAGCGCACCGGCCGTGGGCCGAAACCGGCGTTCACCCGCGCCGACATCGCGGCGGCGGCCGTGCGGATCGCCGACGCGGAAGGGCTGGACGGGGTCACCATGCGGCATGTCGCCGCGGAGCTGGGCTGCGGCACGATGTCGCTCTACAACTACGTCCCCCGCAAGGAGGACCTCTACGAGCTGATGATCGACGCCATCGGTGCCGAGCACGAGATGTTCGAGCCCACGGGCGACTGGCGCGCCGACATGCTGCGCAACGCCGAGGAGACGCGCGCCATCATGCACCGCCACACCTGGGTGCCGCGCCTGATGCCGGGCGTGTTCGGCTTCAGCCCCAACACCCTGCGCTATCTGGAGCACTGCCTGGCCTGTCTCGAACCGCTCGACGTGCCGGCCGGCACGAAGACGGAGCTGGTCGCGCTGCTCAACGGCGTCGTGACGACGTACACCGGGAACGACATCGCGACCGCCGAACGCACCCGCTCCATGCCGTGGACGGCCGAGGAGGAGAACGCCGTCCGCATGGCCTACCTGGGCAGCCAGATCGCCACCGGCGCGTATCCACGGCTGACCGCGGCCTTCACGGAGCAGAGCGGGCCGGTCGATCTGGAGGCGGTGTTCCGGCGGGCGCTCGAACGCGTCCTGGACGCCTTCGACCCGGAGCTGCGCTAGAGGCGGAGCTGCGCCAGAGGGTGCCCCTGGGGTGGTGCTAGAGCAGCGCCAGTTGTCCTTCGGGCCCCTCCTCGGGCCCCTCCAGCACCGACGCCGGGCGGCGGGCCCCGCTCGGCACCGGCAGGACGCCCGCCTCGCTCAGCTCCGTCGCCGTGACCGGGTCGGGGACCTCCGGCCCCTCCAAGGGGCGCAGCTCGGCCAGGAGCGCGAGGACGGTGATCAGCTCCAGCAGCTCCGACGTCCAGGTCTGGGGCCAGGTGGCGGGACGGATGGCCGCCAGCGTGCCCGGCTCGGGGGCGGCGACGCGGTTCGCGAACCACTCCTGCAGGACGCGCACCCCGCCCACCTCGAAGTCCCAGGCCTCCGGAGGCACCGGGGAGATGCGGCCCTCGTCCAGGAACAGGGCCTCCTCGTCCCGGTCGTAGCGCAGCGCCACCGGCCGGGAGGGCAGCGGGGCACGGACATAGGGTCGGCGCCCGCCGGGGAGCTTCGGGCGTTGGCCGTCGCGGCGCATCAGCCACAGCAGCCGGTGACCCAGCTCGAGGCCCCGTTCCCACGCGCCGGTGTCCCCGGTGAGCGGGACCGTGAGGTCCGGGCGGGCCGTGGCCGTGATCCAGGCGAGTACGTCCAGCGGCGCCGGCGTGCTGCCCAGGCGGGTGCCGAGGTGGTCCAGCAGGCCCGGGGCCAGATTCGGCTCGCGGCCGGCCGGGCGCCGGAACAGCGGGCGGATCCGGCCCGGGCGGAGCAGCGGGAGCAGCGAGGTGACGAGCAGGGGCGGATCGGCCTCGGGTGTCTCCACCACGAAGACCTGCGGCTCCTCCGCCACCCGCCACAGCTCGGGGCGGGCCGCGTCGATCAGCCGCTGGTCGGGGATGAGCCACTGCTCGTCGTAGGGCGCGAGCAGGACGCGCACCGGCTCCGGGCAGGGCCCCGAGGCGCGCACCAGTTTCTCCGTGCCGCTGCCGGTCCGGCCGGGCAACTGGCCGACCGCCGTGTGCAGCGTGCGCGAGCGGGTCGGCTCGAAGAGGGACTCGCGGTCCGGCCCCTCGGCCTTCACCAAGGCGTCCCAGCGGGCCTTCAGGGACGCCGCGTCCGGCGCCGCCGGCCAGCCCCGGCCGAGCCGCGGCGGTGCGACGGACCACGGCATGAGGTCCGCCAGCAGCGGAGCGTCGTCGTGCGTCACGCAGGGCATCGTACGACGTACCCGGTGCGCGGAAGCGGGCGCGTAGAGCGGCGCGACGCGCCCCCCCCCGGGCGCGCGGACCGACACGGTGCTCCCCGCGGACGGTCATGTGGCGTCCAGGGTCACCGTGAAGGAGAACCGGTCCCCGCGGTAGTGGATGACGGCCACGTCCAGGGGCCGCCCGGCGGCGTCGTAGGTCACCCCGGTGTAGTGCAGGATCGGGCTCAGCAGGGGGACTTGGAGCAGGTTCGAGGTCTCCGGGTCGGCCAGCCGTGCCTCCACCGTGTCCGTGATGCGACTGATGTCCGCCCCCACCACGTCCCGCAGCACTTTGGTCATGGGCCATCGGACGAGGTCGTCCAGGTCGATCCGCGCGGCCAGTTCGGGGCGGACGAAGTTGCGGGCGTGATTCGTCGGCTCGCCGGTCTTCTCGTCGCTGCGCAGCCGGTGGTACGTCGACACCCGAGACACATCGGGGAAGAACTCGGCCAGTTCGCCCGGCACGGGTGCGCTGCCGTGGTCCAGCAGTTCGGTCGTCATGCCGGACTGCTGGGCCACGATCGCGTCCACCGAGCCGAGCAGCCGCACCGGGGAGCCCCGGCGCGCGTGCGGCTCGATGAACGTGCCCCGCCGCCGATGGCGCGTGATCAGCCCCTCGTCCTCCAGCTCCTTCAGCGCCTGCCGCATCGTCAGCACGCTCACGCCGTAGTGCCCGGCCAGCTGCTCCTCGGTGGGCAGCCGCAGCGGGTCCTGGGGCGAGCGGCCGAGGATCGAGGCGCGCAGCGACTGCGACACCTGGTACCAGAGCGGCAGCTTGCGGTTCAGGACGATCGAGTCCGGGGCGAAGGAGGTCACGGGCCATCCGTACCGGTAGGAAATGATCAGTGCAAGGGGGCTTCCGACGGAGATCCGTTCAGGCCCTAGGGACGGAAGTGCCGCTCCAGGCCCTGCCAGACGTCGTCGTAGCGCTGCTGGAGGTGTTCCGCGCGGGCCGCCTGCGGCGTGAGGGTGAGGGGCCAGCGCGTCTCGAACATGAACGCCAGGCCGTCGTCGATCTTCTGCGGCTTCAGCTCGGCGGCGCTCGCCCGGTCGAACGTCTCCCGGTCCGGGCCGTGCGCCGACATCATGTTGTGCAGCGACCCGCCGCCCGGCACGAAGCCCTCCGCCTTCGCGTCGTACGCACCCTCGATCAGGCCCATGTACTCGCTCATCACGTTCCGGTGGAAGTAGGGCGGCCGGAACGTGTCCTCGCCCACCAGCCAGCGCGGCGCGAACACCACGAAGTCGACATCGGCCAGGCCCGGGGTGTCCGACGGCGACGTCAGCACCGTGAAGATCGACGGGTCCGGGTGGTCGTAGGTGATGGTGCCGAGGGCATTGAAGCGGCGCAGGTCGTAGACGTACGGCACATGGTTGCCGTGCCAGGCGACGACGTCGAGGGGGGAGTGGTCGTAGGTGGCGGTCCACAGGTTGCCGCAGAACTTGTTCACCACCTCCACCGGGCCCTCGACGTCCTCGTAGGCGGCGACGGGCGCGCGGAAGTCCCGGGGGTTGGCGAGCCCGTTGGCGCCGATCGGGCCGAGGTCGGGGAGACGGAAGGGCGCGCCGTAGTTCTCGCACACATAGCCGCGGGCGGCCGGGTTCCGCCCGCCCTCGGGCGCCGTGTCCAGGAGCTCCACACGGAAGCGCACCCCGCGCGGGATGAGCGCGACATGTCCCGGCTCCACATGGAGCAGACCGAACTCGGTGTGCAGCAGCAGGCCGCCGCGCTCAGGAACGATCAGCAGCTCGCCGTCGGCGTCACTGAACACCCGGTCCATCGAGGTGTTGGCCGCGTACAGGTGCACGGCGACGCCGGTGCGCCGGCCGGCGTCGCCGTTGCCGCCCAGGGTCCACAGGCCCGCCAGGAAGTCGGTCTCGGGCGCAGGGTCGGGCAGCGGGTTCCAGCGCAGCCGGTTGGGGTCGGGCACGGTCTGGGTGAAGGGGGCGGTGCGGATCGTGCCGTTGTGGGTCCGGGTGAACGCCGGGTGCGCGGCCGACGGGCGGATCCGGTACAGCCACGAGCGGCGGTTGTGGGCCCGCGGCTCGGTGAACGCCGTACCGCTCAGCTGCTCCGCGTACAGTCCGAGCGGGGCCCGCTGGGGCGAGTTGCGGCCCTCGGGCAGTGCGCCCGGGACGGCCTGCGAGCTGTGCTCGTTGCCGAAGCCGTAGAGGTAGGCCAGCCCTTCGGCGGTCTTCCCCGCTCCGCCGTGCTCGTACGCGCTCGCGTGGGTGGTGCCCCCATCGCCCATGATCGCTGCTCCCTTGCGGTCTGATTCCTATGCAACACCGTAGGATTGCGATTTCTCCGACGCAAGAGGGGCGCGCGGTCCTCCTCTTCACGGATGACCGGAACCCGACTTGAGAATGATCCGCAGGGGCGGACGCGTGTTCTACGCTCCCGACCATGTCGTGGACACGGAGACTTTGCGCCGCGCTCGCGGGCTGTGTCCTCCTTCTGGCCGGATCCGCGGGCTGCGGCACCGGTGACGCCCGGGAGAGCGGTGCGTCGCACGCACCGGTCGGCAAGATCCTGGAGGACCGGGACCAGGGCGGGCAGCCCCTTCGCGAGGTGGTACCCGAGGGCGCCCCCGACGTCGGGATCGAGGTGCAGCCCGACGCGGCCGGCGGCTGGGACGTACGCCTGACCGTGCGGAACTTCCGTTTCTCACCGGCCGGCGCGGCGGCCCGCGCGGTGGCCGGGCGCGGCCTCGCGCACCTCTTCGTCGACGGCCGCCCCGTGACCCGGCTCCGCACCTCCACCTACCGGCTGGACGCCCGCCTCGTGCCGCGCGGCACGCACCACGTCACGGCTCGTCTCCACGCCGACGACGGCACTGTGTGGGCGGTGGACGGCAGGCCCGTGGAGAGCACGGCCGACATCACCGCGTCGGAGCCGGGCCCTGGCGCGACGCCGGACCCCGCCTCCCGGCGCAAGGCCCGGACCCAGGGCGCGGACGCCGGGGGCCGAGGTGCACCGGACCTCGGCCGGGACGCCGCTGGGGGCCGAGGTTCACCGGACGGCGGTCGGGACGCCTCCGGGGGCCGAGGTTCACCGGACGGCGGTCGGGACGCCTCCGGGGGCCGCGCTTCACCGGACGGCGGCCGAAGGGCATCATGAAGCCCGTGCCCCACGCGACATCGCTCCGACGTGCGCCCGTGCAGCGGCGCAGTGCCGAACGCCTGACCAGGATCCTCGACGCCTGCGCCGACCTCCTCGACGAGGTGGGTTACGACGCCCTGAGCACCCGTGCCGTCGCCCAGCGGGCCTCGGTCCCGATCGGCTCGGTCTACCGCTTCTTCGGCAACAAGCGCCAGATGGCCGACGCCCTGGCCCAGCGCAACCTGGAGCGGTACTCCGAGCGTGTCACGCAGCGCCTGCGGGACGCCGACGAGGGCGGGGGCTGGCGCACGGCCATGGACGCCGTGCTCGACGAGTACCTGGACATGAAGCGCACCGCGCCCGGCTTCTCCCTCGTCGACTTCGGCAACCAGATCCCGGTCGGCGCCCGCCAGGCCGAACCCAACCACCGCGTCGCCGACCGTCTCACCGAACTCCTCTCCGGTCATCTCGACCGCGAACCCGACGACGATCTGCGGCGCGTCTTCCTCATAGCGGTCGAGACCGCGGACACCCTCGTGCACCTGGCGTTCCGGGTGGCACCGGAGGGGGATCAGCGGATCATCGACGAGGCGCGGGAGATGCTGCGGGCCTATCTCGCCCGGGTGCTCGACTGAGGTCGATCCCGTCACGAACCTCCCCGCCGTCCATACCGGTCGGTATGCTCGCGCGTGTCAGTGCGTCACCGTAGCCGCCGCCCCGGGAGGACCCGTGTCCCGCACCGCCCTGCGTATCTGCCCCCTGTGCGAGGCCACCTGCGGCCTGACCCTCACCATCGAGGGCACGCGCGTCACCCACGCCCGCGGTGACCGCGACGACGTGTTCAGCCGGGGATTCATCTGCCCCAAGGGCGCGTCCTTCGGAGCGGTCGACTCCGACCCCGACCGGCTGCGCACGCCGCTCGTACGCCGGGACGGGGAGTTGTGCGAGGCCACCTGGGAGGAGGCCTTCGACGCGGTCGCCGCCGGCGTCCGGCCCGTCGTGGAGCGCCACGGCCCGAACTCCGTCGGGGTCGTGCTCGGCAACCCCAACGTGCACACCATGGCCGGTGCCCTCTACCCGCCCGTCCTGCTCGCCGGTCTCGGCACCCGCAGCGTCTTCACCGCCTCCACGGTCGACCAGATGCCCAAGCACGTCTCCAGCGGCCTCCTCTTCGGCGACGCGAACGCCATCCCGGTGCCCGACCTCGACCACACCGACCACCTGCTCCTGATCGGCGCCAACCCGCTGGAGTCCAACGGCAGTCTGTGCACCGCCGCCGACTTCCCGGGCAAACTCAAGGCGCTCAAGGCCCGGGGCGGCACCCTCGTCGTGATCGACCCCCGGCGCACCCGCACCGCCAAGCTCGCCGACCGGCACGTCGCCGTCCGGCCCGGCACCGACGCGCTGCTGCTGGCGGCGATGGCCCGGGTGCTCTTCGACGAGGATCTCGTCGAGCCGACGCCGCACGTGCAGGGCGTCGGGGAACTCGCCGCGGAACTGGCGGACTTCACCCCCGAAGCCGTCGCCGAGGCCTGTGACGTCGAGGCCGATGTCATCCGCGCCCTCGCCCGCGACCTGGCCGCCGCCCCGACCGCCGCCGTCTACGGCCGCATCGGCAGCTGCACCGTCCCGCACGGCACCCTCGCCAGCTGGCTCGTCGACGTCCTGAACATCCTCACCGGCAACCTCGACCGGCCCGGCGGTGCCCTCTTCCCGCAGGCCGCCACCGACAAGACGCCGCGCCCCGCCGGACCCGGCCGCGGCTTCGCCCTCGGGTGCTGGCGCTCCCGGGTGAGCGGACACCCCGAAGCCAAGGGCGAGCTGCCCCTGTCGGCCCTCGCGGAGGAGATCGACACCGCCACCGAGGAGGGCGAACCGGTGCGGGCGCTGATCGCCGTGGCCGCCAACCCCGTGCTGTCCGCGCCCGACGGCGACCGGCTCGACAAGGCCCTCGACTCGCTCGACTTCATGGTCAGCGTCGACCCCTACCTCAACGAGACCTCGCGCCACGCCGACGTGGTCCTGCCCCCGCCCCCGCCCTCCCAGAGCCCCCACCACGACTTCGCCTTCAACACCCTCGCCGTGCGCAACCAGGTCCGCTACACCCGCCCGGCGGTCCCCCTGGAGCCCGGCCGCATGGCCGAGACGGAGATCCTGGCCCGGCTGATCCTGGCCGTGACCGGTATGCACGGGGCCGATCCGGCAGCCGTCGACCAGATGGTCATCGACCAGACCCTCGGCAAGGCGGTGAAGGACCCGCACTCGCCCGTATACGACAGCGACCCGCGCGAGCTGGCCGGCCGGCTCACCGGCGACACCGGCCCGGAGCGCCGGCTCGACATGATGCTGCGCCTCGGCCCCTACGGCGACGGCTTCGGCGTACGGGCCGACGGACTCAGCCTGGAGAAACTGCTCGCGCACCCGCACGGCATCGACCTCGGCCCGCTGCGGCCCCGTCTGCCACAGCCCCTGAAGACCCGCAGCGGCCAGGTGGAGCTGCTGCCCGGCCCCATCGCGGACGACCTGCCCCGCCTGCGCGCGGCCCTGGCCGAACGCCCCGAGGGGCTCGTCCTGGTCGGCCGCCGCCATCTGCGGTCCAACAACAGCTGGATGCACAACGTACCCGCCCTCACCGGCGGCTCCAACCGCTGCACCCTGCACCTCCACCCCGAGGACGCCGAGCGGCTGGGCGTCGAGGACGGGGCCGCCGTGCGCGTGAAGGGCGCCGGGGGAGAGGTCGTCGCACCCGCCGAGGTCACCGACACCGTCCGCCGGGGCGTGGTGAGCCTGCCGCACGGCTGGGGTCACGACCGCCCGGGCACCCGCCTCGGCCACGCCTCCAAGGACCCCGGCGTCAACGTCAACCAGCTCCTCGACGGCCGCCTGCTGGACCCACTGTCGGGCAACGCGGTCCTCAACGGAGTGCCGGTCGAGGTGGCCCCCGAGACGGGTCCGGAAGCGTCCGCCGTGACCGAAAAGCTCACCGCTCTGACCTGAGCAAAGCTGTGACCAGCAGTTTTGCGCTTATTGCTCGCACGTCAACGTCTTGTTAACGCTGCTTGAACGCACCTAACGTCTCGGACACCGCCGGCCCTGGTGGGATGTTCAAGGGCGAACGTTAGGTATCCACTCATGCTGACCATCCTCGGCTTCGCCATGATCGCGACCTTCCTGGTCCTGATCATGATGAAGAAGATGTCGCCGATCGCGGCGCTCGTGCTGATTCCCGCGCTGTTCTGCGTGTTCGTCGGCAAGGGCGCCAAGCTCGGTGACTACGTCCTCGACGGCGTGACCGACCTCGCCCCCACCGCGGCGATGCTCATGTTCGCGATCGTCTACTTCGGCGTGATGATCGATGTCGGTCTCTTCGACCCGATCGTCCGCGGCATTCTCAAATTCTGCAAAGCCGACCCGATGCGCATCGTCGTGGGCACCGCCCTGCTCGCCGCGATCGTGTCGTTGGACGGCGACGGCTCGACCACCTTCATGATCACCGTCTCGGCCATGTACCCGCTGTACAAGCGCCTGAAGATGAGCCTGGTCGTGATGACCGGTGTGGCCGCCATGGCCAACGGCGTGATGAACACCCTCCCCTGGGGCGGCCCGACCGCCCGCGCCGCGACCGCGCTGAAGCTCGACGCCAGCGACATCTTCGTCCCGATGATCCCGGCGCTCCTGGTCGGCCTGCTCTTCGTCTTCGTCCTGTCCTACGTGCTCGGCGTGCGCGAGCGCCGGCGGCTCGGCGTGCTGACGCTGGACGAGGTGCTGGAGGAGGAGAAGGAGACCGAGACGGTCCTGGTCGGCTCCGGTGCCCCCGGCGACGGCAAGGTCTCGATGCGCAAGGGCGGCACGGCCGCCGCCGGCTCCGGCACGGACGCCCCCGCAGGTGCCACGGGCTCCGCCGCCTCCGCGGCCTCCGGTGACGAGGACGGTTTCCAGGGCCTCGACCCGAACCGGCCCACCCTGCGCCCCAAGCTCTACTGGTTCAACGCGCTGCTCACGGTCGGCCTGCTCACCGCCATGATCATGGAGTGGCTGCCGATCCCGGTGCTGTTCCTCATCGGTGCCGCGCTCGTCCTCTCCGTGAACTTCCCGCACATCCCCGACCAGAAGGCCCGGCTGGCCGCCCACGCCGACAACGTCCTGAACGTCTCCGGCATGGTCTTCGCCGCCGCCGTCTTCACCGGCGTCCTGCAGGGCACCGGCATGGTCGACCACATGGCCAAGTGGATGGTGGACGTCATCCCCGGCAGCATGGGCCCGCACATGGCCCTCGTCACCGGCATCCTGAGCCTGCCGCTCACCTACTTCATGTCGAACGACGGCTTCTACTTCGGTGTCCTGCCCGTCCTCGCCGAGGCCGGTGCCGCGCACGGCGTCACCCCGCTGGAGATGGCCCGCGCCTCGCTGGTCGGCCAGCCGCTGCACATGTCCAGCCCGCTCGTCCCGGCCGTCTACGTCCTGGTCGGCATGGCCAAGGTCGAGTTCGGCGACCACACCAAGTTCGTCGTGAAGTGGGCCGCCCTCACCTGCCTGGTAATCCTCGGCGCGGGCATGCTGTTCGGGATCATCTGAGCCACTTCATGGAGGACGTCATCGTGAGGCCCGGTGGGAACCGCGGCTGGCTGCTCCGCCTCGTCATCGCCTTCGGCTTCGCGCAGGGGGCGGTCTCGATGGCCCGGCCCGCCGTCTCCTACCGGGCCCTCGCGCTGGGCGCGGACGAGCGCGCCGTCGGTGTCATCGCCGGTGTGTACGCGCTGCTGCCCCTGTTCGCCGCCGTGCCCCTGGGCCGCCGCACCGACCACGGCCGCTGCGCGCCCCTGCTGCCGGTCGGCGTGGTGCTCATAGCCGGCGGCTGCGCCCTCAGCGGCGTGGCCGGTTCCCTGTGGACGATGGCTCTGTGGAGCGGGG
Source organism: Streptomyces sp. NPDC013187 (assembly GCF_042899705.1). NCBI lineage: Bacteria > Bacillati > Actinomycetota > Actinomycetes > Kitasatosporales > Streptomycetaceae > Streptomyces > Streptomyces sp. NPDC013187. The sequence goes on along the minus strand of NZ_JBIBAF010000006.1, from coordinate 383,488 downwards.
TGATGGGACTCGGGCACCTGTGCTTCGTCATCGGCTCGCAGTCCCTGGTCGCCCGCCAGTCCGCGCCGCACGAGCAGGACCGCAACTTCGGCCACTTCACCATCGGCGCCGCCCTCGGCCAGCTGGTCGGCCCGGTCGCCGCGGGCGCGCTGATCGGCGCTGAGGACATGGCGGGCAGCAGCGCGCTCGCCCTGACCGTGGCGGGCGCCACGGCGGCGGTGGCGTTCACCTCGCTGTGGCGCATCGAGGACCGCCGTACGGCGGCCACGTCCCGCGCGGACAAGGGCGACCGGGTACCGGTCCGGGGCATCCTGCGCACCCGGGGGGTGCCGGCGGGCATCTTCATCAGCCTCGCCGTGCTGTCCGCGACCGACATCCTGACCGCCTATCTCCCGGTGGTCGGCGAGCACCGGGGCATCGCGCCGTCCGTGATCGGCGTCCTGCTCAGTCTGCGCGCCGCCGCGACGATCGCCTGCCGCCTGGTGCTGACGCCCCTGCTGCGGCTGCTCGGACGGACCCTGTTGCTGACGGTCACCTGCCTGCTGGCCGCCCTGCTCTGCGCGGGCATCGCCCTGCCGGTGCCGGTGTGGGCGCTCGGGCTGCTGCTGGTCGCGCTGGGCTTCTGCGTCGGGGTCGGCCAGCCGCTGTCCATGACGACGGTCGTCCAGGCCGCCCCCGACGACGCCCGGTCCACCGCCCTGGCCCTGCGCCTGACCGGCAACCGGCTCGGCCAGGTCGCGGCGCCCGCCGCGGCCGGGCTGATCGCCGGAGTCGCGGGTGCGGCGGCGCCGTTCGTGATGCTGGGGGTGCTGTTGCTGCTGTCCTCCGGGGTCGCCGTGCGGTCGCGGCGGGAGCCGGATGAGCGGGGTGAGCGGGGTGAGCCTGTTGAGCCAGGTGAGCCGCGTGAGCCTGGTGACCGGGACGCGGCGGACAGGGCGGATGGGCCGGAGAAGTCGGGGGGCGAGGGCCATGGTGGCCGTAGGGGCCTCGGGCGCGGGGCGCCGCTGCGCCGGAAGAGCGATATCTGACGCGTCGTAGGGCGCTGCTGCGGCCCTTTCGGCGGTCGGGTGACAGAGAGTCAGGTGACGAGGTGTTTGTATGAAAATCATCTGACTTGGAGGCATGTTCATGCCCGTCGTACCCCTCGCGCGTCGCGTCGGCACCCGCACCGCCGTCCTCGCCGCTCTCACCCTCGCAGGGACCACCCTGAGCGGGGTGTCCGCCGTCGCCGCTCCCATTCCGGGGGACAACGGAGACGTCAAGATCCACGCCAGCACGACGGCCGCGGTCAATCAGCGCAACGACCCGAAGGTCTGCGACTTCTACCTCGCCGCGTTCAACTTCGACGCGGGTGAGCAGATCAACTGGACCATCCAGACCCAGCCCGAGGTCCCGGGCGGCGCCACGCGCACGGGCAGCTTCGTGGCCGACCCGACCGGCATGGGCCGTACCGAGGCCGTCGACCTGCCCAACGGGCAGTACAAGCTGACATGGCTCACCGACCAGGCCCACGGCGCGGGCAAGTTCAAGGTGTTCAAGGTCGACTGCCCGACCTCGAAGCCGACGACGCCGGTCGGCGGCCCGCCCGCGGGCGGTGGCGGCATCGCCCGCGGTGAGGCCTTCACGCCGGTCACCGGCGCGGCCGCGGTCGGCCTGGCCGCCGTCGCCGGGACGGTCTGGTTCCGGCTCCGTCGCCGCCCCGATGGCGCCGCGTAGACCGGGTTCCGCGGATGGCTCCGCCCGGCTGGGCCGGGGCGGGGGCCCGCTCGGGCCCGGCACCGGGGCGTCGAGGCGGCGGGGAGGCGGTGCCGGGTCCGACGCCGGGGTGTCGAGGCTGCGGGGAGGCGGTGCCGGGTCCGACGCCGGGGTGTCGAGGCTGCGGGGAGGCGGTGCCGGGTCCGGCACCGGGGTGTCGAGGCTGCGGGGAGGCGGTGCCGGGTCCGACGCCGGGGCGTCGAGGCTGCGGGGAGGCGGTGCTGGGTCCGGCGCCGCCTCGGCGGTTCGGCGTGGAGCTGGTTCCGGTTCCGCCGACGTGCCGTGGGTTGGGCGTGGGGCCGGTTCCGGTTCCGACGTGCCGTCGGGGCGGCGTGGGGGCGGTTCCGGGGCCGGAGCGGCTCCGGGGGGTCGGCGGGGCGCCGCCGGCGGCCTCGGAGCTCTGCCCGGCTCCGGGCCGGCCGGCGCTCCGGTCGTCCGGCGCGGGGGCGGGGCAGGCCCCGCACGAGTGCCGGCGGGGTGGCGCGGGACCGGCCATGACGATGTCCGAGAGGTTCGGCGTGGGGCCGGGCGTGCCGCGACTCCGGTGGACCGGCGTGGTTCCGGGCGTGCCGCGGCTCCGGGCGGGCGGCGTGGTTCCGGGCGTGCCGCGGCCCCGGTGGTACGGCGTGGTTCCGGCTCGGGCACCGGCGCCGCCCCGGCGGGGCGGTACGCGGCACCCGCCGACGTGGCCTGGGGCCGGCCCCGGCGCTCGCGCAGACCCTGGCACCGGACGCGCGCCTACCGGCTGACGCGGACGCTCGTTATGGCAGTCTCGCTGCTGGTGGTGGCCGGGTTCTGCTGGGACCGGGGCGAAGAGCCCGGCGCGACGACGGTCACGGCCTTGCCGCCGGACTTCACCACGGCCGCCCACCCCGGCTCCGGCACGGCCGGCCAGCCGTCGGGCACGGGCCCGGGTACCGGCCCAGGCGAAGGCCCGGGCACGAGTGACCACCCGGTCGGCGCCGGCACGGGCAAGGCCGCCCTGCCAGGTACCTCCCCTTCGGACATGGCCGCCTCGCCGGGCACCTCCGGCACGGGCGAGACCGCCCTCCCGGGCACCTCCCCCATGGACAAGACCGCCCTGCCGGGCACCTCCGGCTCGGGCAAGACCGCCGTGCCCGGAGCCCCCGGCGCCGCTGCCGCCCCGGCCGGCCCCGCCCCCGCCAACCCCAGCCCCCGTCTCCGCACCGGCCCGGCCGAGGCCCCCGCATCCGCCACGACACCGGCTCGCACCCCCGGTTCCCGCACTCCCGGCGCCACCCATCCCGGGGCCCGCGCCCCCGGCCCGACCCATCCCGGGGCCCGTGCCCCCGGCCCCACCCGTCCCGGGGCCCGTGCCCCAGGCCCCGCCACCCCCGAGGTCCGCGCCCAAGGCGCCGGCGCCCCAGGGGCCCGGGGAGCCAAGCCCGCCGCGCCCGCGAGCCGGCCCGCGGCCGCCATCCCGCGTCCCGCCCCCAAGCCCGCCGCCCCCGCCGTCCGGAAGCCCCGCCCGCCGGCCGGCCTCCGCCCCCTGCCGCGTTCCCGGGCCACTCGTCTCCTCATCCCCTACCTCGACGTGGACGCCCCGGTCATGGACCTCGGCCTCGACCGCGACCGCCGCCTCACCGCCCCGCCGGACGACGATCCCAAGCTCGTCGGCTGGTACCGGCACGGCGCCTCGCCCGGCGAGCAGGGCACCGCCGTGGCCGTCGGCCATCTGGACACGGACAGGGGGCCCGCCGTCTTCGCGGGGCTGACCGAGCTGAAGCGGGGTCGGATCATCAAGGCCCGGCGCGCCGACGGGCGGATCGCCCTCTACACGGTCGACAAGATCAAGTCGTACGAGAAGGCGCGCTTCCCGAGCCAGGAGGTGTACGGCGCCCGGGGCCGCCCGGAGCTGCGGCTGATCACCTGCGGCGGCACCTACGACCGCAGGAAGGGCTACTCCGGGAACCTCGTCGTCTTCGCCCATCTCACCGGCATCCGCTGACCCGGCCCGTTCCCGCCCGACGACCGGATCGGGCACGTCCGCCTTCTCGCCAGGTGGACCCAAGACCCCGGCCCGCCCGAGGGCCGGCTCGGGCCGTCCGCCTTCTCACCAGGTGGACCCAGGACCCCGGTCCGCCCGACGGCCGGCTCGGGCCGTCCGCCTTCTCACCAGATGGACCGAAGCCCCCGATCTCGCCCGATGTCTTCCCCTGGCCGCACACATTCCGTTAACTTCCGTGACCCACAGCCCCGTACGACCCGCACGGGGCTTCCGGCCGCGGAGCACCATCGCCCTGATGACCCCTCGGGGGCCCCACATGACACGCGCCATCTCCCTGCACGACGTGAGCAAGGCCTACCCGCGGGGCCCCCGCGTGGTGGACCGGTTGACGCTGGACATCACGCCCGGCGAGTTCCTCGTGCTGCTCGGCCCGTCCGGCTGCGGCAAGTCGACCGTGCTCCGAATGATCGCCGGGCTGGAGGAGATCGACGAGGGCCGGCTGCTGCTCGACGGCCAGTACGCCAACGACCTGCCCCCGTCCGGCCGTGACATGGCGATGGTCTTCCAGAACTTCGCCCTCTACCCGAACATGACCACCCGCGACAACATCGGCTTCCCGCTGCGCATCGAGTCCCCGGGCGTGGATCATCGCCCCCGGGTGGACGCCACCGCCCGCATGCTCGGCATCGAGGACCTCCTCGACCGCCTGCCCGGGCAGCTGTCCGGCGGTGAGCGCCAGCGGGTCGCGATGGGCCGGGCCATCTCCCGCCACCCCTCCGCCTTCCTGATGGACGAGCCACTGTCCAACCTCGACGCCAAGCTCCGCACCCATCTGCGGGCCGAGATCTCCCGGCTCACTCAAGAGCTGGGCGTCACCACGATCTACGTCACCCACGACCAGGCCGAGGCCATGTCGCTCGGTGACCGGGTCGCGGTGCTGCGCGGCGGTGTGCTGCAGCAGGTCGACCGGCCCCGCGTGGTCTACGCGCTGCCCAGCAACGTCTTCGTGGCCGCGTTCATCGGCACTCCGCGCATCAACCTGCTGCGCGGCCTGGTGCGCGCTCCGCTCGACGGGGCGATGACCATCAGCCTGGGCAAGCAGTTCCTGCGCCTGCCGGAGCCGCTCTCCCTCGACCATCAGCTGCTGCGCGTCCAGCAGGGCCGAGAGATCATCGTCGGCCTGCGCTCGGAGGCCGTCCGGATCGCCAACCACAGCGCTGCCCGCCCCGGCGAGGTGCCGATCACCGGCCTGGTCGAGCACGTGGAGTTCCAGGGGCACGAGATCCTCGTCCACTTCAACACCGGCTCCAGCCCGGCCGTCGTCCCCGACCTGGAGGCCCCGCGCCCCCGCCCCGGCCGCCCCGCCCGGCGGCGCCGCGACGGCTCGGTCCTCACGCGGCTGCGGGAGCGGTCCGGAGCCGTACGGGCCGGACGGGCCGGACCCGTGATCGCCCTGGACCACCCCGAGGACTCACAGGGGACCACGACCGCCGACGCCCGCCTGCCCGGCGACCTCATCGTCCGCACCACCCCGGACCTGGCCCTGCGCCACGGCATGCAGGTGCCGCTCCTCGTGGACCTCGCCCACCTCTTCGTCTTCGACCGGCACGGCGACCGCATCTGCCCGCATCCGGCGCGGCTGCCCGACCTGGGGGAGTGAGGAGCCGCACCTTCGGAAGGGACCCGCGCCGTGCTGTGATGGCCCCGCGGCATCCGGGTCCCGGCACCCCGGGACGTCTGGCGTCGGAAAACTATCGCCGCTAGTTTATGTGTCGGACGACGACGCCCCGCCCCGGAGGAAGCGCGATGAAGGCACACGACGGCATGTACATCGACGGCGCCTGGCGCCCCGCCGCCGGCCAGGACGTGATCGAGGTGGTGAACCCGGTCGACGGGCAGGTCATCGGCACCGTCCCCGCGGGCACGGCCGAAGACGTCGACACCGCCGTACGGGCCGCCCGCGCCGCCCTCCCCGGCTGGGCCGCGACCCCGCCCGCCGAGCGAGCGGCACGCCTGGCCGCCCTCCGGGACGAACTCGTGGCCCGCGCAGACGAGATCGCCGAGACCGTCACGGCCGAACTCGGCTCGCCCCTGAAGTTCTCGCAGGCCGTCCACGCGGGCGTGCCGATCGCGGTGGCGGGCTCGTACGCCGAGCTGGCGGCGACGTACGCCTTCGAGGAGAAGACCGGCAACTCGGTCGTGCACCACGAGCCGGTCGGTGTCGTGGCCGCGATCACGCCCTGGAACTATCCGCTGCACCAGATCGTCGCCAAGGTCGCCCCGGCCCTCGCGGCGGGCTGCACGATCGTGGTGAAGCCCGCCGAGGACACCCCGCTGGTGGCCCGGCTCTTCGCGGACGCCGTGCACGAGGCGGGCATCCCGGCGGGCGTCTTCAACCTGGTGACCGGTCTCGGCCCGGTCGCCGGCCAGGCCCTCGCCGAGCACCCCGGTGTCGACCTCGTCTCCTTCACCGGCTCCACCGCCGTCGGCCGGCAGATCGCCGCGATCGCCGCCGGGCAGGTCAAGAAGGTCGCCCTCGAACTGGGCGGCAAGTCCGCCAACGTCATCCTCCCGAGCGCCGACCTGGCCAAGGCGGTCAACGTCGGGGTCGCCAACGTCATGTCCAACTCCGGGCAGACGTGCAGCGCCTGGACCCGGATGCTGGTCCACCGCGACCGCTACGACGAGGCCGTCGAGCTCGCCGCTGCGGCCGCCGCCAAGTACGGCGACCGGATCGGCCCGGTCGTCAACGTAAAGCAGCAGGACCGGGTGCGCGGCTACATCGAGAAGGGCGTGGCGGAAGGCGCCCGGCTCGTCGCCGGCGGCCCGGAAGCACCCCGCGAACAGGGATACTTCGTCGCCCCCACCGTCTTCGCGGACGTCACCCCGGACATGACCATCGCGCAGGAGGAGATCTTCGGCCCGGTCCTGTCGATCCTGAAGTACGAGGACGAGGAGGACGCCCTGCGCATCGCCAACGGCACGGTGTACGGGCTGGCCGGCGCCGTCTGGGCCGGTGACGAGGCCGAGGCGGTGGCCTTCGCGCGCCGGATGGAGACCGGCCAGGTCGACATCAACGGCGGCCGCTTCAACCCGCTCGCCCCCTTCGGCGGCTACAAGCAGTCCGGCGTGGGCCGCGAACTCGGCGTGCACGGCCTGGCCGAGTACCTCCAGACCAAGTCCCTTCAGTTCTAGCCCAGGGGAGTCCCTTCCGTCATGGCTGTCCGCGCCGCCGTTCTGCCCGCCGTCGGCTCCCCGCTGGAGATCACCGGCATCGACCTGCCCGACCCCGGCCCCGGCCAGGTCCGGGTCCGGCTCGCAGCCGCCGGGGTCTGCCACTCCGACCTGTCCCTGTCCGACGGCACCATGCGCGTGCCCGTCCCGGCCGTCCTCGGGCACGAGGGCGCCGGTACGGTCGTCGCCGTCGGAGAGGGGGTCGGCCACGTCTCGCCCGGCGACGGCGTCGTCCTCAACTGGGCCCCGTCCTGCGGCGCCTGTCACGCCTGCTCGCTCGGCGAGGTGTGGCTGTGCGCCAACGCCCTCAGCGGCGCCGCCGACGTCTACGCCCGCACCACCGAGGGCACCGACCTCCACCCCGGCCTGAACGTCGCCGCGTTCGCCGAGGAGACGGTCGTCTCCGCGTCCTGCGTGCTGCCCGTCCCGGACGGTGTCCCGCTCACCGACGCGGCCCTGCTCGGCTGCGCCGTCCTCACCGGCTACGGCGCCGTCCACCACGCGGCCCGGGTCCGGCAGGGCGAGACCGTCGCGGTGTTCGGCGTCGGGGGAGTGGGCCTCGCCGCCCTCCAGGCCGCCCGGATCGCGGGCGCCTCGAAGATCGTCGCGGTGGACGTGTCCGCCGGGAAGGAGGAACTGGCCAGGACGGCCGGCGCCACCGACTACGTGGTCGCCTCCGACACCACCGCCCGCGAGATCCGCGGCCTCACCGGCAAGCAGGGCGTCGACGTCGCCGTGGAGTGCGCGGGCCGCGCGGTCAGCATCCGCACGGCCTGGGACTCCACCCGCCGCGGCGGCCGCACCACGGTCGTCGGTATCGGCGGCAAGGACCAGCAGGTCACCTTCAACGCCCTGGAGATCTTCCACTGGGGCCGCACCCTCTCCGGCTGTGTCTACGGCAACTCCGACCCGGCCCAGGACCTCCCGGTCCTGGCCGAGCACATCCGGGCGGGCCGCCTCGACCTGAGCGCGCTGGTCACGGAACGCATCTCCCTGGACGGCATTCCGGCGGCCTTCGAGAACATGCTGGCGGGCAAGGGCGGCCGGGCCCTGGTCGTCTTCTAGCCCGGCTCCGGCACACCCCGGCCTCCGGCGAGGCCGGGGTCTTCGGCATGTCCAGGCCCTCGGTCCGTGCCAAGTACAGGCAAAACTCCTGGTGCCCGACCCGTTGACGTCCATACCGTCCGGTCAGTACGTTCCCCGGAACTCGAGCCACCCCCCGTTCCGTCCCCAGCACCCCCGGAGCGTGCACCGCATGGACACGGCACCTTCCGCTCAGCCCGTCACCACCACGCCCGCCGTCGGCAACCGACGCCGGGTGGCCACCGCGGCGGCGCTCGCCTCGGCCGTCGAGTGGTACGACTACTTCGTCTTCGGCATCGCCGCCGCCCTCGTGCTCGGCGACCTCTACTTCCCCGCCGGCAGCACCACGGCAGGCGTTCTCGCCTCGTTCGCGACCTTCGCCGTCGGCTTCCTCGCCCGGCCCATCGGCGGCATCGTCGCCGGCCACCTCGGCGACAAGCGCGGACGCAAGCCGATGCTCGTCCTCGCTCTCACCCTGATGGGCGTGTCCACGACCGCCATCGGCCTGCTGCCGACGTACGACACGATCGGCGTGGCCGCCCCGATCCTGCTCGTCCTGCTCCGGGTCGCGCAGGGCGTCGCCGTCGGCGCCCAGTGGGGCGGCGCGATGCTCCTGGCCACCGAGTACGCCCCGGAGGGCAAGCGCGGTGTCTACGGCAGTGTCGTCCAGCTCGGCGTCCCCATCGGCGTGGTCACCGCCAACACGGTGTTCCTGCTGGCCGGCGCGCTCACCAGCGACTCGGCTTTCGCCGCCTGGGGCTGGCGCGTGCCGTTCCTGGTCGGCCTGCTCGTGCTCGGCCTCGCCTGGTACATCCACACCCGCGTCGAGGAGACCCCGGCGTTCCGGGAGGCCGAGCGGGCGCTCGCCGAGAAGGAGAAGTCCGAGCAGAGCTCACCGCTGCGCACCATCCTGCGCGGCCACCTGGGCACGGTGTTCCTGGCCGGCGGCTCCTTCACCGTGAACACCGCCACCTTCTACATCCTCATCACGGGCGTCCTCGACTACACGACCCGTGAACTGGACATGAAGAAGGGCCCGGTGCTCATGGTCTCGCTCTGCGTCAGCCTCACCCAGCTCGTGCTGATCCCGGCCGCCGCAGCCCTCTCCGACCGTGTGGGCCGCATCCGCATCTACGCCTTCGGAGCGGCCGGCATCGCCCTGTGGGCCGTGCCGCTCTTCCTGCTGATCGACACCGGTTCGCTGCTGTGGCTCGCGGTCGGCACGTTCGTCGCGAGCTGCTTCCTGAGCATCATGTACGGCCCCCAGGCCGCCCTGTTCGCCGAGCTGTTCACGCCCGAGATGCGCTACACCGGCGCCTCCCTGGGCTACCAGATCGCGGCCGTGGCGGGCGGCGGGCTCGCGCCCTTCATGATGGTGCTGCTGCTGGAGGCGACCGGCACGTCGATGGCCGTGTCCGGCTACATCGTGGTGCTCTCGGTGATCGCCCTGGTGTCGATCAAGATCCTCGCGGCCCGGGCGCGCGACGCCGAAGCGCAGAACGCGCCGGAGGCTAAGGCCCAGCCGGAGACGCAGGCCGAGTCAGCGGGCTGAGTCCGGGGCCTCCTCGGGCAGTGGCTCCGGAACCGCTCCCGGAGCCACCGCCCGGGCCGCCGCGCGCGACCGCGACCGGGACACCGCCACGCCCGCCAGGCACAGCACACCGCCGACCAGCGTGAACAGCCCCGGCACCTCGCCGAGGAACAGCCAGGACATCAGCACGACCAGTGCGGGCGCCGCGTACGTCGTCGCGCCCATCCGGCTCGCGGTCGTCCGGGACAGGGCGTACGCCCAGGTCGTGAAGGCGAGGGCGGTCGGGAAGACGCCCAGGTACACCATGTTGAGCGTCGCGGTGGCGGGCGCCGCGGCGGCCTCGTGCACGAGCTGCCCGGCGAACGGCAGGCACAGCACCGCGCCGACCAGGCACCCGAACGTCGTCACCTGCAACGGGCTCGCCGTGCCCAGCGCCGGCTTCTGCGCCACGACACCGGCGGCGTACGTGATCGCCGCCAGCAGGCACAGCACCACCCCGAGCACCGAGGAACCGCCCTCGCCCGACATCGACAGACCCACCGTCACCGCACCGGCGAACGACACGGCCATCCCGGCCAGCAGCCGCGGCGGCATCGGGTCGCCGAGCAGCCGGGCACCGAGCAGCGCGATGAGGATCGGCCCGGTGTTCACGACCAGTGCGGCCGTTCCCGCGTCGACCTGCTGCTCGCCCCAGTTCAGCACGACCATGTAGCAGCCGAACCACAGCACGCCCGATATCGCGATCCCGCGCCAGGCCGAGCGCGGCGGCAGCCCCTCCCGCCGCAGCAGCAGGATCACCCCCAGCGTCAGCGCCCCGGCCAGCAACCGTCCGAGCGCCAGCGCGCCCGGTGAATACGCGTCACCCGCGCTGCGGATCGAGACGAAGGCGGAGGCCCACAGCACGACGGTCACCGCGGCCGCACCGGCGGCCCACAGCTCCGCGCGGCGCGCGGGACGGGACGGGGAGGTGTTCGACATCATGCTCCAGAGGCTAGGAGGGGGAGGCGCCCGAAAGCTCGCGGATTTCGGACGGGGCACCGCGCGCGGTGGAGGCACCATGCGCGATCGGAGGGGCGCCGGGCCGGACAGGGGGCCGTGCGGTCGGAGGGGCGCCGTGCGGTCGGAGGGGGTGCCGTGCGGTCGGAGGGGGGGCCGTGCCGAGTCGGCCCGGGCGCGCCGTGCGCGGCTACCGCAGCGCCGCCGCCTGTACGCCCAGCAGGTCGGAGAAGGCCCGTTCACCGGCCGCCGTCACCTTCACCGCCCGCTCGGAGCCGATGCGCACGCACCACCCCGCGTCCAGAGCGTGCCGGCACAGCGCGGCGCCCGCCACGCCCGCCAGATGGGGGCGGCGCTCGGTCCAGTCCAGACATCCCCGGGCCAACGGCCGCCGGCCCCGGCGTTCGAGGCCGATCCCGGCCGACGCGAACCACGCCAGCCCCGCGTCGGTGAGCGCGAACCCCGTTTCCTGCTCCAGCAGGCCGCGTGCCGCCAGCGCGTCGGTGACCACGATGCCGAGCCGCCCGGCCAGGTGGTCGTAGCAGGTGCGGCCCCGGGCCATCGCCGAGCCGGCGCTCGACTCCCGCAGAGTGCGCGGCCGTACGGTCGTGCCCGGCGCGACCTGCGCGGCCAGGTCCTCCAGCAGCTGCGCGACCCGCGCGTCGGCCAGCCGGACGTACCGGTGCCTGCCCTGCCGCTCCTCGGCGAGCAGCCCGCCTCCGACGAGCCGCCCCAGGTGCTCGCTCAGCGTCGAGGCGGCGACTCCAGCGTGCCGCGCCAGCTCACTCGCGGTCCAGGCCCGCCCGTCGAGCAGCGCCAGCAGACACGCGGCCCGGGTCTCGTCCGCGAACAGCGCGGCGAGCCGTGCCAGGGCCTTCGCCCGCGGATCCCTCGTGGTCATGCCTTCCAGCATGGAACACGGACGGTTCGGCCGTCACCGAAGCGTCGCTACGCCGTGCGCCGCACCTGCTCGTACTGCCGCGCCAGTCCGTCCAGCAGAGCCGTCAGCCCGGTCTCGAAGGCCCTCTCGTCGATCTTCTCCTGCTGCTCGGCGAGGAGGTGGGCCTGCTGGAGATGGGGGTAGTCGGCGGGGTCGTAGGCGCTCGCGTCGTCCACGAAACCCCCGGCGAAGGAGCCGAGGGCGGAGCCCATCACGAAGTACCGCATCAGCGCGCCGATGGACGTGGCCTGCGCCGGCGGCCAGCCCGCGGCGACCATGGCGCCGTAGACGGCGTCCGCGAGGCGCAGTCCGGCCGGGCGGCGGCCGGGGCCGCGGGCCAGCACCGGGACGATGTTCGGGTGGTCGCGCAGGGCGGCCCGGTACGAGACGGCCCAGTCGTGCAGCGCGGTCCGCCAGTCCCGGCCGTCCTGGAACATCGACAGGTCCACCTGGCCGCTCACCGAGTCGGCGACCGCCTCCAGGATCTCGTCCTTGGTGCGGAAGTGGTTGTACAGCGAGGGCCCGCTGACCCCCAGTTCGGCGGCGAGCCGCCGAGTGGAGACGGCCGCCAGACCCTCCGCGTCCACGAGCGCGCGGGCCGTCTCGACGATCCGGTCGGTGCTGAGCAAGGGCTTGCGCGGTCGGGCCATGGCGCACATAGTAGGGCTGCACCAGGAAACTAGCAGTGCTAATTTAAATCTACACTTACGGCCTTCAGTGGGGTGACCTGTGGTGAATCTGGAGCTCAGCGAAGAGCAGGGCGCGGTCCGTCAGCTCGCGCGGGACTTCGTGGAGCGCGAGATCACCCCGCACGTCGTCGCCTGGGACCGGGCCGAAGAGGTCGACCGGGGCATCGTCGAGAAGCTCGGCGAGGTCGGCTTCCTCGGCCTGACGATCGACGAGGAGTACGGCGGCTCCGGTGGCGACCACCTCGCGTACTGCCTGGTCACGGAGGAGCTGGGCCGGGGCGACTCCTCGGTGCGCGGCATCGTCTCGGTCTCCCTCGGGCTGGTCGCCAAGACCGTCGCCGCCTTCGGCAGCGAGGAGCAGAAGCGGCGCTGGCTGCCGGGTCTGACCTCCGGCTCGGCGGTCGGCTGCTTCGGCCTCACCGAACCGGGCACGGGCTCGGACGCGGGCTCTCTCGCGACCCGGGCGGTGCGGGACGGCGACGACTACGTCCTCGACGGCACCAAGATGTTCATCACCAACGGCACCTGGGCCGACGTCGTCCTGCTCTTCGCCCGCTCCACGGACGCCCCCGGCCACAAGGGCGTCTCCGCCTTCCTGGTCCCCACCAGCACCCCCGGCCTGACCCGCCGTACGATCCACGGCAAGCTCGGGCTGCGCGGCCAGGCCACCGCCGAACTCGTCCTGGAGGACGTGCGCGTACCCGCCTCAGCCCTGCTCGGGGAGGAGGGCAAGGGCTTCTCGATCGCCATGTCGGCTCTCGCCAAGGGCCGGATGTCCGTCGCCGCGGGCTGCGTCGGGATAGCCCAGGCCGCCCTCGACGCGGCCGTGCGCTACGCGGGGGAGCGGGAGCAGTTCGGCAGGACCATCGCCCACCACCAGCTCGTCCAGGAGCTGCTCAGCGACATCGCCCTGGACGTCGACGCCGCCCGGCTGCTGACCTGGCGGGTCGCCGACCTGATCGACCGGGGGCAGCCGTTCGCCGTGGAGTCGTCCAAGGCCAAGCTGTTCGCCTCGGAGGCCGCCGTCCGCGCCGCGAACAACGCGCTCCAGGTCTTCGGCGGCTACGGCTACATCGACGAGTACCCGGTGGGCAAGCTGCTGCGGGACGCCCGGGTGATGACCCTCTACGAGGGCACGAGCCAGATCCAGAAGCTGGTCATCGGGCGGGCACTGACGGGCGTCTCGGCGTTCTGAGTACGTGTCTGAGTACCTTGGCGGATGTGGCGTGGGCCACGTCCGCCGATGCTTTCCCCCATGAGTGACACACCGGGCAAGCAGCAGAACACGGCCGCCTTCTACGGCCAGGCCGTCGCCTCCTTCGCCGTCGCCATGGCGGCCACGGCCATCGGCATCTATCAGTTGAGCGCCGACGCCTGGGTGCGGGCCTTCCTCGCCATCGCCGTTCTGTACCTGGTCACGTCGTCCTTCACCCTGGCCAAGGTGATCCGGGACCGGCAGGAGGGGGCTGCTCCCTCGTACACCCCCTTCGAAAAGCGCTGAGCGGCCACACTAAGCGCTCGCTCACCTTCGGCGGTATGGTGTTGCTCCTGCCAGTGGAGAGGGGCGAGCGATGAGTACGGCGGAGGAGACGGCCGACGGCGAGGCGCAGGCGTGGGGCGAGGTCACGCCCGACGCGGCGCGGCGGCTGCTGGTCGCCGCGGTGGAGGCCTTCGCCGAGCGTGGCTACCACGCCACGACGACCCGCGACATCGCGGGCCGCGCCGGGATGAGCCCGGCCGCGCTCTACATCCACTACAAGACCAAGGAAGAACTGCTGCACCGCATCAGCAGGATCGGGCACGAGAAGGCCCTGGAGATCCTGCAGGTGGCGTCCCGGCGGGAGGGCACCCCCACCGAGCGGCTCGCCGACGCGGTCAGCTCCTTCGTGCGCTGGCACGCGGGCGGCCGTACCACCGCCCGCGTCGTGCAGTACGAACTCGAATCGCTGGGCCCCGACGCCCGCGCCGAGATCCTCGCGCTGCGCCGCCAGGTCGACGGCGAGGTGCGCGGGATCATCGAGGAGGGCGTGCGGTCGGGCGAGTTCGACGTCGTCGACGTGCACGGCACGACGCTGGCCGTGCTGTCCCTCTGCATCGACGTGGCACGGTGGTTCAACGTCGACGGGCCCCGGACGCCGGAGGAGGTCGGCGAGCTGTACGCCGACCTCGTGCTGCGGATGGTCGGAGCTCAGGGCCCGACGGCCTGAGGGGTGCCGGGCCCCGGCCTCAGAAGTAGTAGCGCGCCACCGACTCCGCGACGCAGACCGGCTTGTCGCCGCCCTCGCGCTCCACGCTGAAGGCGACGGCCACCTGGACGCCGCCGGGCACCTCGTCGACGCCGCTGATCGTCGCGGTGGCGCGCAGCCGGGAGCCCACGGGGACCGGGGCGGGGAAACGCACCTTGTTCGTGCCGTAGTTGACGCCCATCTTCACGCCCTCGACGGCGATCAGCTGCGGTCCGAAGAGGGGCAGCAGGGACAGGGTCAGGTAGCCGTGCGCGATGGTGGTGCCGAACGGGCCCGCGGCGGCCTTCTCCGCGTCGACGTGGATCCACTGGTGGTCACCGGTGGCCTCCGCGAAGAGGTCGATCCGCTTCTGGTCGATGTCGAGCCAGTCGGTGTATCCCAGTTGTTCGCCCACCGCCGACTTCAGGTCGTCGACGGACGTGAAGATCCTCGGCTCTGCCATGTCTTCCAGGCCTCTCGTGTGCGGGGAGTCTGCGCGCTCATATTGCTAAGCGACTGCTTAGCATGGTCGGCCTCGATGGCTGTGTCAACGGACTCGGTAGGGTTCGCGGGGTGCCTCAGATTCCAGAGAAGATTCACGAGCTCACGGTCGGCCAGCTCGCGGCGCGCAGCGGCGCCGCCGTCTCCGCCCTGCACTTCTACGAGTCCAAGGGTCTGATCAGCAGCCGCCGCACCTCGGGCAACCAGCGCCGCTACTCCCGTGACACGCTGCGCCGGGTCGCGTTCATCAGGGCCGCGCAGCGGGTCGGTATTCCTCTGGCGACGATTCGCGAGGCGCTCGCGGAACTCCCCGAGGAGCGCACGCCCACCCGGGAGGACTGGGCGCACCTCTCCGAAGCGTGGCGCACCGAACTGGAAGAACGCATCAAGCAGCTGAACCGCCTGAGGGATCATCTCGCCGACTGCATCGGCTGCGGCTGTCTCTCCCTCGACACCTGCGTTCTGTCCAACCCGGACGACGTGTTCGGTGAACGGCGCGCGGGCTCCCGGCTGATGGTGGAACGGGACCGTCAAGGGCAGAGCTGAGCGGGGGCGCACCCGGCTGCGGGCGTCCGTGCCTGGTCGAAGGCGCACCCGGCTGCGGGTGTTTGTGCCTGGTCGAAGGCGCACCCGGCTGCGGGTGTTTGTGCCTGGTCGAAGCAGGTCACCTCACGGCCGCCCGTACTCCACCAGCCCCAGTGCGACCAACTCCGCATTGGACCGCGCCCGCACCCCGTCGGGCCGCACCAGCACATCCTCCAGCCCGACCCTGGTCGCCAGCCCCAACCGCCCCGCGAGCCGCAGCACCGGCCACGCACCCCCGTCCTCCCCGTGCAGCAGCACAGGACGGCCGTGCGCGGAGCCCAAGTCGGACAGCAGCCCTTGTGCCGAAGCAGCCGCGCTCACCGGGTCCGGGTCCGTCACCTCCGCCAGAACCCGCAGCACCCTCGGTCCGAGCGGCGAGGCCGCGAACCGCTCCGCCCCGTCCGTGCCGGACCAGATGCCGGCCTCCACGCCCACCCCGAGCTCCATGAGCAGCGCGGCCGTCTCCTCCGCCCCCGGCTCGTGCCAGTTGACCGAGGCGTGGTCGGGCAGCACGGTCCAGCCGCGTATCCGCTCCAGGCGGGCGGCAGGGTCGGGCTCCGCCCACGCGCCCGTGGTCACGCCCACCGGCACAGGCACTCGCGCCCGGATCGCCGACAGCGTCATCGCGAGCACCCGCGGCGACAACGTGTCGCGTCCACAAGGCGTCTTGGGATGGACGTGGAGGTCCGTCGCCCCGGCGGCCACGGCTCCGGCTGCCGAGTCGGCCATCGACTCGGGTGTCAGCGGCACGGCCACACCGTCAGCTGCCGTCCGCGAACCGTTCAGGCACCCCTGCATCATGCCGTCGATGGTGCCAGTCACCACCGACAGTGGGGGTGCGGCATCCCCGGCGCACCCCCCGCGCACCCGCATCCGTCAAGCCGACACCAACAACCTCGTCCGCCTGGCGTAGGCCAGGGCCTCCGGCGTGAGCACGGGACGCGGCACCAGGATTCCGCAGTCCGCGCAGACCGGACCGGACGAGGGCTCGTGGTCCAGGTCGTACCTCCAGAAGAGCCGCTCGCCGCCGCACACCGGGCACGCCGAGCCCGGCTCGCGCTCCAGCGCGGCGATCAGCCGGCGCAGCACCTCGGCCAGCGGTTCACGGGGATGGACCGCGGGGTCGTCGCACCACGCCACGCCGAAACCGCCCCAGGTCAGCCGATGCCAGTCGTCCACACTGCCCGGCCTGCGCAGTCCGTCGTGCTTCTCCTTCTTGCGGCGCTCGGCGAACTCGACCTCGTAGGCCAGCCAGACCGCCCGCGCCTCCTCCAGTTCGTCCAGTGCGGCCACGAGCCGCACCGGATCGGGGGAGCGGTCCTCGGGACCGAACCCCGCCCGGGAGCAGAGATGGTCCCAGGTCGCCCTGTGCCCGTAAGGGGCGAACCTCTCAAGGCACTTACGCAGCGAATAGCGCCGCAGGGCCAGATCGCACCGCGGATCGCGGACCTGTCTCGCCAGACTCCGGAAACCGGCCATCGTCCTGCACCTCCGTCACACCTGCACCTGTAATCCGGTCACTTCGGCGTCGTCGTAAGGACGTCGCCGAATAGACGTATCGACAAGCGAATCGGCTCCATCCGATTTCAAATGGCCTCCATAAGCGGCCCGAAGAGGCTCGCCGGTCGACTGCCGTGATCCGTGTGTCTGTTGTGCCGACTTCAAAAAGTGACGCTTGTTCATCTTCAAGCCGGGGGATACCGGCGGTAACATCCGGCCCACCCCCGTCGGGAGGAGCCCCCCATGCCACGGCGTGCCCCACGCACCGTTCTCGACAGAATGAGAACTCCCAGCGGAATCCCCGGGTTCCTGAAGACAGCATCGGTATGCACCCTGATCGCAGGTCTCTTGTCGCCGCTTGCCCCGGCTGCCGCATCGGAAACAGCGGCCGCACAGCCCACCGCCGCGGCGAACGACCACTGTGGGAACCAGTGTTCGGACATCCTCCCGCCCGGCCAGAACGGCAACGCCACCCTCGCCCAGATCCTCCTCAACCAGGCCTTCGGCACCCAGCCCGAGCACGCCGAGGACCAGCTCGGCCCCTACGCCAACCTCGCCAAGGGCTATCCCGCCCTCACCAACGACAAGATCAACACCTTCTTCAACGACGCCTCTTTCGGGGTCTCCGCCGACCAGGTCGCCTCCAGCGTCAAACCGGCCGGACGCAATGACGTGACGATCGTCCGGGACAAGAAGACCGGTGTGCCGCACATCACCGGTACCACCCGGTACGGCACGGAGTTCGGCGCCGGATATGCGGCGGCCCAGGACCGGCTGTGGCTGATGGACGTTTTCCGGCACGTCGGTCGCGGTCAGCTGACCTCCTTCGCGGGCGGTGCGCCCTCCAACCAGGGCCTCGAGCAGCAGTTCTGGCGGCACGCCCCGTACAGCGAGGCCGATCTGCAGGCGCAGATCGACAACGCCGTCGCCACCAACGGCGAGCGCGGACAGCAGGCCCTCGCCGACGTCAAGGCCTACCTCGACGGCATCAACGCCTATATCGACGCCTCCGACAAGGGGCGCACCTTCCCCGGTGAATACGTACTCACCGGGCACAAGGACTCAGTCACCAACGCCGGGACGATCGAGCGCTTCAAGATCACCGACCTGGTCGCGCTCGCCTCCGTCATCGGCGCGCTGTTCGGCTCGGGCGGAGGCGGCGAGGTGAACAACGCCCTCTCGGTCATGGCCGCCCAGGAGAAGTACGGCGTCGCCGAGGGCACCAAGGTCTGGGAGTCCTTCCGGATGCGCAACGACCCGGAGGCCGTCCTCACCCAGCATGACGGCAGCTTCCCCTACGGCACCAAGCCGGCCGACCCGCAGGGCACGGCCCTGCCCGACGCAGGTTCGGTGGAGCCCGAGCCGCTCGTGTACGACCGCACCGGCAGCGCCGCGACGGCCGGTGCGACCGGCGCGTCCGGTCAAGCCGCGAAAACCGCCACGTCGTCCGCCAAGCGCGGCATGTCCAACGCCCTCGTGGTCAGCGGCAAGCACACGGCCAGCGGCCACCCCGTCGCCGTGTTCGGCCCGCAGACCGGCTACTTCGCCCCCCAGCTGCTCCTGCTCCAGGAGATCCAGGGCCCGGGCATCAGCGCCCGCGGCGCCTCCTTCGCCGGCCTGAGCATGTACGTCGAACTCGGCCGCGGCCAGGACTACGCCTGGAGCGCCACGACCTCCGGCCAGGACATCATCGACTCCTACGCCGTCGAGCTGTGCCAGGACGACTACCACTACCTGTACCGCGGCACCTGCACCCCGATGGAGAAGATCGAGCAGAAGAACGCCTGGAAGCCCACGACCGCCGACGGCACCGCCGCCGGTTCGTACACCATGCGCGTCTGGCGCACGAAGTACGGACCCGTCGAGTACCGCGCGACGGTCGGCGGCAAGAAGGTCGCCTACACCACTCTGCGCTCGTCCTTCCTGCACGAGGCCGACTCCATCATCGGCTTCCAGATGCTGAACGACCCGGACTACGTCAAGGGCCCGGACTCCTTCCAGAAGGCCGTCCAGCACATCAACTACACCTTCAACTGGTTCTACGCCGACTCCGAGCACACCGCGTACTACAACAGCGGCGACAACCCGGTGCGCGCGGCCGGCGTCGACTCCGAGTTCCCGGCGTGGGCCCGGCCGGCCTACGAGTGGCGTGGCTGGGACCCGGCGACCAACACGGCCGACTACACCCCGCCCTCCGCCCACCCGAACTCCATCGACCAGGACTACTACGTCTCCTGGAACAACAAGCAGGCCAAGGACTACACGACCGCGCCCTGGGGCAACGGCTCGGTGCACCGCGGCAACCTCCTGGAGGACCGGGTGAAGAAGCTGGTCCAGCAGGGCGGGGTGACCCGCGCCGCCCTGGTGAAGGCCATGGCCGACGCCGGGCTGGCGGACCTCCGGGCCGAGGACGTCCTGCCCGAGCTCCTGAAGGTCGTCACCGGCTCACCCGTCACCGACCCGGCCGCCGCGGCCGCCGTGAGCAGACTCCAGGCCTGGGTCGCCGCGGGCGGCAAGCGCACCGAGACCGCGGCCGGCTCCAAGAAGTACGCCGACGCCGACGCGATCCGCATCCTGGACGCCTGGTGGCCGCTCCTGGTCAAGGCCGAGTTCGAACCGGGCCTCGGCAGTGAGCTGTACGAAACCGTCACGGCCAACCTCCCCGTCGACGAGTCCCCGTCGGCAGCGCACGGCCCGACCGGCTCGCACGCGGGGAGTTCCTTCCAGTACGGCTGGTGGAGCTACGTCGACAAGGACCTCCGCGCGGTGCTCGGTGAGCAGGTGAAGGGGCCGCTCGCGAGGAAGTACTGCGGCGACGGCAGCCTCGGCGCCTGCCGCGACACCCTCGTCAGCACCCTGAAGGAGGCGGCAGCGAAGACCGCGGCCCAGGTCTACCCCGGCGACGAGGTGTGCGCGGCCGGCGACCAGTGGTGCGCCGACTCGATCAACCACCGCACCCTCGGCGGCATCAAGCACGGCAAGA
The DNA here is from genome assembly GCF_042899705.1 of Streptomyces sp. NPDC013187. Taxonomy (NCBI): domain Bacteria; kingdom Bacillati; phylum Actinomycetota; class Actinomycetes; order Kitasatosporales; family Streptomycetaceae; genus Streptomyces; species Streptomyces sp. NPDC013187. The sequence goes on along the minus strand of NZ_JBIBAF010000006.1, from coordinate 363,497 downwards.
TCAGCTGGCAGAACCGGCCGACCTACCAGCAGGTCGTGGAGTTCACCTCACACCGATGAGGCAGCGTCCTGGCGGCGGGTCAGCGAACGCGGCCCGCCGCCAGGACCAGCCGGGCCAGCTCCGCGTGCAGGATGTCGCTGTGCGCACCGGCCGGCGGCCCGCCCCGTCTGACCACGGCCGCCGCGTCGACGTTCACACACCCCGAGGGGGGCAGTCGCTCCTCCAGGGCTTCGGCGAGGGTGTACGCGCGCGTGCCCGGCACCGCCTGCACCCCGTCGTAACCCATCGCGCCCCACTTGGCGCCCAGGGCACGCCCCAGGGCCGACCCGGCGGCCGAACGGCTGTCGCCCGCCATCCTCGAGGCCAGCGGATAGATCGTGCCCAGGGCCGCGTCATGCCGGGAGTGACAGCACACCAAGGGCCCGTCGACACGGTTCTGCTGCCCTTGGAGCACCCCTCCGGCCCGGGCGTCGTGCGGCAGCCGGGCCGCGAACGCGTAGTGCGAGAACGCCCCTTGGAGCAGCGTCACCGACTTGACCGCGCGCACGCCCTCGGGCAGCCCTCGCAGCGCGAACGACACCAGCCGCGCGCCGAAGCTGTGCCCGACCAGGTGCACCCGCACACCGGGGGCCGCCTTCGCGAGCTGCCCGACGACCCGGCCGAGCCCCCGCTCACCGACGGTCCCCGCACGCCGCTTCATCGCGTAGTACGTCGCCTGCCGCAGCAGTTCGTGCGCACCGTCCCAGGGGTTGGGGAACCTGAACCCCCGCGGCGAGGCGGACGCCTCGAACTCCGTCAGCGCCCGTGCGAACTCCTCGCAGGCCGCCGCAGACGATCCGGCGAACATCTCCGGCTCGCTCTGCGGCACGCCCTCCGCCACCGTGTCCGCGGCGAACAGCGCCTGCGGCCCCGGCGCCACCACCTCCACCAGCGTCCGCACCAGCCGCCCGAACTCCTCCAGTTCGGCCTCCTCCGGCGGCTGCTGCTCCAGCAGCCGGGCGATCTGCTCGACCAGGATCGCCCGGCCCGGGAAGGTCTCCAGCAGCGCGTGCCGGGTGTCCTTGTCCAGCACCGGGCGCCCCGGCGGATCTGCCGCCACGGCCCGCGGGAAGTCCGGGATCGGCTCGTCGGCGAACCGCATCGCCGGCCACAGCACCCCGACGTACCCGATCCGCGCCGCCGGGGCGAGCCGCGGCACGGGCGCGAAGAAGCGGTCGTAGAGGCGTCTCGCCCCGGAGCGGTCGTTGTTCCAGCCGTGCGCGAAGACGATCAGATCGCGCACGCCCCGCTCGGTCACCCCGGCGAGGAGCCGGTCGCGCCGACGGCCGTCCGGGTCCCCGTCCGCGTCGAAGACCAGCTCCCAGTAGGGAGTCACACTCATCGCCGGATCCGCCATGACAGGCCCCCTGGTCCCCGGGTGACGCCACGATGTGGGCGCATCGTCCTGCCAACGGCGGAGCTTGGCCATACGTCACGGGCGTTTTCGTCCTCACCGAACCCGTCAGCGCGGTGCGTCGCGCGCGGGCCCGGTCAGCGGTAGAGGAGGTAGGCGCGCCTCGTCCTGCGGAACGCCGCCAGGTCCTCCTGCCACCCGGCCACCACCTCGTCGGTGCGCGCACCCGCGTCGATCATCGTCCGCACGCGCGCGGAACCGGTGAGCTTGTCGATCCAGTTGTCCGGACGCCAGGCGAAACCGCTCCAGACCTGCTTGGCGGTCACCAGCAGGCCGATCCCCGTGCGCACGGGATCGAACGCGGCCCGGTCGTGCACATGGACCTGCACACCGCCGATGGTCTTCCCCTGGAACTTCGAGAAGGTGGGCGCGAAGTACGCCTCCCTGAACCGCACGCCGGGCAGGGCGAGTTCGTCGGCCGCTGCCGCCCAGCGCCGGTCGACGCCCTCCGCGCCCAGCAGCTCGAACGGCCGGGTCGTGCCACGCCCCTCCGACAGGTTCGTGCCCTCGAACAGGCACGTGCCCGAGTACACCAGCGCCGTCTCCGGCGTCGGCATGTTCGGGCTGGGCGGCACCCAGGGCAGCCCGGAGGCGTCGTAGAACTCCGAGCGTCTCCAGCCCGACATCGTCACGGTCCGCAGCGGCACGGGCTCGGTCAGGAACTCACCGTTGAACAGCCGCGCCAGTTCGGCGACGGTCATCCCGTGAGCCTGGGCGATGGGCTGCCGCCCGACGAACGTGGCGAACTCCTTGTGCAGGACCGGGCCGAGCGCAGCCCGGCCGGTCACCGGGTTCGGCCGGTCCAGCACCACGAACCGCTTACCGGCGATCCGGGCGGCCTCCATGCAGTCGTAGAGCGTCCAGATGTACGTGTAGAAGCGGGCGCCGACGTCCTGGATGTCGAAGACGACCGTGTCGACGCCGGACGCGGTGAAGATGTCGGCGAGGGGCCGGCCGCTCTTGAGGTAGGTGTCGTAGACGGGCAGGCCGGTCGCCGGGTCGTCGTAGCGACCCTCGGAACCGCCGGCCTGGGCGGTGCCGCGGAAGCCGTGCTCCGGGCCGAAGACGGCGGTGAGGTCGACCCGGTCGTCGGCGTGCATCACGTCGACGATGTGGCGGGCGTCGCGGGTGATGCCGGTGGGGTTGGTGACGATGCCGACCTTCTGGCCGTCGAGCAGGGTGTAGCCGTCCTGGGCGAGGCGTTCGAAGCCGGTGCGCAGGTGCCCGCGGGGCTGGGCGGCGGATGCGGTGGATGTGGCTGATACGGCTGCCGCCGTGGCGGTGGTGAGTACGGCTCGTCTGGAAGGGCGCATGCGGTGACCTCCTTGAGCGGGGACGGTCGGCATGGGCACGGTATGCGCTTCCGCGACCCGGGGGGAGCCTGCGGGCCGTCCGTGGTTGATCGCGCGGTTCCCCGCGCCCCTTTCAGGGGTGTTGCCGGCACCCCTTCCCTGGTACATACCGACCGGTTAGTCTGACGGCATTGCGAAGCCGCGACTGAGGAGACCGATGGTGGGAGCCTTTCAAGAGGCCGGAGTCGTTGTCACGGGGGCCGGCGGCGGAATCGGGGCCGCGCTCGCGCGGCGGTTCGCCGCCGAAGGGGCCCGGGTCGTCGTCAACGACCTCGACGCCGGGCGGGCCAAGCAGATCGCGGACGACATCGGCGGCATCGCCGTGCCCGGTGACGCCTCGGCAATCGTCGGCGACGCCCGCGACGCACTCGGCGGGACCGTCGACGTCTACTGCGCCAACGCCGGTGTCGCCTTCGAGGGCGGGGCCGCCGACGGTCCGCTGGACGAGACGGCCTGGGCCGCCTCCTGGGACGTGAACGTGATGGCGCACGTCCGCGCCGCCCACGCGCTGCTGCCCGCCTGGCTGGAGCGCGGCAGCGGACGGTTCGTCTCCACCGTGTCCGCCGCCGGGCTGCTCACCATGATCGGGGCCGCCCCCTACGCCGTCACCAAGCACGGCGCGCTCGCCTTCGCCGAGTGGCTGTCGCTGACGTACCGGCACCGGGGGGTCAAGGTCCACGCCATCTGCCCCCAGGGCGTGCGCACCGACATGCTCGCCGCCACGGGCAGCGCGGGCGACCTCGTGCTCCGGCCGACCGCCGTCGAGCCGGAAACCGTGGCGGACGCCCTGCTGAAGGGCATCGAGGAGGACAGGTTCCTGATCCTGCCGCACCCCGAGGTCGCCGCCTACCATCAGGCCCGAGCCGGCGACCCCGACCGGTGGCTGTCCGGCATGAACCGCATCCAGCAGCAGTGGGAGGAGGCCCGGTGACCGACTCCCGTTACGCCGCCAAGCCCTGGCTGGCCCTGCTCAGCGACGCACAGAAGGGCGCGATCAGCCCGGCCGACTCCCTCGTGCACGCCCTGCGCGCCGCCGTGGCCGAGACCCCCGGCAGCGACTTCCTGGCCTACTTCGACGGCCGGCTCACCTACCGCGAGGTCGACGAGCTCAGCGACTCCGTCGCCGGGCACCTCGCCGCCCGCGGTCTGCGGCGCGGAGACCGGGTCGCGGTGCTGCTGCAGAACTCCCCGCTCTTCGTGCTCGCCCTGCTGGGCGCGTGGAAGGCGGGCGCGGTCGTCGTGCCCGTCAACCCCATGTACAAGGCGGGTGAGGTGGCGCACGTCCTGCGGGACGGCGAGGTCGCCGCGCTGATCTGCTCGGACCGGGCCTGGGAGTCGTATCTGCGCGAGACGGCGTCGGACTCGCCCGTGCGGATCGTGCTCACCGGATGCGAGCTGGACTTCCAGAGCCGCGACGACGCGCGCGTGCTCACCTTCGAGCGCCTGCCGCAGGCCCCGGACGCCGACGACCTGGTGACCGTGGCGCGGGCCGGCCACAAGGCGCCCGAGAACCGTGATCCCGGCCCCTCGGACATCGCGCTGATCAGCTACACCTCGGGCACGAGCGGCACACCCAAGGGCGCCACCAACACGCACGGCAACATCATGTACAACGCCGAGCGGCAGCGCACCGGCCTCGGACTGCCGGAGCGGCCCGTGTACTTCGCGCTGGCGCCGCTGTTCCACATCACCGGCATGGTGTGTCAGTTCGGCGCCTGTCTGACCAGCGGGGGCACGCTCGTGCTGGCCTACCGCTTCGAGTCGGGCGTGGTGCTGGACGCGTTCGCCGAGCACCGTCCGCACTACACGGTGGGGCCGTCCACGGCCTTCATGGCGCTGGCCGCCCACCCCTCCGTCACCCGCGACCACTTCTCCTCCTTCCGGGTGATCTCCTCCGGCGGTGCCCCGCTGCCACCCGCTCTGGTGGAGAAGTTCCGGGCCGGATTCGGGCCGTACGTTCGCAACGGCTACGGGCTGACCGAGTGCACCGCGCCCTGCGCCTCGGTGCCTCCGGGTCTGGAGGCACCGGTCGACCCGGTGTCCGGGACCCTCGCCGTGGGACTGCCCGGCCCCGACACGGTCGTGCGGATCGTCGACGACGCAGGTGGGGAGGTGCCCTTCGGCGAGCAGGGCGAGATCGTCGTCAGCGGCCCGCAGGTCGTGCCCGGCTACTGGCGCCGCCCCGACGCCACCGCCGAGACCTTCCCCGGCGGCGAACTGCGCACGGGCGACATCGGCTTCATGGACGAGCGGGGCTGGCTGTACGTCGTCGACCGCAAGAAGGACATGATCAACGCGTCCGGCTTCAAGGTGTGGCCGCGCGAGGTCGAGGACGTCCTCTACACGCACCCGGCGGTACGAGAGGCCGCCGTCGTCGGGGTGCCCGACGGGTATCGCGGGGAGACCGTCAAGGCCTACATCAGCCTGCGTCCGGACGCCGACACGGACCCGGATGCACTCGCCGCCTACTGCAAGGAGAGACTGGCCGCCTACAAATATCCGCGCCAGGTGGAGATCCTGCCGGACTTGCCGAAGACGGCCAGTGGGAAGATCCTCCGGCGGGAACTGCGTTCCCGTACGCAAGGCAACTGACAGCAGAACGGAAAGGCAGGTGGCGGCAGTGCCCAGGACCACGGACTCGGACGGCACGCCCGTGCCTCAGCGGCTCCTGGCCGCCGCCACCCGGCTCTTCGCCGAGCAGGGCTACGACCGCACCTCGGTGCAGGAGATCGTCGAGGCGGCCGGTGTCACCAAGGGAGCGCTGTACCACTACTTCGGCTCCAAGGACGACCTGCTGCACGAGGTGTACGCGCGCGTGCTGCGCATCCAGCAGGAACGGCTGGACGCCGTGGCCGATGCCGACGAGCCGGTCGAGAAGCGGCTGCGGTCCGCGGCCGCGGACGTCGTGGTGACGACCATCGACAACCTCGACGACGCGATGATCTTCTGGCGCTCCATGCACCACCTCAGCCCCGAGAAGGACAAGCAGGTCCGCTCCGAACGCCGCCGCTACCACGAGCGCTTCCGCGCGCTGGTGGAGGAGGGCCAGGAGTCGGGCGTCTTCTCCCGGGCGACCCCGGCGGACCTCGTGGTCGACTACCACTTCGGCTCGGTCCACCACCTGTCGACGTGGTACCGCCCCGACGGCCCCCTCACCCCCCAGCAGGTCGCCGACCACCTGGCCGACCTGCTGCTGCGCGCCCTGCGCCCGTAGCGGCGGATCGGCGTCCCGGGGTCAGGGGCGGGGGGTGAGCGCGCTGCGCCCGGCGTCGAGCAGCCGGCAGGCGCGGGGGAAGTCGTGCAGCTGTTCCTGGAGCAGGTCCAGGCACGGCAGCAGTGAACGCGCCGGGACGTCGCGGGCGGTGAGCACCTCGGCGGTCCAGGCGAGGAAGCCGATGAAGACGTCGTCGGCGTCCACGTACAGGGCGGCCGTCAGGAAGCTGACGACGTGGGCGATGTCCTCGGCGGTGTGCTCACGCTGCTCGTCGCTGTAGTCCCGCATCGCGGGGAAGCGCTCTTCGAGAGACCGGAACGTGTCGCGCACCAGGCGGGTGGAGGACTTCGCGACCAGCGTGTACTCCTGGTCGAGCAGGTGCGGCAGGTCGTCGGTCGCCTGGTGGGCGGGCGTGGGCCGGCTCAGGGGACCGGCCGCGAGCCGGTCGGCGGCCGCACGGGCGTCGGGTGCCCAGGCGTCGGCTCCCAGCAGGCGGGCGTAGCGGCCGTCGGCACCGAAGGCGGGGCCACCGGCCATGACCGGGGTGCCGGCCGCCTGGACGGCGGTGATGGCGCTGTGCGCGAGGGGCAGCCGGGTGGGCAGCGAGCCGGACAGGCACACCGCGTCCGGGCCGGTGCGGTGGATGTGGCCGATCAGGTGGGCGGTGGGAACCTGCGCCCCGAGGTAGTCCACGTGCCAGCCGCGCAACCGCAGCGTCTCGGACACCAGGCGCGCGGGCAGGGCGTGCCACTCCTGGTCCACGCAGGCCACCGTGATCCGGCCCCGGCTGTTCGCCGGACGCCGGGTCGGCAGGACGGCGATGACACGGTCGTTGATGGCGGTGGCGGCATGCTCGTCGGCCACGCTCATACGGTTGGCCGCCCATTCGGCGCCCACCCTGTGCTGGACCGCGGCGATGACGTCCAGCAGCACCGACTCGGGCTCCAGCCCGTCGGCCAGGGCGTCGGTGACGACGTCGACGGCCGCGTACTCGTCCGCCACCCGGACGGCGGCCCACAGCTTGTCCGCCCACGGAGCGGCTCCGCCGCCGTGCGCTGCGGAGCCACGGCCGCCCGCGCCCCGACGGCCCGGCCCCTCGTCGAGGCCGGGGAGGTGTCCGGTCATGCCGTGTACCTGCCCCGGGTCGCCCCGTCCACCGCACTGAGGTGGGCACCGCGCGGTGCGGTGATGGCCAGGACGGCGATGTCGTCGTGGCGCCCGTCGCCGATCCACTGCGAGGTGACCATCTGCACGCGCTCCACGACCGCCTCCGCGGGCATGCCGGCGCACTCGGCCGCCGCGCGCCTGAGGCGCTGGTCACCGAACATGGTGTCGCCCAGCGGACCGCCCCTGGCCTCGGTGACGCCGTCGGTGAACAGCAGGCAGGTCTCTCCCGGCGCGAGGCGGATCCGCGCGGTGCGGGAGGTGATGGTCGGCAGGACGCCGATCAGAGTGCCGCCCGTGTCGGCCTCCTCGACGGTCCCGTCCCGCCGGATGATCAGCGGCGCCGGATGCCCGGCCGACGTGAGCCGCAGCACGACCTCGCGCTCGTCCCTGCGGACGGAGGCCATCACCAGGGTGGCGAAACGGGTGTGGTGGCTGGTCCGCATGGCGTTGTTCACCAGCCGCAGCATCCGGGCGTGGTCGTCGGCCATGGGCAGCAGAGCGTGCAGGGTGTTGCGGATCTTGCCGGTGAGCACCGCGGCTTCCAGCCCCTTGCCGGCCACGTCCCCCAGCACCACGAGGGTCTCGGGGGAGTCCTCGGTGGGCGGGTGGACGTCGTAGAAGTCGCCGCCGATGCGTTCCGTGTCCTTGCTGGCCCGGTAGCCGCCCGCGAACTCCACGCCCTCCGTCTGCCGCAGGGTGGGCGGCAGGAGTTCCCGCATGAGGGTGTCGGAGATCGAGTTCTGTTCCGCGTAGAGGCGGGCGGCCGACATCGCCGCGCCGGCCCGGGCGGCGAACAACCCGGCCAGCGACTCCTCCGCCTCGGTGAACGCGGCCTGCTGCGCCCGGCGCAGCAGGACCAGCGCCCCGGCCGGCACGCCGAGTCCCGGCAGCGGTGTGATCACCAGCGAGCCGATCTCGCCGAACCCCGGCGGGATCAGCCAGTGCGGGGCCGTCGAGGGGTCGATCCACCGGGAGGGAACCGGGGGGAAGCCCCGCAGCGCCTCGGCGAGGCCCGGCACGGTGTCCGGCGCCTCGGACACCGTGCTGCGGGCGAGCTCGCCCCGGTGGTCACAGGAGACCACCGGCAGTGTCCTGGCGGCGGTGGGCGCGACGACCAGCGCGGCATCGGCCAGATGCTCGGTCGCCAGGCGCGCCGTCACCTCCATGCACCGCTCGAGGTTCAGGGAGGCCAGCAGGGCCGTCGAGGCCTCGGTGAGGAACCGGGCGCGTCCGCGCTCGGCTGCCAGCTCTCCCACAACGGAGCGGTAGGCGGTCTCCTCCATCAGCCACCAGACCGTCCGGCCGCCCGCCAGGACGGACGGATGCGCCGAGAAGGACCGCTCGCCCACCTCCCCGCTGACGGGGGCCGGCCGGGTGCGGTCGGCGGTGACGAGCCAGGCCGGGGAGGACAGGGGCTGCCCGACGCGGGCGGCGGGCAGCAGAGCACGGGCCGCGTCGTTGAGTTCCGCCACGTGCCCGTCGGCGTCCAGGACCACCACCGGGCAGGGAGCGGAGACGACGCTCACCGTGCTCACCGCACCCGTGCGGGGCCCGGCCGGGGAAGAAGTCATGTACGGGGCCCCTACGCGTGACCCACACCTCACTCTGCGAAGACGGACGAGGACTGTCTCGGTGCACAGTCCCGCAGCCCTGGTGTGCGGTGCAACCACCGGACTCGCCCAGGATGCGGCGCAGAGCGAGTTCAGGGCGGGAAACCTCGCGAAACGTCCGCCCTACCCAAACGGCCGTTCACGAGACCGTGCGAAGTTTCACACCCCGCCCGCAACCGGCGTCGTCCTCCGCCCGTGAGGAGCGGCAGTGCGGCGGGGGCGAGCCCCCGCCGCACCCCGACGTCACATGTACCGCTTCAACTCCCGCCGCGCCAGCGACCGCTGATGCACCTCGTCCGGCCCGTCCGCGATCATCAGCGTCCGCGCCCCCGCGTACAGCTCCGCCAGCGGGAAGTCCTGGCTCACCCCGCCCGCGCCGTGCAACTGGATCGCCCGGTCGAGGATGTCCACCACGGCGCGGGGCGTGGCGATCTTGATCGACTGGATCTCGGTGTGCGCACCGCGATTGCCCACGGTGTCCATCAGCCACGCGGTCTTCAGCACCAGCAGCCGCAGCTGCTCCACCGTCACCCGCGCGTCCGCGATCCAGTTGTGCACCACGCCCTGCTGCGCCAGCGCCGTGCCGAACGCGGTCCGGGACACCGCCCGGCGGCACATCAGCTCGATCGCCCGCTCGGCCATGCCGATCAGCCGCATGCAGTGGTGGATGCGCCCGGGCCCGAGCCGCGCCTGCGCGATGGCGAAGCCGCCGCCCTCCTCGCCGACCAGGTTCGACACCGGCACGCGCGCGTGGTCGAAGATCACCTCGGCGTGACCGCCGTGGTAGTGGTCCTCGTACCCGAACACCTGCATGGCCCGCTTGACCGTGACGCCCGGGGTGTCACGCGGCACCAGCACCATCGACTGCTGACGGCGGATGTCCTCCCCGTCCGGGTCGGTCTTGCCCATCACGATGAAGATCTTGCAGTCGGGGTGCATCGCCCCGGAGATGTACCACTTGCGTCCGGTGATGACGTACTCGTCGCCGTCGCGCTCGATGTGCGTGGTGATGTTGGTGGCGTCCGAGGAGGCCACGTCCGGCTCGGTCATCGCGAACGCCGAGCGGATCTCGCCGGCCAGCAGCGGCTCCAGCCACTGCTTCTGCTGCTGCTCGTCGCCGAACTGGGTGAGCACCTCCATGTTCCCGGTGTCGGGCGCCGCGCAGTTCGTCACCGTCGGCGCCAGCTGCGGGGAACGGCCCATGATCTCGGCGAGCGGCGCGTACTGGAGGTTCGTCAGCCCCGCCCCGTACTCGGAGTCCGGCAGGAAGAGGTTCCACAGGCCCTGCCTGCGGGCCTCGGCCTTGAGCTCCTCCACCACGGGCACGGTCTCCCACGGCGAGGCCAGCCGCTCGCGCTGCTCGTGCGCGACGGCCTCGGCCGGGTAGACGTACTCGTCCATGAAGGCGAGGAGCTTGGCGCGCAGCTCTTCGGTGCGCGCGTCGAAAGCGAAGTCCATGTGGATCAGCCCTCCTGGAGGCCTTCGTGGAGCGTGGTCAGTCCGTGCCGGACGAAGACGGGCACGAGGTCGCCGATGCGGTCGAAGCCGCGCCCGACCGTCTGGCCCAGCGTGTAGCGGTAGTGGATGCCCTCGAGGATCACGGCGAGCTTGAACCAGGCGAACGCCGTGTACCAGGAGACCGCGGAGACGTCGCGCCCCGAGCGGGCGGCGTACCGCTCGATGAGCTCGGACGGCGCCGGATGCCCGGGCGCTTCGGCGGTCGTGGAGACGGGGGAGTCGGGCATGCCGAGCGGCATGCTGTACATCACCAGCAGGCCGAGGTCGGTGAGCGGATCGCCGAGCGTCGACATCTCCCAGTCGAGGATCGCCCGGATCGAGTCGTCCTCCCCGATCAGGACATTGTCGAGCCGGTAGTCGCCGTGCACCACGGCAGGGGCGGGGGAGTGGGGCAGCTCGCGCCCGAGGGCGGCGTGCAGCTCGTCGATGCCGTCCAGGTCGCGGTTGCGCGAGGCGTCCAGCTGCTTGCCCCAGCGCCGCAGCTGCCGGTCCAGGAAGCCCTCGGGCCGGCCGAAGTCCGCCAGACCCACCTCGCCCGGGTCGACCGCGTGCAGCTCCACCAGCGTGTCGACGAGGTTCAGCACCGCGCCCCGGGTCCGCTCCGCGCCGATCGGGGCGAGCTGGTCGGCGGTGCGGTAGGGCGTGCCGTCGACGAACTCCATGACGTAGAAGGGCGACCCGAGCACCTCCTCGTCCTCGCACAGCAGCACCGGCCGCGGAACCGGCACGGCGGTCGGGTGCAGCGCGCTGATCACCCGGTGCTCGCGCTTCATGTCGTGTGCGGTGGCCAGGACATGGCCGAGCGGGGGCCGTCTCACGACCCACCGGGACGCGCCGTCGGAGACCGCGTAGGTGAGGTTCGACCGTCCGCCCTCGATGAGCCGGCCGGACAGCGGGCCGTTCACCAGACCGGGCCGCTCGCGGTCGAGCAGGTCGCGCAACCGTTCGAGATCCAGTCCGGGCGGATGGTCGGGGCTCATGCGTCGCTCCTACGGGCAGGTGAACAGTTCCCGACTCATGATGCCGACCGGTCGGTATGTCGTCCAGAGCGGGACCGAAACGTGATCGGAGCCACGATAGGCCGACGGCTCCCCCCGTGCGGCGGCCGGGGAGGTTTCGACCGGTTCGTTCAGGTCATCCCGCTTGCGCGCCGCTCGACGAGCCCGGAAGGTCAAAGCCATGAAGGCCATCAGCTACTCACGGTACGGCGGTCCCGAGGTGCTGGCGTTCGGGGAGGTGCGCGACCCGAAGGTCGGCCCGGACGCGGTGCTGGTCAAGGTGCGGGCGGCGGCCGTGAACCCCGTCGACTGGAAGGCCCGCGAGGGATACCTCGACGGGATCCTCGCCCCCGTCTTCCCGGTGGTGCCCGGCTGGGACGTCTCGGGCGTCGTCGTGCGGCCGGGCGTGGCCGTCTCGGAGTTCGACGTCGGGGACGAGGTCATCGGATACGTGCGCGAGGACTTCCTCTCCCGCGGCACCTTCGCCGAGTACGTGGCCGCGCCCCTGCGCACTCTCGCTCGTAAGCCGCGCAACCTCTCCTACGAGGAGGCGGCCGGGCTGCCGCTGGTCGGGCTCACCGCCTACCAGATGCTGGTCAAGGTGCTCCAGGTGAAGCGGGGCGAGACCGTGCTCGTGCATGCCGCGGCCGGCGGCGTCGGCTCGATCGCCGTCCAGCTCGGCGTCCACCTCGGGGCCCGGGTGATCGGCACGGCGAGCGAGTCCAACCACGACTTCGTGCGGGGCCTGGGCGGGGAGCCGGTGGTGTACGGCGAGGGCTTGGGCGAGCGGGTGCGCGGACTGGCCCCGGAGGGCGTGGACGCGGTGTTCGACACGGTCGGCGGGGACGCGCTGAAGGTGTCGGCGAACCTGCTGGCGCCCGAGGGTCGCCTGGCGTCGATCGCCGACAACGACGTCGTGGCCTACGGCGGCCGCTACTACTTCGTCCGCCCCGACCCCCAGGACCTCCAGCGCCTGGCCGACCTGGCGGAGCAGGGTGTGGTCAGCGTGCACGTCGACGAGACGTTCCCCCTGGAGCGGGCCGCCGACGCGCACCGACTGAACCAGGAGGGCCGCACCCGCGGCAAGATCGTCGTGACGGTGGACTGGGAGAGCGAGGAGGAATGAGGTCCTGAACCCCGGAGGGGTTCACAGGACGAGGGCCGCGCCGCACAGCGCCATCGCCACCGTGCACAGCACCGCGGCCGCCGCGTGCCGGGGTGCGAACGCAGGGGGGCTCGCGGCGACCGAGAGAGCGCGGATACGCCGGTGCGCGACGTTCAGGAAGCCCAGCCAGAGCACACAGCACAGGGCGCAGGCGACGACGCCGGCCGCGGAGGCGCCGCCGTGCAGCACGGTCTTCACCGCGAGCACGGCGACGACCGTGCCCGACAGCGTCGTGCGCCGCCACGCGAGCCGGGTCCGTTCGGGCTGCAGTCCGGGATCGCGGTCGGGGTCCCGCTGCCGGGCGGCCGGCACGCTCACCCTTCCCACCCCACCAGCACCACCACGACCATGGCGACGGCCACGACCGCGACGACCAGGCTCAGCAGCGCCGGGAACCGGGACACCGGCAGATCCTCACCGCGGCGCATGGCCCGCTCGCAGCGCACCCAGTGGTTGACCGCCCGCAGGGAGCACAGCACGCCGGCGGCCAGCAGCGCGAGCGCGAGCCCGACCCGCCATCCCCAGCGCAGGTCCGGCAGGAACTGGTCCACGGCGAAACCGCCGCCGATCAGTGCGAGCGCGGTGCGCAGCCAGGCGAGGAAGGTGCGTTCGTTCGCCAGCGAGAACCGGTAGTCGGGCGTCTCGCCGTCCTCCCTGACCTCCGCGGGCGCGAACCACAACCGGGCGTTCCGTACGAACTCGATCACGTGCGCGACCTTACCCGGGAGCCCCGCCCGGCCCTCTTCAGCCGGACGCCCGGAACGCCTTGAGCCGCTCGTACGCCGCGAGCCCGTCCGGCACCCACTCCCAGTCGGCCAGGCGCCGCTCGACCTCGGCCTCGGGCAGGAAGTCGTGCCAGGCCACCTCCTCGACCTGAGGGTGTACCGGAAGCGCGCACCGAACCTCGTAGACCGCCGACCACCAGGTCCGGCCGGAGCCGTTGTCGTACAGGAACGTGAAGAGGTGCCGCGGCTGCGGCAGGCCGGTCACGCCGAGTTCCTCCCCGGCCTCCCGCAGGGCCGCCGCGTCGTAGGACTCGCCGGCGCCGACGACTCCGCCGACGAACATGTCGTGCAGGGAGGGGAAGACCAGCTTGGTCGCGGTGCGCCGGTGCACGAAGATCCGGTCCTCGGCGTCCCGGGCCTGGACGAAGACGCAACGATGGCGCAGCCCCCGGGCGTAGACCTCGCCGCGCGGGCGCTGCCCGACGACCCGGTCGTTCTCGTCGACGATGTCGAGGATCTCGTCAGCAGCGCTCATGCGCTCATCCAAGCAGGGGAGGGAAGGCCGACGGGGCGGGAGGGGGTCTCACGGGCGAGGGCCGGGAAGGGTCAGGGTGAGGCCGGGCTCACGGCGGGTGTGTTCACACGGGCCCGTTCCGGTGCCCCGTGCGGCATCGCCGGATGCATGCCCAGCAGCACGATCCCGGCGACGACGGCCAGCAGGCCACCGGCCTCCCAGCTCAGGGCCACCGCGTCGGTGCGCAGCCGGTCGCCCAGGAAGCCGACGCCGCAGACGATCCCGGCGAGCGGCTGGGCCGCGGTCAGGGCGGGCAGTGACTTGCGCAGGGACGCGGTCTCGAACGCGCTCTGCACGAGGATCAGTCCCGTGACCCCGAGCGCGAGCACCGCGTACGGCTCCCAGCCGGTGAGCAACTCGGCGAAGCCGCCGTCGGAGACCTTCTGCCCGCTGACCCTGGTCAGCGCGTCCTGCACGCCGTAGAGCAGTCCGGCGGCCAGAGCCAGCAGCACCGGGCCCGAGCTCAGCCGGGACCGCTTGCCGCGCGTCGTGAGCAGCAGAGCCAGCCCGATCATGATCCCGATGATCAGCCACTGCCGCACCGGATCGGCCGTCGCCGCGCCGCCCTCCGGTCGGCCCGCCACGATGAACGCGGTCACGCCGCCGGCCAGCAGGAAGAGGCCCGCCCAGCCCTGGCGGCCCAGCGGCTGCCGGCTCTGCTTGCGGGAGAGTGCCAGCGCGAAGAGGAGGTTCGTCGCCAGCAGCGGTTCCACCAGTGACAGCTCACCCTGCCCCAGCGCGGCGGCGCCCAGGCCCATGCCGACCACCATCAGCGCGATGCCGCCGAGCCAGCGGGGCACCTTCACGAGGTCGAGCAGCAGCCGGAAGGAGAGGAAATCACTCAGCGGGGCCCGCTGGGCCGCGTTCTGCTGGAGGACGAAGCCGAAGCCGAGACAGCAGGCGGCACCCAGGGCGAGCGCCAGGACTAGAACCGACACGCGGTGTTACCTCGATCGTCAGGTCGGGTCACGGTTGCGTAGGGGCCGACTGTACCGGCCGGCTCCACCCGGCGCGCCCGTACGTCTTGCCATCGTCGGGGGCGGCGACAGCCCACGCTATGACGTACGCCACATAGTACGTAACGGAAAAATCGGATGCGGATCGCACCTGCCTCTCCGGTCTCCCGGATCACAAAACGCTCACGAGTAACGGCAGTTGACGCGTGTAACGCCTTGGCGACCCTTGACGGAAACCATTGGCTGGGGGTTGGCTGTGCGTGATCAGCCCATGGCGATGCGCACATACGCGCTCCTTCTGCCGCCGTGAGCCGAAACACCAGAAGAGCGCGTGAGGAAGTTCCGCGGTGTCCCCACCCCCGCCTCCCCTCGGCCGTGGCCGCAGACGTGCGGCGCAGGCCTTCGACGAGGCCCTCGACGACGCCGATCTCGCGGTCGCGCGCGCCGCACTCGCGCAGGGCCGCTGGCAGAACGCCCGTTCCCTGCTGGTGCGCACCGGGGACGACTGGGACCGGCGCGGCCACCGCGTCACCGTCCTCGCCCGGGAGTCCTCCTGCGCCGCGTGGGCGAAGGAGTGGCTGCTCGCCGAACCCGAGTCCGCCGACGCCTCCGTCCTGCTCGCGCTCGCCCAGGTGCGGCGCGCCCTGCTCGGCAAGGTCAAGCCCGACCACGCCCGTGAGGCGTGCCGGACCGCCGCGGCCCGGGTCCCCGCCGACCCCACCCCCTGGCTGGGCCTGCTGATGCTGGAGTGCGCGGTCGGGAGCGACGAGGACGCCGTCCGCGGCTTCGAGGCGGTCCGCGGCCGGTACAGCGATCACCACCACGCCCACCATCTGATGGTCGCCCGGCTCGCCGCCCGCCGCATCGAGGCCGGTCCGGATCCGCTGCACGAGGTCTACGACTTCGCCAACTGGGCCGCCGAACAGGCGCCCGCCGACTCCCCGCTCGCGATCCTGCCGGTGATCGCGCACGCCGAGCGCTACCGCGTGCTGGCCACCGCCGGACACCAACCCGCCGACCCGGCCGCCTCCGGCCACTGGACGGGGCGCCGTGCCCGGCAGGTCATGAAGGCCGCCTTCGACTGGTGGCTGGAGTGGGAGCTGGAGGGGCACCCGCGGCGGCTGATCGACCTGAACTTCCTCGCCCACGCCAAGTTCTGCGAGGGGCGGGGGGCCGAGGCCGCCGCCCTCTTCCACCGGATCGGTCGGCATGCCACACCGGCTCCCTGGTCGTACCCGGACCGCGACCCGCACACCGCTTTCGCCGCCGCCCGTGCCGCCGCGCTCGGCACGGCCTGACACCTCCGACCCGAAGAGTGAGGACGCTCGCCCGATGACCACGGACAGTTCGGACACGAACACCTCCGCCCCCGGCGGCGGCATCAGTACGTTCAAGGGACAGGAGCGCGCCCTGCGGGCCGACCGGCTCGGCACCGGGGGACTGCTGCTCTCCGTCCTCGCGGCGACCGCCCCGCTCATGGTGGTCGCGGGTGTCATGCCCACCACATTCGCGGTGATGGGCATCGTCGGCCAGCCGCTGCTCTTCGTCGTCCTCGGCGTCGTCCTGATCCTGTTCAGCGTCGGATACGCCGAGATGAGCCGCCACGTCCACAACGCGGGCGCCTTCTACGCCTACATCCGCCGGGGTCTGGGCGCCACCGCGGGCGCGAGCGCCGCCTTGGTTGCCCTCGTCGCCTACAACGCGCTCCAGGTCGGCATCTACGGCATCTTCGGCTTCGAGGTCTCCGGGCTCCTCGCCACCTACGCCGACGTGCGGATCGCCTGGTGGATACCGGCGCTCGTGGCCGCGCTCGCCGTCGGGCTGCTGGGCTGGCTCAAGATCGACGTCAACGCCCGCGTGCTCGGTGTGCTGCTGGTCATCGAGGTGCTCCTGGTGGTCGTATTCGACGTGGCCGCCCTCGCCGACCCCGGAAAGGAGGGACTGTCGCTGCACGCCTTCAACCCCGACACCCTCACCGGAGCCGGTGTCGGCACCGCGCTGTGCTTCTGCATCGCCGCGTTCCTCGGCTTCGAACAGGCCCCGGTCTACGCCGAGGAGACCAGCCGCCCGCATGTCCTGGTGCCGCGCGTGATGTTCCTCGCCGTCGGCGGGGTCGCCGTGTTCTTCGCCCTCAGCAGCTGGGCCCTCACCGTCGCCACCGGACCCGCCGCCATCGTCGGCACGGCCCAGAAGCAGAGCGCCGGGCTGCTGTTCTTCCTCACCGAGTCGCGCCTCGGCGGCACCTTCACCGACGTCCTGCACGTCCTGTTCGTCACCGGCATGTTCGCCGCGCTGCTCAGCTTCCACAACGTCGTCGCCCGCTACGCCTTCGCCATGGGCCGCGAGGGCCTGCTGCCCGCCGCCTTCGGCCGCACCAGCGGCAGCAGCGGCGCCCCCGGAACCGGCTCGCTGCTCCAGACCGTCGTGGCCGTGCTGGTCGTGGCCGCCTTCGCGGTCGCCGACGACAGGCCGGTCGGCGACCCCACCGCACCCGTCCTGCAGCTGTTCACCTGGTTCGGCAACATCGGCGCCCTGGGCGTGATCGTGCTGATGGCGGCGGCGTCCCTGTCCGTCGTCGTCTTCTTCGTCCGCCGCGGCGCCGCCGGTGCCCAGGCCTGGCGGCTGGTCACGTCCGCGCTGGCGGGCATCGCCCTGCTGGTGATCGCCGGCTACACGGTGAAGGACTTCGAAGTGCTGGTCGGCGCCGGCCCCGACTCCTCGCTGAGCTGGGTGCTGCCCGGCATCATCGGCCTGGCCGCGCTGGTCGGCATGGCCCTCGGCCTGGTGCTGCGCTCCCGCGCCCCCGAGAAGCACGCCCGGATCGGCCTCGGCAACGAGGCGTTCCAGCTGGACAAGGCCGCCTCCTCCTGAGGCGGCTCCCGTAAGAAGTGGTTACGGAAGTCCGACGAGCACCCGCGACTCCCTGTCGTACCGGGGCCGCGGGTGTTCGAATGAGAACGTGAACCAGGACGTACCCAAGGGTGTGAACGACGAACACCCCCAAGAACGGGGCACCCCGATCGGCCGCCGCGTCTTCCTCGGCACCCTCGCCCTGGGCGCCGCGGGCGTGGTCGCCGCGCCCCCGCTGCAACGCGGCCTGGAGGCCTTCCTCGGCGGAGCGGCCGACAAGGACCCCACGGGCCTGACCGGCCTGCTCCCCAACGGCGGCGGCTTCCGCTACTACTCGGTCGCCTCGTCCGTCCCGCGCAAGAACACCGGCAGCTACCGCCTCACCGTGGACGGCCTGGTCGACCGCCCCACGACCTACACCCTCGACGACCTGAGGGCCCTGCCCCAGACCCGCATGGTCCGCGACGTCCAGTGCGTCACGGGCTGGCGCGTCCCCGACACCCCCTTCGAGGGCGTCCGCCTCTCCCGGCTCCTGGACGCCGCCCGGGTACGCCCCACGGCCAAGGCCATCCGCTTCACCTGCTTCGACGGCACGTACACCGAGAGCCTCACCCTCGACCAGGCCCGCCGCGCAGACGTCCTGGTCGCCCTGCGCATGCAGGACAAGGACCTCGGCCACTCCCACGGCGGCCCGGTCCGCCTCTACGTGGCGCCCATGTACTTCTACAAGTCCGCCAAGTGGCTCTCCGGCATCACCGTCACCGACGAGGTCCGGCCGGGCTACTGGGAGGAGCGCGGCTACGACGTCGACGCCTGGGTGGGCCGCTCGAACGGACGCGACGATGACCCTACGAGCTGACACACCCCCGGCCACGGCCGACGTGCGCCGCTTCACTCCACTGCAGCGCTGGATCCACCGCACCACGGCCGTCCTGATGGGCATCTGCGTCCTGACGGCGGCCTGCCTCTACGTCCCCCAGCTCGCCGAACTCGTCGGCCGCCGCGCCCTGGTCGTCACCCTGCACCAGTGGTCGGGCCTCGCCCTGCCCGTCCCCGTCCTGGCCGGCCTCGCCTCCCGGGCGTTCCGCGCCGACCTCGGCCGCCTCAACCGCTTCGGCCCGCACGACCGCACCTGGCTGCGCGCCGCCCTGCACCGCGACAAACGCCCCGCGTCCCGCCCCGCCGCCAAGTTCAACGCCGGGCAGAAGCTCTACGCCGCCTGGATCGCCGGCGCCACACTGGTCATGCTCGCCACGGGCCTGATGATGTGGTTCACCCACCTCACCCCCCTGCTCTGGCGCACCAGCGCCACCTTCGTCCACGACTGGCTGGCCCTCACCATCGGCATCGTCCTGGCCGGCCACATCGGCATGGCCCTGGCGGACCCGGAATCCAGGAGGGGCCTGCGCACGGGCAGGGTGAGCAGGACCTGGGCGGAGCGAGAGCACCCTCTGTGGCGCCAGTAGGTCTTCGCCCCAGGGGCGCGGGGAACTGCGCGAACAACCACGACGCTGCCGCAGCCGCTCCACGATGAGAAGCCCTACGGCGTCCGGGTGAAATCCAACAGCACCTTGCAGGACCGACTCCGGTCAGCGGCCAGCGCGAACGCCGACTCGGCCTCCCGCACGGGTACCACCGCGCTGATCAGCCAGTCGAACGCCGGCACCCCGGCCAGCAGCGTCAACGCCTCGTCGAACTCGCCGTCGAAGCGGAACGCCCCGCGCAGCTCGATCTCCCGGCTCACCACGAGGTTCCCCGCGAACGGACTGTGCCCCGCCGGCAGCATCCCCAGCTGCACGACGACCCCGCCCCGCCGCACCCGCCGCAGACACGTGTCGAGCCCCGCGGCCACCCCGGACGCCTCGACGGCCACATCGACCTCGTCCGGCCACCCGCGGTCCTCGGGATCATCGGCCCGTACGACCGTCCCGGCCCCGGCGATCCGCCCGTACGCGAGCGCCTCCGGCAGCAGATCCGAGACGGTGACGTGCGCGGCCCCGGCCGCCTTCGCCGCCGCGACCACCAGACACCCGATGGGCCCGGCGCCCGTCACCAGCACATGGCGCCCCGCCACCTCCCCGGCCCGCCGCACCGCGTGCAGAGCGACCGACAGGGGCTCGGCCAGCGCGGCCCGCCGCAGCTCCAGACCGTCGGGCAGCGCCCGCAACTGCTCCGCCGGCACGACCACCCGGGTCGAGAAACCTCCCTGGACATGGGGAAACCGCGCCGCACTCCCGAGATACCGGGTGTCCCGGCAGACGTTGCGCCGCCCGCCCTCGCACTCCGGACACACCCCGCACGGGGTCGCCGGATGCACGGCGACGGCGGTACCCGGAGCCGGACCCGCAGCACCGGGGCCGTACTCCACCACCGTCCCCACGACCTCGTGCCCGAGCACCATCGGCTCCCGCAGCCGGAAGTCACCGACGCCGCCGTGCCGCCAGTAGTGCAGATCGGACCCGCACACCCCGCCGTACCGGACGGCGACCAGCGCCTGCCCCGGCCCGGGCTCCGGCACCGGCAACTCCGCCACCCGCAGATCGCCTTGACCGTGGATCACACACCCCAGCATCACAACCGCCTCCGCAAGTCACAGCACGCTTGTCATACCGCCGTCGACATACAGCACCTGCCCGCTGACGAAGTCCGCCGCGGGAGAGGCGAGGAACAGCACCCCGCCCACCAGGTCCTGCGTACGCCCCCAGCGCCCGGCGGGGGTGCGCCGCCGCACCCAGGAGCTGAACTCCTCGTCCTCCACCAGCGGCCGGGTCAGCTCGGTCTCGATATAGCCCGGGCCGAGGCCGTTGACCTGCACCCCGTACGGCCCCCAGTCCGCGCACATGCCCTTGGTGAGCATCTTCAGCGCGCCCTTGGTGGCGGCGTACGGCGCGATCCCGGGCCGTACCACCTCGCTCTGCAGCGAGCAGATGTTGATGATCTTCCCGTGGCCGCGTTCCGTCATCCGGCGTGCCGCCTCACGGCCGACCAGGAAGGCACTGGTCAGATTGGTGTCCAGGATCCGGTGCCAGTCGGACTCGCCGAACTCCAGCAGCGGGGCCCGCAGTTGCATACCCGCGTTGTTGACGAGGATGTCGAGCGGGCCCACCCGCTCCTCGACCTCGGCGACCCCCGAGGCCACCGATGATCCGTCGGTCACGTCGAACACCGCCGTGCTCACCCGGTCGCAGGGCAGTCCGGCGGCGGCCTCGGCGAGCCGGCCCTCGTCGCGTCCGTTCAGCACGACCGTGCAGCCGGCCTCCGCCAGACCGCGCGCGAGGGCGAGTCCGATGCCCCGGCTGGAGCCGGTGACCAGGGCGGTACGGCCGCCGATGTCGAAGAGGGGGTGAGCCGTCATCGCCGCACTCCTAGATCACGAGGGACAACAGCAGGACCAGACCACCGGCGACCACCGAGATGATCGTCTCCATGACGGACCAGGTCTTGATGTTCTGGCCGACGCTCAGCCCGAAGTACTCCTTCACCATCCAGAACCCGGCGTCGTTGACGTGGCTGAAGAAGAGCGAGCCGGCGCCGATGGCGAGGACGAGCAGGGCGGCGTGCGTGGTGGACATGTCCGCCGCGAGCGGGGCGACCAGACCGGCCGCCGAGACCGTGGCCACCGTCGCCGAACCCGTCGCCAGGCGGATCACCACCGCGATCAGCCAGGCCAGCAGCAACGCGGGGATGGCCCAGTCCTTGGAGATGTCCAGGACCATCTGCCCCACACCGGTGTCGATCAGCGTCTGCTTGAAGCCACCGCCCGCGCCGACGATCAGCAGGATGCCCGCGATCGGCATGAGGCTCTTCTCCACGAGCGGCGAGATGCGCTCCTTGGAGAACCCGGCGGGCCGCAGCAGCGTGAAGATGCCGACCAGCACCGAGGCGAGCAGGGCGATCATCGGGGCGCCGATCACGTCGAAGACCCGCTGCACCGGGTTCTCGGGGTCGTCCACGACGATGTCGACCAGCGCCTTGGCGAGCATGAGGATCACCGGGAGCAGCACGGTGAAGAGCGTGGCACCGAAGCCGGGGCGCTTGTCGAGCTCCTCGGAGGGGCGCTGCGGGATCATCTTCTCGGGGGCCGGGACGTCGACCCAGCGGGCCGCGTACCTCGAGAACACCGGGCCGGCGATGATCACGGTGGGTACGGCGACGAGGACGCCGAGCGCCAGCGTCACACCGAGGTCGGCGCCGACGGCGTCGATCGCGACCAGCGGACCGGGGTGCGGCGGCACAAGGCCGTGCATCACGGACAGGCCCGCGAGCGCCGGGATGCCGATGCGCATCAGCGAGTAGTTGCCGCGCTTGGCGACCATCAGCACGACCGGGATCAGCAGCACGATGCCGACCTCGAAGAACAGCGGCAGTCCGATCACGGAGGCGATCAGCACCATCGCCCACGGCATGGACCGCCCGCCGGCCTTCTCCAGGATGGTGTCGACGATCTGGTCGGCGCCTCCGGAGTCGGCGAGTATCTTGCCGAGGATCGCCCCGAGGGCGATCAGCACACCGACGCCCGCGACCGTGGTGCCGAGGCCGGCGCTGAAGCTGGTGAGCACCTTGTCCAGCGGCGCCCCGGCGATCGCGCCGAGCGCCAGTGACCCGAGGGTCAGGGACAGGAAGGCGTGCAGCCTGAATTTCGTGATGAGCAGGACGATGACGGCGATGCCCGCCAGGACGGCGATGCCCAGCTGAGCGTGGCCGGCCGAGGTGATCGGCTCGGGTGCGTCCGCTGCCAGCATCTCGACGCTGAGTCTGGTCACGGGGTGGGTCCCTTGCGTTGGGGGAGTAGGGGAGGGGAAGCGGCCGCCAGGGGCTACTGGACGGGTTCGGGGAGGTCTTCCAGGGCGAGCGCAGCCCGCCGGGTGATCTCCTCCGGACTGCCCGAGACGTTCACCTCGACCCCCGCCTCGTCCGCCTCCAGGGGCTGGAGCGTGGCGAACTGGGAGTCGAGCAACGCTGCGGGCATGAAGTGCCCCTGCCGGTGCGACATCCGGTCCTCGATCAGCGCGCGGTCACCGGCGAGGTGCACGAAGACCACGCCCGGTGCGGCGGCCCGCAGCCGGTCGCGGTACGACCGCTTCAGCGCCGAGCAGCTGACCACCCCGCCGAGCCCGGCCCGCCCGTGCGCCCACTCGCCGATGGCGTCGAGCCACGGCAGGCGGTCCGCGTCGGTGAGCGGAGTGCCGGCCGACATCTTGGCGATGTTGGCCTCGGGGTGGAAGTCGTCGCCCTCGGCGTAGGGAACGCCGATCCGGGCGGCGAGCAGGGGACCGATGGTGGTCTTGCCGGTGCCCGCTACGCCCATGACCACGACGACGTGGGGGGTGTTCATCGCTGCCTCACTGTCTGCTGTCCGAGGTCGACACGTGATGTCGACGCAACTGAAACCCATTAGGTACGACGAATTCAAGAGCTCGTCATCAATAAGTCTGACTTTTTGTCTCAGTGATCCACCCCGTACGCTGAGTGCATGAGCACACCGGGCCGGGGGCTGCACGGCCATGTACTGGACACCCTCGGCCCCGAGATCACGGCGGGTGAGTACCCGCCGGGCAGCGTCCTGCGCACCGACGAGCTCGCGCAGCGTTTCGACGTGTCGCGCTCGGTGATGCGTGAGGCGGTCCGCGTCCTTGAGTCCATGTACCTGGTGGAGTCCCGTCGCCGCGTCGGCGTGACGGTCCGCCCGAAGTCCGAGTGGAACGTCTACGACCCGCAGGTCATCCGCTGGCGCCTGGCCGGTGCGGACCGGCCCCGGCAGCTGCGGTCCCTCACGGTGCTGCGCTCGGCCGTCGAACCGGTCGCGGCCGGCCTCGCCGCCCGGCACGCCACGGCCGAGCAGTGCGCCGAACTCACCGAGTGCGCCCTCGGCATGGTCGCCCACTCACGCGGCCACAAACTGGAGGGCTACCTCCTGCACGACGTCGCCTTCCACCGCGTCGTCCTGGAGGCCTCCGGCAACGAGATGTTCGCCCGCCTCGGCGACGTCGTCGCCGAGGTCCTGACCGGCCGCACCCAGCACGACGTGATGTTCGAGGACCCCGACCCGGCCGCCGTCACCCTGCACGTCCAGGTCGCCGAGGCGGTCCGCGCGGGCGACGCCGCCCGCGCGGAGGAACTGACCCGCGAGATCACGGTCGGCGCCCTCCAGGAACTCGACATCCTGGCGCCGTAGCCGCGGCTCCGCCGGGAACTCCGCGTCGTCCCGCCGTGGCCCCCGCTAGGCCGGGAACTCCCCGTCGACGTACACCCAGGCCCCGTCGACCCGCTCGAAGCTGCTCCGCTCGTGCAGCGACCCGCCCCGGTACGACGCCCGGAACTCCACGGTCCCGGTGGTGTGGAACGCCGAGCCGCCGCTCGCGCCCAGGATCTCCAGCCCGGTCCACCGCATCCCCGGATCCAGCTCCAGCCGGCCGGGCCGCGTCAGCGGGTGCCAGGTCCGCAGCAGATACGCGGCGTCGCCCTTCACGAAGGCGCAGTACCGCGACCGCATCAACGCCTCGGCGGTCGGCGCGGCGGCGGTCCCGGAGTGGAACCGGCCGCAGCAGGCCTCGTAGGCCTCGGGGAGCCCGCACGGGCATGAACGCCTGGTCATGGTCACCTTTCCGCGGAAACGACTGAGGGCCGTGACCTCGCGGTCACGGCCCTCAGCCTCATGTGTCCGAGGGGGGACTTGAACCCCCACGCCCGATAAAGGGCACTAGCACCTCAAGCTAGCGCGTCTGCCATTCCGCCACCCGGACAAGGTGTCTGTCGCGTGGGTTCTCCCCGCGGCGACGACGTAAACATTACCAGGCTTTCCGGGGTGGCCGATCACCCCCCGCCCGCACCCCGGGAGGCGTGAACGGCGTGTGACGGGCCGGGAGCGCTCTTGGGGTGCGGGCCACGGAGAGAGAGGATGAGGAGGACCCACCAGCAGTGACACCGGGAGGAAGCACGTGAGCGAGACGGACACGGCCAGGAGCGTCACCGGCGAGGACGAGGTCGTGGACCTCTGCCGCGAGCTGATCCAGATCGACACCAGCAACTACGGCGACCACTCGGGTCCGGGCGAGCGCAAGGCGGCCGAGTACGTGGCCGAGAAGCTCGCCGAGGTCGGACTCGAACCGCAGATCTTCGAGTCCCACCCGGGCCGGGCCTCCACGGTGGCCCGGATCGAGGGCGAGGACCCCTCCCGGCCCGCGCTCCTCATCCACGGCCACACCGACGTCGTACCGGCCAATGCCGACGACTGGACCCACCACCCCTTCTCCGGCGAGGTCGCCGACGGCTGTGTGTGGGGCCGCGGGGCCGTCGACATGAAGGACATGGACGCGATGACCCTCGCGGTCGTCCGCGACCGGCTGCGCAGCGGGCGCAAGCCCCCGCGCGACATCGTCCTGGCGTTCCTCGCCGACGAGGAGGCGGGCGGCACCTACGGCGCCAAGCACCTGGTGCGCAACCACCCCGAGCTGTTCGAGGGCGTCACCGAGGCGATCAGCGAGGTGGGCGGGTTCTCGTTCACCGTCAGCGAGCAGCGGCGGCTCTACATGATCCAGACGGCCGAGAAGGGCATGCACTGGATGAAGCTCACCGTGGCCGGCACCGCCGGGCACGGATCGATGATCCACCGGGACAACGCGATCACCGAGCTGTCGGAGGCCGTCGCGCGGCTCGGGCGGCACAAGTTCCCGGTGCGGGTCACCAAGACCACCCGCGCCTTCCTCGACGAGCTCGGCGACGCACTCGGCACCGAGCTCGACCCGGAGGACATGGAGTCGACCCTCGTCAGGCTCGGCGGCATCGCCAAGTTCATCGGCGCGACCCTGAGCAACACGGCCAACCCCACCCAGCTCGGTGCCGGTTACAAGGTCAACGTCATCCCGGGCGAGGCGACCGCCCACGTCGACGGGCGGTTCCTGCCCGGCCACGAGGAGGAGTTCCTCGCCGACCTCGACCGGATCCTCGGCCCGAACGTGCGGCGCGAGGACGTCCACGCCGACAAGGCCGTCGAGACCACCTTCGACGGGGCGCTCGTGGGGGCGATGCAGTCCGCGCTGCTGGCCGAGGACCCGACCGCCAAGGCGATCCCCTACATGCTCTCCGGCGGGACGGACGCGAAGTCCTTCGACGACCTGGGCATCCGGGGCTTCGGCTTCGTGCCGCTGAAGCTGCCGCCGGAGCTGGACTTCGCCGGCATGTTCCACGGCGTGGACGAGCGGGTGCCGGTGGAGGGCCTGCAGTTCGGCGTGCGGGTGCTCGACCGCTTCATCGACCTGTCCTGAACCGGCCCTGCGGAACGGTGGTATTCGGTCGCGCGTACGGAATCGACTGGGAAGAGTGAATGCGACCATAAGCTCGTAGCCTCATTACTCCACCCTCGTTACAGGTAATGCGATCGCAAGATGGGTCGCTTTGCCAACTAGGAGGAATAATGATCAAGAAGGTCGTCGCTGCTGCGGCTGCCACCGGTGGGCTGGTTCTCGCGGGCGCGGGCCTGGCCGTCGCCGACTCGGGTGCTCAGGGTGCCGCCGTGCACTCCCCGGGCGTCCTGTCCGGCAACGTTGTCCAGGTGCCCGTTCACGTCCCGGTGAACGTCTGCGGCAACACGGTCTCCGTGATCGGGCTGCTGAACCCCGCCTTCGGCAACACCTGCATCAACAAGTGATGCTTTCCCCTCGCTGAGGGGAGTCCAAAGCCATCGGTCCCGGAGCGCGTGCCATGCGCTCCGGGACCGAACGCTTCTTTCGGGGAATTCGAGAAGAATTCGAGACAGGGTCGAAGGCAGGTATTCAGTAAATGCGACAGGTCACCCGCAAGGGTCTGATGACCGTGGCGGCCGCGACCGGCGTGATCGCCGCCGCGGGCGGCTCCGCGCACGCCGACTCGGGCGCCCAGGGTTCCGCGTCGGGCTCGCCCGGCGTGCTCTCCGGAAACTCGGTGCAGGCGCCGGTGTACGCGCCGGTAAACGTGTGCGGGAACACCGTCAACGTCGTCGGGGTCCTCAACCCGTCGGTGGGCAACTCGTGCGCCAACAAGGGCGGTGGATCGTCGTCGGGCGGCCACGGCGGCCACGGCGGCCACGGTGGCTCCCACGCGAGCGGGCACGCCACCGACTCGCCCGGCGTGGGTTCGGGCAACCATGTCCAGGCGCCGATCCACGTGCCGGTGAACGTCTGCGGCAACAGTGTCGACGTCATCGGCGTCGCCAACCCCAGCACGGGCAACGACTGCTCGAACGGTGGCGGCGGCCACGAAGCCCCGGGGCAGCCGGGCAACCCCGGGAACCCGGGCAACCCCGGGAACCCGGGCAACCCCGGCAACCCCGGCAACCCTGGGAACCCCGGCAACCCGGGTGAGCCCGGTAATCCTGGGAACCCCGGCAACCCGGGTGAGCCCGGTAATCCTGGGAACCCCGGCAACCCGGGTGAGCCCGGTAATCCTGGGAACCCCGGAAACCCGGGTAACCCTGGCGAACCAGGCAATCCGGGAAACCCTGGCAACCCGGGGCACCCCGGCAACCCCGGTGAGCCCGGTCACCCCGGCACTCCGGGCACCCCGCCCTCCACGAGCGGCGAGACCCCGGGCGGCTCCTCGCACGGCAACAAGCCGAGCGGCCGGTTCGTCACCCAGCCTCACGGCGAGGCCCAGCTCGCCAGCACCGGCAGCGACGTGCCGCTCGGCCTGGTCCTGCCGGCCGGCGCGGGCGCGCTGCTCGCGGGCGCGGTCCTCTACCGCAAGGCGCGCGCCTCGGTCTGACACCCGCAACGGAACGGGCCCCGCAGACGCGGGGCCCGTTCCGTCATGTGCCTTCTACCCGTGCCCGTCCTCGCTCACCACGTGGCCCGCACCTGGCGGATGATCCGCCGGCGCAACCGCACCCTGCGGCTGCCGTCGCGCAGCAGGCTCAGACGGTGCAACTCCCAGTGTCCGTACTCCGCGTGGTCCGTCAGCAGACGTGCCGTTTCCTTGCGGGAGACCCCGCGCGGCACGTACACGTCGACAAATTCGTATTCCGGCATCGCATCTATTGTGCGGGCTGGGCCCCGGTACGGATAGCGTCTGCACTATGTCTGATGCTGCGCAGCCCACCGCTGCCGAGGTACGCGCCGCCGCCGAGGCGGTCAAGACCGCGCTCGACCGCCACCTGGCCGCGGTCGAACGCAGGTCGGGGGAGGACGACCCGGCCGTGTTCGAGGCGTTCAACCAGCTGGCCGCGGCCGCAGAGGTGTACGACGAACTGCTCTACGACCGCTACGACGAGGTCACGCCCTTCGAGATCCCCGGTGCGGAGGACGCGCTGCCCCCGTACACGGGCCCCGAGGAACCCAACGCGCTGAGCGTTCTGATCCGTCGTGACTACGCCGTCGCCGAACCGCAGCGCCTGCTGGCGCAGGCAGAGCGGATCGAGGCGGCGGAGGGCGATGAGGGTTCCCCGGCCTCCGGGACGGTGCACGGCGCGCTCGGGCTGCTGTTCGGCGAGTTCGAGCCCGATGAGATCGCCTCCCGGCACAAGGAGTTCGGGCTGGAGGAGGGCGACTCCACGCTCTGGGTGACGGCGGCGGACGAACCGGCCGATCCCGGCGAGTGGCTGGAGGCGCCCTTCGAGCAGGTCGACCCGCAGCAGGTGGTCTGCCGCTTCGACGTCAGCGCCGTCTTCGACGACGAGATCGACGACGTGGACGATGACGAGGACGGCGACGGTCTCGAGGACGAGCTCGGCGGCGATCTGGACGAGGACGAGGACGAGGACCTGGAGCCGCTGGACGCGGACCGCCGCTGAGCGCACACGTCGGCGACCACGGGGGTGGTGGTCAGGGGCCCGGACCCCTGGCCACCACCTCCGTCACGCGTCGCTGACCTGCGGCGTGAGCAGCACCGGAAGCCGGGTCGTGCGCGGCTTCGCCGGGACCTCGGCCACGGCACGGGGCAGTGCCTGCTCCACCCCGTGCACCACGGACAGATGCCGGTCGGCCCGCCCGAACGCCGTGTACACCCACGGCCGGCTGAGCGCCTGCGCCGCATCGCCGGGCAGCACCACGACCACAGCGGGCCACCGGCTCCCCACGGCCTGGTGCGCGGTCAGCGCCCATCCGTGCCGCACCGACTGCTCCACCCGCTCCTTCGGGACCACGACGGCTTCGCCCTCGCACGACAGGTGCAGCCCCTCGGCGTCCGCCGTCACCACCCGGCCGGGCACGGCGCGCCCCGGCACGGGGGAGTGGACGACCCGGTCACCGGGGTCGAAGCCGCCGAAACGGCCCGGCCCCGGGTTGAGCCGCTCCTTCAGCGCGGCGTTGAGCACCCGCGTCCCGACGGCGCCGCCGTGCCCAGGGGTGATCACCTGGGTCTCCTCCGCCGGCACACCGATCGCCCGCGGCACCGAGTCCACGACGAGCTGTACCGTCCGGTGCACGGCCTCGCCCGCATCCCGCACGGGCACGATCACTAGCTCCTTGCCGGGAGCCTCGACCTTGTTCAGCTCTCCGATGCCGACACCCGACACCAGCTCGCCCAGCGGCCCGGGATCCGGCCGTCGCGAGGCCACCTGGGGGCAGATCCGCGCCGCGAGCAGGTCCGCGAAGACCCGGCCCGGGCCCACGGACCACAGCACCGCCGGATCCCCCGACAGGACCAGCCGTGCCCCGTCCGGCATCGACTCGGTCAGCAGAGCCGCCGTCTCGACATCCAGCTGAGGCGCGTCGAGCACGACGAGCAGATCGAGATCGAAGGCTCCGTCCGCGTCCCGGCCGGGCCCTTCGAGGCCGGCCAGCAGCCCGGAGACGGTCGCGACGGGCAGGCCGATGCTCGAGGGAGCGTCAGCCGCGGGGCGGCCGGGCACGCCCCCGGCCGCTGCACCGGGCTGCCGGGAGACGTCGGCCGCACCGGGCCGCTGGGAGGCGTCGGCCGCACCGGGCTGCCGGGAGGCGTCGGCCGCACCGGGCTGCTGGGAGGCGTCGGGCGCACCGGGCTGCCGGGAGGTGTCGGCCGTGTCGCCCGTCGGCCCGCCGGCGCTCCGCAGCAGAGCCGCGAAGCGGTTGCGGCCGATCGGGCCGTGCGTGGCCGCCCAGGCCCGCAGTCCGAGAGACCGCGCGGCGTTCAGCAGGGCCGCGGGCTCGGCCAGAGACGCCTCCCCGCCGGTGTGCAGCACCAGGCCCTGAACCGCCACCGCGCGGATCAGCTCCGCGGTGGACCCCTGGGCCGCGGCGGCGGCCCGCTCCCAGTCCGCGGCCGAACCGTCCTGCTCGGGCGCCGAGTTGACCAGCCGGGCCAGGCCGTCGGCCAGGCTCTCCTCCGCCAGCGCGTACCGCTCCAGCCCGACCAGGACACGGACCGGTCGCTCCTCGTCCTCCTCCGGACCGTCCTCGTCGGTCCGGGCCGGAGTACCGGCCTCCTCCAGGGCGTCCTGGAAGACCAGGGCCTCGCCCTCCGCGATCGAGCCCTGCACGGCGGCGTCGGGTTCCGGCACACCCCGCTGGGCCAGGGCCGCGAGGAGCGCGGGCATCTCCAGGGCGGTGTGCCCGGCCAGCGCCGCCTGCTCCAGGAGCCATCCGGTGAGGGCGCGGCCGCGCCGCTCGTCGTCCGGGCCGCACCCGGCGCCGAGCAGCGCCCGCGCGAAACCGTCGGCCTGCTCGGGACGCACGCCGGTGATCCGCAGCAACTGCCAGGGGTCGGCGCGCAGTTGTTCGTCCGCACCCTCACCGAGAGCCGCGGCGGCCTGAGGTGCGAGCGCTTCCGGCGCGCCGCCTTCGCCGAGCACCTGCCGGACGGCCTGAACCGCCTCCGGCGCGGGAGCCGCCGACGCCGCGACGGGGCCGGGGGCCACCGGCTGCGGCCGCCGTTCCGGCTCGGGGGCGGGGCGCCGGGGGGCGGGCCGGGGTTCTTCGAACACCGTGGCCGTCGGCTTCTCGCCGCTCTCGACGGCTCGTACGGCCGCGAGCAGATCGGCGGCCTTGCCGCTCAGCTTGGTGCCGCTCGCGATCGGCGCCTTCTTCTCGGCCTTGCGCTGCTCGATGCGCTCCCGCTCGACCTGCTGGGCCCGAAGCTCGGCCTCCGCTTCGGACACCGACCCGACGCCCGCGTCATCGCCCCCGACGCCCGCGTCATCGCCCCCGGTGCCCGCGTCACCGCTCTCCGCCTCGGACGTCCCACGGGTGCCCGTGTCGCCGCCCCCGGTGACGGGCGCTTGCCCGGCATCGGTCTCTTCGTCACTGCCGGGCCCGTGGGCCGATGTGACCTCGGCGCCCGGCGTCCCCGGCTCGGCGTTCTCCGTGGTCTCGGGCTCCGTGCTCACAGCGTGCTCCAGTCGTGATCGGGATAGCGGTGCACGGGCACCGACACATCGTCGAGCGCCCGGCAGATCTCGTCAGGAAGACTAAGGGTCTCCACTGACAATGCCGCCGTGAGCTGCTGCGCGTTGCGCGCGCCGACGATCGGGGCGGCCACGCCGGGCCGGTCGCGCACCCACGCCAGGGCCACCTGGAGCGGCGTCACCGCCAGCCCGTCGGCCGCGGTCGCCACGGCGTCCACGATGCGGCTCGCCGTGTCGTCGAGGTACGGCGCGACGAAGGGCGCGAGGTGCTCCGAGGCACCACGCGAGTCCGGCGGCACCGTGTCCCCCCGGTACTTGCCCGTCAGCACGCCCCGCCCGAGCGGCGAGGAGGGCAGCAGCCCGATGCCCAGGTCCAGCGCGGCCGGCAGCACTTCCCGCTCCACACCGCGCTGGAGCAGGGAGTACTCCAGCTGCGTACCGGCCAGCCGGGTCCGGGTGCCGGGGGCCGCCAGCTGCCAGGTCGCGGCCTTGGCCAGCTGCCAGCCGCAGAAGTTGGAGACGGCGGCATACCGGGCACGCCCGCTGGAAACCGCCAGGTCGAGGGCTTGGAGGGTCTCCTCCAGCGGGGTGTCCGGGTCGAAAGCGTGCGCATGCCACAGGTCGACGTGGTCCGTGCCGAGCCGGGCCAGCGAGGCGTCCAGCGCGGAGAGCAGATGACCGCGGGAGCCGTCGAAGCGGCGGTCGGGGTCCGGCACACTCCCGGCCTTGGTCGATATGACCAGGTCCCGGCGGGGCACCAGCCCTTCCATGAGCCTGCCGAGCAGGTACTCGGCCTCACCGTCCCCGTACACGTCCGCGGTGTCGACGAGGGTCCCGCCCGCTTCCCAGAACGTCTTCATCAGGTCCGCGGCGTCGTGCTCGTCGGTGTCCCGCCCCCAGGTCAGGGTGCCGAGCCCGATGCGGGACACACGAAGGCCGGTGCGGCCGAGATGCCTCTGCTCCATGAACGCCGAGATTACTGGCCAGAACCTACGCGTGGGTGGCCGCGGGCGACGGATTTCCACGGGCGGCCCGGTCGGTTGCCCCGAGCCGGGCGCAGCCCGTCGTCCTCGGTCAGCACGTGCCGTCCGACACCTGAAGCCCCTTGTTCGCGCCCGCCGTCCGGCTCACGACGGCCGGCACGCAGCCTGCCGCGTCGAGAGCGTGGGAGTAGGGGATGGAAACCGTGGTGTTCGATTTCGGGTCGGGGCCGGCCGGGCGGTTCTCGCTGCCCGGGGCGGACCAGGTGACGTTGTCGAAGATGTTGCCGCCGACCTGCCAGTAGCCGGCCTCGTCGGTGTAGAAGGTGCCGAGGACGTCCTTGGAGTCCTCGAAGTAGTTGTTGTCCACCTTGGCGCGGGCGCCGGCCCGGGAGTTGATGCCGGACTCGTTGAGGCGCACGTAGTGGTTGTTGTACATGTGCGCGATACCGCCGCGCAGCAGCGGGGCGCGGGAGTCGATGTTCTCGTACCGGTTGTGGTGGTACGTGATGTAGCCGTTCGACCGGTCGCTCTCGCTGTTCCCGACCAGGCCGCCCCGGCCGGAGTTGCGCAGGACGCTGTAGGACAGGGTCACGTACTGGGTGTTGTCCTTGAGGTCGAACAGCCCGTCGTAGCCCTCCGACTCGCCGCCCGACGCCTCCAGGGTCGTGTGATCGATCCAGACGTTGCGGACGTTGCGCTCGATGCCGATGGCGTCTCCGCCGTTGGACGTGGGGGAGCCCGACTTCTTGACGTTCCGGACGGTCACGTTCTGGACGATGATGTTCGTCGATTCGCGGATGTGGATGCCCAGTTGGTCGAAGAGCGCGCCGCTGCCGACTCCGACGAGGGTCACGTTGCTGACCTTCTTGAGCTCGATCACGCCGTCCGCGGTGTCGCAGCTGCCTCCCGACACCTTCTTGGTGTTGGCGTGGTTGACGGTCCCGGTGACCTCGATGGTGATCGGGGTGCTCGCGCTCGCCCGGCCGCACAGCGCCTGGTGGATCGCCGTTCCCGTGGTCGCCCGGACCGTCCGGCCTCCGGCGCCGCCGGTGGTCCCGCCGTTCTGGGACGCGTAGCCGGTGGCGCTGCCGGTAGCCGCCGAGGCCTCGGGCATCGACACGAGCGTGCCCGTCGCCGCCGCCAGGGCCAGTGTGGCCAGCGCCGCCGGGAGTCTCAGGGGGAGTGCTCGCTTCATCCTTGCCTCTCCGTCCGTCGAGGGTGGGTCGTGGAAAGCGCTTTCCATGGCGAAAGGTACGAACTTGCCGTGGACGCGTCAATGGTCGCGACCATGATTTCTGTTCACGCATCTGGACGGCGGATCGACTGCGGCCGTGTACCTCCCCCCGGCCCGCGCGCTAAGGTGCCCGCACAGGCACGTTACTGATCAGTAAGGGGATGTGGCATGCAGCTCGGTATCAACCTCGGCTACTGGGGTGCCGGAATGGACGCGGACAACCTGGCCGTCGCCCAGGAGGCCGACCGGCTCGGGTACGCCGTCTGCTGGGCCGCCGAGGCCTACGGCTCCGACGCCGCCACCGTGCTGAGCTGGGTCGCCGCCCAGACCGAGCGCATCGACGTGGGCTCGGCCATCTTCCAGATCCCGGCCCGTCAGCCCGCGATGACGGCCATGACCGCCGCCACCCTCGACTCCCTCTCCGGCGGCCGTTTCCGCCTCGGCCTCGGCGTCTCCGGCCCGCAGGTCTCCGAGGGCTGGTACGGCGTCAAGTTCGACAAGCCGCTCGCCCGCACCCGCGAGTACGTCGAGATCGTCCGCAGGGCCATGACCCGCGAGCGGCTGTCCTACGAAGGACAGCACTGGACCCTGCCCCTGCCCGGCGGCCCCGGCAAGCCGATCAAGCTGACCGTGCACCCCCAGCGCGAGCACATCCCGCTGTACATCGCCGCGATCGGCCCGAAGAACCTCGAGCAGACCGGCGAGATCGCCGACGGTGCGCTGCTGATCTTCCCGTCCGCCGAGCACCTCGAGGACACCACGATCACGCACCTGCGCGCCGGGCGCGAGAAGGCCGGCAAGACGCTCGACGGGTTCGACGTCTGCCCGACCCTGCCGCTCGCCGTCGGCGACGACAAGGACGTGGCCGCGCTGGCCGACACCTTCCGCCCCTACACCGCGCTGTACGTCGGCGGCATGGGCAGCCCCAAGCAGAACTTCTACAACCAGCTCGCCCAGCGCATGGGCTACGAGCAGGAGGCTGCCGAGATCCAGGGCAAGTACCTCTCCGGCGACAAGCAGGGCGCCGCGGCCGCCGTACCGCACGACCTGATCGACAAGACGACCCTGCTCGGTTCGGTCGACCGGATCGCGGACCGGATGAAGGCCTACGCCGCCGCCGGGGTCACCACCCTGTCCCTCGCACCGGCGGGCTTCACGCTCGACGAGCGGCTCGCGTCCCTGAGGGCCGGCACGGAGGCCCTGGAGCGCGCCGGACTCGCCTGAACCGGACCGGAAGTTTTCAGCGGCCGTGGTGGGGGCTCGGGGGTCTTCCCCGCCACGGCCGTCACGCGGAACAACGCGCCGGGGCCGCCCGCGGTTACGGCACCGCGGCTCTTCTCCCGCCCGGCCGTCGCGGCCCCCACGTCCTCCATTCGGCGCAGTTGTCCCTCACACCTGTTGCAGCGCCCACCTCCCCGCACTTGACTCGTTCTTCGCGGAACCCTGCGGAATGCCGCAGTACGCCCACGCGCGCGGGAGAGGTGCCCACGATGCTTTCGGCCAAGAGTCTGTTCCAGGAGATCCTCGACAACGACGAGTCCTTCGCCCTGTTCTGCTCCATCGCCGCGAACGGCGAGTCCCAGGGCGGCTGGGAGAACGCCCGTATCGCCGCGCTCGTGCCCGAGACCGAGCGCGAACTCGCCCCCAAGATCAGCCGGCACGGCGCCGACGAGGACAAGCACGGCCGGATCTTCAACGCCCTGATGAAGAAGCGCGGCCTCGACCCCGTCCCGGTCCCGCCCGAGACCGACTACACCATGCTCCTGGAGAAGAACGGCATCGGCCTCGCGCACGAGCAGCTGAGGCGCGACGAGCGGCTCGCGGTCCGGGACATCGTCACCTACCTCTCGCACAGCAGGGTCACCGAGCAGCGCGCCTCCGAACAGATGGACCTGCTCCGCAAGCACTTCGCCGACCACCCCGGCATCGGCCGCGCGGTCAAGCAGATCTCCGACGACGAGGACAACCACCTCGCCTACTGCCACGAGGAACTGCTGCGCTTCGCCTACGCGGGCCACGGCCGGGCCATCCAGCGCACCCTGCGCGAGTGCGCACTCGCCGAGATCCGGATCTACCGGGACGTCAGCCTCGCCGTGATGGCGCACATGGGCCGCATCCTCGGCTGGTCCAAGGCCAAGTCGGCGGTGCTCGTGGCGGGCATCCACGCGGTGTACGCCTACGAACGCATGGGTGGCTGGCGCCGGATGGTGTCGCTGACCACGCCCGAGCGCCGCAACGCCCTCGGCGGCCCCGCCTCGCCGGAACCCGAGTTCGCCTGAGCCGGCCCGGCTACAGCCAACCGCGGCGCTTGAACAACCGGAACACCCCGATCTCCAGGACGGCCATCAGAACCAGCAGTGCCGGATAGGACCAGACCCAGCGCAGCTCCGGCATGTGATCGAAGTTCATGCCGTAGATCCCCGCCAGCATGGTGGGGATCGCGGCCATGGCCGCCCACGCGGAGATCTTGCGCATGTCGTCGTTCTGCCGGACGCTCATCTGCGCCAGATGCGCCGAGAGGATGTCCGACACCAGCCGGTCCAGGTTCTCCACGGACTCGTTCACACGGGTGAGGTGGTCGCTGACGTCACGGAAGAACGGCCGGGCCCGGTCGTCCACGAACGGCACGGTCACACCGGTCGAGGCCGTGCCAGCCAGCCGGCTCATCGGCGGGGCCAGCGGCCCCGTCGCCCGGCGGAACTCCAGGACCTGCCGCTTGAAGTCGTAGATCCGGGACGCCGTGTTCCGTGATCCCCCGCCGTCCGGGGAGAAGACCTCCGCCTCCAGACCCTCCAGGTCCGTCTGCAATTCGGTCGCCACGTCCAGGTAGTGGTCGACGGTCGCGTCGGAGACCGCGTACAGCACGGCCGTGGGGCCTTTGACGAGCAGCTCCGGTTCCTGTTCCAACCGGTGGCGTACGGCCTTGAGCGGGGAGCCCTCGCCGTGCCGGACGGTCACCACGAACGAGTCGCCCAGGAAGATCATGATCTCGCCGGAGGACACGGTGTCGCTCTGCGGCTCGTACGCCACCGGCTTGAGCACCACGAAGAGCGAGTCGTCGTACACCTCCAGCTTGGGCCGCTGGTGGGCCTTCAGGGCGTCCTCGACGGCCAGCGGGTGCAGCCCGAACTCCCGGGTCACATGGTCGAACTCGTCCTCCGTCGGTTCGTGCAGCCCGATCCACACGAACCCGCCCGCCGTGCGGGCCTCACCCAGGGCGTCGGAGAGGTCCTCGGGACCTTCCGTCCGCTGTCCTTCGCGGTAGATGGCACAGTCCACGATCACGAAGCGAGTCTCCCGTCACTCGAACGACACCACACGCACGCGTGCGCCTACGCTGGAGCGCATGCCCACGCTGATCCTGGTCAGGCACGGACGCTCCACCGCCAACACCGAGGGACTGCTCGCCGGCTGGACGCCCGGCGTCGCCCTCGACGAGCGCGGCGCCGCACAGGCCGCCGCGCTCCCCGGGCGGCTGGCCGAACTGCCCCTCGCCGAAATCGTCACCAGCCCGCTCCAGCGCTGCCAGGAGACCCTCCGGCCGCTGCTTCAGGCCCGGCCGGACCTGAGCCCGCACACCGACGAGCGCATCGGGGAGTGCCACTACGGCGACTGGTCCGGACGCAAGCTCGCCGAGCTCAAGGACGAGCCCCTGATGGAGGTGGTGCAGGCGCACCCCTCCGCCGCGGCGTTCCCCGGCGGGGAGTCCATGCGCGCCATGCAGACGCGCGCCGCCGAGGCCGTACGCGAGTGGAACGCGCGCGTGGAGCGCGACCACGGCGCCGACGCCGTCTACCTCATGTGCTCGCACGGCGACATCATCAAGTCGCTCGTCGCGGACGCCCTCGGGCTTCACCTGGACCTCTTCCAGCGGATCTCCGTCGAACCGTGTTCCATCACCGCGATCCGTTACACACGACTGCGGCCGTTTCTCGTACGGCTCGGCGACACCGGTGACTTCACGTCCCTCGTGCCGCGCGAGGAAGCGCCGGGTGGTGAGGCCGAAGTCGGGGGTGGTGCGGGCGCACCGTGATCGTTCACCGCAGTAGGGTGAAGCGGTCGCAGCAGTGCCGTGGTCACACGGTTCCCACGATTCCAATGGAGACAGGACGTGTCCCGTCAGGTGTTCCTCTACGACCATCCGGAGCGCTTCGTGGCCGGTACGGTCGGACTGCCCGGGCGCCGTTCGTTCTTCCTCCAGGCCTCCGCCGGCTCCCGGGTGACCAGCGTGGCCCTGGAGAAGACCCAGGTCGCCGCCCTCGCCGAGCGCATGGACGAACTGCTCGACGAGGTCGTACGCCGTAGCGGCGGCAGCGCCCACGTCCCCGCCGTCGCACCCTCGGACACCGACACCGCCCCGCTGGACACCCCCATCGAGGAGGAGTTCCGGGTCGGCACCATGGCGCTCGCCTGGGACGGTGACGAGCAGCTCATGATCGTCGAGGCGCAGGCGCTCGTGGAGCTGGACGCGGAATCCGAGGAGGACCTCGCCGAGGCCGAGGAGCGGCTGCTCCAGGACGAGGAGAACGGGCCGCCGATGCTGCGGGTCCGGCTCACCGGCACCCAGGCCAGGGCCTTCGCCAAGCGCGCTCTCGACGTCGTCAACGCCGGGCGGCCGCCGTGCCCGCTGTGCAGCCTCCCGCTCGACCCGGAAGGACACGTATGTCCGCGCCAGAACGGATACCGCCGCGGAGCGTGACGCCACCCGCGAACGCCGCCGAGCTGCTCGCCCGGGGCGAACTGACCGTACGCGGACGCATCCGCGAGGCCTCCAACGCGGCCCTGTACTGCACGGTGTCGTACGACGGCCGGGACGCGGCCTGCATCTACAAGCCGGTCGCGGGGGAGCGGCCCCTGTGGGACTTCCCCGACGGGACGCTGGCCCGGCGCGAGGTCGCCGCGTACGAGGTCTCCGAGGCGACCGGCTGGAGCCTCGTGCCGCCCACCGTGCTGCGTGACGGGCCCTACGGCGAGGGCATGTGCCAGCTGTGGGTCGAGGTGACGCCCGAGGCGGAACTGCTCGCCCTGGTCGACGGCGAGGAGCCCGGGCCGGGCTGGAAGGCGGTCGGCTTCGCCGAGGTCGGCGAGGGGCGCACCGCGCTGCTCGTGCACGCCGACGACGAACGGCTGCGGCGGCTCGCGGTCCTCGACGCGGTCATCAACAACGCCGACCGCAAGGGCGGACACCTGCTGCCCACCGGTGAGGGGCGGCTGTACGGCATCGACCACGGGGTCACGTTCAACGCCGAGAACAAGCTGCGGACCCTGCTGTGGGGATGGGCGGGGGAGCCTCTCACCCAGGAGGCCGTCGACGTCCTGGAGGCTCTCAGGAAGGGCCTGGCCGAGGGTGGGCCGCTCGCCGCGCGGCTCGAACCGCTGATCACCCGCGCCGAGATCGACGCCACCCGGTCCCGCGTCGGAGCCCTGCTCGCCTCGGGGACCCACCCCGAGCCGAGCGGCGAGTGGCCTGCGATTCCCTGGCCCCCCGTGTAGCAGCACAGGCGCCGGATCACCGCAAGAGCGCCTTCTCGGCCGAGTGGACGGCTCCCATTCGTATATGGAACTTCAGTCCGGTTAGGCTCATGGCATGCATGCCTGGCCCGCTTCCGAGGTCCCCGCCCTGCCTGGTCAGGGCCGCGACCTGAGGATCCACGACACCGCGACCGGCGGCCTCGTCACCCTCGACCCCGGTCCCGTCGCCCGTATCTACGTCTGTGGCATCACCCCGTACGACGCCACGCACCTGGGACACGCGGCGACCTACAACGCGTTCGACCTCGTGCAGCGCGTGTGGCTCGACACCAAGCGCCAGGTTCACTACGTCCAGAACGTCACCGACGTCGACGATCCCCTCCTGGAGCGGGCACAGCGCGACGGCGTCGACTGGGCCGCCCTCGCCGAGAAGGAGACGGCCCTCTTCCGCGAGGACATGACGGCCCTGCGGATGCTGCCGCCGCGCCAGTACATAGGCGCCGTCGAGGCCATACCCGGGATCGTCCCGCTCGTCGAGCGGCTCCGGGACGCCGGTGCCGCCTACGAACTGGACGGGGACGTCTACTTCTCCGTCGAGTCCGACCCGCACTTCGGCAAGGTCTCGGGCCTCGACGCCGCGGCGATGCGTCTGCTGTCCGCCGAGCGCGGCGGCGACCCGGACCGCCCGGGCAAGAAGAACCCCCTCGACCCGATGCTGTGGATGGCGGCCCGAGAGGGCGAGCCCAGCTGGGACGGCGGCTCGCTCGGGCGCGGACGGCCCGGCTGGCACATCGAGTGCGTGGCCATCGCCCTCGACCACCTCGGGATGGGCTTCGACATCCAGGGCGGCGGCTCCGACCTGGCCTTCCCGCACCACGAGATGGGCGCCTCGCACGCCCAGGCCCTCACCGGCGAGT
The DNA here is from genome assembly GCF_042899705.1 of Streptomyces sp. NPDC013187. Classification (NCBI taxonomy): domain Bacteria; kingdom Bacillati; phylum Actinomycetota; class Actinomycetes; order Kitasatosporales; family Streptomycetaceae; genus Streptomyces; species Streptomyces sp. NPDC013187. The sequence continues at coordinate 324,018 of NZ_JBIBAF010000006.1, read as the reverse complement.
TCCCCATGGCCAAGGCGTACGTGCACGCCGGCATGGTCGCCCTGGACGGCGAGAAGATGTCCAAGTCCAAGGGCAACCTGGTCTTCGTCTCCAGGCTCCGGCACGACGGCGTCGACCCGGCCGCCATCCGGCTCACGCTGCTCTCCCACCACTACCGCGCCGACTGGGAGTACACCGACCAGGTCCTCCAGGACGCCGTGGCACGGCTCGGCCGCTGGCGGGCCGCCGTGTCCCGGCCCGACGGGCCGCCGGCGGAGGCACTGGTCGACGAGATCCGCGAGGCCCTCGCCGACGACCTGAACGCCCCTGCCGCACTGATCGCGGTCGACCGCTGGGTCGAGCTCCAGGAGCGCGGCGGCGGCACGGACATCGGCGCACCCGGGGTGGTCTCCCGGGCGGTGGACGCGCTGCTGGGTGTGGCGCTCTAGAGAAACAGACGGAGGGGCGTCTCCCGGCCGGGAGACGCCCCTTTGGCGTTCGTGCTGCGCCTCAGTCCTCCGACGACTCGTCGTCGTCCGTGCCCGGCTTCGGCGGCTTCGGCGGGCGGGTGCGGCCGCTGGGGTTGTCCCGCAGGTACGACGTGCTGTCGCTGCCGTCGGCCGTGGCGTGGCCGCCGGGTGCGGGCGGTCCGCCGCCGTCGTGACGCCGCAGATAGCGTTCGAACTCCCGGGCGATCGCCTCCCCGGACGCCTCGGGCAGCTCGGCGGTGTCCCGGGCCTCCTCCAGCGACTGGACGTATTCGGCGACCTCGCTGTCCTCGGCGGCCAGCTGGTCCACGCCGACCTGCCAGGCGCGCGCGTCCTCGGGCAGCTCGCCCAGCGGGATGCGCACGTCGATCAGGTCCTCCAGGCGGTTCAGCAGCGCCAGGGTGGCCTTCGGGTTCGGCGGCTGCGACACGTAGTGCGGCACCGCGGCCCACAGCGAGACGGCCGGGACACCCGCGTGCGTGCACGCCTCTTGGAGGACGCCGACGATGCCCGTGGGGCCCTCGTACTTGGTCTCCTCCAGATCCATGCGGCGGGCCAGGTCCGGGTCGGACGTCGTGCCGCTGATCGGAACCGGACGGGTGTGCGGGGTGTCGCCGAGCAGGGCGCCCAGGACGACCACCAGTTCCACGCCCAGTTCGTGGGCGAAGCCCAGCAGTTCGTTGCAGAACGAACGCCACCGCATGGACGGTTCGATGCCCCGGACGAGAACGAGGTCGCGCGGCTTCTCGCCGCCGACCCGGACCACCGACAGCCTGGTCGTGGGCCAGGTGATCTTGCGGACGCCCGCCTCCATGAACACCGTGGGGCGGTTGACCTGGAAGTCGTAGTAGTCCTCGGCGTCCAGCGCCGCGAACACCTCGCCCTTCCATTCCCGGTTCAGATGCGCGACCGCGGTGGAGGCGGCGTCGCCGGCATCGTTCCAGCCCTCGAACGCGGCCACCATGACCGGGTCGACCAGCTCGGGAACCCCCTCGAGCTCGATCACCCAGCGCCTCCTTCCGACGTGCCCTCGCTTGACCACCCAACCTTACGGCGTGCCGCGGGGGCGCCCGCAGCCCCCTTGCAGGGGGAGTGACCCCATCACTGCCCCGTGATCCGCCCCTGAACACCCCGGATGCGTCCGGGCAGTCCGTGAGGCCCTGGTGGTCACAGCGTGGAGCGCAGCCACTGCTCCACGCTGGCGATGTGGACGGTCGCCCAGGAGCGCGCCGCCTCGGGGTCCCGGTCGCGCAGGGCGGCCAGGATCGCGCGGTGCTCGCGCAGGGTGCGGGCGACGGCGTCCTCCTGGGTGAGACCGCGCCAGATCCTGGCCCGGGTCGTGGGGCCCGACAGGCCGTCGAGCAGCGAGCACAGCACGGAGTTGCCCGAGCTCTGCACGATGCCCCGGTGGAACTCCAGGTCGCAGGCGACGAGATCCTCCACGGACGGGGTGTCGCCGAGCCTGTCCAGCTGGGCGCCGAGCGCGTCCAGTTGCTGCTCGCTGATCCGCGACGCCGCCATGGCGGTCGCCGCCGGCTCCAGGATGCGGCGTACGGCCAGGAACTCCACGACCGTGTCGTCGCGGTGGAAGTCGACGACGAAGCTCATAGCCTCCAGCAGGAGTTGCGGGTCGAGGCTGGTGACGTAGGTGCCGTCGCCCTGCCGCACGTCGAGGATCCGGATCAGAGACAGGGCACGCACGGCCTCCCGCAGGGAGTTGCGGGACAGCCCGAGGTCGGCGGCGAGTTCGCTCTCCTTGGGCAGCCGGTCGCCCGGGCGCAGCGCGCCCGAGACGATCATCCCCTTGATCTTCTCGATCGCCTCGTCGGTGACTGCCATGGCGGCCTCCCTTGCGCTCAAGACCTCCGACGTATCAGGTCATTATGGCGGTACGGGAAAGCGGCAGGGGCGGCTCCGTCGGCGTGGAGCCGCCCCTGCCGGGATGGGGTCCCCCCGTACCCGTGCCTACTTCTTGTCGAGCACGTCCTGCACCTTGGCGCGGACGTCGTCCGTGGCGAGCCCGCGGATCGTCAGCGTCGTGCGGCGGCGCAGCACGTCGTCCTGCGTCTCGGCCCACTCGTGGTCCCGGGCCCAGACGACCTGCGCCCAGATCTCCGGGGCGTCGGGGTGGACGCGCTCGGCGAGCTCGGGGCTCTCGTTGGCCAGCCGGGCGATGTCGAAGGCCAGCGAGCCGTAGTGCGTCGCCAGGTGCTTGGCGGTGTCGGCCGCCATCCGCGGGCCGGGCGCCGGGCGGTCGGTGAGCAGCCGGTGGGCGACCGCGCGCGGGTTGGCGATGCCGGGCAGCGGCAGCTTCTTCGGCAGCGCGCTGATCGGCTCGAAGTCGTCGCCCAGCGGGTGGCCCGGCAGCGCCTCCAGCTTCTTCATGATCGTCCGGCCGATGTGGCGGAAGGTGGTCCACTTGCCGCCCGCGACGGACAGCATGCCGCCCCTGCCCTCGGTGACGACCGTCTCGCGCTTGGCCTTGGAGGTGTCGCCGGGGCCGCCCGGCAGCACCCGCAGGCCCGCGAAGGCGTAGGTGATCAGGTCGCGGTCCAGCTGCTGGTCACGGACCGAGAAGGCGGCCTCGTCGAGGATCTGGGCTATGTCCTTCTCGGTGACGGAGACCTCCGCCGGGTCGCCCTCGAACTCCTCGTCGGTGGTGCCGAGCAGCAGCATGTCCTCCCAGGGGAGGGCGAAGGTGATGCGGTACTTGTCGATCGGGGTCGCGAGCGCGGCCTTCCAGGGGGAGGTGCGCTTGAGGACCAGGTGCGCGCCCTTCGACAGGCGGATGGAGGGCGCCGCGTTCGGGTCCTCCATCTTGCGCAGGTGGTCGACCCACGGGCCGGTCGCGTTCAGCACCAGCCGGGCGCTGACACCGAACTCGTCACCGGACAGCCGGTCCTTCAGCTCGGCGCCCGTGACCCGGCCCTGGGTGAAGCGCAGGCCCGTCACCTCGGCGTGGTTGAGAACGACCGCGCCCGCCTCGACGGCCCCGCGGACCGTCATCAGCGCCATGCGCGCGTCGTTCATCTGGTCGTCGCCGTAGACGGCCACGGCCTTGAGGTTCTCGGTGCGCAGCTCGGGCACGTCCTGCGCGGCCTTGGCCGGCGACAGCAGGTGCCCGACGCCGTCACCGAACGCGGAGAGCGCGGAGTAGGCGAAGACGCCCGCCCCGAGCTTCGCCGCGCCGTGCGGCCCGCCCTTGTACACGGGGAGGTAGAACGTGAGCGGGTTCGCCAGGTGGGGAGCCACCTGACGGGAGACCGCACGGCGCTCGAAGTGGTTCTCCGCCACCAGCTTCACCGCGCCGGTCTGCAGGTAGCGCAGACCGCCGTGGAGCAGCTTGGAGGAGGCGGAGGACGTGGCGCCGGCGAAGTCGCCGGCGTCCACCAGAGCCACCCTGAGGCCGGACTGCGCGGCGTGCCAGGCGGTGGAGATGCCCAGGATGCCGCCGCCGATCACGAGAAGGTCGTACGACGCCTTGGAGAGCTGCTCCCTGGTCTCGGCTCGGCTCGGGTTCGAGCCGGAGGCCGGGTGCGTCCCCAGGGCAGGCACGGACTGCAGGGTGGACTTGGTGGTCATGCTGTTTCTTACTCCTCGTCCTCGAGCCAGCCCATGGTCCGCTCGACGGCCTTGAGCCAGTTCTTGTACTCACGGGCGCGGGTCTCCGCGTCCATGCGGGGGGTCCACTCGGCGGCCCGGCGCCAGTTGGCGCGCAGGTCGTCGGTGCTGTTCCAGAAGCCGACGGCGAGACCGGCGGCGTAGGCGGCGCCGAGGCAGGTGGTCTCGGCGACCATCGGGCGCACCACGGGGGCGTCCACGAAGTCGGCGAGGGTCTGCATCAGCAGGTTGTTGGAGGTCATGCCGCCGTCGACCTTCAGGGCGGCCAGCTCCACGCCGGAGTCCTTCGTCATGGCGTCGGCGATCTCGCGCGTCTGCCAGGCGGTGGCCTCCAGGACGGCGCGCGCGAGGTGCGCCTTGGTGACGTACCGGGTCAGGCCGGCGATCACACCGCGGGCGTCGGAGCGCCAGTACGGGGCGAACAGGCCGGAGAAGGCCGGCACGAAGTAGGCGCCGCCGTTGTCCTCGACCGACAGGGCGAGGGTCTCGATCTCCGCGGCGGTGGAGATCAGGCCCATCTGGTCGCGCATCCACTGCACCAGCGAACCGGTGACCGCGATCGAGCCCTCCAGGGCGTAGACCGTCTTCTGGTCGCCGATCTTGTAGCCGACCGTGGTCAGCAGGCCGCTGTAGGAGTTGATGATCTTGTCGCCGGTGTTCATCACCATGAAGGTGCCGGTGCCGTACGTCGACTTGGTCTCGCCCTCGGCGAAACAGGTCTGGCCGAACAGGGCGGCCTGCTGGTCGCCGAGCGCGGAGGCGACCGGGATGCCGCCGAGCAGGTCGCCCAGCTTGCCGCCGGTGATCTCGCCGTAGACCTCGGCGGAGGAGCGGATCTCGGGCAGGATCTGCTGCGGGACGCCGATGGACTCGCAGATCTTGTCGTCCCACTGCATGGTGTGCAGGTTCATGAGCATCGTGCGCGAGGCGTTGGTGACGTCGGTGACGTGCTTGCCGCCGTCGGTGCCACCGGTCAGGTTCCAGATGACCCAGGTGTCCATGGTGCCGAAGAGGATGTCGCCCGCCTCGGCGCGCTCCTTCAGGCCGTCGACGTTGTCGAGCAGCCAGCGGGCCTTCGGGCCGGCGAAGTAGGAGGCCAGGGGCAGGCCCGTCTCGCGGCGGAAGCGGTCCTGGCCGACGTTGCGGCCGAGCTCGCGGCAGAGGGCGTCGGTGCGGGTGTCCTGCCACACGATGGCGTTGTGGACGGGCTCACCGGTGTTCTTGTCCCACAGCACGGTCGTCTCGCGCTGGTTGGTGATGCCGATGGCCTTGATGTCGTCGCGGGTGATGCCGGCCTTCTCGATGGCCCCGGCGACGACCTCCTGGACGTTCGTCCAGATCTCGGTGGCGTTGTGCTCGACCCAGCCCGGCTTCGGGAAGATCTGCTCGTGCTCCTTCTGGTCGACGGAGACGATCCGGCCGTCCCGGTCGAAGACGATGCAGCGGCTGGAGGTCGTGCCCTGGTCGATGGCGGCGATGAACGGGCCGGCGGTGTGCGCGTCGGTCACTGTGTGCTCCTGGTAATTCCGGGTTTATGGGGCTTTACGTACGGCGCGTGCTGGAAGTTTCCCGACAGGGCGGGGAATCGCTCCTAGGCGAATGCGACGTTGTAGATGCCCGCCGCGATGGCGCCGCCGATCAGCGGACCCACCACGGGGACCCAGGCGTAGCCCCAGTCGGAGCCGCCCTTGTTGGGCAGTGGCAGCAGGGCGTGCACGATGCGCGGTCCGAGGTCACGGGCCGGGTTGATCGCGTACCCCGTCGGGCCGCCGAGGGAGAGGCCGATGGAGACCACGACGAGCGCGGTGACCAGGGCGCCCAGGGTGCCCAGGCCATTGCCCTTGTCGTTCAGGCCCTGGGTGAGCACGGCGAGCACCAGCACGATGGTGCCGATGATCTCCGTCGCGACGTTCTGCCAGGCGACCCGGACCTCGGGGCCGGTGGAGAAGACGCCCAGCACGGGACCGGCGCCCTTCTCCTGGGCCTCGACGGCCTTGGCCGCGGTGTCCTGCGCACCAGGGCCGCCGACTATCTCGCGGTCCGTGAGGTGAGCGTGGAACTGACCGTAATAAGCGATCCAGACCAGGGCCGCGCCGATCATGGCGCCGAGGACCTGTCCGGCCCAGTAGACCGGGACGTTCTTCCAGTCGCCGTCCTTGATGGCGATGGCCAGGGTCACGGCCGGGTTCAGATGGGCACCGGACAGCGGTGCCGAGGTGTAGACGGCCGTGAGCACCGCGAAGCCCCACCCGAAGGTGATGGCGAGCCAGCCGGCGTTGCGTGCCTTGGAGGCCTTCAGCGTGACGGCGGCACAGACGCCGCCGCCGAGGAGGATGAGTATGGCGGTACCGATGGTCTCGCCGATGAAGATGTCGGAGCTGGACACCCGCGACTCCTTTGTCCTACGTCCAGGGAAGTTCGATACCGGCCTGGCGTTGTCACACTCTAGCGCGTATTGCCGGTAGCTGTTCGACAATGTCGACCGATGGACGGGAGTCTTGCTTCGGCGTTACGAGCACGTCAAGGGCTGTGGACTCGAAAATCTGATCGTTACTGATCGCCGCCGACCCGGTGATCTTTGCCGCAGGTGAGCCCGGACATGCCGGGGACCGGAACGCCGTACGACGCCCCGGTCCGCTCGTGTGCCCTCAGAACCGCCCGGCGCCCAGGTCTCGCGAGACCGCGCGGGCGCAGTCGCGTACCGCCGCGATGAGCTCGGGCCGCAGTGCTCCCTCGTCGTCGGGCCGGCACAGCCGCTCCACGGCGCCCGTGATGCCCACCGAGCCGACCGGCATGCGCCGCCGGTCGTGGATGGGGGCGGCGATGGAGGCCACGCCCTCCCAGGTCTCCTCCACGTCCGCCGCGTACCCGCGCGCTCGTGTGACGTCGAGGATGTGCTCGAAGCCCTCCGGCTCGCACACCGTCCGGTCGGTGAACGCCTTGCGGTCGGCCTCCAGGGCCTCGCTGTGCGCCACCGGGTCGTAGGCGGACAGCACCTTGCCCAGGGCCGTGGAGTGCAGCGGCTGCATGGCCCCGATCTCCAGGACCTGCCGGCTGTCGTCGGGCCGGAAGACGTGGTGCACGATCAGTACACCCTGCTGGTGCAGGACGCCGAGGTAGACGCTCTCGCCGCTGGAGCGGGCCAGGTCGTCCGCCCACACCAGGGCGCGCGCCCGCAACTCGTGCACATCCAGATAGGTGGTGCCCAGGCGCAGCAGCTCCGCGCCCAGCTGATAGCGCCCGGAGGCGTCGTCCTGCTCCACGAAGCCCTCCTGCTGGAGGGTGCGCAGGATGCCGTGGGCGGTGCCTTTGGCCAGGCCCAGCGACGAGGCGATGTCCGACAGGCCGAGCCGTCGCTCGCCGCCCGCGAGCAGCCGCAGCATCGCGGCCGCCCGTTCGAGCGACTGGATGTTCCGTGCCATCGCCGTACTGCCTCCGTCCCCTTCGACCGCCGACGAGCGTCACCACAGCCCTCGTTCGGCAATGTCGAACACTACCGGTCGATGCCGACCTCCCGCTAATGGCTGGCCGCCATTTGTTGCACCCGGGTGACCGACATGTCACCCGTATGGCCGTTCCGATGCCACCGGAGTCCGCCCCGTGGACGCGCTGCCCATCCAAGCCCACTCCCGGTTACGCTGGCGCGGTGCGCCCTTCGCCGGATGCCCCCGTGGCTGTCCGGGAAGCCGCAAAGCCGACAGCCGTCGCATCCGAGGGAGCCTCTTTCATGGCCGCGTTGCCGCCGACCCCTTCCACCGACAGCCGGGCCCGTGTGTCCGCGCTCCGAGAAGCCCTGGCCACCCGAGTGGTCGTGGCCGACGGAGCCATGGGCACCATGCTCCAGGCGCAGGACCCCACACTCGAGGACTTCGAGAACCTCGAAGGCTGCAACGAGATCCTCAACCTGACGCGGCCGGACATCGTCCGTTCGGTCCACGCCGAGTACTTCGACGCCGGTGTGGACTGCGTGGAGACCAACACCTTCGGCGCCAACCTCACCGCCCTCGGCGAGTACGACATCCCCGAGCGCGTCACCGAGCTGTCCGAGGCCGGCGCCCGGATCGCCCGCGAGGTGGCCGACGAGTTCACCCGCAGCACCGGACAGCAGCGCTGGGTGCTCGGCTCGATGGGCCCCGGCACCAAGCTGCCCACCCTCGGCCACACCACCTTCGGCGCCATCCGGGACGCCTACCAGCAGAACGCCGAGGGCCTGCTCGCGGGAGGTGCCGACGCACTGCTCGTGGAGACCACCCAGGACCTCCTCCAGACCAAGGCCTCCGTCATCGCCGCCCGCCGGGCCATGGAGGCCACCGGCCACTCCGTACCGCTGATCGTCTCGGTCACCGTCGAGACGACCGGCACCATGCTGCTCGGCTCCGAGATCGGCGCGGCCCTGACCGCGCTGGAGCCCCTCGGCATCGACATGATCGGCCTGAACTGCGCCACGGGCCCGGCCGAGATGAGCGAGCACCTGCGCTTCCTGTCCCGGCACTCGCGCATCCCGCTGTCCTGCATGCCCAACGCGGGCCTGCCGGTGCTGACCAAGGACGGCGCGCACTACCCGCTGACCGCGCCCGAGCTGGCCGAGGCGCAGGGCACCTTCGTCCGGGACTACGGTCTCTCCCTCGTCGGCGGCTGCTGCGGCACCACCCCCGAGCACCTGCGTCAGCTGGTCGAGCGCGTCCGGGACGTCGCTCCCACCGAGCGCGCCCCGCAGCCCGAGCCGGGCGCGGCCTCCCTCTACCAGTCGGTGCCGTTCCGGCAGGACACCTCCTACCTGGCCATCGGCGAGCGCACCAACGCCAACGGTTCGAAGAAGTTCCGCGAGGCCATGCTGGAGGGCCGCTGGGACGACTGCGTGGAGATGGCCCGCGACCAGATCCGCGAGGGAGCGCACATGCTCGACCTGTGCGTGGACTACGTCGGCCGCGACGGCGTCGCCGACATGGAAGAACTGGCCGGCCGCTTCGCCACCGCCTCCACCCTGCCCATCGTGCTGGACTCCACCGAGGTCGACGTCATCCGCGCCGGCCTGGAGAAGCTCGGCGGCCGCGCGGTCATCAACTCGGTGAACTACGAGGACGGCGACGGCCCCGAGTCCCGCTTCGCCAAGGTCACCGCCCTCGCCCAGGAGCACGGCGCCGCCCTCATCGCGCTCACCATCGACGAGGAGGGCCAGGCCCGCACCGCCGAGAAGAAGGTCGAGATCGCCGAGCGGCTCATCGAGGACCTCACCGGCAACTGGGGCATCCACGAGGAGGACATCCTCGTCGACTGCCTGACCTTCACCATCTGCACCGGCCAGGAGGAGTCCCGCAAGGACGGCATCGCCACCATCGAGGGCATCCGCGAGCTCAAGCGGCGCCACCCGAAGGTGCAGACCACGCTCGGCCTGTCCAACATCTCCTTCGGCCTCAACCCGGCCGCCCGCATCCTGCTCAACTCCGTCTTCCTCGACGAGTGCGTCAAGGCGGGCCTGGACTCGGCGATCGTGCACGCGTCGAAGATCCTGCCGATCGCCCGCTTCAGCGAGGAGGAGGTCCAGACGGCCCTGGACCTCATCCACGACCGCCGCGCCGAGGGCTACGACCCGCTGCAGAAGCTCATGCAGCTCTTCGAGGGCGCCACAGCGAAGTCCCTCAAGGCCGGCAAGGCCGAGGAACTGGCCGCCCTGCCGCTGGACGAGCGCCTCAAGCGCCGCATCATCGACGGTGAGCGCAACGGCCTCGAAGCGGACCTCGACGAGGCGCTCCAGGAGCGGCCCGCGCTCGACATCGTCAACGAGACCCTGCTGGACGGCATGAAGGTCGTCGGCGAGCTGTTCGGCTCCGGCCAGATGCAGCTGCCGTTCGTCCTGCAGTCCGCCGAGGTCATGAAGACGGCCGTCGCCCACCTCGAACCGCACATGGAGAAGACCGACGAGGCCGGCAAGGGCACCATCGTCCTCGCCACCGTCCGCGGCGACGTGCACGACATCGGCAAGAACCTCGTCGACATCATCCTGTCCAACAACGGCTACAACGTCGTCAACCTCGGCATCAAGCAGCCGGTCTCCGCCATCCTGGAAGCCGCCGAGGAGCACAGGGCCGACGTCATCGGCATGTCCGGTCTCCTGGTGAAGTCCACGGTGATCATGAAGGAGAACCTGGAGGAGCTCAACCAGCGCGGCCTGGCCTCCGGCTACCCGGTCATCCTCGGCGGCGCCGCCCTCACCCGCGCCTACGTCGAGCAGGACCTGCACGAGATCTACGAGGGCGAGGTCCGCTACGCCCGCGACGCCTTCGAGGGCCTGCGCCTGATGGACGCCCTGATCGGCGTCAAGCGGGGCGTACCCGGCGCCAAGCTGCCCGAGCTCAAGCAGCGCCGGGTGCGGGCCGCCGCCCCGGTCGCCGTCGAGGAGCGCCCCGAGGAGGGGCACGTCCGCTCCGACGTCGCCACCGACAACCCCGTGCCCACCCCGCCCTTCCGCGGCACCCGCGTCATCAAGGGCATCCAGCTCAAGGAGTACGCGAGCTGGCTCGACGAGGGCGCCCTGTTCAAGGGCCAGTGGGGCCTGAAGCAGGCCCGCACCGGCGACGGCCCCTCGTACGAGGAGCTCGTCGAGAACGAGGGCCGGCCCCGGCTGCGCGGCCTGCTGGACCGGCTCCAGACGGAGAACCTGCTGGAGGCGGCCGTGGTCTACGGCTACTTCCCGTGCGTCTCCAAGGACGACGACCTGATCATCCTGGACGAGCAGGGCAACGAGCGCACCCGCTTCACCTTCCCGCGCCAGCGCCGGGGCCGCCGCCTGTGCCTGGCGGACTTCTTCCGCCCGGAGGAGTCCGGCGAGACCGACGTCGTCGGACTCCAGGTCGTCACCGTCGGCTCGCGCATCGGCGAGGAGACCGCGCGGCTCTTCGAGGCCAACGCCTACCGCGACTACCTCGAACTGCACGGGCTGTCCGTGCAGCTGGCCGAGGCGCTCGCCGAGTACTGGCACGCGCGCGTGCGCTCCGAGCTCGGCTTCGCCGGCGAGGACCCCGACGAGATGCAGGGCATGTTCGAGCTGAAGTACCGGGGCGCCCGCTTCTCCCTCGGCTACGGCGCCTGCCCCGACCTGGAGGATCGCGCCAAGATCGCCGACCTGCTCCAGCCGGAGCGCATCGGCGTCCAGCTGTCCGAGGAGTTCCAGCTGCACCCCGAGCAGTCCACGGACGCCATCGTGATCCACCACCCGGAGGCGAAGTACTTCAACGCCCGCTGAGCGGCCCGTCCGGGGCACGTCGCGGCGGCCCCCGGCGTATTCACGGTGTGCCCGGGGGCACAGCCGCTGAACGAGGCACTTCGCTCACGGACGACGTAGACTGGTCGGTCCACCGCAGGCCGGTTCCCTTCGTGGGAGCCGGCCTGACCGTCCCCCAAGGAGGTACGTGGATGACCAGTACGGTCCCCGCACTCGGTACCCGGTCCGCCGAAGGGTCGGCCCTGCAGGCCGTGCTCCTCGACATGGACGGCACGCTGGTGGACACGGAGGGCTTCTGGTGGGACGTCGAGGTCGAGGTCTTCGCCTCCCTCGGCCACACGCTCGACGAGTCCTGGCGCCATGTCGTGGTCGGCGGCCCCATGACCCGCAGCGCGGGGTTCCTCATCGAGGCCACCGGCGCCGACATCCCCCTCGACGAGCTCACCGTGCTCCTGAACGACGGCTTCGAGGAGCGCATCGACCGCGCCCTGCCGCTGATGCCGGGCGCCGGCCGGCTGCTCGCCGAGCTGTACGAGTACGAGATCCCCACAGCCCTGGTCTCCGCCTCGCACCGGCGCATCATCGACCGGGTGCTCACCTCCCTCGGCGCCCACCACTTCAGCCTGACGGTGGCCGGTGACGAGGTGCCGCGGACCAAGCCCCACCCCGATCCCTACCTGGCCGCCGCCGCCGGACTCGGCGCGGACCCGGCCCGGTGCGCGGTCATCGAGGACACCGCGACCGGAGTCGCCGCCGCCGAGGCCGCGGGCTGCCAGGTCGTGGCCGTGCCCTCCGTGGCCCCCATCGCCCCGGCCCTGCGCCGTACGGTCGTCACCTCGCTCGAAGAGGTCGACCTGACATTTCTGCACGGTTTGATGACGGAAATGCGCTAGGCGTTCACCCAGCGTGCAGCGGCGTTAGGGCGGCAATTCCGAAGGCGAATTCGAAGCTCTCCGGACGATCGAATTCCCGTACCCTCGAACCCGTTTACGCGTGTGACGTTCCCCACGCAATCCGGGGTCGACAGTCGATCCGGCGTGTGCTGCGCGCCCCCTCAAGGGGGTTGCCGGCGTGCCCTTGTGTCCCGATTGATGGAACGCTGCACCATAGCTTCCGCTGTCGGGTATTCAGTCTGTCCGCGCCCGGTTCCACAGCGTGATGGGAGCTCAACTCCGGTGGCTGCGAACCCTCCTGCCGGCCCGGACTAACCTCGTCGCGAGAACATCGCCCCACCCCCGTGATCCGCTGCGCCACCCCTGCATGCCGGGTACACGGAGTCGACAGCTCTGGAGAAACTCGAGCATGAACCGCAAGACTTTGGTGCTGCCGGCCGTGATCGGCTTGCTCGCGCCGGTGCTCGCCGCCTGCGGCGGGTCCGACAGCGGGAGCGGCGACAGCGACGCGATCGTTGTCGGCACCACGGACCGGTTCACCGCCTCGAAGGACGCTCCGGCGCCCCTCGACCCGGCCTACGCCTACGACGTCGGCACCTGGAACATCCTGCGCCAGACCGTGCAGACCCTGATGATCCAGCCGCGCGGCGAAGGCGAGCCGGTACCGGAGGCCGCCGAGCGGTGCGGCTTCACCGACACCGGCAACGAGCGCTACGCCTGCACCCTGCGCGACGGCCTGAAGTTCTCCAACGGCAACGCTGTCACCGCGGCCGACGTGAAGTACTCCATCGACCGCGCCCGCTCCCTCAAGGCCGACAGCGGCGTGTTCGCGCTGCTGTCCACCATCGACACCATCGAGACCCAGGGCGACCGCGAGGTCATCTTCCACCTCAAGACCGCCGACGCGACCTTCCCGTACAAGCTGTCGACCCCGGTCGCCGGCATCGTCGACCCCGACGACTACCCCAAGGGCAAGCTGCGCGACGGCTTCGACCTGGAGGGCTCCGGCCCGTACATCCTCAAGGCCGACGTCGAGAACAACGAGCTGGTCAAGGCCGAGTTCACCAAGAACCCCGACTACAAGGGGACCCTCGAGGTGAACAACGACAAGGTCGACATGGTGTCCTTCAAGGACGCCGACGCCATGGGCGAGGCCCTGGACAAGGGCGACATCGACCTGATGACCCGCGCCATGTCGCCGGATCAGATCCGCAAGCTCTCGGCGGACGCCGACACCGACATCGACCTCGTCGAGATGCCCGGCCTGGAAATCCGCTACCTGGGGTTCAACACCGACGCCCCGACGGTGAAGTCCAAGGCCGTACGCCAGGCGATGGCCCAGGTCGTCAACCGCAGCGCCCTGGTCTCCAAGGTCTACGGCTCCCAGGCCGAGCCGCTGTACTCGCTGGTCCCGGCCAGCGTCACCGGCCACTCCAACTCGTTCTTCAACAAGTACGGCGAGCCGAACGTCACCAAGGCCCGTGCCCTGCTCAACCGGGCGAACATCACCACCCCGGTGAAGCTGATGCTGCACTACACCACCGACCACTACGGCCCGGCTACCAAGAAGGAGTTCGAGGTCCTGCGCGACCAGCTGAACTCCAGCGGCCTGTTCGACGTCGGCATCAAGGGCACTCCCTGGGACACGTTCCGCCCGGCCGAGAAGAAGGGCGACTACGACGTCTACGGCATGGGCTGGTTCCCGGACTTCCCGGACGCCGACAACTTCCTCGCGCCGTTCCTCGACGCCGACAACACGCTCGGCTCGCCGTACGCCAACAGCCAGATCCGCAACACCCTGATCCCCGAGTCCCGCCGTGAGGCGGACCGGCTGTCCGCCTCCAGCAGCCTGACGGACATTCAGGACATCGTGGCCGGCGACGTGCCGGTGCTGCCGCTGTGGCAGGGCAAGCAGTACGTCGCCGCCCGCGACGACGTCACGGGTACCGCGTACGCGCTCAACTCCGCCTCGACGCTCCAGCTGTGGGAGCTCGGGCGGGGCGTGAGCGGCTGACGGACCCGCTGGATCCCCGGGGCCCCTGACCGCGGCCCCGGGGAACCGTGCCCCGGAGCCAGGAACACGCTCCGGGAGTTCTCGAGAACCGACGACAAGGCACACACGTGAAGATACGCAACCAGTGGCCGGTCCTGCCCATCGTGGCGGGGCTCGCCTCCGGACTGCTGACCGGCTGTGGCACGGAGAGCGGAGACTCCGCGGGGGACGGCTCCAACGTGGTGGTGGGGATGTCCGACGACGTCCTGGCCACGGACCCGGCCTCCGGCTACGACCCCGGCTCCTGGCTGTTGTTCAACAACGTCTTCCAGTCCCTGCTGAGCTTCCCCAAGGGCGCCACCGAGCCCCAGCCGGAGGCCGCCGAGAGCTGCGCCTTCAGCGACACGCAGACCCGGGTCTACAAGTGCACGCTGAAGGACGGCCTCAAGTTCAGCAACGGTGACGAGCTCACCTCCGAGGACGTGAAGTTCTCCTTCGACCGCATGCTGAAAATCAAGGACCCCGACGGGCCCGCGATCATGTTCCCCACGCTCGACAAGGTCGAGACACCGGACGAGAAGACGGTCGTCTTCCAGCTGAACACGGCCGACGCCACCTTCCCCAGCAAGATCGCCTCCGGCGCCGGCTCCATCGTCGACCACACCGAGTACGACGCGGGCAAGCTCCGCAAGGACGGCCAGGCCGTCGGCTCCGGCCCGTACAAGCTCGACTCGTTCGACGACGACCAGGCCGTCTTCTCCGTCAACGAGAACTACGAGGGCACCGCCAAGGTGAAGAACACCGGCGTGACGCTGAAGTTCTTCGACGGCGACCAGACCGCCCTGAAGCAGGCCATCCAGAACGAGGAGGTCGACGTCGCCTACCGCGGTCTCACCGCGGGCGACGTCGCCGACATGGAGAAGGCCGACGACGGCACCGGCACCGAGGTCGTCGAGGGCAGCAGCGCCGAGGTCCAGCACCTGGTGTTCAACATGGACGACCCGGTCGCCGGCAAGCTCGGCGTCCGCAAGGCCATCGCCCACCTGCTCGACCGCGAAGCCCTCATCAAGGACGTCTACCAGGGCACCGCGACCCCGCTGTACTCGATCATCCCGGCCGGTATCGCGGGCCACAACACGGCCTTCTTCGACACCTACGGAGCCCGCCCCTCCAGGGCCAAGGCACAGGCCGCGCTGCGCGAGGACGGCATCACCGGCAAGGTGAAGCTCACCCTCTGGTCGACCCCGTCCCGCTACGGCCCCGCGACCGACCAGGAGCTGAACGCCATCGCCGGCCAGCTCAACGCCAGCGGCCTGTTCGACGCGAGCGTCAAGTCGGTCCCCTTCGGCCAGTACGAGAAGGACATCGCCGCCGGCAAGTACGGCGTCTACGTGAAGGGCTGGGTGCCGGACTACCCGGACGCCGACAACTTCACGGCCCCCTTCTTCGGCGAGGGCAACGTGCTGAGCAACAACTACGACAACAGCACGATCACCGGCTCGCTCATCCCGCGCACCGCCGCCCTGACCAACCGGGCCTCCACGGACAAGGAGTTCGGGGAACTGCAGGACATCGTCGCCGACGAACTCCCCGTCCTGCCGGTGTGGCAGGCCAAGCAGTACGCGGTCGTCCGCGACGGCGTCTACGGCCTCGAGTACTGCCTCGACGCGTCGACGGTGTTCCGCTTCTGGGAGCTCAGCAAGGACGCCTGACGCACCGGCGTGAACAAGGGCGCCCCCCGCTCGGCGGGGGGCGCCCTTTTCGCATTTCGGCTCGCGCTCGCTACTGCGCGCCGGGGCGCACCAGTCCACTCTCGTACGCGTACACCGCCGCCTGCACCCGGTCGCGCAGGCCCAGCTTCGTCAGCACATGCCCGACGTGCGTCTTCACGGTGGTCTCACTGACGAACAGGTCGGCGGCGATCTCCGCGTTGGACAGCCCGCGCGCCACCAGCTTCAGCACCTCGACCTCGCGGTCGGTGAGCGTGTGCAGCGTGTCCGGCACCGGCTCCTCACCGGAGGGCAGATGCGTGGCGTACTTGTCGAGCAGCCGGCGCGTGATGCTCGGCGCGAGCATCGCCTCGCCCGCGGCGACGACCCGGATGGCCTGCACCAGCTCGTCGGCGGGCGCGTCCTTCAGCAGGAACCCGCTGGCACCGGCGCGCAGCGCCTCCACCACGTACTCGTCGAGGTCGAAGGTGGTCAGTACCAGCACCTTCGCCGGGCCGTCCCGCCCGGGCCCGGTGATCTGCCGGGTCGCCTCCACACCGTCCATCCGCGGCATGCGGATGTCCATCAGAACCACATCGGGCTGTAGCGCACGCACCTGGTCGAGTGCCTGCAGTCCGTCACCGGCCTCCCCGACGACCGCGATGTCCTGCTCGGCCTCCAGGATCATCCGGAAGCCGGTACGGAGCAGCGGCTGGTCGTCGACCAGTAGGACGCGGATGGCCACGTAAGTCTCCTTCGCTAGTCCGGCCCCATTCTGCCCTGCGCGGGCCCGCCGGACTCAGGCGCCCTCACCGGCGACGGGCTGCGCCGGAAGCTCCGCCGCGCGCACCGGCAGCGGATACGGCGGGGGAGTGCCCCCGAACTCCGGGCAGTGCGCCCGGTGGTCGCACCAGCCGCACAACTTCGTGGGGCGCGGCCGCCAGTCGCCCGTCTCGGTGGCGAGCCGGATCGCCTCCCACAGCGCCAGCAGCTTGCGCTCCACCCGCTCCAGGTCGGCGAGGACCGGGTCGTACGTCACCACCTGGCCGCTGCCGAGGTAGACCAGCTGCAGCCGCCGGGGGACCACGTTCTTCAGCCGCCACACCACCAGGGCGTAGAACTTCATCTGGAACAGGGCACCCTCGGAGTACTCCGGCCTGGGCGCCTTCCCCGTCTTGTAGTCGACGATCCGGACCTCGCCCGTGGGCGCCACGTCGACCCGGTCGATGATGCCGCGCAGCCGCAGCCCGGACTCCAGCTCGGCCTCGACGAACAGCTCCCGCTCGGCCGGCTCCAGACGGCTGGGGTCCTCCAGGGTGAACCAGCGCTCGACGAGCTGCTCCGCCTCGCCCAGCCAGCGCGCCAGCCGCTCGCCCTGCGGATCGTCGGCGAACAGCTCCACGACCTCCGGCCGCGTCTCGCGCAGCCGGTCCCACTGGCCGGGGATCAGCGACTTCGCCCGGGGCGCCGTGCGCTCGGCCGCCGGGGCGTCGAAGAGCCGCTCCAGGACCGCGTGCACCAGGGTGCCGCGGGTCGCGGCCTCGCTCGGCTTCTCCGGCAGCCGGTCGATCACCCGGAAGCGGTAGAGCAGCGGGCACTGCATGAAGTCACTGGCACGCGAGGGGGACAGCGAGGCGGGCGGTATGGCGGCGGACCCGGTCACGAGGGCGCTCACGGCGGCGGTCTCGGCCGCTGCCTCCGCCACCGGCCGGGCCTCGGCCTCCGTCTGTGCCTCCGCCGCCGTCTCCACTGCCGTCTCCGCGGGCCCCGCCGGGACCGGCGGATCCACCGCCGCGGCCGGGTTGCTCTCGGGCTGCGCCGCGCCCTCGGTGCTCGTCTCCATGCCCCAGACCATACGGCCCGCCACTGACAGTGACCCGGCCGTGTTCCGTGGGGGAAGCCGGGAGAGGAGGTCGACGTACGGGAAACACAGGGGTGCCGGGGCGAAACGCACCACGACGGACGCATACCATCGACTCGAGACCCTCCCGTCCGGCAGGTGCGGGAGACGCTTCGATCGAGGGGACACCGGTGGACGAGAGCGGCGGGCGCGGGCGGCCGCGGTCCGGCAACGACGAGTCGGCCGAGCGCCACGCGGGGCGTCCGGGCCGGGCCACCGACCCGATCCCCGCCGACGAACAGCCCACGGACGAGCGCCCCTTCCCCGCCGAGCAGCCCGCCCCGGAAGCGGAACCAACCGGTCCGGCCGCGCCCGCCGGCACTCCGGCGCCGGACTCCCCGACATCCCCTGCGGACGCCCGGCGGGGCGACGCGGCAGCGGACCCGAACTCCGCCGCCGCCCCACAGGACGCCCCGACGCCGGGCGACGGGGCCCTCGCCCCCACCGAGCCCGCAGCGAGCCGCCCGCCGCAGGGCGACACCCACCCGGACCGCGCCTACGCCGACGTCCCGCACACGGCACCGAGCGACGCCGACGACGGCGTCCCGCACACGGCACCGAGCCACGCCGACGACGGCGTCCCGCACACGGCACCGAGCGATGCCGACGACGGCCTCCCGCAGGCTTCACCCGCCCCGGGAGAGCGCACCGACGGCGATGCGCCGCAGGGCGACACCCACCCGGACCGCGCCTACGCCAGTGGCCCGCACTCGGCACCCGCCGCCGGGCGGCCCGAGGCGGACCGGCTGCGCAAGGCAGACGCACCGGCCCCGGGTTCCGATGACCCGGACCAACCGCCGCGCCCTCATGCCCCCGCCCACCCGGACCACCACCCCGACCCTGCCCCGCACGGCGACCGCCCCCTCGCGCACTCCGCCGACGGCAAGGGCCCCGCCCCCCAGCGGCCGGAGCCCCGGGGCGGGCTGCTCATGGGGCGGCCCTTCGGGGTGCCCGTGTACGTCGCGCCGAGCTGGTTCCTCGTCGCCGCGCTGATCACCTGGGTGTTCGGAGGCCAGCTGGAGCGCGTGCTGCCCGAGCTCGGCGCCGCCCGCTACCTGGTCTCCCTCTTCTTCGCGGTCGCCTTCTACGCCTCCGTGCTCGTCCACGAACTGGCCCACACGGTCGCCGCCCTCCGCTTCAAACTCCCGGTCCGCCGCATCCAGCTCCAGTTCTTCGGCGGCGTCTCCGAGATCGAGAAGGAGGCCGAGACCCCCGGCCGCGAATTCGTGCTGGCCTTCGTCGGACCCCTGCTCTCCCTGGTCCTCGCCGGCGCCTTCTACGCCGCCCTGCTGGCCGTGGAACCCGGCACCGTCCCGGGTGTTCTGCTCGCCGGCCTGATGATCTCCAACCTCATCGTGGCCGCGTTCAACCTCCTGCCCGGCCTGCCCCTCGACGGCGGCCGCATGCTCCGGGCCGTGGTCTGGAAGATCACCGGCAAGCCGATGACGGGCACCATCGCCGCCGCCTGGGTCGGCCGCGCCCTCGCCGTCTCCGTCCTCATCGGGCTGCCGCTGCTGACCCAGTCCGGCGCCCTCGGCACCGACGCCGTCGACAACGTCGGCATGGACACCGTCCTCGACGCCCTGCTCGCCGCCATCCTCGCCGCGATCATCTGGACCGGCGCCGGCAACAGCCTGCGCATGGCCCGCCTGCGCGAGCACCTCCCCGAACTGCGCGCCCGGGCCCTCACCCGCCGGGCGGTCCCCGTCGAGACCGACACCCCGCTCTCGGAGGCCCTGCGCCGCGCCAACGCCGCCGGGGCCCGCGCCCTGGTCGTCGTCGACGCCGACGGCAAGCCCCTCTCCCTCGTCCGCGAGGCCGCCATCGTCGGCGTCCCCGAGCACCGCCGCCCCTGGGTCGCCGTCAGCGGCCTCGCCCAGGACCTCACCGACGGCATGCGCGTCTCGGCGGAACTGTCGGGCGAGGAACTCCTGGACGCGCTCCGGGCGACCCCCGCGACCGAGTACCTGGTCGTGGAGGAGACGGGCGAGATCTACGGCGTGCTGTCGGCGGCCGACGTGGAACGGGCCTTCGTGAAGGCGATGGCCAGGCCCAGCTGAGTGGTCGGAGCCCCCCTCCGGGACCGGTAGGCTGGTCACATGTCCGAACCGACCGGTGCCGCCCGCAGGCGCGGGCCCTTCAAGGTCGGGGACCAGGTTCAGCTGACCGACCCCAAGGGCCGCCACTACACGTTCACGCTCGAGGCCGGGAAGAACTTCCACACCCACAAGGGTTCCTTCCCGCACGACGAACTGATCGGCGCTCCCGAGGGCAGCGTTGTCCGCACCACGGGGAACGTCGCCTACCTCGCGCTGCGCCCCCTGCTCCCCGACTACGTCCTGTCCATGCCCCGCGGCGCCGCCGTGGTCTACCCCAAGGACGCGGGGCAGATCCTCGCCTTCGCCGACATCTTCCCCGGCGCGCGCGTCGTGGAGGCGGGTGTCGGCTCCGGCTCGCTCAGCAGCTTCCTGCTGCGGGCCATCGGCGACCAGGGCATGCTGCACAGCTACGAGCGCCGTGCCGACTTCGCCGAGATCGCCCAGGCGAACGTGGAGCGCTACTTCGGCGGCCCGCACCCCGCCTGGCAGCTCACCGTCGGCGACCTCCAGGACAACCTGTCCGACGCCGACGTCGACCGCGTCATCCTCGACATGCTCGCCCCCTGGGAGTGCCTGGAGGCCGTCTCGAAGGCGCTCGTCCCCGGCGGCATCCTGTGCTGCTACGTGGCGACCACCACCCAGCTCGCCCGGACCGTCGAGTCCATCCGCGAGATCGGCTGCTTCAACGAGCCGACCTCCTGGGAGACGATGATCCGCAACTGGCACATCGAGGGTCTGGCCGTCCGCCCGGACCACCGGATGATCGGCCACACCGGCTTCCTGCTCACCGCCCGCCGCCTCGCCGACGGCGTCGAGCCGCCCATGCGCCGCCGCCGCCCCGCCAAGGGCGCCTACGGCGAGGACTACGCGGGCCCCAACGCCGACGGCGGCACCGCCCGCTGAAACGGCCCGCCACCGCCTGCAACGCATCGGCGCCGTGCCGGAGTTCCCGGATCCGTACCGGAACTCCGCCACGGCGCCCTTTCGTTGCCGCCCGGGTGAACCCTCGTCCGACGCAGTTGACCTGCCGCACAGGCCATGACGGCCCAGAGCCCGCCGCGGGAAGGGCGTGACAGGGGCACGGCCCCACGGGCCCGCTGACACAGCGGCAGGAACCGCAACCCCTCAGACTTCCCCGGCCCAGGACATGCACACCCCGCCGTTCCCTCGGGCTGTGACGTGTGGCACCATGCTGGCCACCCCACCGGCACAGCCTCAGGAGACCCTCCTAGTGCAGTCTTCCGCCGTCCCGGAGCTCGCCCACACCCACACCCGCCCCATCCACTGGCTCGCCACCGCGACGGCCGTCGCCGGCGTCGTGGCCTTCTCCTCGGTCCTGCAGCCCGGCGCGGCGACGGCGGCCCAGCCGGCCGCCCCCGAGACCAAGAGCGCTCCGGCGCACCTGACTCCGCCCGACCCGGCCGCGGTGGCGTTCCCCATCGAGTGCGGCCCGGTGAAGGCCGTGGTGAAGAAACGGGCTTTCGGAGACCTCGACGGCGACGGCCGGCCCGAGACGGTGGCCGTGGTCCACTGCGACTCCCCGATGGGCACCCCGCCGGACGGGGTGTACGTCGTGACGCGCGACGCCGACGGCGGCGAACCGCGCGTCGTGGCCACCCTGCTCGACCCCGAGGACGGCACCACCGTCACCGACTTCGCCGTACGCGACGGCGCCGTGACGGCCACGCTCCTCGGCTACTCGTCGGCCGACGTGCCGCGTTGCTGCCCCGACGTGAAGAGCGACGCGAAATGGCGTTGGCAGGGCGGCTCGTTCGTCCGCTCGACGCCGGCCGGAGCCCGCAGCGCATGAGGCATGTGCGACGGCGCGTGTGAGATATCAGACAGGAGTGACGGAACGTAGAGAAGCAGTCACTCCGCGTCCGGGCCGTAGACCTCGGTCCTGTCCGAAACCCGACGCACGTGGATGCAGTCGCCCGGACACTCCTTCGCGGAGTCGATCACGTCCGTGAGGAGCGGCAGCGGAACGGGCGTTGTCGCTCCCTTGTCCTGGAGCAACTCGTCGTCGGCGCTCTTCACATAGGCCAGACCGTCGATGTCCAGCTCGAACACCTCGGGCGCGTACTGGGCGCAGATGCCGTCGCCGGTACACAGGTCCTGGTCGATCCAGACCTCCAGCTCCTCGCCTTCCGCCCCGGCCACCTGCTGCACGCTCATCTCTCCTGCCGTTTCTCCGCCGAGCCGGGTCGGGAATCCGGCCAGCTCCGGCGGGTGTTGAACAGTTCGACCCTACCTTCGCCTGGGTTCCAATCATGTTCGCTGGGTATTCCCCTGGCGTGAGGGAGAGCGCAAGGGTGAAGATCGGACACACCCCGACCGTCTTTGTGATCTAGGGGTTTCAATCGACACCCGCCCAGGTAGGGTCTGGAAGCGTCCAGCTCCCCTTGGAGGAGGTGAGGACCGTGGCAGCCCACGACGACGACATGAACCGCGGCATCCGCCCGGGACGCGGGTCCGACGACCCGGCCGGGCAGATCGCTTACCTTGAGCAGGAAATCGCCGTCCTGCGGCGCAAGCTCGCCGACTCTCCGCGACACACGAGGATTCTCGAAGAGCGGATCGTCGAGCTGCAGACCAATCTGGCCGGCGTGTCCGCGCAGAACGAACGACTCGCCAACACGCTCCGTGAGGCCCGTGACCAGATCGTGGCCCTCAAGGAGGAGGTCGACCGGCTCGCACAGCCGCCGGCCGGCTTCGGGGTCTTCCTGACGGCGAACGAGGACGGCACCGCCGACATCTTCACCGGCGGCCGCAAGCTCAGGGTGAACGTCAGCCCCAGCGTCGAGCTCGAAGAGCTCCGGCGCGGCCAGGAAGTAATGCTCAACGAAGCGCTCAACGTGGTCGAGGCCATGGAGTACGAGCGCGTCGGTGACATCGTCACCCTCAAGGAGATCCTCGAGGACGGCGAGCGGGCCCTCGTGCTCGGGCACACCGACGAGGAGCGGGTGGTACGGCTCGCCGAGCCGCTGCTGGACGTGAACATCCGGCCCGGTGACGCCCTGCTGCTCGAACCCCGCTCGGGCTACGTCTACGAGATCGTTCCGAAGAGCGAGGTCGAGGAACTCGTCCTCGAAGAGGTCCCCGACATCGGATACGAACAGATCGGCGGTCTCGGCGGCCAGATCGAGGCCATCCGCGACGCGGTCGAGCTGCCGTACCTCTACCCGGACCTGTTCAAGGAGCACGAACTGCGGCCGCCGAAGGGTGTCCTGCTGTACGGGCCCCCCGGATGCGGCAAGACACTCATCGCCAAGGCCGTGGCCAACTCGCTGGCCAAGAAGGTCGCCGAGGTGACCGGCCAGGCCCAGGGCAAGAGCTTCTTCCTCAACATCAAGGGCCCCGAGCTTCTGAACAAGTACGTCGGTGAGACGGAGCGGCAGATCCGCCTCGTCTTCCAGCGGGCCCGTGAGAAGGCCAGCGAGGGCACCCCCGTCATCGTCTTCTTCGACGAGATGGAGTCCCTCTTCCGCACCCGTGGCTCCGGTGTCAGCTCGGACGTGGAGAACACCATCGTCCCGCAGCTGCTCGCCGAGATCGACGGTGTGGAGGGCCTGCAGAACGTGGTCGTGATCGGCGCCTCCAACCGTGAGGACATGATCGACCCCGCCATCCTGCGGCCCGGCCGGCTCGACGTGAAGATCAAGATCGAGCGTCCGGACGCCGAGGCGGCCAAGGACATCTTCGGCAAGTACCTCACGGAGCGCCTCCCGCTGCACGGCGACGACCTCGCCGAGCACAGCGGCTCCAAGGCCACCACGGTCCAGAGCATGATCCAGACGGCTGTGGAACACATGTACGCCGAGTCCGAGGAGAACCGCTTCCTGGAGGTCACCTACGCCAACGGTGACAAGGAAGTCCTCTACTTCAAGGACTTCAACTCCGGCGCCATGATCGAGAACATCGTGGGCCGTGCCAAGAAGATGGCGATCAAGGACTTCCTCGAGAAGAACCAGAAGGGTCTCCGCGTCTCCCACCTCCTCCAGGCCTGCGTGGACGAGTTCAAGGAGAACGAGGACCTGCCGAACACCACCAACCCGGACGACTGGGCGCGAATCTCCGGAAAGAAGGGCGAACGGATCGTGTACATCCGTACGCTCATCACCGGAAAGCAGGGCGCGGACACCGGACGCTCCATCGACACGGTGGCGAACACCGGTCAGTACCTGTAAAAGGCAGGGCGGCTGCGGGTGCCCTCGGCGGGTACCCGCAGCCGACTGTTTTTCCAGGCCACGGCTGGAGCAACGCAATGACGCAAATGATCTCCCCACCAGCGCAAAGGCGTTCTAGGCTCTTGCGTACCGCCGAGTCGCGCAGTGCGGGGACGGGCACCGCACACGCAACCGAGCGCCAGCGGTATCTGAGTGGCGCCCACGACCGAGGGTGCCGCCGGGCAAGGAGGGCCGCATGACCGTACGGCGAGTAATGGGCATCGAGACGGAGTACGGGATCTCCGTCCCCGGCCACCCCAACGCCAATGCCATGCTCACCTCGTCCCAGATCGTGAACGCCTACGCGGCGGCGATGCACCGGGCCCGCCGGGCTCGCTGGGACTTCGAGGAGGAGAACCCGCTGCGGGACGCACGAGGCTTCGACCTCGCCCGCGAGGCCGCCGACTCCAGCCAGCTCACCGACGAGGACATCGGCCTGGCCAACGTGATCCTCACCAACGGTGCACGGCTCTACGTCGACCACGCGCACCCCGAGTACAGCTCCCCCGAGGTGACCAACCCCCGGGACGCCGTCCTCTGGGACAAGGCCGGTGAACGGATCATGGCCGAGGCCGCGGAACGGGCCGCCCAGCTGCCCGGTGCCCAGCCGATCCACCTGTACAAGAACAACACCGACAACAAGGGCGCGTCCTACGGCACGCACGAGAATTACCTGATGAAGCGGGAGACCCCCTTCTCGGACATCGTGCGCCACCTGACACCGTTCTTCGTCTCCCGTCAGGTCTTCGCCGGAGCCGGCCGCGTCGGCATCGGCCAGGACGGGCACGAGCACGGCTTCCAGCTCAGCCAGCGAGCCGACTACTTCGAGGTCGAAGTCGGCCTCGAGACGACGCTCAAGCGCCCGATCATCAACACCCGCGACGAGCCGCACGCGGACGCCGAGAAGTACCGGCGCCTGCACGTGATCATCGGCGACGCGAACCTGTCGGAGATCTCGACCTACCTCAAGCTGGGCACCACCTCGCTGGTGCTGTCGATGATCGAGGACGGTTTCATCGCCGTCGACCTGGCCGTCGACCAGCCCGTCCGCACCCTCCACCGGGTCTCGCACGACCCGTCGCTCAAGCGCCTGGTCACGCTCCGCAGCGGCCGCACGCTCACGGCGGTCCAGCTGCAGATGGAGTACTACGAGCTGGCGCGCAAGTACGTGGAGGAGCGGTTCGGGGCCGACGCCGACGACCAGACCAAGGACGTCCTGTCCCGCTGGGAGGACACCCTCACCCGTCTGGAGCACGACCCGATGAGCCTGGCCGGGGAGCTGGACTGGGTCGCCAAGCGCGAGCTCATGGAGGGCTACCGGCGCCGGGACAGCCTCGACTGGGACGCGGCGCGACTGCACCTGGTCGACCTCCAGTACGCCGACGTACGGCCCGAGAAGGGCCTGTACAACCGTCTGGTGGCCCGCGGGCGCATGAAGCGGCTGCTCACCGACGCGGACGTGGAGCGGGCCCGTACGGTGCCGCCGGAGGACACCCGTGCCTACTTCCGCGGACGCTGCCTGGAGCAGTACGCGGACGACGTCGCGGCGGCCTCCTGGGACTCGGTGATCTTCGACCTGCCGGGCCGGGATTCGCTGCAGCGGGTCCCAACCCTGGAACCGCTTCGCGGAACGCGTAATCACGTCAAGGAGCTCCTGGACCGCTGCCGCACCGCGGAAGACCTGGTCAGGGTCCTGTCGGGCGGGTGACCGCGCTGAGCGGGTACTCGTCGGGAACCGGCCGGACAGGGTGGAAAATCCCTGGTCCGGGAATCATCGAGGTGGTCCCCGTACGTTGGAGCAACTGCGGGGCCATTGTCAGACCCGGCGAGTAGGGTCTGATCTTGACCGAGCAACTGTGTCGGGCGAACCGAGCGGGGTGAGGGATATGGCGACCAAGGACACCGGCGGCGGACAGCAGAAGGCCACACGGTCCACCGAGGAGGTCGAGGAGCAGGCGGCGGAGACGCAGGCTTCCGAGGACCTCAAGGAGCGTCAGGAGAAGCTGAGCGACGACGTGGACTCGGTTCTGGACGAGATCGACGACGTACTAGAGGAAAATGCCGAGGATTTCGTTCGGAGCTTCGTGCAAAAAGGTGGGCAGTAAAGGCGGATGGCGCGCTCTAGCCTTTGATCTGAAGGTAGCGGGGGATGGAAGCGGCCAGCGAGCCGAACGCGAAGCAGTGCAGGAAGTGTCGGCGCGATCTGCCTCTTGCTGCATTTGCCCGTGACAAGAATCGGCGTGACGGCCTCCAGGTGCACTGCCGGGAGTGCGTGGCGAAGTACAGCGCCGCGCACTACCGGCGCCGCCGGGAGGCCGTGGGGAAGCCGGTCCGGGAGCGAGTCGACGTCCCGGCTGGATACAAGCCCTGTCGGACGTGTGGCGAGATCAAGCCTCACAGCGAATGGCACCGCAACGCGACCGCTTCCGATGGCTTGTCAACCCGTTGCAAGACCTGCCGGGCGGTGCAGGGTCGGCAGGGGCATCTGAAGCGCCAGTACGGCATCACGGAAGCCGAACGCGACGGTCTGATCGCCTCTCAGGGAGGCGTGTGTTGTATTTGTCTGTCGGCCGTGCCCGAGCATGTGGATCACTGCCACAAGACGGGTAGGGTCCGAGGCGTACTGTGCTTCAGCTGCAACGCCGCGCTGGGGCAGTTCAAGGATCGGCCCGATGCCATAAGGCGGGCTGCCGCTTATGTGGAAGGAATCGCGTGGAAGCCAACACTCGTAGCACCGGGCGTCTACCAGCTGCCTTCCTGACGCCAGGGTCTTCCTCCTTCATGGACTTCCTGTCCGAGCACCAGCCGGAGATCCTCCCCGGAAACCGGCAACTGCCCCCCACCCAGGGCGTGATCGAGGCACCGCACGGGACGACGATCGTCGCCGTGACGTTCCCCGGCGGTGTGGTCCTCGCCGGTGACCGGCGGGCCACCATGGGCAACGTCATCGCGCAGCGGGACATCGAGAAGGTTTTCCCGGCCGACGAGTACTCGGCCGTGGGCATCGCCGGCACGGCGGGCCTGGCCGTTGAGATGGTGAAGCTGTTCCAGTTGGAGCTGGAGCACTTCGAGAAGGTCGAGGGCGCGCAGCTGTCCCTGGAGGGCAAGGCGAACCGGCTGTCGACGATGATCCGCTCCAACCTCGGCATGGCCATGCAGGGATTGGCCGTGGTGCCGCTGTTCGCCGGGTACGACGTGGACCGCGGCAAGGGCCGTATCTTCTCCTACGACGTCACCGGCGGCCGCTCCGAGGAGCACAACTACGCGGCCACCGGTTCCGGGTCGATCTTCGCTCGTGGTGCGATGAAGAAGCTCTTCCGGGACGACCTCAGTGAGGCCGAGGCCACGACGCTCGTGGTCCAGGCGCTCTACGACGCGGCAGACGACGACTCGGCCACCGGCGGTCCCGATGTCGCCCGCCGGATCTATCCCATCGTCACCGTGATCACCGACGACGGCTTCCGCCGGCTCACCGAGACCGAGGCGTCCGAGATCGCGCGCTCGATTCTCGAGCGGCGGCTGGAGCAGCCCGACGGGCCGCGGGCCGCGCTGCTGTAGCGGCGATCGTCTTCGTGAAGGTGGTCCTGTGAACCGACGGAATCTTCCAGAGAGGGACGGATAACCGGTGTCGACGCCGTTCTATGTCTCACCCCAGCAGGCCATGGCCGACCGGGCGGAGTACGCCCGCAAGGGCATCGCCCGTGGTCGCAGCCTGGTCGTGCTGCAGTTCGCCGACGGCATCGTGTTCGTCGGCGAGAACCCGTCCCGTGCGCTGCACAAGTTCAGCGAGATCTACGACCGGATCGGCTTCGCGGCCGCCGGCAAGTACAACGAGTACGAGAACCTGCGGATCGGCGGCGTGCGCTACGCCGACCTGCGGGGCTACACCTACGACCGGGACGATGTGACGGCCCGGGGCCTGGCGAACGTGTACGCGCAGACGCTGGGCACGATCTTCTCCAGCGCCGCCGAGAAGCCCTATGAGGTGGAGCTGGTCGTCGCCGAGGTGGGGGAGACGCCTGAGGGCGACCAGATCTACCGGCTGCCGCACGACGGTTCCATCGTGGACGAGCACGGTTCGGTCGCGGTGGGCGGCAACGCCGAGCAGATCAGCAGCTACCTGGACCAGCGCCACCGGGAGGGCATGACCCTCGCGGAGGCGCTGAAGCTGGCGGTGCAGGCGCTGTCCCGCGACACCAACGGCAGCGAGCGGGAGATCCCCGCGGAGCGGCTGGAAGTCGCCGTGCTGGACCGCACACGCCCGCAGAAGCGCAAGTTCAAGCGGATCAGCGGACGTCAGCTGTCCCGGCTGCTGGGCGCGGACGCGGACGCCGCGCAGGAGGCGGCGGCGGAGGACGACGCCGAGTAGCACCGACGAGGTTGTCGCACGCCCCGCGTCGCTTGGCGGTCGGGGCGTGCGGTCGTCGCGCGGGTCAACTGGCCTTGGCTGTGGAACCTCGCAGCACCAGCCGCACCGGGATGTCCCCGCTTTCGGGTGCGCGGCCCTCCAGTACGGCCAGCAGCGCCCGCATGCCCCGCTCGCCGAACAGCTCCGCGTTCAGGTGGACCGTCGTCAGTTCCGGGTCGATGGCCGTGGCCAGGGCCAGGTCGTCGACGCCCGTGACCGACAGGTCGTCCGGGATGCGCAGTCCCAGGCGGCGGGCCGCCTTGTAGGTGCCGACTGCGAGCTGGTCGTCGTCGCAGATCACGGCGGTGGGGCGGTCGCCGGGGGTGGCGAGGGCGGCTTGGGCGGCCGTCACCGCTCCCTCGATGGAGATCGGGGAGCGGGCTGTGCGCACCGTTGTGCCCGGTACCTCCTCCAGCCGCGCCGCCAGTTCCCGGGCGCGTACCTCGAAGGTCCAGGAGGGGACGTCCGCCGCCAGGTGGAGGAAGTGGCGGTGGCCGAGGGACAGCAGGTGTTCCGCGGCCTGCCGGATGCCGTCTGCGATGTCCAGGTTCACCGTCGCCGCTCCCAGGCTCCCGGCCGGGTCGCTGTCGAGCATCACCAGGGGGAGCGCCTCGCCGCGGATCGCGGTCAGTGCGTCGGCGGCCATGGACGAGGCGATCACGCCGTCGAGCGCGGCCTGCGCGGAGGCGAAGGGGTCGCGGGCCGGGCCGATGCCCTCGGGGGAGGGGTAGAGGACCACGCCGAAGCCGTGCTCGGCGGCGACGCGGGCGGCGCCCGTGTAGACGCCGGCGAAGAACTCCGTGGTGAGGGCCGGGACGACCAGGAGGACCGTGCGGGTGCGTCCCAGGCGCAGGTTGCGGGCGGCCAGGTTCGGGCGGTAGCCCAGGTCGCGGGCGGCCTCCCGGACGCGTTCCGCCGTGGCCTCCGAGACCCGGCCGCGCCACTTGTCGCCGAGGACCAGGGACACGGCCGCCTGGGAGACGCCGGCGGCCTGGGCGACGTCCCGGCTCGTGGGTCGGGTGCTGCCTCGTGCCACCGTCGGCCTGCTCTTTCGTCTGGACTCGTGAACAGCGGACATGGTACGTATGAGATCCGACGTTATACGTAAAACTCAGGGGCGGGACATGGCCACGGGATACCTGGAGATCCTTCGGACGCGACACGCCGCCCGGCTGCTCGTCGGCACACTGGTCGGCCGGCTGCCCAACGCCACGGCCGCCATCGCGATCGTGCTGTTCGTCCGGGCGGAGGGCGGCACGTACAGCCTGGCGGGTGCGCTGGCGGCCGTCTACGGCGTCGCCAACGCCGTCGGGCAGCCCGTGCTGGGCAGGATCGTGGATGTGCGCGGGCAGCCCCGTGTGCAGCTGCCCGCGGTCGTCCTGTCCGCCCTCGCGATGGCCGTCTTCGCCTTCTCCGGCATCGGATCGCTGCCGCTCGCCTACGCCGCCGTGGTCGGTGCCGGGCTCTTCACGCCGCCCCTGGAGGGCGGGCTGCGGGCGCTGTGGCCGTCCGTGCTGCGCAGGGAGGACCAGGTGCACACGGCGTACGCGATGGACGCCGTGGCCCAGGAGGTGATGTTCACCGTCGGGCCGCTGCTCGTGACGCTGTGCGTGTCCCTGTGGTCGGCCCAGGCGGCGCTGCTCGTGCTCAACGCGGTCGGTGTGCTCGGGGCGCTGTCCGTGGTGGTCTCGGAGCCCTCGCGCACCTGGCGGTCGGCGCCGCGCGAGGCGCACTGGCTCGGCGCACTGCGCTCGCCCGGGCTGCTCGCGCTGCTGGCGGCCTTCCTGTTCGTCGGGATGGCGCTCGGGTCCATCACCGTCGCCTCCGTGCCCTACGCGGACGAGCACGGCGGGGACGCGGTGTACGGCTGGCTGATGGCGGCCCTGGGCTTCGGCGCGCTGGTCGGCGGCACCGCGTACGGTGCCCGGCAGTGGGCCGGTGAGCCCGCGCGGCGACTGCGGGTGCTGGTGGCGCTTCTGGTGGTGTGTTACCTGCCGCTGATGCTGATGCCGGACGCGGTTCCCATGGTCGTGCTGACCGCGCTCGCCGGGGTCTTCCTGGCACCCGCCATCGCCTGTGCGTTCGTCCTCGTCGACCGGCACGCCCCGCGCGGCACGGTCACCGAGGCGTTCTCCTGGCTGGTGACGACGTTCACCGTGGGCCACTCGGTGGGAACGGGCGTCGCGGGGCCCGTCGTCGAGGTGGGCGGGGCCTTGTGGGGCTTCGCCGTGCCGGCCGTCGCAGGTGGCGTGTCCCTGCTGGTTTTGACCGCCACAGGACGGGTAGTCGCAGCTCCCGGCCAGGGTGGGGTTGTTGCGACCGGTTCGGAAAATGATCCGAACCGTGCCGTCGAACCCCGTTTCAGTTCAGGGGATCGGGCGTAATGTTCCCTCATGGACCGCCGCATTTTCGGGCTGGAGAACGAGTACGGCGTCACGTGCACGTTCAGGGGACAGCGCCGCCTGTCTCCTGACGAGGTGGCGCGGTACCTCTTCCGCCGTGTCGTGTCATGGGGCCGAAGCAGCAACGTCTTTCTGCGAAACGGCGCCCGCCTCTATCTCGACGTGGGATCGCATCCGGAATACGCGACACCGGAATGCGACAACGTGACCGAACTGGTCACCCACGACAAAGCGGGCGAGCGCATTCTCGAAGGACTCCTGGTGGACGCCGAACGACGCCTGCACGAGGAGGGAATCGCGGGCGACGTCTACCTCTTCAAGAACAACACCGACTCGGCGGGCAACTCCTACGGCTGCCACGAGAACTATCTGGTAGCCCGGCACGGGGAGTTCTCCCGACTCGCGGACATTCTCATTCCGTTCCTGGTCACCCGCCAGCTGCTGTGTGGTGCGGGCAAGGTGCTGCAGACACCGCGCGGCGCCGTGTACTGCGTCAGCCAGCGCGCCGAGCACATCTGGGAGGGCGTCTCCTCGGCGACGACCCGTTCCCGGCCCATCATCAACACGCGTGACGAGCCGCACGCGGACGCCGAGCGCTATCGTCGCCTGCACGTCATCGTGGGCGACTCCAACATGTCCGAGACGACCATGCTGCTCAAGGTCGGTGCCACCGACCTGGTGCTGCGCATGATCGAGGCGGGCACGGTGATGCGGGACCTCACCCTGGAGAACCCGATCCGGGCGATCCGCGAGGTCAGCCACGACATCACCGGCCGCCGCAAGGTGCGCCTGGCCAGCGGACGCGAGGCCTCCGCCCTGGAGGTGCAGCGCGAGTACTACGAGAAGGCTCTGGACTTCTGCGAGCGCCGGGGCATCCGCACCGGCACCGTCGAGCAGGTCCTGGAGCTGTGGGGCCGCACCCTGGACGCGATCGAGTCCGAGGACCTCGACCGCATCGGCACCGAGATCGACTGGGTCATGAAGTACAAGCTCATCGAGCGCTACCGCGCCAAGCACAACATGACCATGTCGCACCCGAGGGTCGCGCAGATAGACCTCGCCTACCACGACATCCACCGCCGTCGTGGCCTGTACTACCTGCTCGAGAAGAAGGGCCAGGCGGCCCGTATCTGCAACGACCTGAAGATCTTCGAGGGCAAGTCCGTCCCGCCGCAGACCACGCGCGCCCGGCTGCGCGGCGACTTCATCCGGCGGGCCCAGGAACAGCGCCGTGACTTCACGGTCGACTGGGTCCACCTCAAGCTCAACGACCAGGCGCAGCGGACCGTGCTGTGCAAGGACCCGTTCCGTTCCGTGGACGACCGGGTGGAAAAGCTGATCGCCGGAATGTGAGCCGGATCAGGCCGTCCGAGAAGCCGGTGCCCGAAGGTTTTCGTGCCTTCGGGCACCGGCCTTTTTCCGTCGGTTCCGCCCGTGCGGGAGCGGCCGGGGCGGTGTCGTGTCGCGCGGTGTGAGGAGTGCCGAGCGGCCACGCCGTAGAGTGGCGGGCATTGCCCCCCACCTCCGATCCCAGTTGGACTGATGAACTACAACACGAAACGACTCGTGGCCGCGCTGCTGGCCGTTCCCGCCCTGTTGTTCACCGCCGCGTGCGGGTCGGACGACGGGAACAACGGCGATACGGCCGGAGGCGTCGCCGAGGTCAAGGGGAAAGTCGGGGCCAAGCCCGAGATCTCCGTGCCCAAGGACGGCAAGCCGTCCGACAAGACCGTGGTCAAGACGCTCTCGGCGGGCACCGGAACCCCGATCAAGGGCTCGGACTTCGTCCGCCTGGACTGGACCGTCGAGAAGTGGGGCGGTGGCCAGGAGCTCGGCGGCACCTGGACCGCGGGATCGGCGGGTGACAAGGCGCCCCGGCGGCAGTCCATCGAGCAGATCGGCAAGCCGAGCCAGCAGCTTCCCGAGAAGGTTCTCGACGCGGTGAAGGGCAAGAAGCCCGGCAGTCGTGTCCTGGTTCAGGGCACCGCGGGCGATCTGATCGGCCAGAGCCTGAACACGTCCTCCGGGATCTCCGCGAAGGACGTGCTGATCTGGGTGGTCGACCCGGTCGGTGCCGCGAGCGTCGACACCAAGGCCGAGGCCAAGGGCGAGCAGGCGCCGTCCGAGCCGGGCATGCCCGAGGTGAAGTCGCCCTCGCAGAAGGCCGCGGTCATCACCGTCCCCAAGGGCGAGAAGGCCCCGAAGGACCTCAAGGAACAGGTGCTGATCAAGGGCGACGGCAAGAAGGTCGAGGCCGGTCAGGGCCTCATCGCCCAGTACACCGGGGTCAAGTGGGAGGACGGCAAGAAGTTCGACTCCTCCTGGGACCACGGTGGTGCCACCGCCTTCCAGATCGGCAACGGCTCCGTGGTGGCAGGCTGGGACAAGGGCCTCGTCGGCAAGCACGTGGGCGACCGGGTGCTGCTGGTGATCCCGCCCTCGCTCGGCTACGGCGCGAGCCCGCAGAGCGAGCTGTCCAAGAACACGCTGGTCTTCACGGTGGACATCCTCGGCACGGTCTGACCCGGCCGGTCTGTGAGACTGTCCCCGACGCAGGTCACGTAACAAGGAGAGATGAAGTGAGCATCGACAAGCCCGAGATCGACTTCCCGGGCGGCGAGCCCCCGGCGGACCTCGAGATCAAGGACATCTGGGAGGGCGACGGCCCGGTCGCGCAGGCCGGCCAGACCGTCACCGTGCACTACGTGGGTGTCTCCTTCAGCACCGGCGAGGAGTTCGACGCCAGCTGGAACCGCGGCACCCCGTTCCGCTTCCCGCTGGGCGGCGGCCGGGTCATCAAGGGCTGGGACCAGGGCGTCCAGGGCATGAAGGTCGGCGGCCGTCGCCAGCTGACCATCCCCGCCCACCTCGCCTACGGCAACCAGAGCCCCTCCCCTCTGATCAAGCCCGGCGAGACGCTGATCTTCGTGGTCGACCTGCTCGGAGTCTGAGCAAGCTCCGGACAGACTCGATCATGTGGGGCCCATGCCTGTTCGGGCATGGGCCCTCGGCTTTTGCCGTGCCACCGTGTGGCGGTACGGTCATCGCTCGTAAGCACCATAGGGAGGCGAAGCGCGTCGATGGCCATTGCCAAGGCGGAGCGGCTGATGAATCTGGCGCTGTGTCTGCTCGGGACGCGGCGCCCGCTCAGCAAGCGTGAGCTGCGCGACTCCATCGAGGCCTATGTCGAGGCCTTCGGGCCGGGCAGCGGCACGTCCGGCTCCGATGATTCCTTCAACCGCATGTTCGAGCGCGACAAGGACGACCTGCGCGAACTGGGGCTGGTCATCGAGACCGTCGAGAGCCTCGACGGCGAGATCGGCTACATGGCCCGCCGTGACAGCAACCGCCTCCCGCCCATCACCCTGGACGCCGAGGAGGCCGCCGCCCTGGGGCTGGCCGCCAAGGTGTGGCAGCAGGCCCGGCTCGCCGGAGCGGCCAGCGGCGCCCTGCAGAAGCTGCGCGCGGCCGGACTCCCCGAGGACGTCGACCCGTACGGGTCGCACGGCGCGCTGGAGCCGCGCATCCCCGTGCACGAGGCCGCGTTCGAGCCGCTGATGCTCGCGTGCCGGGACCGCCGGCCCGTCGCCTTCGACTACCGCAAGGCCACCGCCGCCCACCCCGAGCAGCGGCACGTGGAGCCGTGGGCGCTGGAGTGCTGGCGGGGCCACTGGTACCTGGCGGGCTGGGACCGCGACCGGGGTGCCGAGCGGGTCTTCCGGCTGTCCCGGATCACCGGCAAGGTCCGCTCGCGCGGCGGCCGCTACACCGCCGAGGTGCCGGACGTCGTCACCGTCCGGGAGACCGTCGCGAGCTGGGCCGGGGAGGTCGCCGACCGTTCGGCGCGGATCCGGCTGCGCGCGGGGGCGGGGTACCCCCTTCGGGCGAAGGCCACCTCCGTCCGGGAACTCGGCGACGGCTGGGACGAGTTGGAGATTCCGTACGGTCACGGGCTGGACGCCTGGCTGGTGGAGTTCGGGCCCGACGTGGTCGTCCTGGAGCCCGCCGAGCTGCGGGCCGACGTGGTGGACCGGCTGCGGGCCGTGGCCAAGGGCTGAGGGGGAGCGGAAAGACAGTGGCAGGCAAACCGGTCAGGCCCGTGAACGCCATCGACCAGACCCGGCGGATGCTCTCGCTGGTGACGTATCTGAAGGAGCGTCCCGGAGCACGGGTCGAGGACGTCGCGCGCGCCTTCGGCATCAGCGAGGACGAGCTGGTCTCCGACCTCGACGTGCTGCCCATGTGCGGCACCAGCTTCCGCGGCGGTGACCTGCTCGACATCGACACCGACGGCGAGCGCATCTGGTGGCACAACCCGGCGGCGCTCGCGGCGGAGGCCGCCGAGCCGCTCAGACTCGCCGCCGACGAGGCCACCGCCCTGCTCGTCGCCGCCCGGGCGGTCTCCACACTGCCCGGACTGCGAGAGAGCGACCGGCAGGCGCTGCTGCGGGCGACGGCCAAGGTGGAGACCGCGGCCGGCGAGGCGGCGGGTGCCAGCTCGCGGCTGTCGGTGACCTTCGAGTCCGAGGGCGGCGTCTTCGCGGACGTCGACCGCGCGATCGCCGAGCGCCGCCGGCTGTGGATCCGCTACTACTCGCCCGCGCGTGACGAGGTCACCGAGCGGGAGATCGATCCCATCCGCCTGGTCAGCGTCGGGCACACCTATGTCGAGGCCTGGTGCCGCCGCTCCGAGGCGCGCCGCACCTTCCGGCTCGACCGGGTCGCCGAGATCAAGATCCTCGACGAGCCCTCGGCGCCGCCCGAGATCGAGCTGCGCGATCTCTCGGAGGCGCTGGTGCAGCCGGCGGCCGAGGACCCGGAGGTCGTGATCGAGGTCGGGCCGGGCGGCCGCTGGGTCGCGGAGTACTACCCGCACGACAGTGCGGATGAGCTCCCGGACGGTGGGCTGCGTATCACTCTGCGGACTCCGGACCCGGCGTCGCTCCGGCGCCTGGCCCTGCGGCTCGGAAGGGACGGCCGGATCGTCTCGCCGCCGGAGCTCGCCGACAGCGCCCGGCAGGCGGCACGGGAGGCGCTGGCGGCGTACGACGGGATCGAGGCGGCGCGGACGGCCGGCGTCGCGGAGGACGTGCGCGGACCGCACGCGATGCGGACGGTTCCGGGCGGGCCGGGCGACGGACCGGAGTGAGCCGCGGACGCCCTCCGGGGTTCACGGCCGGACCGCGACACCGGTCGTGCACCCCGGAGGCGTACGACCCAGGAAGAGGAGCGAGGGCTTGAGCGAGTCGGTGACGTCCGGTGGTGCCGGGGGCATGACGGTGGAGTCCGCGTTCGCGGGGATGAGAAGCGTGGCCCCGGTCGTGTTCCGGGCCGGCTGCCCCGACTGCCGTGAGCACTGCGAGCTCGCCGCGGGCGCGCTGCGGCTGGCCATCGGCGCCACGAGTCGCACCACCTTCTACTCCTTCACCTGCCCGCAGTGCGGCGCGTCCGTCCGCAAGCCGGCGGGGGAGCGGATCGTGGAGCTGCTCACCGGCGGCGGTGTGCGGACCCTGCGGCTGCACTCCACCGTCTAGCGGGTCATCCGGTGGGCCGAGGAATCCGGCCGCTCGGAAAGGTCTAGGCTCGGCGTCATGTTCTGGCCGATGTTCGCGGTTGCGGTGGGTTTCGTGGGTCTCGTCGTGCTCGGGGTGCTCGGCGTGCGGGTCTTCGTGGAGGCACAGCGCCTGGGCAGGCAGGTCACGGACTCGGCGCGCCGCATCAACCGGGCCGCCGAGGACCTGGAGCGGTCGGCGCAGAGCGCGGCTCGTTCCGTCGACGCTCTGTGAGGTGTCCGGCGGACGTCTGTGAGTTGCGTTTCGGGACACTTCGCCCTGTCACGTCGGCGGTTCGTGCAGGTACTCTGCTGGTCGCGGCCCGGTTAACGAGGCACTGGTCGCGGACGGGAGTGCGCACAAGGGATGCAGAGGGATTGCCTCACGTTTACCCCCGAGCGTTACGATCGCTGCCAACACGACCGTTCGGACAAGTGTCCGACCGGTCGGACAGCACCCCCACCACAGCCGCCTCGGTGAGAAGGTAAAAGCTTATGTTCGGAAGGCTCGGAGCCCCCGAGATCATTCTCATCCTCGTCGTCATCATCCTGCTGTTCGGCGCGAAGAAGCTTCCGGACATGGCTCGGTCGCTCGGCAAGTCGGCCCGCATCCTCAAGAGCGAGGCCAAGGCGATGAAGGACGAGAACAAGTCGTCCACTACCCCGGCCGGCCCGCCCAACAACGACGAGCCCTCGCAGCGCACCATCCAGGCAGCGCCCGGTGATGTGACCAGCTCGCGCCCGGTCAACGAGCCCACGGACACGACCAAGCGCTGACGCAGGGCCGGTGACCTCCGGCCCGCCGCACGAGATGGGAACGTGGGTTGCTGAAGTCTGCCCGCAAGCAGGAGAGGGATCCCGAGGGGCGCATGCCCCTCGCGGAGCACCTTCGCGAGCTCCGCAACCGGCTCGCCAAGGCGATGCTGGCGATCGTCGTCGTCACGGTCGTCGCCGCCTTCTTCTACAACGACATCATCAACTTGATCACCAAGCCGATCCTCGACTCGGTCGGCTGTGACAAGACCTTCGCGGAGCTGGCCAGGTCGCAGCCCGGCGCGAAGCCCTGTGCGCAGATCACCATCAACGGCCTGCTCACCCCCTTCACGCTGGCGCTGAAGGTCTCCCTGATGGCCGGCGTCGTCCTGGCCTCCCCGGTCTGGCTCTACCAGCTGTGGGCCTTCGTCGCGCCGGGTCTGCACCGGCACGAGAAGAAGTACGCCTACGGTTTCGTCGCCACCGGTGCCCCGCTGTTCATCGTCGGCGCCTACTTCGCGTACACGGTCCTGCCCACCACGGCGAAGGTGCTCCTCGAGTTCACCCCGGGCGGCACGTCCAACCTCCTGCCGCTGGACGACCTGCTCGACCTGGTCATGCGGATGGTGCTCGTCTTCGGCCTCTCCTTCGAGCTGCCGCTGCTGCTGGTCATGCTCAACCTCACCGGGGTGCTGACCGGCAAGCGCATGCTCGGCTGGTGGCGCGGCATGATCATGGGCATCACGGTCTTCGCGGCCATCGCCACCCCCAGCACCGACCCGCTGACCATGCTGGCGCTGGCGGCGCCGATCTGGATCCTGTACTTCGCGGCCGTCGCCTTCTCCCTGCTCAACGACCGCCGCAAGGCCCG
Source organism: Streptomyces sp. NPDC013187 (assembly GCF_042899705.1). Lineage (NCBI taxonomy): Bacteria > Bacillati > Actinomycetota > Actinomycetes > Kitasatosporales > Streptomycetaceae > Streptomyces > Streptomyces sp. NPDC013187. The sequence continues at coordinate 285,903 of NZ_JBIBAF010000006.1, read as the reverse complement.
CCGCGAGGCCCTCGGCCCCGCCGACGACGAGGCCTCCGAGCTGGATCTCACCCCCGACGACATCGGCGAGATCGAGCCGGTGACCACCAGCCGGGCCGCGCTGCCCGAGCAGGCGAGCTCGGACCGCTCGGACCGGGTCAACGGTTATGACGACGTGACCTGAAGATCGGCGGACAGCTCGTAGGGTCGGTCCCGTGACCAGCGAGATCACCCTCTTCGTCAACCCCACCGCGGGCCGCGGCCGGGGCGCCCGCGCGGCGCAGCCGGCCGCTTCCGCGTTGCTTGCGGCCGGCTTCTCGGTCCGGACCGTCCTCGGGGAGGACGCCGCGGACGCCCTCGTCCGCGCGCGTGCGGCCGTCGAGTCCGGCACGGGCGCGTTGATCGCCGTCGGCGGCGACGGGATGGCGGGCCTCGCGCTCCAGGCACTCGCCGGCACCCGCACCCCGCTCGGCCTGGTCGCGGTCGGCACCGGCAACGACTTCGCCCGGGCCCTCGGCCTGCCCGTCCGGGAGCCCGCCGCCGCGGGCCGCATGATCGCCGACGCCCTCAAGTGCGGCCGGATCCGCGACATCGACCTCGGGCAGGTGGGCGACCGCTGGTTCGGCACCGTCCTGGCCTCCGGCTTCGACTCCCGCGTCAACGACCGCGGCAACAGCATGCGATGGCCCACCGGCCGCCTCAAGTACGACCTGGCGATGATCGCCGAACTGGCCGGGTTCCGGCCCGTCCCGTACCGGATCCGGCTCGACGACGGCGAGGTCCGTGAGGTCGAGGCGACCCTCGTGGCCGTCGGCAACGGCTCCTCGTACGGCGGGGGCATGCGGATCTGCCCCGGTGCCGATATGACCGACGGACTGTTCGACGTGACGGTGGTCGGCGACTGCAGCCGCAGGACGCTGCTGCGGGTGTTCCCGCGGGTGTACCGGGGGACGCACGTCGAGCATCCGAAGGTGACCGTGCTGCGGGCGGCGCGGGTCGAGATCGCCGCCGAGAAAGTCACCGGCTACGCCGACGGGGAGCCGCTCGGCCCGCTGCCGCTGAGCGCGCGCTGTGTGCGCGGGGGAGTGCGGGTCGTCGGCCCCTGAGCTGCGCGGATCCGAGGTTTCACAGAAACGGATCCGGATAATGATCGTCCTGTTGTCAGTGCGGCCCGGTACGCTCGAAAGCACGATGACAGAGGACCTCTCCCCGGCCGAGCGGTACGCGGCAGCCCGCAAGCGCGCTGCCGAGCAGGCCACCGCGCTCGCCTCCTTCCGCGAGATGTACGACTTCGGCCTCGACCCCTTCCAGATCGAGTCCTGCCAGGCGCTCGAGGCGGGCAAGGGCGTGCTCGTCGCCGCGCCCACCGGCTCCGGCAAGACGATCGTCGGCGAGTTCGCCGTCCACCTCGCCCTCCAGCAGGGCAAGAAGTGCTTCTACACGACACCCATCAAGGCCCTGTCGAACCAGAAGTACGCCGACCTGTGCCGCCGCTACGGCACGGACAAGGTGGGCCTGCTGACCGGCGACAACAGCGTCAACTCCGAAGCGCCGGTGGTGGTGATGACCACCGAGGTGCTGAGGAACATGCTGTACGCCGGGTCCCAGACCCTCCTCGGCCTCGGCTACGTGGTGATGGACGAGGTGCACTACCTCTCCGACCGGTTCCGCGGAGCCGTATGGGAGGAAGTGATCATTCACCTCCCCCCGTCGGTCACGCTCGTCTCGCTCTCGGCGACCGTGTCCAACGCCGAGGAGTTCGGCGACTGGCTGGACACGGTCCGCGGCGACACCGAGGTGATCGTCTCCGAGCACCGTCCCGTCCCGCTGTTCCAGCACGTGCTGGCCGGGCGGCGGATGTACGACCTGTTCGAGGAGGGCGAGGGCCACAGGAAGGCCGTCAACCCCGATCTCACGCGCATGGCGCGCATGGAGGCGAGCCGGCCGTCGTACCAGGACCGCCGGCGCGGCCGGTCCATGCGCGAGGCCGACCGTGAGCGCGAGCGCCGCCAGCGGTCCCGGATCTGGACGCCGAGCAGGCCCGAGGTCATCGAGCGGCTCGACGCCGAGGGGCTGTTGCCCGCCATCACCTTCATCTTCAGCCGCGCCGCCTGTGAAGCCGCCGTCCAGCAGTGCCTGTACGCGGGGCTCAGGCTCAACGACGACGAGGCGCGCGAGCGGGTCCGCGCCCTGGTCGAGGAGCGCACGGCGTCCATCCCGACGGAGGACCTGCACGTCCTCGGCTACTACGAGTGGCTGGAGGGCTTGGAGCGCGGCATCGCGGCCCACCACGCGGGCATGCTGCCGACCTTCAAGGAGGTCGTCGAGGAGCTGTTCGTGCGCGGCCTGGTCAAGGCCGTGTTCGCGACCGAGACCCTCGCCCTCGGCATCAACATGCCGGCCCGCTCGGTGGTGCTGGAGAAGCTCGTCAAGTGGAACGGCGAACAGCACGCGGACATCACCGCGGGCGAGTTCACCCAGCTGACGGGCCGGGCCGGGCGGCGTGGCATCGACGTCGAGGGCCACGCGGTGGTGCTCTGGCAGCGCGGCATGAGCCCCGAGCACCTCGCGGGCCTGGCCGGCACGCGCACGTACCCGCTGCGCTCCAGCTTCAAGCCGTCGTACAACATGGCGGTCAACCTGGTCGAGCAGTTCGGGCGGCACCGCTCGCGCGAGCTGCTGGAGACGTCGTTCGCGCAGTTCCAGGCGGACAAGTCGGTGGTCGGCATCTCCCGGCAGGTGCAGCGCAACGAGGAGGGTCTGGAGGGCTACAAGGCCTCCATGACCTGCCACCTCGGCGACTTCGAGGAGTACGCGCGGCTGCGCCGCGAACTGAAGGACCGGGAGAACGAGATCGCCCGGCAGGGCGTGGCGCAGCGGCGTGCGGAGGCCGCGGTCGCGCTGGAGAAACTGAAGCCCGGTGACGTCATCCACGTCCCCACCGGCAAGTACGCGGGCCTGGCTCTGGTGCTGGACCCGGGCCTGCCGGCGGGCCGTTCCAACGGTCACCGCGGCTTCGAGCACCACGACGGGCCGCGCCCGCTGGTGCTGACCGCCGAGCGGCAGGTGAAGCGGCTGGCGTCGATGGACTTCCCGGTGCCGGTCGAGCCGCTGGAGCGGATGCGGATCCCGAAGTCCTTCAACCCCCGGTCCCCGCAGTCCCGTCGGGACCTCGCGTCCGCGCTGCGCACCAAGGCCGGGCACATCCCGGCGGACCGGCACCGCAAACGGCGCTCCCAGGCGGCCGACGACCGCGAGATCGCCCGGCTGCGGACCGCGCTGCGCGCGCACCCCTGCCACGGCTGCAACGACCGTGAGGATCACGCCCGTTGGGCCGAGCGGTACCACCGGCTGCTGCGCGACACCTCGCAGCTGGAGCGGCGGATCGAAGGCCGGACGAACACGATCGCCCGGACGTTCGACCGCATCGTGGCACTGCTGACCGAGCTGGACTATCTGCGTGCCGACGAGGTCACCGAGCACGGCAGGCGGCTCGCACGGCTGTACGGCGAGCTGGACCTGCTCGCCAGCGAGTGTCTGCGCGAGGGTGTCTGGGAGGGCCTCGGCCCGGCCGAACTGGCCGCCTGCGTCTCGGCGTTGGTGTTCGAGTCGCGTGTCGCGGACGACGCGATGGCGCCGAAGGTGCCGTCCGGGAAGGCCAAGGCCGCGCTGGGCGAGATGGTGCGGATCTGGGGGCGGCTGGACGCGCTGGAGGAGGAGTTCCGGATCACCCAGACCGAGGGGGTCGGGCAGCGCGAGCCCGATCTCGGCTTCGCCTGGGCCGCGTACGAGTGGGCCTCCGGGAAGGGGCTCGACGAGGTGCTGCGCGAGGCGGAGATGCCGGCGGGGGACTTCGTGCGGTGGTGCAAGCAGGTCATCGACGTGCTGGGGCAGATCGCGGCGGCCGCTCCGCAGGGGTCTTCCGTGGTGAAGAACGCGCGTAAGGCCGTGGATCTGTTGCTGCGGGGGGTTGTCGCCTATTCGTCGGTGGGGTGAGCTTGTCGCGCGGGTGACCGTTGTGTGTGGTTGCTCGCGCAGTTCCCCGTGCCCCTGAGAACAGCGTCGTACTGAAGCCCGTTCACCCGTCACGGTGGCGGGCTTTCGTGTATCCGTTCGCTGTAACGCAAAGTATTCGAACGATGTCGCAGCGTGTAAACAGTCGAGCGTACTATCCCTTCGCGTCCGGTTTCCGGCAGTCGCTGAATATGACACAGCGATGATCCGGTCGGACTAAGCTCGCCCGCAGCGCACCGGCTTGAGATGAATTCGTGCGCTTGTTCCCCAATGTGTGGAAGATCCCGACAGCTTCATGACATACCCCCCTGCAAGTCCCCCCGAACCTCAGTCGACTCCTGTCAGAAGGCCCACATGGTGAGTGTTCAATCCCCGCCCGGTCGTCGTGAACTCCCCTACGCGCGCGTGCTGTTGATCCCGGCCATAGTCATGGCCGCGGCAACCGGAGCCGCCGTCGCGCTGGTGACGGAGCCGGCCCGGGGCGCCGTCGGCTGGTGCGGCGGCATCGCCACCGCGCTGGTGCTCGCGACGGCGGCCGAGGCGGTGCGCCGCGGCCGTGCGCTGCGCAACCAGCGTGCCGAGCACGCCCGGCACAGCGCACATCTGGAACAGCGGATCGCCGCCCACGAGAACGAGCTGGTCCGCTTCTCGCGGGAGATCATCCCCGCCGCGCTCGACCTGCTGCGGACCGGAGAATCCCCCCGGGAGGTGATCCGCAAGCTCGGCCTCGCCAACCCGGCGTTCCGTGACCTTCCCGCCCCGCAGGCGGAGACGCTGCTGAGGGTGCTCAAGATCGTCGACTACGAAGTGACGATGCGCGACGCCGCCGCGCGCTCCTTCGTCAGTGTCGCCCGCCGCGTGCAGGCGATCATCCACCAGCAGGCCGAGGAACTCCGGGAGATGGAGGAGGACCACGGCCGCAACCCCGAGGTCTTCGACGACCTGCTGCGCATCGACCACGGCAACGCCCTGATCGGCCGCCTGGCCGACTCCGTCTCCGTCCTCGGCGGCGGACGCCCCGGTCGGCAGTGGCCCGCGCCGGTGTCCCTGTACAGCACCCTGCGCGGCGCCATGTCCCGCATCCTCGAGTACCGGCGCATCCAGCTGTCCTCCATCGCCAAGATCAGCGTCAAGGGCATCTACGTCGAGCCGGTCATCCACGCCGCCGCCGAGCTCCTCGACAACGCCACGCGCTACTCGCCGCCGCAGACCAAGGTGCACGTCACCGCCACCGAGGTGCAGACCGGTGTCTGCATCGAGATCGAGGACGGCGGCGTCAACCTCAACGAGGAGGCACGCGCCCGGATCGAGGGCATGCTGGAGGCCGCCAAGGCGGGCGTCGACCTGCAGGACATCGGAGAGCACCCGCGCCTCGGCCTGGCCGTCGTCGGACGTCTGTGCACGGCGTACAACATGCAGGTCTCGCTGCGCGCCTCCGCGTACGGCGGCGTCCGGGCCATCCTCATCGTGCCGAGCGAGATGGTCACCCACGAGCCCGGTGTCGGACTCGCCCACGGCATCGGCGCCACCGGCATCCCCATGACGGTCGGCATCCCCGAGGGCCCCAAGCGCGCGCCCAAGAGGCGACGCCCCACCAGCCCGAAGATCCCCGCCACGGTCTCCCTGGAGGACGACGACGTCCCCGAGGTCACCGAGTGGACCGCGAACGGCCTGCCGCAGCGCCGCAGCAAGGTGAAGATGCCGCTCGCCGAGCGCCTCGCCCAGCAGGCGGCCAACGAGAAGGCCGACCGGGAGGCAGAAGAGCGGGGTGAGTACAACCCCTGGGCGGCCACGCAGGAGCCCGAGACCAAGCCCTTGCGTGACATGTCGGCGCCCGACGCCCCCGGAAAGGGCCTGGAGGCCTTCTGGGAGGGGCTCAAGCAGGGCATCGAACCCGGCACCCACCCGACCGACTTCATCCGGAACCCGCACAAGTACCTGCACCTGATCAACGACCCGGCCCCCACGGAGGCCGACGACGAGGGGGACCTCAAGTGATCCAGCAGCGAGGCAACTTCGACTGGATGCTCAAGCAGCTCGCCGACGGAGTGCCGGGCATCGAGATGATCGTGGTGCTCTCGGCCGACGGGCTGCGCATCGCCCGCTACGGCGGCGAGCCGGACGCGGCCGACCGGGTCGCCGCGGCCTGCGCCGGCCTGCAGTCCCTCGCGGGCAGTGTGTGTCAGGAACTCTCGGTCGGCGACGGCGAGATGAAGCTCGTCATGATCGAGATCGACCAGGGCTACTTCTACCTGATGGACGCGGGCGCCAACGCCTTCCTCGCGGTGCTCTCCGACGTGCGGTGCGAACCCGGCCGGATGAGCGCCATGATGCGCGACCTGGTCGTCCGGATCGGTGGCCATCTCACCAGTCCGCCCCGGCGGAACGGGCAGATCGTATGACGCCTCCGCAACGCCAGAGGCGCGATCTCGTCCCGGAGCCGCCCACGCCCCAGGCGGGCGAGGACAAACCCGGGAACCCGGAGCGGATGTACGTGGTGGCCGGCCCGGACGGTGAACGGGCCGAGCTCGACCTGGTGACGTTGATCGTGGCGCGTGCCACGGACCCGCCGCCCTCCGCCTCTCCCGAGCAGGCGGCGCTGCTCCGACTCTGCGCCGCCCCCCTGTCCGTGGCCGAGCTGTCGGCCTACCTCCACCTGCCGTTCAGCGCGATGGGCGTACTGCTCACCGAGCTGCTGACGGCGGAACTGGTGCAGGCGCGCGCCCCGATCGTCCGCAAGGCGCGCTCCGACCGTTCCCTCCTCGAAGCGGTGATGAATGGACTTCAACGGCTCTGACACCATCCCGGGCCCCCGGGCCGAGGACCAGCTGCCCCACACGGCGCAGGCCGCGGCCAAGATCGTGATCGTGGGTGGCTTCGGCGTCGGCAAGACGACCATGGTCGGCTCGGTCAGCGAGATCACTCCGCTGACCACCGAGGAGACCATGACGCAGGCCGGCATCGGTGTCGACGACAACTTCGGCTCCGCGTCCAAGACGGCCACCACCGTCGCCATGGACTTCGGCCGGATCAGCATCACCGACCAGCTCGTGCTGTACCTCTTCGGCACGCCCGGCCAGCAGCGCTTCTGGTTCCTGTGGAACGGCCTGTTCGAGGGCGCGCTCGGCGCGGTGGTGCTGGTCGACACCCGGCGGCTGGAGGTCAGCTTCGACGTGATGGGGCGTCTGGAGGAGCGTGGCGTGCCGTTCGTGGTCGCTGTCAACTCCTTCCCCGACGCCCCCCGCTACGCCATCGAGGAGCTGCGTACCGCCCTCGACCTCACGCCGGACATCCCGATCATGGAGTGCGACGCGCGGCGCCGGGCCTCCAGCCGCGACGTGCTGATGACCCTCATGCGCTTCCTGCACTCGCTCGCCATGACGGGCTCCCGCGCCTGACCCGTGACACCCACGCCCACACCTTCCCCCCAGACACCTGGAACCACCTCAGTTTCGGAGCGATCACTGTGACGCCTGAATCCCACGCCCCGACCAGCACGGACGACCTCCCGCCCGGCCCGCCCCCCGGCTGCCCCGCGCACGGCCTCGGGCCCGGGGGACTGCACCGGCTGCACGAGGCGGAGGACCTGGGAGCGCTGTACGAGCAACTGCGGGACCAGCACGGTCCCGTGGCTCCCGTGCTGCTCCACGACGACGTGCCGATGTGGATCGTCCTCGGCCACGCCGAGAACCTGCACATGGTGCGCTCGCCCTCGCAGTTCTGCCGGGACAGCCGTATCTGGACCCCGCTCAGGGAGGGCCTCGTCAAGCCCGACCACCCGCTGATGCCGCACATCGCCTGGCAGCCCATCGCCTCGCACGCCGAGGGCGACGAGCACAAGCGGCTGCGCGGCGCGGTCATGGGCGCCATCTCCACCATCGACTTCCGCAGCCTGCGCCGCTACATCAACCGCAGCACGCAGGCGATCGTCAACCGGTTCTGCGAAGCGGGTGAGGCGGACCTCGTCGGACAGTTCACCGAGCACCTGCCGATGGCGGTGATGTGCGAGATCCTCGGCATGCCCGACGAGTACAGCGACCGGCTCGTCGAGGCCGCCCGCGACGCACTCAAGGGCACCGAGACCTCGCTCGCCAGCCACTCCTACGTCATGGACGCCCTGAGCCGGCTCACCGCCACCCGCCGCGCCCGGCCGGAGGAGGACCTCGCCAGCTACCTGATCACGCACCCGGCCCGGCTGAGCGACGACGAGGTCAGAGAGCACCTGCGCCTGGTGCTCTTCGCCGCCTACGAGGCCACCACCAACCTGCTGTCCAACGTGCTGCTGACGGTGCTGATCGACCCGCGCTTCCGGGCCCAGCTCAACGGTGGCCAGATGACGGTGCCGGAGGCGGTGGAGCAGTCCCTGTGGAACGAGCCGCCGTTCAGCACGGTTTTCGCGTACTTCGCCAAGCAGGAGACCGAGCTGGGCGGCCAGCGCATCCGGCGGGGCGACGGGCTGCTCTTCGCGCCGCTGCCGGCCAACGTCGACCCGCGGGTGCGGCCGGACCTGAAGGCCAGCATGCAGGGAAACCGTTCCCACCTCGCCTTCGGCGGCGGCCCGCACGAGTGTCCGGGGCAGGACATCGGCCGCTCCATCGCCGACGTGGGCGTGGACGCGCTGCTGATGCGGCTGCCGGACGTGGAACTCGACTGCGACAAGGAGGAGCTGCGCTGGACGGCGTCCATCGCCTCCCGGCACCTGGTGGAGCTGCCGGTGCAGTTCGCGCCCAGGCCGCCGCAGGACGTGCAGGAGGTGCCGAACCACAAGCCGGTCGCCGCGCAGCGCTCGGACTGGCAGATCGGCATCGCGCAGCCGGCCGCGGCTCCGGCCGTGGCGCAGTCGCAGCCGGTCGCCGCGCAGCCCCAGCCGGCTCAGGCGCAGCCCCAGCCGGCCCAGGTGCAGCCTCAGCCCCAGCCGGTGCCCGTGCCTCCGCAGCCGGCCGTTGCGGAAGCGCCCCGCCGCAGGGGCGTCTGGCAGCGGTTCCTGAGCTGGTGGCGCGGCTACTGACCGTCTGACGGGCCGTCGTGCGACCCGGCGGCCCAACGGTCGTACGACGCCCAGGCCGCGAGTGTCCGGCCACTGCGAAACCGGTGTTCCTCGCCCGTGACCGGATCGGTGAACTCCAGGGCCCGCGCCAGCAGTTGCAGCGGCCTTCGGAAGTCGCCGGCCGGTGCGGGGGCGGTCACCTCCGGGTAGAGCGGGTCGCCGAGGATCGGCACGCCCAGCGCGGTCATGTGGACGCGCAGCTGGTGCGTCTGCCCGGTGGCGGGCGCGAGCCGGTACCGGGCGAGCCCGCCGGGGCCGCTCTGCCCGCCGGGCCGGTCGCGGTGCTCGTCGAGCTCGACACGGCTCACGGCGTTGGGCTCGCCCGGGACCTCCCGGGCGGTGAGGACTCCGCGCTCCTTCACGATCCGGCTGCGAACCGTCCGGGGCAGGACGAGGCCGGCGTCGAAGGGGGCGACGGCCTCGTACTCCTTGCGGACCCGGCGGTCACGGAACAGCGTCTGATAGGCGCCGCGTTCCTCGGGGCGCACGGTGAACAGCACGAGCCCCGCCGTGAGCCGGTCCAGCCGGTGCGCGGCGGTGAGCGCAGGGAGGTCCAGCTCGCGGCGGAGCCGGGCCAGCGCGGTCTCGGCGACATGGCCGCCCCGTGGGGTGGTCGCGAGGAAGTGGGGTTTGTCGGCGACGACGATGTGCTCGTCCCGGTGCACGACCTCCAGCGGGAAGGGCACCGGCACCTCGTCGGGCAGGTCCCGGTGGAACCACACGAACATCCCGGGCTCGAAGGGGGCGTCCGCCGTGACGGGCCGTCCGTCCGCCCCGACGATCCGGCCCGTGTGGAACATGCCGTCGACGACTCCGGCGCCCGCCCCGGAGAGCCGCTCCACCAGGTGTTCGCGTACCGTCCCCCAGCTGCCGGTGGCGGGCAGCCGCACCCGCACCGGGTCCACGCCTTGGCGCTGCGGCAGGGGAGAGGGCGGGATGCGGGTCTTGCGTCTCATCGCGGCCCAGCGTACGAGGCCGGTGCGGCCGGGCGGAAAACCATTGGGAGCGCCCGGCGTGCGCTTGCCAGGATGCGGGCATGCCGTTTCTCATCAGCCCTGTCCTCGCCGCCGGGGCCCTCGCGGGCAGCCCCCAACCGACTCTCCCCGCCGACGACGGACTCGTCCTGCGTCCCTGGCGGGAGGGGGACGCGCCCGCGGTGTACGAGGTCTTCCAGGACCCGTTGATGCACCAGTGGCACGCCCGGTCCGCGGACTCGGTGGCGGAGGTGGGTGACTGGATCCGCACGTGGCATCAGGCGTGGGAGGGGGAGCGGGAGGCGCACTGGGCCGTGGCCGACGCGGCGTCCGGCGCGCTGCTGGGCCGGGTGGCGCTGCGCGAACTCCGGCTCGACGACGGGACGGCCGAGGTGGCGTACTGGACCGTCCCGGAGGCCCGGGGCCGGGGCGTGGCCGCCCGCGCCACCACCGCGCTCACCCACTGGGCCTTCGACGAGACCGGATTCCACCGTCTGGAGCTCCTGCACGCCGTGCGCAACGAGGCGTCCTGCCGCGTCGCCGCCAGGACCGGCTTCGGCCTGGAGGGCACCAAGCGCAGTGCGATCATGCAGCCGGACGGATGGCACGACATGCATCTGCACGCCCGGGTGCGGGGGGACTGAGATGGCGTCGGGCGGGGGAACGAGGCGGCGTCGGGCGGGGGGACTGAGATGGCGTCGGGCGGGGGAACGAGGCGGCGTCCGGCGCGGGGGAACGAGGTGGCGTCGGGCGGGGAACCGAGGGGGCGTCCGGCGGGGGCCGAGGCGGCGTCCTGGGCGGCGCGCGGCTTGGCGGCGGCGCGGCGGCCGAGCGGGGAGCCGTGGTGGGCGGGGCGGCCTCAGGCCGCCGACACGCTCTCCTGCTCCGCCTCGATCCTGGCGTTCCACTCGCGCTTCGACGCCTGCCAGCCGTCCTCGTTGTGGCCGCGGCGCCAGTACCCGGAGATCGAGAGGGCCTCGCGCGGGACCTGGCGCTCGACGCGGAGCAGATGGCGCAGCTGCTTGACGAAGTGTGCCTCGCCGTGGACGAAGGCGTGCACACGGCCCTCGGGGAACTCCAGCTCCCGCACGGCGTCGACCAGCGCCTCGCCGCGGGGCCGGGCCCCGCGGTGCAGCCAGACGACCTCCACGTCCGCATCGATCTTCTGCTCCTCCTCGGGGCCGGAGATCTCCACGAAGGCGTGGGCCCGGGCGCCGCGTGGCAGCGCCTCCAGAGCGCAGGCGATCGCGGGCAGCGCGCTCTCGTCCCCGACGAGCAGATGCCAGTCGGCGCCGGGGTCGGGCGCGTAGGCCCCACCGGGTCCCATGAAGCGCACGGTCTCGCCCGGCCGGACCCGCACGGCCCACGGACCGGCCAGGCCCTCGTCACCGTGGATGACGAAGTCCAGCGTCAGTTCGCGGTGCTCGGCGTCCCACTGGCGGACCGTGTAGGTCCGGGTCACCGGCCACTGCTCGCGCGGCAGCTCGGCACGCACGCGTTCCAGGTCGAAGGGCTCCGGATAGGTGACGCCCACCGGCGGGAACAGCAGCTTCACATAGTGGTCGGTGCACGTGCCGGCCGCGAAGTCGGCGAGGCCCTCGCCGCCGAGCACCACGCGCTGCATGTGCGGGGTCAGCCGCTCGGTGCGGACGACCTGCGCGGAGTGGAGTCTGCGCGGCTGGCGTCCCGGTCGCTCTGCCATGAGGACCTCCCTGTCTCACATAGTTAGGGTTACCTAAGTTAGCACCTTGTTCTCACTTCACACCTCTCGTGCGGGGAGGTCACGTCGTTCTCTTACGAATCCTTGTCGAAGGGATCAGGCCGCGAGCGTCGTCAGCAGCCGCTCCAGGGATCCGCCCAGTCCCCAGCGGGCCGCCAGGGCCTCCAGGGCCGCCGGGTCGCGCGGGGTGCGCGGCAGCGCCGTGGAGACGTCCGGCAGGGGTACGTCCTCCGCGACCCGGACCACCTTCGGGGCGACCGCCAGGTAGGGACGTGCCTCGTCGAGCCGCCTGCGCTGTGTCGGCGTCAGCTTCGACCCCCGGTCCTCGATCGCCGCCATGATCCCGGCAAGGTCCCCGAACTGGGCCAGCAGCTTGGCGGCCGTCTTCTCGCCGATGCCCGGCACGCCCGGCAGGCCGTCGCTGGGGTCGCCGCGCAGCAGGGCCAGATCCGCGTACCCGCTGCCGTCGACCCCATACTTCTCACGCAGCACCGCCTCATCGGTGTGCTGCAGCGTGCCCACGCCCTTCAGCGGGTACAGCACGCGCACGCCCCGCGCGTCGTCCACCAGCTGGTAGAGGTCGCGGTCGCCCGTCACGATGTCGACCGGGCCCTTCGCCCGGGCGGTGAACGTGCCGATCACGTCGTCCGCCTCGTACCCGGCGACGCCCACGCGCGCGATGCCCACCGCGTCCAGCACCGCCTCGATCACCGGAACCTGCGGCGACAGCGTGTCGGGCACCTCCTCCTCGTCCGGGCCGACCGCGTGCTCCTCGGCGACGCGGTGGGCCTTGTAGGACGGGATCAGCTCCACCCGCCACTGCGGCCGCCAGTCGGCGTCCATGCACGCCACCAGAAGGTCCGGCCGGTGGTCCTTGACCAATCGGTCGATGAAGTCGAGCAGTCCGCGCACGGCGTTCACCGGGGTGCCGTCCGGGGCCCGGACCGAGTCCGGGACGCCGAAGTAGGCGCGGAAGTACAGGGAAGCGGTGTCGAGGAGCATCAGTCGTCCGGTCACGCCACGCATCATGCCGTACCGCACCGACCGCCCCTCGGCACAGCGCAACGCGTTGCGCTCTGCGCGTCCGCTGCGGAGCGTCCCACTCTTCCGTGTGCACTCCGGGATCAGGGGGGGGCCGCCCCGGACCGAGGCTGATTGCGTATTCAACTGTTGCGCCCTGTCCCGCTCTGGGCAAGTCCGGCACCTTCGACGGCAAGATCATCGGCATCGAACCGGGCACCGGCGAGATGGATCTGCTCAAGAACAAGGTCCTGCCCGGCTACGGCCTGGACAAGGAGTGCGAGGTCGTCGACGGCTCCACGCCCGCGATGCTGGCCGAGCTGAAGCGCGCCTACGCGAAGAAGGAGCCGGTGGCCGTCACCCTCTGGTCGCCGCACTGGGCGTACAGCGACTACGAACTGACCAGGCTGAAGGACCCGAAGAAGGCCTTCGGCGAGGACAACACGATCCGCACCATCTCCCACGAGAGGTTCCCCGAGGGGTACCCGCAGCTCACGAAGTGGATCAAGAACTTCACGATGAGCGAGGACGAGCTCGGCAGCCTCGAGAGCGAGATCAAGGACCGCTGCCACGGTCATGAGGAGGGGAGGCCGTGGCCGACTGGCTCCGGCGGCACCCGGACATGGTGCGGAGGATGACTCCGCAGTAGGGTTCCGGGGTGGGACGCGCGACACGCCGCGTCCCACCCCGGAACCGATCCCACGAGCGGGATCCGGACAACCACAGAGCGCTACGCCACCCCCAGAACCCCCTCTCTCCGCCTGTTGCCCCAGCGGGCGGGCGACCTGCCCGTCCCCTTCGGCGGCGGATCGCCTGGCGCGAAATGTGAGGTGTCGCGCTGTCCCGTATGGCAGCGATGTGACGGCCGCCTGAAACGGTTTGCCGAACATGCGTAGGGTGCAGACAACTCAACAGAAGCAGTGCGCGGGGACACCGCCGCACGGGGAGCGGATCGACGGGCGAAGGAGGGAGCCGGAGCGATGGGCGACCACAAAGAGCAGCCCCTTCGGGTGGGCGCGGCCGTGCGCCGGCGGCGCCGCGCCCTGGAGCTCACCCTCGCCGTCGTGGCCGCGCGCAGCGGTCTGTCGGTCCCGTTCCTGAGCCAGATCGAGAACGACCGGGCACGGCCCAGCACCAGCTCCCTGGAGAAGGTCGCCGACGCCCTGCGCACCACCGCCGTGGAACTCCTCGCCGCGGCCGACCCCGCGTGCAGCGTGGACGTCGTCCGTGGCGACGACAGCGAGCCGCAGCCCCTGCCCCGGTCCCGGTCCCTGGTCCGCGGCCACCACCAGATGCACGCCTCCGAGTTCACCGGCGACCATGACGCCGGCCGTGAATTCCAGTATCGCAACGACCAGTTGATGTACGTCGCCGACGGTGCTGTGGAGATCGAGGCGGAAGGCCGCGCCTACCGCCTGGGCCGTGGCGACACGCTGTATCTGACCGGCGGGGTTCGGCATCGCTGGCGGGCGGCGGAGTCGGACACCCGCGTGATCGTCGTCGCCGTGGCGGAGCACATCGAGGCGGTCCGGGACCGGCCACGCCGGTGAGGGTCGTCTCGCTGGTCCCCTCCCTGACCGAGGCCGTGGCCCGGTCCGCGCCGGGAACCCTGGCCGGCGCCACCGACTGGTGCACACACCCCCCGGACCTGGACGTCGTGCGCGTCGGCGGCACCAAGAACCCGAAGACCGACCGGATCCTCTCCCTCGCGCCCGATCTCGTGATCGCCAACGAGGAGGAGAACCGCGCACCCGACCTGGCGGCTCTGCGCGCGGCGGGCGTCGAGGTCCTGGTGACGGAGATCCGCGACGTGCCGCAGGCCTTCCGGGAACTGGCCAGGGTCCTGGACGCCTGCGGGGTCACCTCCCGCCCGCGCTGGCTGGACGACGCGGAGGAGACCTGGGCGGCCCTGCCGGAGCCCGGGACGCGGCTGACGGCCGTCGTGCCGATCTGGCGTCGCCCGTGGATGGTCCTCGGCCGTGACACCTTCGCGGGGGACGTCCTCGCCCGCCTCGGCGTGGGCCACGTGCACGCGACGCACCCGGACCGCTACCCGCGCGTCCCGCTGGAGGAACTCCGCGCCGCGGCACCGGACCTGGTGGTGCTGCCGGACGAGCCGTACCGTTTCACCGCGGACGACGGCCCCGAGGCCTTCCCCGGCCTGCCCTGCGCGCTCGTCAGCGGACGGCACCTGACGTGGTACGGACCGTCACTGGCCGAGGCGCCGCGGGTACTGGAGCGGGCGTTGCGAGCAGTTCGCCCCTGAGCAGCCCGCGCAAGGTGCCGAAGACGGCCGTCCCCCACGCCACGACCAGCACCGCGTACAGCACCACCGCCGGACCCGCATAGGCGACGAGGCCGGTGTGCCGGCCCAGCGCCTCGGTGCCCGTGACACAGGTCCCGACCGGGAAGGTGAACGACCACCAGGTCATCGAGAACCGCATCCCGTGCCGCCGGGCGCGCAGCACATGGGCTGCGGCCAGACAGGCCCACAGCAGCGCGAACCCCATCACGGGCACGCCGTAGAGCACGGCGAGGACCCCGAATCCCGCGCTGTACGGCTCCGGTACGACCCCGGGTGCGACGTCCGCGAAGGCGCCGACGGCGGTGGTGGACTGCCCGAGCGGGCCGAGCACCAGGAACAGGGTCGGGGTGAGGGCGAGGGGCAGCGGCCCGCCGATGAGCGTCCGGGCGAAGACCAGCGGCAGCATGACCAGGGTCGCGAGCAGGCTGAGCCCGAACAGCGCGAGGCAGACGAGGAGCAACGTCCGCCGGGCCTGACCGGGCGGCAGATGCGGCACCAGCTGCGGCCCGACGGCGGCCGACACCATGGGCGCGACGAGCGGCAGCAGCCAGACCGGTGTGGCCTGCCCCGGCTCGACCCGATGCCGTACGGCCATCAGATACGGCACCGCGACGGCCGCGGCGAGACCGATCAGCGTGCCCGCGGTGAACAGCACCGCGTCGAGGGCGACGGCCGTCCGCAGGCCGATCAGGTCCCGGCCGACGGTGAGGGCGCCCCCGCCCACGGCCAGCAGGGCCATGGCGAGGCAGCCGTAGAAGGGTGCCGTCGCCGGGTCGAGGAGGTGGGCGCGGGCCTGGTCTCGGTGCCGGACCCAGTGCACGGCCCGGCCGGTGAGCAGTGCCAGGAGCAGGACGAGGGAGAGGGCCCACATCCCGGTGAGCACACCGCGCAGCCCCGGAACGTGCGGTGCGAGGGCGGCCCCGGCGGTGGCGACGACTGCGGTGCCCATCACGGTGGCGTACCAGTTGGGTGCGAGATGACGGACGGAGAGCGGGTACACGAGGGGCCGGGCTGCGGTGACCATGACTCCACGATGGTTTCGGGCGCGGCGCACCACCAGGGACCATGCTCCTATGGCGACATAAGCTGGGTTTATGAGCAACACGGATGAGCAGGCCGGGCCGGGGGTCGCCGGGCCCCTGGCGCACCGGGTGCCGGATCTGGGCGCCCTGGAGCTGCTGCTGGCGGTGGCGCGGCTGGGCAGTCTCGGCGGTGCGGCGCGGGAACTCGGCATCACCCAGCCCGCGGCCAGCAGCCGCATCCGGTCGATGGAGCGGCAGCTCGGTGTGGCGCTGGTCGACCGGTCGCCGCGCGGGTCCCGGCTCACGGACGCCGGGGCCCTGGTGACGGACTGGGCGCGGCGGATCGTGGCGGCGGCGGAGGCGTTCGACGTGGGGGCGCAGGCGCTGCGTGTCCGCCGCGACTCCCGGCTGCGGGTGGCCGCGAGCATGACGATCGCGGAGTATCTGCTGCCCGGCTGGCTGCTCGCGCTGCGCGCGCAGCGGCCCGACACGGCGGTGTCGCTGCACGCGGGGAACTCGACGGTGGTGGCGGAGCGACTGCTGTCGGACGAGGCGGATCTGGGCTTCGTGGAGGGGCTGTCGGTGCCGGCCGGACTCGACTCGGCGGTGATCGCCCATGACCGGCTGATAGTGGTGACCGCGCCGGGGCACGCGTGGGCCCGGCGGCGCCGGTCGCTGGCCGCGGGGGAGCTGGCGTCGACGCCGTTGATCCTCCGCGAGAAGGGGTCGGGGACGCGGCAGGTGCTGGACGCGGCGCTGGGCGGGCTGGCCCGGCCGCTGATCGAGTTGTCGTCCACGACGGCGGTCAAGGCGGCGGCGGTGAGCGGTGCGGGCCCGGCGGTGCTGAGCGAACTGGCGGTGGGGGAGGAGCTGGCGATGCGGCGGCTGGTGCCGGTGCCGGTGGAGGGGGTCGCCCTGACGAGGGACCTGAGGGCGGTGTGGCCGACGGGGCACCGCCCTACGGGACCGGCCAGGGACCTGCTGTCGCTGACGCGGGGCTAGTTCCTCGCCCCCGCCGCCCCTACCCGTCCCATCACCAGGGGCGCTGCCCCTTCGACCCCGCCGGGGGCTGCGCCCCCAGCCCCCCGCTTCGGCCTGAATGGCCTTGCTCTCGGACGCCGGAGGGGCTGAGTTCGACCCTGCCGGGGGCTGCGCTCCCAGACCCCTGCTTCGGCCTGAATGGCCTCGTTCTCGAACGCCGGAGGGGCTGAGTTCGACCCTGCCGGGGGCTGCGCTCCCAGACCCCTGCTTCGGCCTGAATGGCCTCGTTCTCGAACGCCGGACGGGCTGAGTTCGACCCCGCCGGGGGCTGCGCTCCCAGACCCCTGCTTCGGCCTGAATGGCCTCGTTCTCGGACGCCGGAGGGGCTGAGTTCGACCCCGCCGGGAGCTGCGCCCCCAGCCCCCCGCTTCGGCCTGAATGGCCTTGCTCTCGGACGCCGGAGGGGCTGAGTTCGACCCTGCCGGGGGCTGCGCTCCCAGACCCCCGCTTCGGCCTGAACGGCCTCGTTCTCGGACGCCGGACGGGTTGAGTTCGTCGAGCCCGGCTTCTCGACTGACTGCTTCGGGTGGTGGGTGGGCAAAGGCAGGGGGTCCAGGGGGCGGAGCCCCCTGGGGTTCAGCGCCTCGTCGCCGCCTCCACCAACGCCCCCATCACCCGCACGTCCTCCCCCATCTCCGGATGCCACTGCACCCCCAGCACCCAGCCGGCCGACGGCAGTTCCACCGCCTCCACCGTGCCGTCCGCCGCGTACGCCGACGGGACCAGGCCCTCGCCCAGGCGGTCCACGGCCTGGTGGTGGTACGTCGGCACGAACGTCTCCTCCGGCACCACACCGGCGTACAGACTCCCCGGCACCGGCTTCACCGCGTGTCCGCCGAAGACCCCCACCACCTCCGCGTGCCCCTCGATGTGCTGCAGCAGCGTCCCCCCGAGGGCGACGTTCAGCAGCTGCATGCCGCGGCAGATCCCCAGCAGCGGCAGCCCCGCCGCCAGTGCGGCCTCGATCAGGGCCAGCTCCCACGCGTCCCGCTCCGGTGCCGGCGGGCCCGTCCGCGGTTCGCGCTCGGCCCCGTACCGCACCGGTTCCACGTCCGGACCGCCCGCGATGACCAGCCCGTCCAGCCGGGCCACGGCAGCCGCGGCGTGCCGGGGGTCGTCCGGCGGCAGCATCGCGGCCAGGCCGCCCGCCCGCTGTACCAGCCGCGGATAGCCGACCGGCAGCAACGCGGCCTCCAGCTCCCACACGCCCCAGCGCGCACCGGACTCCAGGTAGGTGCTGACACCGATCAACGGCCTGGTCACGACGACTCCCTCACGCTCGGACGACTCAGTCCCTTGCCAACTCTGCCTCGGCGGCCGCCAGCGCCGCGAACTCCTCCTCCGGCGCCTTCGCCACCAGGTGCTTGCGGCTGTACAGGCCGAAGTAGGCGACGGCCACGCCGTACACCAGGAGGGCGATCAGCGCCGCCGTCACGTCCACCAGGAACGTCGCCACCAGCGCGGCGCACGCCAGCACCAGCGCGACCGACGACGTCAGCACCCCGCCCGGCGTGCGGTACGGCCGCTCCAGCTCCGGCTCCCTGCGGCGCAGCACGATGTGCGACAGGGACATCAGCGCGTAGGAGATGGTCGCGCCGAAGACGGCGATGTTCAGCATCCGCGCGCCGTTGCCGGAGATCGCCGCCAGCAGGAAACCGATCGTGCCGGGCACCAGCAGGCCCAGGTAGGGCGCCTTGCGGCGGCTGGTGAGCGACAGGAACCGGGGCAGGTAACCCGCGCGGGACAGGGCGAACAGCTGGCGCGAGCCCGCGTAGATCAGGGAGAAGAACGACGCCACCAGTCCCGCGAGGCCCGCGTAGTTCACGATCCGGCTGAGGGTCGTCGCCTCGCCGTTCGGCTGGAGTGCCTCGACCAGCGGGTTGCCCGCCTCCTGGACGGCAGCGGAACCGCGCGCCCCGGCCGCCGCGAAGAAGGTGACCACCGCAAGCACCACCAGGATGCCCATCGACCAGCGGATCGCCTTCGGGAGCGTACGGGCCGGGTCCTTGGTCTCCTCGGCGGCCAGCGGCACGCCCTCGACACCGAGGAAGAACCACATGCCGAAGGGGAACGCGGCCCAGATGCCGAGCAGGCCGAAGGGCAGCCAGGAGCTCGACCCCGAGGCGGAGGCGTCGACCGGGATGTCGTCCAGGGACGCGAAGGAGAACTCGGGCAGCGCCGCCAGCGCGAACACGATCAGGGCCACCACGGCGATGCCGGTGACGACGAAGCTGAAGCGCAGCGCCTCGCCCACGCCCCACAGGTGGATACCGAGGAAAATCACGAAGCAGACCAGGTACACCGGCCAGCCGGACTCCAGGCCGAACAGGCCGAGCGACTCGACGTAGTCGCCGATGAAGATGACGATGGCTGCGGGTGCGAGGACGTACTCGATCAGGATCGCCGTGCCGGTCAGGAAGCCGCCCCAGGGGCCGAGTGCCCGCCGGGCGAAGCCGTAGCCGCCGCCCGCCGTGGGCAGGATCGACGACAGCTCGGCGAGCGCGAAGACCATGCACGCGTACATCGCGCCCATGAGCACCATGGCGATCGCCAGGCCCCCGAAGCCGCCTTCGGCCAGGCCGAAGTTCCAGCCCGAGTAGTCGCCGGAGACGACGTAGGCGACACCGAGGCCGGTGAGCAGCACCCAGCCGGCGCTGCCACGGCGCAGCGCTCTGCGTTCCAGATAGTCGTCGCCCTCGGGGGCGGCGGGGGTGACGGTGGGTTCCTGGGGCATGGGCAGACTCCCGACGGGGCGGCGGCGGTCACGGGATCGAGTGGGCTCCGACTCAATGGAATGGAGCCATACCTTTGCGGTGCCGACCGAGGATGGCAAGACCCGTGCGTGAATCGCCCGTAAATCCTCACCGCGCCGAGACACCGCGCCGAAACACCGCCCCCTCAGCCGAGGAAGCCCCGCAGCAGCGCCGCCGTGCCCCCGCAGTGCTCGCGCATGATCTCCCGCGCCTGGTCGGCCTCGCCCTCGATCACGGCCTCCACCAGGGCGGTGTGCTGCCGCTGGGAGTGCTCCAGGTTGCGCACCAGCAGCGGGATGCAGTCGAGCAGGTCGTTGACCTTCGCACGGACAGCCGCGTACTGGGCGGTGAGCGTCGGGGAGCCGGACAACTCGGCGATCGTCAGGTGCAGCAGCGTGTCCAGCCGGCGGTACTCGGCGAGCGGCGCGTCGTGCGTACGCGCCAGGGCCTCACGGAGCCGGTCCGCCTGCTTCCCGGCCAAGCCGTGCGCCGCGCACAGCCCGGCCGCGCCCACCTCCAGCACCTCCCGGAACCGCAACACGTCCTCGATGTCGACCTCGGCGACCCGGCGCCGCAGCTCGTCCTCGCCGACCGCGTCGGCGCGCGGCAGCACGAACGTGCCGCCGTACCGGCCGCGCCGCGACTCGACCAGGCCCTGGTCCTGGAGCACCTTCAGCACCTCGCGCAGCGTCACCCGGCTGATCCCCAGCCGCTCCGCCAGCTCCCGCTCGGCCGGCAGCCGCTCGCCCCCCGGCACCAGACCCAGCCGTACGACTTGCAGGATCTGCTCCAGAGCCTCCTCGAAGCCGTTGCCCGCGCGCACCGGCCGCAGCACCGGCGTCAGCCCGTCCCGTACCTCGCCGCCCCCAGCTTCCTCCGGCATGTGGCCGTACCCCCTTCCCAAGCAATGGTTCTCGGCAATACCTTATGGCTCCCGGCGGATCCATGGCAGCGGATCCAAGGAGCCTAGGAGGCCTTCCCGTGGCAGACCGCACACCCCCGCTGAGCGTCGAGGAGCTGCACACCCTCGTCGCCGGCGGTGAGATCGACACTGTCGTCCTGGCCTTCCCCGATATGCAGGGGCGGCTCCAGGGCAAGCGGTTCGCCGCACGCTTCTTCCTCGACGAGGTCCTCCGGCACGGCACCGAGGGCTGCAACTACCTGCTCGCCGTCGACACCGAGATGAACACCGTCGACGGCTACGCGATGTCCTCCTGGGACCGCGGCTACGGCGACTTCGCCATGCACCCCGACCTCACCACCCTGCGCCGCGTCCCCTGGAACGCGGGCACGGCCATGCTCCACGCCGACCTCGCCTGGAGCGACGGCTCCCCGGTCGTCGCCGCCCCCCGCCAGATCCTGCGCCGCCAGCTGGAGCGCCTCGCCGAGCTCGGCTACACCGCCCAGGTCGGCACGGAGCTGGAGTTCATCGTCTTCAAGGACACCTACGAACAGGCCTGGGACGCCGGCTACAAGGGCCTCACCCCCGCCAACCAGTACAACATCGACTACTCGGTCCTCGGCACCGGCCGCATCGAGCCCCTGCTGCGCCGCATCCGCAACGAGATGGCGGGCGCCGGCCTCACCGTCGAGTCCGCCAAGGGCGAGTGCAACCCCGGCCAGCACGAGATCGCCTTCCGCTACGACGAGGCCCTGGTCACCTGCGACCAGCACTCCGTGTACAAGACCGGCGCCAAGGAGATCGCCTCCCAGGAGGGCATGTCGATCACCTTCATGGCCAAGTACAACGAGCGCGAGGGCAATTCATGCCACATCCACCTCTCGCTCGCCGACGCCGACGGCAACAACGCCATGGCCGGGGACGGCGAAGGCGGCATGTCGGACGTCATGCGCCACTTCCTCGCCGGCCAGCTCGCCGCCCTGCGCGAGTTCTCCCTCCTCTACGCCCCCAACATCAACTCCTACAAGCGGTTCCAGCCCGGCTCCTTCGCCCCGACCGCCGTCGCCTGGGGCCACGACAACCGCACCTGCGCGCTGCGCGTGGTCGGCCACGGCCGCTCGCTGCGCTTCGAGAACCGTCTGCCCGGCGGCGACGTCAACCCCTACCTCGCCGTCGCCGGACTGGTCGCGGCCGGACTGCACGGCATCGAGCAGAAACTGGAGCTGCCCGAACCCTGCCCCGGCAACGCCTACGCCGCCGACCTCGACCACGTCCCCACCACCCTGCGCGAGGCCGCCGAGCTCTGGGAGAGCAGCCCGATCGCCCGGGCCGCCTTCGGCGACGAGGTCGTCGCGCACTACCGCAACATGGCGCGCGTCGAACTGGACGCCTACGACGCCGCGGTGACCGACTGGGAGCTGCGCCGCTCCTTCGAACGCATGTGAGGTCCCTCTTGTCTTCCGAGCACCTTCTGGAAGTACTGAACCCCGCGACCGAGGAGGTCGTCGCCGCCGTCGCCGGGGCGAGCCCGGCCGACGTCGACGCGGCCGTCACCCACGCCGCCAGGGCCCAGCGGATCTGGGCCGCCCTGCCCCCCGCCGACCGCGCCCGGCTGCTGCGCCGCTTCGCCGCCACCGTCGACCAGCACCTGGAGGAACTGGCCCGCCTGGAGGTCCGCGAGGCCGGTCACCTCATCGGCAACGCCCGCTGGGAGGCCGGCAACGTCCGCGACCTGCTGGACTACGCGGCCGGGGGAGTGGAGCGGCTCACCGGCCGTCAGATCCCGGTCCCGGGCGGCCTGAACGTCACGATCCTCGAACCGCTCGGCGTCGTCGGCGTGATCGCGCCCTGGAACTTCCCCATGCCGATCGCCGCCTGGGGCACCGCCCCCGCCCTCGCGGCCGGCAACGCCGTCCTCCTCAAGCCCGCCGAGACCACCCCGCTCACCGCGCTGCGCCTGGCCGAACTCGCCTTGGAGGCCGGGCTCCCCGAGCACCTCTTCCAGGTGCTGCCGGGACGCGGTGACATCACGGGCGACGCCCTGGTGCGCCACCCCGGCGTCGCCAAGATCGTCTTCACCGGCTCGACCCGGACCGGGACCCGCGTCGCGGCCCTCGGCGCCGAACAGGTCAAGCCCGTCACCCTCGAACTCGGCGGCAAGAGCCCCAACATCGTCTTCGCCGACGCCGACCTGACTACCGCCGTCGACCCCTTCTCCTTCCTGGACAACTCCGGCCAGGATTGCTGCGCCCGCACCCGCGTCCTGGTCCAGGAGTCCGTCTACGACGAGGTGCGTGACCTGCTCGCCGACGCCCTCTCCGAGGTCGTGGTGGGCGACCCGGCCGACGAGAAGACCCAGATGGGCCCGCTGATCTCCCGGCAGCAGCTCGACCGCGTCCGCGGCTTCGTGCCCGACACCGCCGAGGCTCTGCGCGGCAGCGCACCCGATGGCCCGGGCTTCTGGTTCCCGCCCACCGTCCTGACCGGCGAGAGCCCCGACTCGGCGGCGGCCTGCGAGGAGATCTTCGGCCCCGTCGCCGTCCTCCTGCCCTTCACCGACGAGCAGGACGCGATCCGGCTGGCCAACGGCACCCCCTACGGCCTCTCCGGCTCCATCTGGACCCGCGACGTCGGCCGGGCCCTGCGCGTCTCCCAGGCCGTCCGCGCCGGCAACCTGTCCGTCAACTCCCATGCCAGCGTCCGCTACTGGACCCCGTTCGGCGGCTACAAGCAGTCCGGCGTCGGCCGCGAGCTCGGCCCCGACGCCCTGGCCGCCTTCACCGAAACCAAGAACGTCTTCATCAGCACGGAGGGCCCCGCACAGTGACTGCCCAGGAAAACATCTGCCGCCGCCTGGTCGGCCGCACCGCCGTCGTCACCGGAGCCGGCAGCGGCATCGGCCTCGCCGCCGTCCGCCGCCTCGCCTCCGAGGGCGCCCACGTCGTCTGCGGCGACGTCGACGACACCCGCGGCAAGGCCGCCGCCGAGGAGGTCGGCGGCACCTTCGTGAAGGTCGACGTGACCGACCCCGAGCAGGTCGAGGCCCTGTTCAAGACCGCTTACGACACCTACGGCAGCGTCGACATCGCCTTCAACAACGCCGGCATCTCCCCGCCCGACGACGACTCCATCCTGGAGACCGGCCTGGAGGCCTGGAAGCGCGTCCAGGAGGTCAACCTCACCTCCGTCTACCTGTGCTGCAAGGCAGCCATCCCCTACATGCGGCGCCAGGGCCGGGGCTCGATCATCAACACCGCGTCCTTCGTGGCCAGGATGGGCGCGGCGACCTCCCAGATCTCGTACACGGCCTCCAAGGGCGGCGTCCTCGCCATGTCCCGTGAACTGGGCGTGCAGTTCGCCCGCGAGGGCATCCGCGTGAACGCCCTGTGCCCCGGCCCGGTCAACACCCCGCTCCTCCAGGAGCTGTTCGCCAAGGACCCGGAGCGGGCCGCGCGCCGCCTGGTGCACATTCCGCTGGGCCGGTTCGCCGAGGCCGAGGAGATCGCCGCCGCCGTGGCCTTCCTCGCCAGCGACGACTCCTCGTTCGTGAACGCCACCGACTTCCTGGTCGACGGCGGCATCGCGGGGGCGTACGTCACACCCCTGTAGGCGGGTGCCCGGACGGTCCGGGTCGCGCCCTACAGTGCCGGGATGAGCATGACGCCGCCGCCCGGCTGGTATCCCGACCCGCACGCCCCGCACCAGCAGCGCTGGTGGGACGGCGGGGCCTGGACCGAGCACCGCGGTGCGCCCGGGGCCCCCACCGCCCCGCCGCCGGGCAGCGGCCCGGGCCGGACGAAGGCGGTCGCCCTGACCGCCGTCGGCGCCGTCCTGGTCGCGGCGATCGTCACCGGAGCCGTCGCCCTCGGCGGGGGCGACGACTCCGGCACGGAGACCAGGACGGCGCCCTCGTCCGCACCCCGTGCCACGACCGACCCGCCGGAACCCACCCCCGAGGCGTCCACGTCGGAGCCGTCCGCCGACGACCCCGCGCTCGTCGAGGACCAGCTCAACGGCATCACGTTCCCGCTGCTCGACGGCTGGGCCCGCCCGCAGTACGTCGCCCAGGACGACGTCGTCATGACAACCGACGGCACCTACGACTGCCCCGGCGGCGTGGGCCTGTGCCGCCACGGCATGGTCTTCTCCCGCACGGTGACCGAGAACGACGAGAAGTCCCCCGAGGCCCTCGCCAAGGCCGACATCTCCGAGGCGGCCGACGAGGCCTACGACCGCGACCGGCTCGGCCGCGAGCTCCACGGCGGCCTGGAGTCGCACCAGGTCGTCAAGTCCGGGCCGGTGGCGGTGGCGGGCCGCGCCGGATACCTCGTGCGCTGGCGCGTCAGGACCGGCAACGGCCCCGGAGGCTACGTGCAGTCGCTGGTCTTCCCCTCCAGCGTCGGCACCGGGGCGCCGGTCCTCGTCCGGTACGTCTTCGACGCGGGCGAGGACGGACCGCCGCTCGCCGACATGGACCGCATCACCAAGGGCATCCGGCCCTTCGGCGACGCGGACACGGGCGGCGGCGTGGGCAGCAGCATCGGCCCGACGGACTGACGCCCACGCCTCACAGGCCCTACAGGAACGTGTGGCCCTCACCGCGATAGGTCGGCACCGTCGCGGTCACCGCGTCGCCCTCGATCAGGTGCAGCCGGTCGAACCGCTCGCACAACTCACCTGCCTTCGCGTGCCGGAACCACACCTTGTCACCGATCAGCAGATCGTCGGCGGGCGAGCCCAGCAGCGGCGTCTGCACCTCACCGGCACCCTCCTGAGGGTCGTAGCGCAGCCCCTCGGGCAGATACGGCACCGGCGACCGGTCGGCACCGGCCGCACCCGAGGCGGGATACCCACCGCCCAGGACCGTCACGACTCCCACGCCGGGCCGCCGTACGACGGGCTGGGCGAACAGGGCCGACGGACGGCCGCTGAACGACGTGTAGTTGTCGAACAGGCGCGGCACGTACAGCCCGGACCCGGCGGCGATCTCGGTCACCGCGTCCTCGGCCGCCGTGTGCTGCACCGAGCCGGTACCGCCGCCGTTGACGAACTCCAGCCCCGGCACGACGGCCCGCACCGCACGCACCACCTCCGCACGCCGCTCGGCCAGTTCACGCTTGGCGGCGGCCTGCATCAACCGGATGGCGCGGGACCGCAGCGGCCGTCCCGCCACCGCGTCCCCGACACCGGCGACATGGCCCTCGTACGCCATGATCCCCACGACCTCGAAGCCGGGCCGCCGGGTGACCGCCCGCGCCACCTCGGCGACCTCGGCGGGGGAGTGCAGCGGCGAACGCCGGGCCCCGACCCGCACCCGCCCGCCGAGCAGCTTCAGCGAGGTGTCCAACTCCAGGCACACCCGCACCACTTCACGCCCGCCACCCCGGGAGGCGTCGATCAGATCCAGCTGGGCGACGTCGTCCACCATGACGGTCACGGCGGCGGCGAGCTTGGGATCCCCGGCCAGTTCGGCGTACCCGGCACGGTCGGCGGAGGGGTATGCCAGCAGCACGTCGTCGAACCCCGAGCGGGCCAGCCACAGCGACTCGGCCAGGGTGAACGACATGATCCCCGCGAAGCCGTCGCGGGCCAGGACACGCTCCAGCAGCGCCCGGCAGCGCACGGACTTGCTGGCTACCCGGACGGGCTTGCCCCCGGCGCGGCGCACCAGGTCGGCGGCGTTGGCGTCGAAGGCTTCGAGGTCCACGATCGCGAGAGGGGCGTCGAGATGGGCGGTGGCCCGGTCGTAACGGGCCCGGTCGGAGGCGCGCGCAGTCATGAACGCAGCCTGCCAGACCGGATTACCGCAGGGTAGGGGGACGTTCCGGGCAGATGCCCCGGCCTTGTGGACTGGTTCCCGTTCGCCCAGGGACAAGCCGTAGAGTGACGCGCACGTACGGCGGATGACGCCGGCCGGGGATCCGCGCCGGGATGACGCTCCCTCCGTACGGGTAGGTGTGCCCGGGACGACTGTGTGCCGGGCTCGGGCAGGACGACACCGGCCCGCGTGAGACGAGCGGCCCGGGCATGCGGAAACGGGGGGTGCATGAGCACAGAAGCGCAACGCGCCTTTTTCCCCCCACGCCCCACGACGCCACCCCGCCCGTCACACCCCCCGGCCGTGCCGGAGGACTCGGCGACGGACTCGCCGCTGGATCCACCGAAGCGTCGGCCGACGGATTCGCCGAAGGGTGAGCGGGAGACCCGAACCCCGGGCCCGTCCTCCGACTCCGCCAGGGGACCGGAGGCCACCGCTCCCGGGAGCACGGCCGGGGCGACTCCGTCCGGTGACGACCGCCCTCGCTTCCCGAGCCTCGGTGCCCCGGTCTTCGGTGCCACCGCCCCTCAGCGCACCGGGTCCGCCTCACCGCCCCCGCCCCGCGCCTCCACGCGCTTCCCGGACAAGCCGCCCAGCGTCGGCCGCGAGGCCCGCCCCAACACCGGAGCACCCCAGCCCCCGTCGCGGCCGCGTCACCTCCCCACGCAGGACTCCTCAGGCCGGGCAGAAACCTCGAGCACCCAGGACGGGACCCTGTCGCAGCCCTCCGGCCGGTCAGCGACTTCAAGCAC
>NZ_JBIBAF010000006.1:0-258457 GCF_042899705.1 Streptomyces sp. NPDC013187 | reverse complement strand
CCAGGACGGGACCCTGTCGCAGTCCTCCGGCCGGGCAGGGAGTCTCGGCACCCAGGACGGGACCCTGTCGCAGTCCTCCGGCCGGGCAGGGAGTCTCGGCACCCAGGACGGGACCCTGTCGCAGTCCTCCGGCCGGGCAGGGAGTCCCGGCACCCAGGACGGGACCTCGTCGCAGTCCTCCGGCCGGCCCTTCCGCCTCTCCGCGCCCGGCCGTCCGGCCGCTGCGGCCGGGGCGGCCCCGGAGACGACCGGCCGGCCGTTCCGCCTGCCCCCGCCCCGCCGTCCCGGTGCCCCCGGGGACCACGCCTCCGAGACGACCGCACGCCTTCGCCCCGTCCCCGGGGACCCGGCACCGGACGAGCCCGCCGCACCCTTCGGCCGCCCCGCCGCGCACAGGACGGCGGCAGCCCGCCCCGGGTCCGCGCGCCCGGCCCCGGGCGAGCCCGCCGCACCCTTCGGCCGCCCCACCGCGCACAGGACGACGGCAGCCCGCCCCGGGTCCGCGCGCCCCACCACCCCGCCGCGCCCCGCACAGGAGCCGTCGGCACCGGCCGCAACCGGTACCGGTGCCACGACCGGCCGCCCCGCACACGAGCCGCCGGCACCGGCCGCAACCGGTACCGGTGCCACGACCGGCCGCCCCGCACACGAGCCGCCGGCACCGGCCGCGCCCGGCACCGGTGCCGGGCGGGACCTGCCCGTGCCCCCGGCGCCCACCCGGCGGCCCGCACCTTCCGCACCCCCACCCCGCGACCCCGCCCCCGTCTCCCCCGACCCCGCGCTCTCCTGGAGCGCCACGCGCCCCGTCGTGTCCTTCGGCGAGCCCGAGGGCTACGACGGCGACGCGCGGCCCCGGCCGCTCGGCCGGCGCGGAGCGCCCCGGGCCGCCGCGGCCGCCGCCTGCCTCGTGCTCGGGCTGGGGCTCATCTCGGGAGCGGTCACCGGCGGCTGGCTCGTCGGGGGCTCCGGCGACGAGGGCTCACCCAGCACCTTCGCCGCGGCCCAGAACCTCTGGCACAGCGTCCCGGTCGACCAGCTGTTCCCGCCCACCGTGCAGGGCCGGGGCGCCGGGCCCGGCGGAGCGGACCGCACCTGGACCCGGATCGCCGTCGCCCCGGACAGCGGCTGCAAGGACGCCTTCGACCCGCTGCTGCGCAAGGCCCTCGCGCCCGTCGGCTGCGAGCGCCTCCTGCGCGCCACCTACACCGACGCCACCGAGAGCTACGTGACCACCGTCGGCCTGCTCTTCACCACGGCCGACGCCCCCGGCATGACCGCCCTCGCGAACCGTTTCCGCAAGGAGCGCCTGGACCGCCGCAGCGACCTGATGCCCCTGCCGTACGCCGCGCAGGGCACACCCGCCGCGGGCTTCGGCGCCAGGCAGCGCGCCTCCTGGACCGTCTCCGTGCTCACCGAGGCCCCCGTCGTCGTCTACGCCGTCTCCGGCTGGGCCGACGGCCGCACCGTGGACGACCCGCAGCCCGCGGGGGACGCCATGGAGGCCGACGCCACCACCGCCGCCGCCCAGGCCGGCCTCGGCAACGAGGCGCAGGGCCTCGCCGACCGCGTCGAACGCGACCTCCGCAAAGACGTCCGCTCGGCCTCGGAGCGACCCTCGTGACCGCTGTGCACGCCCCGGCCCGGAAACACCCGCGCAGGCCGTCCCGCAAGGCCGCCGCCCTCGGAGCCCTGCTCACCGTCGGTCTCGTCCTCCTCCCCGCCGCCACCGCCCACGCCGACGGCATCCGCGCCCAGCAGTGGGCCCTGGAGGCCATGCACACCGAAGAGGCCTGGCAGACCACGAAGGGCAGGGGCATCACCGTCGCCGTCCTGGACACCGGTGTCGAGGCCGACCACCCCGACCTGGTCGGCAACGTCCTGCCCGGCAAGGACCTGATCCGCTTCGGCGCCGAGCCCGGCGACCGCGCCTGGGCCCGGCACGGCACCGCCATGGCCGGGATCATCGCCGGCCACGGGCACGGCCCGGGCGACGCCGACGGCGTCATCGGCATCGCCCCCGAAGCGAAGATCCTCCCCGTCCGCGTGATCCTGGAGGACGGCGACCCCTCCCGGGCCAAGGCCCGCAGCACCCGCGGCAACGCCCTCGCCGAAGGCATCCGCTGGGCCGCCGACCACGGCGCCGACGTCATCAACCTCTCCCTCGGCGACGACTCCGCCTCCGCACACCCCGAACCCGCCGAGGACCAGGCCATCCAGTACGCCCTGGGCAAAGGCGTGGTCGTCGTCGCCTCCGCGGGCAACGGCGGCGAGAAGGGCGATCACATCTCCTACCCGGCCGCCTACCCGGGCGTCATCGCCGCCACCGCCGTCGACCGAGCCGGAACCCGCGCGTCGTTCTCCACCCGCCGCTGGTACGCCACCGTCAGTGCCCCGGGCGTCGACGTCGTCATCGCCGACCCCGACCACAAGTACTACGAAGGCTGGGGCACCAGCGCCGCCGCCGCCTTCGTCTCCGGCGCCGCCGCCCTGGTCAAGGCGGCCCACCCCGGCCTGGCCCCGGCCCAGATCAAGTCGCTCCTGGAGGACACCGCCCGCAACGCCCCCACCGGGGGCCGGGACGACTCCCGGGGCTACGGCTTCATCGACCCGGCCGCCGCCATCGAGGCGGCCGGCCGGCTCAAGCCCGAGGACCTGCAATCCGCGTCCCACGGCGCGAAGTACTTCGGCAGCGGACCGGACGACGACGCCTCCGGCGACGGCACCGCCGCCTGGGCCGCACCTCTCGCGGGCGGCGCCGGCGGCGTCCTGCTGGTCGCGGCGGTCGTCCTGTGGCGCGGCAGCCGCAGGAGCCGCGAGGACTTCTGAGGCGCTGCCGGGAGCGCAGCGCCCGGCGGATAGGGTCGACGCGTGGCGAACAAGAACATCCCGGACTCCGGCTTCTCCGACGACGACGGCTCCGCCGACCCCCGGCTGAGCGCGGCTCTCGCCGCCTGGGCCGAGGACCGGAGCGCGGTGGGTCCGGTCCTCGCCGCCCTCAAGGCTGCCCGGCTGCTCGTGCCCGTCGTGGCGGTCCTCGGCGAGGTCGAGGAGGACGAGAACGGGCTGCGCCGCGAGAAGACCAGCGACATGGCCGTCCCCACCCTCAAGGCCGGCAACCGCACCGCCCTGCCCGCC
The DNA here is from genome assembly GCF_042899705.1 of Streptomyces sp. NPDC013187. Taxonomy (NCBI): domain Bacteria; kingdom Bacillati; phylum Actinomycetota; class Actinomycetes; order Kitasatosporales; family Streptomycetaceae; genus Streptomyces; species Streptomyces sp. NPDC013187. The sequence goes on along the minus strand of NZ_JBIBAF010000006.1, from coordinate 255,322 downwards.
TTCACCTCCACGGACTCCCTCGCCCGTTGGGACCCGCAGGCCCGCCCCGTCGCCGTACCGCTGCACCAGGCCCTGCAGGCCGCCGCGCACGAGAAGGCGGACACGATCGTGCTCGACATGGCCGGACCGGTGCCCTTCGAGCTGACCGGCCCCGCCCTGCTCGCCCTCGCCGAGGGCCGTACGACCACCGACCCGCTCAGCGACCCGGCCGTCGTCGGGGCCGTCCGGGACGCCGTCGCCGCCGAGCCCGCCGTCCTGCGCGCCCACCTCGGCCCGGGCCAGGCCGACGGCACCCTCGCCCTGGTGCTGGACCCGTCCGCGGCGCCGGCCGAGGCGGCCAGGGCCGTCGCCGAGCGGCTCGCCGCCGACGCAACACTCAGGGCCCGCCTGGTGCGCGGCCTCGACCTGGCACTGCTGCCTGCCGAGGCGACGCCACCGGGCGAGCCCCTGTTCGTGCGCTGAGGTACGGCTAGGGCACGACCTAGCCGTAGACCGGGCCCGTGTACTTCTCGCCCGGCCCCTGGCCCGGCTCGTCCGGGACGAGCGAGGCCTCGCGGAACGCCAGCTGGAGCGACTTCAGGCCGTCGCGCAGGGGAGCGGCGTGGAAGGAGCTGATCTCGGTCGCGGTGGCGTCCAGCAGACCGGCCAGGGCGTGCACCAGCTTGCGGGCCTCGTCGAGGTCCTTGTGCTTCTCGCCCTCCTCGGTCAGACCGAGCTTCACGGCGGCGGCGCTCATCAGGTTGACGGCGACCGTCACGATCACCTCGACCGCGGGGACCTCGGCGATGTCACGGGCCATGGCGTCGAAGTCGGGGGACTCAGGAGGGGTCTCACTCATGCCCCACACGATAGGCGCAGTGTGCGGTCGGCCCCCACGTGACCCCGGCACGCCCCAATTGGCCGTTCCTGGCCCTTGCTGGTAATCTCGGGTAACGACCGGTCGGACACGTGCGCCTCACAGCCCGCGAGACCGACCCACAAGTGGAGGCTTTCGAACTCCCACCCGATCACCCTCAGGGCGGCGGGTCACCGGTCAGACGGTCCCGTCCCAGCGGCGGCGATCCGTCCGAAATTGCGCCCCGCGGCCCCCGCGGCGGTGCTCCGGTAGTTCGAGGAGCCCCGCCTGGGAATCGTCCGGGGCATTTTTATTGCTTCGGCGCGGTTAGGTCTATCGATAAAAGACGTTACGCGGCCGTCCGCCAGACCGTCGCGTGGTGCTACCGAGGAGGATCCATCAGCGCCGAGCCCCGCATCAACGACCGGATTCGCGTTCCCGAGGTGCGACTTGTCGGTCCCAGTGGCGAGCAGGTGGGCATCGTCCCCCTGGCCAAGGCACTGGAGCTTGCGCAGGAGTACGACCTGGACCTGGTCGAGGTCGCGGCGAACGCCCGTCCGCCCGTGTGCAAGCTCATGGACTACGGGAAGTTCAAGTACGAGTCGGCCATGAAGGCCCGTGAGGCGCGCAAGAACCAGGCGCACACGGTCATCAAGGAGATGAAGCTCCGGCCGAAGATCGACCCGCACGACTATGACACCAAGAAGGGTCACGTCGTCCGGTTCCTCAAGCAGGGCGACAAGGTCAAGATCACGATCATGTTCCGTGGTCGCGAGCAGTCCCGTCCCGAGCTGGGCTACCGACTGCTGCAGCGTCTCGCGGAGGACGTCCAGGACCTCGGTTTCGTCGAGTCGAACCCGAAGCAGGACGGCCGGAACATGATCATGGTTCTCGGTCCGCACAAGAAGAAGACCGAGGCGATGGCCGAGGCTCGCCAGGCGCAGGAAGCCCGCAAGGCGGATGCGAAGGCCAACCCCGGCAAGTCGCAGAACGCCGCGGAGAACGAGGCGCCGGCTGAGGAGCCTGCCGAGGAACCCGCCGAGGCGTGACTCCCGGGACGCCAGTCCCAGGAAGCAACCGATACAAGACGACGCTCCACCGTGCCCGGTTTCGCGACCGGGCACCGGAGCGCCACCGACGAGGAGAGTACGGCGCTATGCCGAAGAACAAGTCGCACAGCGGTGCCAGCAAGCGCTTCAAGATCACCGGCTCCGGCAAGGTGCTGCGCGAGCGCGCCGGCAAGCGCCACCTGCTCGAGCACAAGTCGTCCCGTGTGACGCGTCGCCTCACCGGCAACGCCGAGATGGCCCCGGGCGACGCCGCGAAGATCAAGAAGCTTCTCGGCAAGTGACGTCCGGGCGCGTGAGCGCCGGACGTACGTCAGACCGGGACCCAATCGATTTCGGGTCGTGTGAGCACCCCCACGACCCCGCTACAAGGAGTTAACAAGTGGCACGCGTCAAGCGGGCAGTCAACGCCCACAAGAAGCGCCGGGCGATCCTCGAGCAGGCTTCCGGCTACCGCGGTCAGCGCTCGCGCCTGTACCGCAAGGCCAAGGAGCAGGTCACCCACTCGCTGGTCTACAACTACAACGACCGCAAGAAGCGCAAGGGCGACTTCCGTCAGCTGTGGATCCAGCGCATCAACGCCGCTGCCCGCGCCAACGGCATGACCTACAACCGCTTCATCCAGGGTCTGAAGGCCGCGAACGTCGAGGTCGACCGCAAGATCCTGGCCGAGCTGGCCGTCAACGACGCCGGGGCGTTCGCCGCGCTCGTCGAGGTCGCCCAGAAGGCGCTGCCGAGCGACGTGAACGCGCCGAAGGCTGCGTGACACCGGCTCGAGCCGATGTGACTGAAGGACCCGCAGGCCGGACGGTCTGCGGGTCCTGTTGTGCAGCTACCGAGAAAGCGAACCGGATGCCTCCCGCCACCCCCGAGCTCATCTCCCCCCGCTCGCCCCGCGTCCTGGCCGCGCGGCGGCTGGCCAAGCGGAACTTCCGGGGGAAGGACCGGCTGTTCCTCGCGGAGGGGCCGCAGGCCGTGCGGGAAGCCGCCGGGCACCGGGCCGGGGACGCGGCGACACTCGTGGAGCTGTTCGCCACGCTGGAGGCCGCCGAGCGCTACGCCGACATCGTGGGGGCGGCGCGGGACGCCGGAGCCCGGGTGCACCTCGCCGCCGAGCAGGTCATCGCCGACATCTCCACCACCGTCACCCCGCAGGGGCTCGTCGGTGTCTGCCGGTTCCTGGACACGCCCTTCGAGGAGGTCCTCGCGGCCCGCCCCCGGCTCGTCGCCCTCCTCGCCAACGTCCGTGACCCGGGCAACGCCGGGACGGTACTGCGCTGCGCCGACGCCGCCGGGGCCGAGGCCGTCGTCCTGACCGACGCCTCCGTCGACGTGTACAACCCCAAGGCCGTCCGCGCCTCCGTCGGCTCCCTGTTCCACCTGCCGGTCGCCGTCGGCGTCCCCGTGGAGCAGGCCGTCGACGCACTGCGGGGCGCCGGTGTCCGGGTGCTCGCCGCCGACGGCGCGGGCGACCGCGACCTCGACGACGAGCTCGACAAGGGCACCATGGGCGGGCCCACCGCCTGGGTCTTCGGCAACGAGGCCTGGGGTCTGCCGGAGGAGACGCGTGCCCTCACCGACGCCGTCGTCCGCGTCCCGATCCACGGGAAGGCCGAGAGCCTGAACCTCGCCACCGCCGCCGCCGTATGTCTCTATGCGTCGGCGCGTGCACAGCGCGCCTCCGGAGGGTGCCGCTCCGTCACCGGGAACTAGTAGGGTGACCAGCTCAGGGACCCCTCTGCGAGCCTTGGAGGTGGGGTACGGGGATGACCGTCGGCACGAGCAGCGCACCGGGAGCCCAGGACGCCGGGAGCCCGCCCGCCGCGTCCCGGCCACCCGGTGACCACGCCGGCCTCGGCATCGACCCCGATCAGCTGCCCGACGGGCTCGTCGTCGCCGACGAGCAGGGCCTTGTCATCTGCTTCAACGCCGCCGCCGAGCGCATCACCGCCGTCCGCGCCCGGGACGCCCTCGGGCAGCGCCTGGAGAAGGCACTGCCGTTAGAAGACCTGGAGGGCCGGCGCTGGTGGCAGCTGACCGATCCGTACGGCGGCCTCGCCATCCGCGTCGGACAGCCGGAGCGGAACCTGCTCCTGCCCGGCGGCCGTGAGGTGCTGGTCTCCGCGCGCTACGTGCGCACCCGGCCCACCGGACCCCTGAGGCGCCTGGTCGTCACCCTGCGCGACACCGAGGCCCGCCGCCGCACCGAACGCAGCCACGCCGAACTGATCGCCACCGTCGCCCACGAACTGCGCTCCCCGCTGACCTCGGTCAAGGGCTTCACCGCCACGCTGCTCGCCAAGTGGGAACGCTTCACCGACGACCAGAAACGCCTGATGCTGGAGACCGTCGACGCCGACGCCGACCGGGTCACCCGGCTCATCGCCGAGCTGCTCGACATCTCCCGGATCGACTCCGGCCGCCTGGAGGTGCGCCGCCAGCCCGTCGACATCGGCGCCGCCGTCGGACGGCACATCCAGGCCTACGTCGCCGCCGGGCAGCCCGCCGACCGGTTCCTGCTGCGCGTCCAGCAGCCGCTGCCCGACCTGTGGGCCGATCCCGACAAGATCGATCAGGTGCTCAGCAACCTGCTCGAAAATGCCGTGCGGCACGGCGAGGGAACTGTCACGATCGACGTCACGGCCACGGCGTCCCCCCGCGAGGACGAGGACACCGGTACGTCGGTCACGGTGAGCGACGAGGGGCCCGGCATCCCGGAGGAGTCCATGAACCGCGTCTTCACCCGCTTCTGGCGGGGCAGCAAGCGCGGCGGGACGGGCCTCGGGCTCTACATCGTCAAGGGCATCGTCGAGGCCCACGGCGGCACGATCACGGTCGGCCGCGCCCCCGGCGCCGGCGCCGAGTTCCGATTTACGTTGCCCGTGAGCGCTCCGGCCTATCTCGCCTGAGCCCCGCGGGCGCATTCGCATACCTCCGCCCCGTTAGACTCGGCCATTGGCACCTTTGTGTCCCACCAGACGGCCGTCCGAGTCGGTGACGGGGACCTTCAGCCAGCCAATCGGAAGCACGGGAAGAGATGTCGGCACCGAATAAGTCGTACGACCCTGTCGAGGTCGAGACGTTGAAACCGGAAGAGATCGAGCGCATGCGGGACGAGGCGCTCGCCGCCTTCGCCGCCGCGGACTCCCTCGACGCGCTCCACGAGGCCAAGGTCGCCCAGACGGGCCCCACCTCCCCGCTGGCCCTCGCCAACCGCGAGATCGGCGCCCTGCCCCCGCACGCCAAGGCCGAGGCCGGCAAGCGCGTCGGCCAGGCCCGCGGTGCCGTGAACAAGGCCCTCGCCGCCCGCCAGGTGGAGCTCGAGGCCGAGCGGGACGCGCGCGTGCTCGTCGAGGAGGCGGTGGACGTCACGCTGCCGTACGACCGCGTGCCGGCCGGCGCCCGGCACCCGCTCACCACCATGATGGAGCGCGTCGCGGACGTCTTCGTGGCCATGGGCTACGAGGTCGCCGAAGGACCGGAGGCCGAGGCGGAGTGGTTCAACTTCGACGCCCTGAACTTCCTGCCCGACCACCCCGCCCGGCAGATGCAGGACACCTTCTTCGTCCAGGGCCCCAAGGGCACCGACGAGTCCGGGTCCGGCGTCGTGCTGCGCACCCACACCTCTCCGGTGCAGGCCCGCGCGCTGCTCGACCGTGAGCTGCCGGTCTACATCGTCTGCCCCGGCCGCGTGTTCCGCACCGACGAGCTCGATGCCACGCACACGCCCGTCTTCCACCAGATCGAGCTGCTGGCGGTGGACGAGGGCCTGACGATGGCCGACCTCAAGGGCACCCTGGACCACATGGTCCAGGCCCTGTTCGGCGCGGACATGAAGACCCGGCTGCGGCCGAACTTCTTCCCGTTCACCGAGCCGAGCGCCGAGATGGACATGCTCTGCTACGTCTGCAAGGGCGAGTCCATCGGCAACCCGGACCGCCCCTGCCGCACCTGCTCCTCCGAGGGCTGGATCGAGCTCGGCGGCTGCGGCATGGTCAACCCGCGGGTGCTCACCGCCTGCGGCGCCGACCCCGAGAAGTACAGCGGGTTCGCCTTCGGGTTCGGCATCGAGCGGATGCTGATGTTCCGCCACAACGTCGAAGACATGCGAGACATGGTCGAGGCTGACGTCCGGTTCACCCGGCCGTTCGGGATGGAGATCTGATGCGGGTCCCGCTTTCTTGGCTGCGGGAGTACGTCGACCTGCCGGAGACGGAGACCGGTCGTGACGTGCAGGCCAAGCTCATTTCGGCCGGTCTGGAGGTCGAGACCGTCGAGCAGCTCGGCGCCGACCTCAAGGGTCCGCTGGTCGTCGGCCAGGTGGCGACGATCGAGGAGCTGACGGAGTTCAAGAAGCCGATCCGCTTCTGCACCGTCGACGTCGGCCAAGCCAACGGCACGGGTGAGACCCAGGAGATCGTCTGCGGCGCCCGCAACTTCGCCGTGGGCGACAAGGTCGTCGTGGCCCTGCCCGGCGCCGTCCTGCCCGGTGACTTCCAGATCGCCGAGCGCAAGACCTACGGCCGGATGTCGCGCGGCATGATCTGCTCCAGCGAAGAGCTGAACATGGGCGACGACGGCACCAAGGGCATCATCGTCCTGCCGCCGGAGACCGAGGTCGGCAAGGACGCAATCGAGCTGCTGGAGCTGGTCGACGAGGTCCTCGACATCGCGGTCACGCCCGACCGCGGCTACTGCCTGTCGCTGCGCGGCGTGGCGCGTGAGACCGCCATCGCCTACGGCCTGCCGCTGCGCGACCCGGCCCTGATCGACGTGCCCGCCCCGAACGCCTACGGCTACTCGGTGCAGATCTCCGACCCCACCGGCTGCGACCGCTTCACCGCCCGTACGGTGACCGGCCTCAGCGCGGAGGCCCGCTCCCCGATCTGGCTCCAGCGCCGGCTGCAGAAGGTCGGCATGCGCCCGATCTCCCTCGCCGTCGACGTCACCAACTACGTGATGATGGAGCTCGGCCAGCCGCTGCACGCCTACGACCGCGGCCTGGTCCAGGGCACGATCGGCGTACGCCGGGCCGAGGCGGGCGAGAAGCTCACCACCCTCGACGGTGTCGAGCGCACGCTGGACGCCGAGGACCTGGTGATCACCGACGACCGCGGCCCGATCGGGCTCGCCGGCGTCATGGGCGGCGCCAACACGGAGATCGCCGACCACGACGACCTCGAGAACGCCACGGCGGACGTCGTCATCGAGGCCGCGCACTTCGACGCTGTGTCCATCGCGCGCACGGCCCGCCGTCACAAGCTGTCCTCCGAGGCGTCCCGGCGCTTCGAGCGCGGCGTCGACCCGCAGGCCGCGGCGGCCGCCGCGCAGCGCACCGTCGACCTGCTGGTGCTGCTCGCGGGCGGCACCGCCGAGGCCGGCGTCACCGAGGTCATCGCCCCCTCCGCGCCGCACACCATCACCATCCCGGCCGACCACCCCGACAAGGTCGCGGGCGTCGCCTACGGCCGCGAGACCGTCGTACGCCGCCTCCAGGAGGTCGGCTGCGACGTGTACGGGCAGGACGAGCTGGTCGTCACGGTGCCGTCCTGGCGGCCCGACCTCACCGACCCGAACGACCTTGCCGAAGAGGTCATCCGGCTGGAGGGCTACGAGAACCTGCCCTCCACGCTGCCCAAGCCGCCGGCCGGTCTCGGCCTGACGGACCGGCAGCGGCTGCACCGCCGCGTCGGCCGCGCCCTGGCCGGTGCCGGGTATGTCGAGGCGCTGAACTACCCGTTCATCGGCGAGCAGGTCTTCGACCAGCTCGGCCTGGAGAAGGACGACCCGGCCCGCCGCGTCGTCAAGCTCAGCAACCCGCTGAGCGACGAGGAGCCCGCGCTGCGCACCTCGCTCCTGCCGGGTCTGCTCGCCGCCCTGCGCCGCAACGACGGCCGGGGCTCGCACGACCTCGCGCTGTTCGAGACCGGTCTGGTCTTCCGGCCGCGCGAGGAGCAGCGGATCGCGGCCGTGCCGCCCGTCGACCGCCGCCCGAACGACGAGGAGCTCGCCGAGCTGAACGCGGCGCTGCCCGAGCAGCCGCGACACGTGGCCGTGGTTCTCGCCGGTGCGCGCGAGCAGGCCGGCTGGTGGGGCAAGGGCCGTCCGGCCGACTGGGCCGACGCGGTCGAGGCCGCACGGTCCGTCGCGCGGGAGGCCGGAGCCGAGCTCGTCATCCGCAAGGGGCAGTACGGCCCGTGGCACCCGGGGCGGTGCGCCGAGCTGGCGGTCACCGTGGACGGTGCCGATCGGATCGTGGGGCACGCGGGCGAGCTGCATCCGCGGGTCGTGAAGGCCCTCGGTCTTCCGGCGCGCACCTGCGCGATGGAGCTCGACCTGGACGCGGTGGAGACCGCCGGTGACGCCACGGCCGCGGCACCCCGGATCTCCACGTTCCCCGTCGCCACGCAGGACGTCGCCCTGGTCGTCGACGCGTTCGTGCCGGCCGTGGACGTCGAGGCGGCACTGCGGGACGGAGCCGGGGAACTGCTGGAGTCCATCCGGCTGTTCGACGTGTACGAGAACGCCGAGCAGCTGGGGGAGGGGCGAAAGTCGCTGGCGTACGCGCTGCGGTTCCGCGCCACCGACCGGACGCTGACCGTGGACGAGGCGTCCGCGGCCCGGGACGCCGCGGTCGCCCTCGCGGGTGAGCGTGTGGGTGCGGAGCTGCGGAGCTGAGTGCCCAAGGGCGGGGAGCTGCGGTGTGCCGGCGGCCGCGGATACGTCGTGGCCGTTCGCGCAGTTCCCCGCGGCCCCGAGAGAGGGTCGGGTCACCTCACTCGTTTGAGTGGTAAAGGTGGGTGATCTCCCCTTTCTCGGCGAGCTGTCGACAGAATCGGACCGGCCTTCTCGGGCCGGTCCGATTCTGTGTGTCAGGGCCTTTGGGGGGCCATCGGCATGATCCGCGTCAGGGGTCGGGTACGCACCCTCGGTCTTCCCATCGCTTGGGGCGCGGCGGCGGTCACGTACAAGCTGGTCTGTCCGCTCGCCCAGGAGACCGGTCTCCAGGCACGACTCGTCACCAGTGCCGTGTTCTTCGCCGTCGGGACCGCGCTGATCCTGCATGTGCGGCACTCGCTGATGCGGGAGCTGCGGCAGTTGCGCCGGGTCGCCGGCGCCGCACAGCGCGCACTGCTGCGTCCGCCGCCCTCACGGATCGACGGGCTGGACGTGGCCGCCGCCCAGCTGTCGGTGGAGCGGGGCGCAGCGGTCGGGGGCGACCTGTACGAGGTGGTCGCCACCGAGCACGGCGTCCGGGCCGTGATGGGTGACGTGCGCGGGCACGGGATCGGCGCGCTCGGGACCGTCGCCGCCGTGCTCGGCTGCTTCCGCGAGGCGGCGCACGACGAGGAGGACCTCGGCGGGATCCTGCGCCGGCTGGAACGGGCCCTGGACCGGCATCTGCGGCAGGAGCATCCCGCGAGCGCCGCCGAGGAGTTCGTGACCCTGCTCCTCGTGGAGATCCGTCCCGACGGCGAGATGCTCGCGCTGAACTGCGGCCATCCCTGGCCGTACCTGCTGAGCCGTGGCCGGGTGGAGCAACTGGCCCCCGGCGACCCGCAGCCGCCACTGGGCCTGTTCCCGCTGCCCGCCGTCCTGCCGACGATGGGCCTCGGGTACCTCGCCTTCGAAGACGCTCTGTTCCTCTACACGGACGGCGCCCAGGACGCCCGCGACGCCCGTGGCCGGTTCTTCCCGCTGGGGAGTGCGCTGACGAGCGTCGCGGGCGACGGCCCGCTCTCCTCGCAGGGTGTCGTCGGCAGGATCTCAGCGTCCCTCCTCCACCACACCCGCGGCGAACCGCCGGACGACATCGCGCTGCTCGTGCTCACGAACAGCGGTGGGATGCCGTCAGGGGCGCGGGGAACTGCGCGATCGACCACGACGTGCCCGCAGTCGACCACACACCTCTGACACCGCGGCGAGAGAAGGCATCGCCGGCAAAGCCGTCCGCCCCGCCACGGAGTGTCGGGCAGGCAGCCGGGCGGACGGCGGTAGCGGGCCGCCGCACTGTACGAGGGGGAGCCGGCGGCCCGGCCGGCCTCTTTCGAGGCAGTTCAGTCAACCGGCCCGCGACTCAGAGCGACAGCGCGCACACCCTGCGGATTCGAGCACTCCGTTCACACCCCGTGTGAAGGCGGAACCACTACTCTGTCCGCACCGAGCCACCGGGGGGCCCACATGCAGCCCAACACTCTGCTCGACGCGATCCTGGACGAGGCCGGGATCTCGCACGCGGGGCTGGCCGCACACGTCAATCAGGCAGGGCGGGCCCGTGGCCTGTCCCTGAGATACGAACACACCGCCGTCGCCCGGTGGCTGAAGGGGCAGCGCCCCCGGGGCCAAGTGCCCGACCTGATCTGCGAAGTGCTCGCCGCCCGGCTGCAACGGCACGTCACCCTCGACGACATCGGCCTCGGTGTGCCCGGCGAGCCGTCCGCCCCGCACACCGGCACGCTGTCCGGCTTCGTCGAACGGGCCACCGCCCTGTGGCGCTCCGACCAGCAGCAGCGCCCGCACATCCTGGGCGCGCCCGCCCTCACCGGCACCCCAGCCGTGATGCCGGTGTGGGAATGGGAGAACCCGCCGGAGGACGTGGACGTCTCCCGGGGTGGCAGACACCGGGTCACCGCGGGCGACCTGGAGATGCTGCGCTCCGCCCGTACGCACTACGAGCAGATGTACCGCAAGGCCGGGGGCATCGCCACCCGGGCCCGGATCGTCGGTTTCCTCAACGCCGAGGCCGCCCCGCTGCTGCGCGGCAGCTACACCGACGAGACCGGCCGCCAGCTGCACCGGGCCACCGGCGGGTTGGTGGCGGTCGCCGGTATCTGCGCCTACGACTCCGACGCGCACGGGCTGGCCCAGCGCTACTTCCACCAGGCGCTGCGGCTGGCGAAGGCCAGCGGCGACCGGGGACTCGGGGCGTACGTCATCGCCCTGTTGGTCAACCAGTCGCTGTTCATGCGGGAGTACCGGCAGGCCGTCGCCTTCGCGGAGGCCGCGCTGCGGGCCGCCGGCAAGCACATCACCCCGGCGCTCGCCTCCGACCTCTACGCGATGCAGGCCAAGGCGTACGCGCATCTCGGCGACGGCACGAGCGCCCTGGCCCGCATCCGGCGGGCCGAGCAGGCGGCCGAGCGCATCCGGCGCGGCTACGAGCCGGACGAGACCGGCTATGTCCAGCCCGGGCTCGTGAACGTCCAGGTGGCCGAGGCACTGCTGAGCCTGGGCGAGATCGCCGCCGCCGGGGAGCATGCCGCGGCCGCCGTGGACAACCCGGCGCACGACCGCGGGCGGGTGCACCGGCTGGCCATGCTCAGCACCATCGAGCTGCGGCAGGGCAACGCCGACAAGGCGGTGGCCATCGCCGTGCAGATGGCCGAGCAGGCCCGGGGCATGGAGTCCCAGCGGCTGCGCGACCGGCTGCGCGCGGTGCGGGAGCACCTGGTGCGCAGTGGCTGCGCGGGCACGGCCGAGGCCGCCGAACTCATCGACGGAGCGCTGCGCGTACCGTTGTAGATCCGGGCCGGGGTGCCCGTACCGCTCCGAGGCGCCTCCTGTGCGCCTGCTACCCATCCGTCCCTGCTGCGATATTGCCCCTTACTCGACGGAAGGTGGCAGAACCGTGCAGTGGACGAAACACAACGAGCAGACTGTGTACTCAAACCGCTGGTTCAGCGTCAACCTCGCGGATGTCGAACTGCCGGACGGCAGGCATCTGGACCACTTCCTCATACGGCTGCGGCCCGTTGCGGTGGCCACGGTCGTGAACGAGGCCAACGAGGTGCTGCTGCTCTGGCGGCACCGCTTCATCACCGACAGCTGGGGGTGGGAACTCGCGGCGGGAGTGGTCGAGGACGGTGAGGACATCGCCCGTGCGGCCGCCAGGGAACTGGAGGAGGAGACCGGCTGGCGGCCGGGACCCCTGCACCACCTCATGAGCGTGGAGCCGTCCAACGGGCTCACCGACGCCCGGCACCACGTGTACTGGGCCGACGAGGGCGAGTACGTCGGTCACCCCGTGGACGACTTCGAGTCGGACCGCCGGGAATGGGTGCCCCTCAAGCTCGTCCCCGACATGGTCGCCCGCGGCGAGGTCCCGGCAGCCAACATGGCGGCCGCGTTACTCCTGCTGCACCATCTCAGGCTCGGTCAGGACACGTTGCCCTGAAGCTAGCGCCCCAGCGCCTGCCAGATCGTCATGACGAGGGCGCCCACGGCGGTGAGGGCGGCGACCGCGGGCAGCGGCCAGCGCGCGTGTTCCAGCGAGTTGATCCGGGTGTTGAGCTCGTCGAGTTCCTTGGCGGTCTCCTCGGTGCGATGGCTGAGCAGAGCCAGCCCGCCCTCGACGCGGGCGTACGCCACATCGAGGCGGCGCCGTAACTCTGCGAGTTCTCCGTGGACGACGGGATGCTCGGGCTCGGCGGTCACGAGTCCGCTCCTTTCCGTAGTCGTTTCACATCCCTTGCATGCGCATGAGGAGTCAACTCGCCTGGTGGGCGCCTGGGGAGAGTGTGCGTAGGGCATATGCGAGCCCGGCGCGCACACGGTGTGTGAATGCCGCGGGCCGGGCACCCGTTCCGGTGCCCGGCCCGCGGCATGGCCGAAATCTGACCGTCCGTAATCGGCCTCGGGGAGGGGACCCGTCACGGCACGGCGAAGTGGATCGGTCAGGCGTAGGTGTAGAAGCCCGAGCCCGTCTTGCGGCCCAGCCGGCCCGCGTCGACCATGCGCTGCAGGAGCGGGGGAGCGGCGTACAGCGGCTCCTTGTACTCCTCGTACATGGACTGGGCGACCGAGGCGACCGTGTCCAGGCCGATCAGGTCGGACAGCTTCAGGGGGCCCATCGGGTGGGCGCAGCCCATCTCCATGCCGTTGTCGATGTCCTCGCGGCTGGCGATGCCCGTCTCGAACATCCGGATCGCGGAGAGCAGGTACGGGATCAGCAGCGCGTTGACCACGAAACCGGAGCGGTCCTGGGCGCGGATCGCGTGCTTGCCGAGCAGTTTCTCGGTGAACAGCTGGGCCCGGCTGATCGTGCCCTCGGAGGTGGTGAGCGCCGGGATCAGCTCGACGAGCTTCTGCACCGGGGCCGGGTTGAAGAAGTGGATGCCGATGACCTGGTCAGGGCGCGAGGTCGCGACCGCCAGCTTCACCAGCGGGATCGAGGAGGTGTTGGACGCCAGGATCGCGTCCGGCCGGGTCACGACCTGGTCGAGCACCTGGAAGATCTCGGTCTTGACCTGCTCGTTCTCGACGACGGCCTCGATCACCAGGTCACGGTCGGCGAACTCGCCGAGATCCGTGGTGAAGCTGAGGCGCGCCAGCGTGGCCTCCTGCTCCTCCTCGGTGATCTTGCCGCGCTCGGCTGCCTTGGCCAGGGAGGTGAACAGCCGGGTGCGGCCGATCTCCAGAGCCTCGCCGGTGGTCTCGGCGACCATGACGTCCAGGCCGGCCCGGGCGCACACCTCGGCGATGCCCGCGCCCATCTGACCGCAGCCCACGACTCCGACGCGTGCAATGTCTCCCGCTGGGATGTCCGTCACATCGTCCCTTTCGCTGCTGATCTACGTCCGGGCAGACCGGCCGGGTCCCGGCGCCTGCTCCGTTCGTGCACGTTACTCCGAAGTATCGATGATCGATCGCGGGGGGCGGGGCGCGGATCGGGCATGCTGGCCACGAAGCGATCCGCGACCGGGCGGATCCGCGGCTTTTTGGGGCATGCGGATGGGACGAGTCTCACGCAGGGCGTTCGCGGTCGCGGCGCTGTCGGCTTTCACGATGATGCCTCAGGCGTCGGCCGCGGGCGGGCGCGGGGGCGGGGCCGCGGGCTCCGAGATGCGGGGCGTCTGGATCGCGTCCGTGGCCAACCGGGACTGGCCGTCCAAGCCGGGGCTGACCGCCTCACAGCAGCGCGCCGAACTGCTCGCCCACCTCGACACAGCGGTCCGCAACCGGCTCAACACCGTGTTCTTCCAGGTCCGCCCCACGGCGGACGCCCTGTGGCCCTCACCGTACGAGCCGTGGTCGCAGTACCTCACCGGCATTCAGGGCAAGGACCCCGGCTGGGATCCGCTGGGCACGGCCGTCCGCGAGGCGCATGCCCGAGGTCTTCGGCTGCACGCCTGGTTCAACCCGTACCGGATCGCCGCCCACGCCGATCCGGCCCGGCTCGCCGCCTCCCACCCGGCGCGCAAGAACCCGGACTGGGTGGTGACGTACGGCGGGAAGCTCTTCTACAACCCGGGGCTGCCCGAGGTCCGTGCCTTCGTCGAGGACGCGATGCTCGACGCGGTGGCGAAGTACCCCGTGGACGGCGTCCACTTCGACGACTATTTCTATCCCTACCCCGTGGCGGGGCAGAGCTTCGACGACGACGACGCCTACGACGAGTACGGCGACGGCTTCCCGGACCGGGCCGCCTGGCGGCGGGACAACATCGACCGGCTGGTGCGCGAGACCGCGGACCGGGTGCAGGAGGTCCGGCCGAGCGCCCGCTTCGGCATCAGCCCGTTCGGCGTGTGGCGCAACGCCTCGACGGACCCGGCCGGTTCGGACACCCGGGCCGGTGTGGAGACGTACGACGACCTGCACGCGGACACCCGGAAGTGGGTGCGCGAGGGCTGGATCGACTACATCGTCCCGCAGCTGTACTGGAACATCGGCTTCGCCGCCGCCGACTACGCCAAGCTGGTGCCCTGGTGGGCGGAGGTCGCGCGCGACAGCCCCACGCAGCTGTACGTGGGGGAGGCGCTGTACAAGGCCGGTGACCCGGCGCAGCCCGCGGCGTGGCAGGAGACGGCTGAACTCTCCCGGCATCTGAAGCTGGCCGGGAAGTACGCGCAGGTGCGCGGACACGTCTATTTCGCCGCCCGGGACGTAGCGGCCGACCGGATCGGGGCGATGGCACGGGTGGTAGCCGACCACTACGGCCAGCCGGCGTCGCCTCCGCGCTGAGACGTGCCGCCGGGGCTGGGCCGACGACCAGGGGCGCCCGGCGCCTCCCGTGCCGAGTCGCCGACGAACAGGGGCGGTCGGCGCCATCCCCGTGCCGAGTCGCCGCCGAACAGGGACGGCCGGCGCCGCCTCCACGTAGGGTCGCAGGCCACTACGGACAGCAGCGGCCGCTCCCGCGCCGAGTCACGGCCCGGTCGTGGTCTCCCGGTGCCGGATCTCCGTGTCGGGTCCCGGCGAGCACACGCCCTCGTGCCCGTCCTCGAACCGGACGCGGTACGGGGGGTTGCCTCCCTGGCCGAGCACTTCGACGATCTCGCCGATCTTGTCGTGCTGACCGACCACCCTGCCGTGCTGGACAAGCTGGTCGCCCACGGTTGCGCGCATCTGGGGCCTCCTCACGATGTGCGGAGCAGCGGTCCGTGACCTTGAGTCTACGGCGGGGTGCGCCCGTCGGCAGTGGCCGTGCACGCTCCCCGCTCAGCCGCGTGATCGCTGTGTGACGGCGATGCAGACCAGCACCGCCGCGGCCGTCAGCGGGGCGGCCACCGTGAGGTGTTCGCCCAGCAGCAGGACCGACCACACCAGTGTGAGCAGCGGCTGGGCGAGCTGCAACTGGCTGGCCTTGGGGATGCCGATGGCCGCCATGCCGCGGTACCAGACGACCAGCCCGACGAACTGCGACCCCGCCGCGACCCAGAGCAGACCGGTGACGCTGTGCGCGGTCAGCCGCACGGGTTCATGGGCCAGGGCGATCGAGGCGACCGGCACGGTCAGTGGCAGGCACAGCACCAGCGCCCAGCCGATCACCTGCCAGCCCGGCATGACCCGGGCCAGCCGACCGCCCTCGGTGTAGCCGGCCGCGCAGACCACAAGCGCCGCGAACAGGTACAGGTCGGCGGTGGTCAGGGCGCCGCCGCTCTGCTGCACGGTGAAGGCCAGCACCGCCGCCGCGCCCGCGAGGGCGGCGATCCAGAAGGTACGCGAGGGCCGGGCGCCGACGCGCAGGGCCGAGAAGAGCGCCGTGGTGAGGGGGAGCAGGCCGACCACGACGGCTGCGTGCGCGGTGGTGGAGGTCTGCAGTGCCAGCGTGGTCAGCAGCGGGAAGCCGAGGACGACGCCGGCTCCGACGACCGCGAGGCCCGGCCGGTGCCGCCGGGCGGGCAGCGGCACGCGCAGCGCGAGGAGAGCCGAGCCCGCGATCACCGCGGCCAGGACGCTCCGCACGGCGACGAGCGACCAGGGCCCGAACCCCTCCAGACCCCAGGCGGTCGCGGGGAACGTGAGGGAGAAGGCGACGACACCGAGGGCGGCCAGGAGGGTGCCGAAGCCGCGGCCCTCCCGGCCCGCGGTGGCGACTGCTATCGCGGGCGGCGCAGTAGCGCTACTCTGTGCTCTCATGCAAGAGCGTAGCAGTGTGGGTGAACTGGCGGAACTGCTGCGACGGGAGCTCGACCGCTACTCACCAGGTGGAAAGCTGCCGTCGAGTCGGGCTCTGGTCGAGCGGTTCCGGGTGAGCCCCGTGACGGTGTCCCGGGCCCTTGCGCAGCTCGCCGCCGAAGGCCTGGTGGTCACCCGGCCCGGCGCGGGCGCCTTCCGCGCGCAGGCCCGGACGACACCGGCACCCGCCGGCGACACCTCCTGGCAGGAGGTCGCGCTCAGCGCGGACGGCGCCGCCGACCTCGTGCCGCGCTCCGTGGACGCCTCCGGGGTGCTGGTGTCGCTGGCCGCGCCGCCACCCGGCGTGATCGAGTTCAACGGCGGCTATCTGCACCCGTCGCTGCAGCCCGAGCGGGCGATGGCCGCCGCCCTCTCGCGCGCCGGGCGCCGCCCCGGTGCCTGGGGGCGGCCGCCCATGGAGGGGCTGCCGGAGCTGCGCGAGTGGTTCGCGCGGAGCATCGGCGGGTCGGTCACGGCCGCCGAGGTGCTGGTCACCGCCGGAGGGCAGTCCGCGCTCACCACCGCCCTGCGCGCCCTCGCCCCGCCCGGCGCACCCGTCCTGGTCGAATCGCCCACCTACCCCGGCATGCTCGCCATCGCCCGCGCCGCCGGCCTGCGTCCGGTGCCCGTCCCGGTGGACGCCGACGGCGTGCGTCCGGCGCTGCTCGCGGACGCCTTCCGGGCCACCGGTGCACCGGCCTTCGTCTGCCAGCCGCTCTTCCAGAACCCCACGGGCGCGGTGCTCGGACCCGAGCGGCGCGCCGAGGTGCTGCGCATCGCCCGGGAGGCGGGCGCGTTCGTCGTCGAGGACGACTTCGTGCGGCGGCTCGTCCACGAGGACGCGGGGCCGCTGCCGCGCCCGCTGGCCGCCGACGACCCCGACGGCGTCGTCGTCCACGTCTCCTCGCTGACCAAGGCGACCTCGCCGAGCTTCCGGGTGAGTGCCCTGGCCGCACGCGGCCCGGTCCTGGAACGGCTGCGCGCGATCCAGGTCGTCGACACGTTCTTCGTGCCGCGTCCCCTCCAGGAGGCCGCTCTGGAACTCGTCGGCTCGCCCGCCTGGCCACGTCATCTGCGGGCTGTGTCCGCGGAGTTGAAGGCCCGGCGGGACGCGATGACCGGCGCCCTCGCCCTGCGGCTGCCGGAGTTCGCCCTGCCGCACATTCCCTCCGGCGGCTACCACCTGTGGCCACGCCTGCCCGACGGCACGGACGAGTCGGCCCTGACCTCCGCGGCCCTGCGCGCCGGGGTCGCTCTCGCCCCCGGCCGCCCGTACTTCAGCGCCGAACCCCCGGCCGCGCACGTCCGGCTGAGCTTCGCGGCGGTCGCCGGGACCGGGGAGATCGCGGAGGGCGTACGGCGGCTGCGTACGGCCTGCGACGAGGTACTGGGATAACCGCTCGACGCACCTTCGGGCGGCCTGCGAGCATCGCGGGCATGACCGACACGCCGAGCCTGCCCGAGGGCTACGAGATCTCCACCGACCCCGCCCGCGTCGACCGTGAGCGCGTGCACCACTGGCTGTCCACCGACGCCTACTGGGCATTGGGGCGCCCCCGGGCGACGCAGGACCGGTCGATCGAGGAGTCGCTCAACTTCGGGGCCTTCGACACGGTGTCGGGGGAGCAGGTCGCCTATGCCCGGGTGGTCACCGACCGGGCGACGTTCGGGTGGCTGTGCGATGTGTACGTCGATCCGTCGATGCGCGGCAAGGGCGTCGGAAGGGCGCTCGTGGCCGCCGCGCGGGAAGAGCTGCGGTCGTTCGGGGTGCGGCGGGTGCTGCTCGCCACGCACGACGCGCACGGGGTGTACGACAAGCTCGGATTCGCCCCGCTGGAACGGCCCGAGCAGTGGATGGCGCTCATCTTCGACCGGTGAGGGCCCAGGCACCGTGGGTAACTCGTAGGTAACAGCTCTTGACCTGCGCACTTGCTGCACCCACGATCGCCGCATGCCACTTCGGGTCACCTTCGTCGCCGCCGCGCGCAGCTCCCCGGTGCTCGCCGAGCGTTTCGATGACGAGCGGCCGCTGGACCAGGCCGGCTGGGCCGAGGTGGAGCGGGTCGCGCAGGAACTGCTGCCGCTCGCCGCGGCCGAACTGCGCTACTGCTCGCCGACTCCGCGCAGCCGGGCGACGGGGGAGGGGCTCGGGTACGCGCCGCTGGTCCAGCTCGGCCTGCGCGACTGCGACATGGGCCGGTGGCGCGGGCTGACCCTGGGCGAGGCGATGGCCCGGGAACCGGATGCCGTGGACGCCTGGCTCGCCGACCCGCGCGCCACACCGCACGGGGGTGAGTCGCTGGTCGACTTCATCACCCGGGTCGGCGGCTGGCTCGACACCCGGCCCGTCGAGGACGGCTGCCGGGTCGTGGCGGTGGCCGAGCCGTCCGTGATCCGGGCGGCCCTGGTGTACGCCCTGAAGGCACCGCCCTCGACGTACTGGAACATCGACGTCCGTCCGCTGTCGACGACGTCCGTGACGGGCCGGGCGGGGCGCTGGAACCTGCGCTTCGACGGCGGGGCGCCGGCTCAGCCCTCGCGCGCGTAGCCGGTCCGCAGGACCAGGTCCTTGGCCGGACCGCGGACGCGCCACACCGTCCGCCAGTGGTCGCTGTCGCGGACGGCGAACTCGCCGCGGTAGAGATCCGCCGAGCAGGGATGGTCGGCGACATGCCGCCCGGACGTCAGGTCCAGATCGTGGAACGGCCGCCCGTCGGCGAACCGCACGTCCGCCGTGCCGCCCGGACCGGGCAGGAACCTAAGGGTCCGCTCGGCCGGCCGGGCGACGCCCTGCCAGACGAAGGTGCCCGACTCGTGGTGCAGCAGTCCGCCGGGCCTGTCCGTGTCCGCACGGAACTCGGTGGTGCCGGTGAACTCCCCCTCCGCGCCGCTCGCGAGATCCCGCACCGACCGTGTCACGCGCCAGCGCCCGGCCAGGTACGCCAGCACATCCGGCACTGGCCAGAACTCGCCCATCCCGTACCGCTCTCCGTCCCACGCGTTGCTGCACGACCCATTGACGCGCATCCGCCCCCTCCCTATCTTGCCGTTCGAAGTGCTGATCAATGTCTGATATTTCGAACACTCCTCTACCAGAGAGCCGCGGAGTATCCATGCCAAGCACCGCCGCCCGCACCCGATGGAGACTGGGTCTCACGACCACCGCCCTCCTGACGGCAACAGCCCTCGTACCGGCCCCCGCGCACGCCGAGGACGTCACCGACTACGCGATCAGCGTCGACCCGTCCGCCCAGGGCGCGAAGATCGACGACACGATGTACGGCGTCTTCTTCGAGGACATCAACCGGGCCGCCGACGGCGGTCTGTACGCGGAACTCGTGCAGAACCGGTCCTTCGAGTACTCCACCGCCGACAACGGCTCCTACACGCCCCTGACCTCGTGGGCGGTCGGCGGCACGGCCGAGGTCGTGAACGACTCGGGCCGCCTCAACGAGCGCAACCGCAACTACCTCTCCCTGGGCGCCGGCTCGTCCGTCACGAACGCCGGCTACAACACCGGCATCCGGGTCGACCAGGGCAAGCGGTACGACTTCTCCGTCTGGGCCCGGGCCACGAGCGGCACCACGCTCACCGTCTCGCTGAAGGACACCGCGGGCACGCTCGCCACCGCCCGCCAGGTCGCCGTGAAGGGCGGCTGGGCCAAGTACAAGGCCACCTTCACCGCGACCCGCACCAGCAACCGCGGCCGGCTCGCCGTCGCCTCGACGAACGCCGCCGCGCTCGACGAGGTGTCGCTGTTTCCGCGCGAGACGTACAAGAACCAGCCGAACGGCCTGCGCAAGGACCTCGCCGAGAAGATCGCCGCCCTCAAGCCCGGCTTCGTGCGCTTCCCCGGCGGCTGCCTGGTCAACACCGGCTCCATGGAGGACTACAGCGAGGCCTCGAACTGGCAGCGCAAGCGCAGCTACCAGTGGAAGGACACCATCGGACCCGTAGAGCAGCGCGCCACCAACGCCAACTTCTGGGGCTACAACCAGAGCTACGGCCTCGGCTACTACGAGTACTTCCGCTTCTCCGAGGACATCGGCGCCATGCCGCTGCCCGTCGTCCCCGCCCTGGTGACCGGCTGCGGCCAGAACAAGGCCACCGACGACGAGGCGCTGCTCCAACGGCACATCCAGGACACCCTCGACCTCATCGAGTTCGCCAACGGCCCGGCGACCTCCAAGTGGGGCAAGGTACGCGCGCAGATGGGCCACCCCAAGCCCTTCCACCTCACCCACCTCGGTGTCGGCAACGAGGAGAACCTCCCCAAGGAGTTCTTCGCCCGCTTCGAGCGGTTCCGGACGGCCATCAAGGCGAAGTACCCGGACATCACCGTCATCTCCAACTCGGGCCCGGACGACGCCGGCACGACCTTCGACACCGCCTGGCAGCTCAACCGCGAGGGCAAGGTCGACATGGTCGACGAGCACTACTACAACAGCCCGAACTGGTTCCTCCAGAACAACGACCGCTACGACTCCTACGACCGCAACGGCCCCAAGGTCTTCCTCGGCGAGTACGCCTCCCAGGGCAACGCCTGGAAGAACGGCCTGTCCGAAGCCGCCTTCATGACCGGCCTCGAGCGCAACGCGGACGTCGTCAAGCTCGCCTCGTACGCCCCGCTGCTCGCCAACGAGGACTACGTGCAGTGGCGCCCGGACATGATCTGGTTCAACAACCGGGCCTCCTGGAACTCGGCCAACTACGAGGTCCAGAAGCTGTTCATGACCAACGTCGGTGACCGTGTCGTCCCTTCGAAGGCCACCACGACACCGAACGTCAGCGGCCCCATCACCGGCGCCGTCGGCCTGTCGACGTGGGCGACCAGCGCCGCGTACGACGACGTGAAGGTCACCTCGGCGGACGGCTCGACCCTGCTGCGCGACGACTTCTCCGGTGACGCCTCGAAGTGGACGGGCAGCGGCCGGGGCAGCTGGAGCATCCAGGACGGGGCCTACGTCCAGACGGACACCGCCGCCGAGAACACCATGGTCACGGCGGGCGACCCGGCCTGGAAGGACTACGACCTGCATGTGAAGGCCACCAAGAAGTCCGGCAAGGAGGGCTTCCTCGTCGCCTTCGGCGTCAAGGACACCGGCAACTACTACTGGTGGAACCTGGGCGGCTGGAACAACACCCAGTCCGCGATCGAACAGGCCGTGGACGGCGGCAAGGGCACCCTGATGACGAAGCCCGGGTCGATCGAGACCGGCCGCGCCTACGACATCGACATCAAGGTCCGCGGTCGCCAGGTCACCCTCTTCCTCGACGGCAAGGAGTGGGGCAGCTTCAAGGACGACAAGCCGGCCGAGCCGTTCCGCCAGGTCGTGACCAAGGACGCCAAGACCGGTGACCTGATCGTCAAGGTCGTCAACGCCCAGTCCGCCGAGGCCCGCACGGCCGTCGACCTCGGTGGCGCCGAGGTCGCCTCCACGGCCCGCGTGACCACGCTGGCCGCCGACGAGGACGCCGTGAACACCGAGACGGACACGCCGGTGACGCCGGTGACGTCCACGTTCCGGGGTGTGGCCAAGAAGTTCACCTACACCTTCCCCGCGAACTCCGTGACGTTCCTGCGGATCAAGCAGAGGTAGCACTCGCCGGTGTGGGCCGCCCCGCGGCGGCCCACACCGTCCTGCGCCCCGGTCAGGGCCCGGGCCGGAACGCCGGGCAGACCGGTTCAGCGCATCGCACCACGGCGCGCCGGAGACCGTGCCTGCCCTTGGCGGCCGGGGTCGACCCGTCGGAGCAGGTGGCGGGCTTCGGCTCCCTCTCCGCGGAGGACGTCTTCGCGAGCCCCCGGAAACCGGTGCCGAGCGCTCCCACCAGCACCACCGCCGCGAGCGCCTGCCCCCACGCGTTCGCGCTCTTCATGGGTGCGTCGATGTCCTCGGCCGGGCCTGCCGTGATCCCCTGAAATTTGCCCGCGGGCCCTAACCTGTCGCCATGGTCAGGACAACATCGGTTTCCGGGGCCGTCGCCCGGACGACCGCGCCGCCCCGGAATGGGATTGCATAAACGTGCAGAGAAACGTATAGTCATGCCCTCTAAGGAGGAGGATCCATGGCGGTACGTGCGGCAGTGGCCGGAGCGAGTGGGTACGCGGGCGGGGAACTGCTGCGTCTGCTCCTGGCGCACCCCGAGGTCGAGATCGGCGCCCTGACCGGCAACTCGAACGCGGGGCAGAGGCTCGGTGCGCTCCAGCCGCATCTGCTGCCCCTGGCCGGCCGAGTGCTCCAGGAGACCACCGCCGAGGTCCTCGCCGGTCACGACGTCGTCTTCCTCGCCCTGCCGCACGGGCAGTCCGCCGCCGTCGCCGAGCAGCTCGGCCCGGACGTGCTCGTCGTCGACATGGGCGCCGACTTCCGGCTGGCCGACGCCGCCGCCTGGGAGCGGTTCTACGGCTCCCCGCACGCCGGAACCTGGCCCTACGGCCTTCCCGAACTGCCGGGCGCCCGCGCCGCGCTGGAGGGGTCCAAGCGCGTCGCGGTGCCCGGTTGTTACCCCACGGCCGTCTCCCTCGCCCTCTTCCCGGCGTACGCCGCGGGCCTGGCCCGGGCCGAGGCCGTGATCGTCGCCGCGTCCGGCACGTCCGGCGCGGGCAAGGCACCCAAGCCGCACCTGCTCGGCAGCGAGGTCATGGGCTCGATGTCCCCCTACGGCGTCGGCGGCGGGCACCGGCACACCCCCGAGATCACCCAGAACCTCAGCGCGGCCGCCGGAGAGCCGGTGACGGTGTCCTTCACACCGACCCTCGCGCCGATGCCCCGCGGCATCCTGGCCACGTGCAGCGCCAAGGCCGCCGACGGCGTCACGGCCGAGTCCCTGCGCGCCGCCTACGAGAAGGCGTTCGCCGACGAGCCGTTCGTGCACCTGCTGCCCGAGGGCCAGTGGCCCGCCACGGCGTCCGTCTACGGTTCGAACGCCGTTCAGGTGCAGGTCGCGTACGACGCGGACGCCGGCCGGATCATCGTGATCAGCGCCATCGACAACCTCACCAAGGGCACCGCCGGCGGTGCCGTCCAGAGCATGAACATCGCCCTGGGTCTCGACGAGACCACCGGACTGACGACGATCGGAGTTGCGCCGTGAGTGTGACGGCAGCAAAGGGATTCACGGCGGCGGGCATCGCCGCCGGGATCAAGGAGAACGGCAACCCCGACCTGGCCCTCGTGGTCAACACCGGCCCCCGCCGTGCCGCCGCCGGCGTCTTCACCTCCAACCGTGTGAAGGCCGCTCCGGTGCAGTGGTCCGAGCAGGTCATGAAGAGCGGCCAGGTGTCCGCCGTCGTCCTCAACTCCGGCGGTGCCAACGCCTGTACCGGACCGAAGGGCTTCCAGGACACGCACGCGACGGCGGAGAAGGTCGCCGAGGTCCTGGGCCGGGGCGCCATCGAGGTCGCCGTCTGCTCGACCGGCCTCATCGGCCTCCTGCTCCCGATGGACAAGCTGCTCCCGGGCGTCGAGACCGCCGCCGCCCAGCTCTCCGAGCACGGCGGCGAGAAGGCCGCCATCGCCATCAAGACCACCGACACCGTCCACAAGACGTCCGTCGTCACCAAGGACGGCTGGACCGTCGGCGGCATGGCCAAGGGCGCGGGCATGCTCGCCCCGGGCCTCGCCACCATGCTCGTCGTCCTCACCACCGACGCCGACCTCGAGAACGAGGCCCTGGACAAGGCGCTGCGGGCGGCCACCCGTACGACCTTCGACCGCGTCGACTCCGACGGCTGCATGTCCACCAACGACACCGTGCTGCTGCTCGCCTCCGGCTCGGCCGGAGTCACCCCGGAGTACGAGGAGTTCGCCGAGGCCGTACGGCAGGTCTGCGACGACCTCGGACAGCAGCTCATCCGGGACGCCGAGGGCGCCAGCAAGGACATCAAGGTCGAGGTGATCAACGCCGCGACCGAGGACGACGCCGTCGAGGTGGGCCGCTCCATCGCCCGCAACAACCTCCTCAAGTGCGCCATCCACGGCGAGGACCCCAACTGGGGCCGCGTGCTCTCCGCGATCGGTACGACGAGCGCCGTCTTCGAGCCCGACCAGCTGAACGTCGCCATCAACGGCGTCTGGGTCTGCAAGAACGGCGGCGTCGGCGAGGACCGCGACCAGGTCGACATGCGGTACCGCGAGGTGCACATCGTCGCCGACCTCGCCGCCGGGTCCGAGACCGCCACCATCTGGACCAACGACCTCACCGCCGACTACGTCCACGAGAACAGCGCGTACTCGTCATGAGCAGTGGAGCGACACGCAAGCACACCGCGCTGCCCAAGGCGCAGATCCTCATCGAGGCGCTGCCCTGGCTGGTCCGGCACAACGGCAAGACGGTCGTCATCAAGTTCGGCGGCAACGCCATGATCGACGAGGACCTCAAGGCCGCCTTCGCCCAGGACGTGGTGTTCCTGCACCACGCCGGCCTCAAGCCCGTCGTCGTGCACGGAGGCGGCCCGCAGATCAGCGCCGCGCTCGACCAGCACGGCATCGTCAGCGAGTTCAAGGCGGGCCTCAGGGTGACCACCGAGGACGCCATGGACGTCGTACGGATGGTGCTGGCCGGTCAGGTCCAGCGCGAACTGGTCGGGCTGCTCAACCAGCACGGGCCGCTCGCCGTCGGCCTGACCGGCGAGGACGCGCACACCATCACCGCCACCAAGCACCAGCCCGAGATCGACGGCGAGCTGGTCGACATCGGGCGCGTCGGCGAGATCACCGCGATCGACACCGGCGCCATCGAGGCCCTGCTCGCCGACGGCCGCATCCCGGTCGTCTCCTCGATCGCCCGCTCCCAGGACGACGGACATGTCTACAACGTCAATGCTGATACGGCGGCTGCGGCACTCGCTGCTGCACTGGACGCCGAAACCCTCATGGTCCTCACGGACGTCGAGGGCCTCTACGAGGACTGGCCGCACAGCGACGAGGTGATCAGCCGCCTCACCGCCACCGAGCTGGAGCGGCTGCTGCCGGACCTGTCGTCCGGCATGGTGCCGAAGATGGAGGGCTGTCTGCACGCCGTACGCAACGGCGTGACCACCGCCCGCGTCATCGACGGCCGGGTCCAGCACTCGATCCTGCTGGAGATCTTCACCGACGAGGGCATCGGCACCATGGTCGTGCCCGACGAGCACGAGGGGGACGCCGTATGACCGCGCAGCAGGAGTACGCCGAGCGGTGGCAGGGCGCGCTCATGAACAACTACGGCACCCCGCTGCTGGCCCTGGAGCGCGGCGCGGGCACCAAGGTGTGGGACGCCGACGGCAACGAGTACCTAGACTTCGTCGGCGGCATCGCCACCAACGCCCTCGGCCACGCCCACCCGGCGATCGTCGAGGCCGTCAGCCGGCAGATCGGTTCCCTCGGGCACATCTCCAACTTCTTCATGGCCGAGCCGACCGTCGCCCTGGCCGAGCGGCTGCTCAACCTGTTCGGCCGGGACGGCAAGGTCTTCTTCTGCAACTCCGGCGCCGAGGCCAACGAGGCCGCCTTCAAGATCGGCCGGCTGACCGGGCGGACCCACATCGTGGCGACCGAGGGCGCCTTCCACGGACGGACCATGGGCGCCCTGGCGCTGACCGGTCAGCACGGCAAGCGCGAGCCGTTCCTGCCGCTGCCCGGTGACGTCACGCACGTGCCGTTCGGCGACGCGCAGGCCCTGGCCGCGGCGGTGACCGAGGAGACCGCGCTCGTCATCCTCGAACCGATCCAGGGCGAGCTCGGCGTCGTCGTCCCGCCCGCCGGCTACCTCAAGGCGGCCCGGGCCATCACGGCGGCGACCGGGGCGCTTCTCGTCCTCGACGAGGTGCAGACCGGCATCGGCCGGACCGGGCACTGGTTCGAGTACCAGGCCCACGAGGGCGTCCTGCCCGACGTCGTCACCCTCGCCAAACAGCTGGGCGGCGGCCTGCCGCTCGGCGCGACCGTCGCCTTCGGGCGCGCGGCCGACCTGCTCCAGCCCGGCCAGCACGGCACCACCTTCGGCGGCAACCCGGTCGCCTGCGCCGCGGGGCTCGCCGTTCTCGACACCATCGAGAACGAGGGGTTGCTGGAGAACGTCAAGCGGCAGAGCGAGAGGTTGCGGGACGGAATCGAGGGCCTCGGCCATCAGTTGATCGATTTCGTCCGGGGCGCGGGACTCCTCCTGGGTATCGTGCTCACCGAACCGCTCGCGCCCCAGCTGCGCGAGGCGGCTCAGGAGGCCGGATTCCTGGTCAACGCGCCCGCCCCCGACGTCGTACGGCTGATGCCGCCGCTGAACCTCCGCGACGACGAGGTGGACGCGTTCCTCGGGGCGCTGCCCGGCATCCTCCAGGCAGTCAGCGGGGACGGACGATCCGGGGAATGAGACGACGATGAGCCAGGCGCAGGACCACGAGCAGCCGGGGGCGAACGGGCCCGCCGTGCCGCAGACCCGCACCGCCCGCCACCGCCGGATCGTGGACATCCTCAACCGGCAGCCGGTCCGGTCGCAGAGCCAGCTGGCGAAGCTGCTCGCCGACGACGGGCTGAGTGTCACGCAGGCCACGCTCAGCCGGGACCTGGACGAGCTGAACGCGGTGAAGATCCGCAACGCCGACGGCGATCTGATCTACGCGGTGCCCAGCGAGGGCGGGTTCCGTACGCCCCGGGCGCCGCTGGGCGGGTCGGCGAAGGAGGAGCGGATGCGGCGGCTCTCGCAGGAGCTGCTGATCTCCGCGGAGGCCTCGGCGAATCTCGTGGTGCTGCGTACCCCTCCGGGGGCTGCGCAGTTCCTGGCCTCGGCCATCGACCAGGCCGAGCTGCACGACATTCTGGGGACGATCGCCGGTGACGACACGCTGATGCTGATCAGCAGGGAACCGACGGGTGGGCAGGCACTGGCGGATCACCTGCTGAGGTTGGCGCAGAACGGGCACTGAGCGCCGTAGGGCTGCCGGTGGTGGGTGGGTGCGGGTGCGCTGTGGCTTGTCGCGCAGTTCCCCGCGCCCCTTCAGGGGGTCTGCCCCAGCTGTGGGCATGCGTGCCGTAGGGCTGCCGGTGGTGGGTGGGTGCGGGTGCGCTGTGGCTTGTCGCGCAGTTCCCCGCGCCCCTTCAGGGCGTCTGCCCCAGCTGTAGGCATGCGTGCCGTAGGGCTGCCGATGGTGGGTGGGTGCGGGTGCGCTGTGGTTTGTCGCGCAGGTCCGTGCGCCCCTGGGTCGGCTCAGCTGCGGGCAGTCGTGCCGCTGGGGCGGCACGGGTGGGCGCGGCGGCACCCCGTTACGCCGGGCTGCGAAACCCCCCGCCCCCAGCCACAACTCACCCCAGCCGCGCCGCCAAGCCCCCAGTGCACCGCACCTCGTCCCCGGCCGTGATCAGCAGCGCTTCCACATCCGGCAGGGACTCCAGCCACGCCAGGCCCTCCCGCGAGCCCATCGCGAACGCGGCCGTCGCCCAGCAGTCCACCCACGTCAGCCGGGGACCCACCACCGTCACGGCGACCAGGTCGGTCACCGCGGAACGCCCCGTGCGGGGGTCGACGATGTGGTCTCCGCGCTCCGCCGTCCCGGACGTGGCCACGGACAGTTCCTCCGCCCCGGCCGCCGAGACGACCGCCGCGAGACCCCCCGGACGCAACGGGTCGGACACGCCCACCCGCCACGGCCGCTGCCCACCCGGTGTCCCGAGCAACTGCACATCGCCGCCGCCGTTCAGGTTCACCCCGCACACCCCGGGCACGTCCGCCAGCAGCCGCGCCGCCCGCTCGACCGCCCAGCCCTTCACGATGCCGGTCGGATCGAGGCGGCCCTGATACGACGTGCTGAACCAGCCGTCGCTCAGCCGCTCGGCCTCGGCGGCCAGTTCCAGCACCTCGGCGACCTCGGGATCGCACTGGGCGACGGTCACCTCACCGCGCTGCAGCCGCGAGATCTGGCTGTCCTCGCGGTACGTGCTGAACACCGCGTCCACCCGGTGCAGCCCGGCGACGGCCTCGTCCAGGGCGGCGCGCACGGCGGCCGGTTCCCCGCCGCGGACGTCGAAGGAGAAGACGGTCCCCATCGTCTCCTCGGCATGACGTACCGCGGCGGGAGCCTGTGCGGAGTCGGCCACCGTGTCAGCCACCGGCCTGGTCCAGCGCGGACTGGAGGGACTTCTTGTAGCCGGCGCTGGTGTACGTGGCGCCCGACACCGCGTCGATGTCCGCGGTTCCGGCCGCCACGGCCGCCTGGTTGAGGCGGGGGACGGAGGAGGAGGTGATCTGGTCGCTGCGGCCGCCCTTGGGGGCCTGGACCGCCTCGGCCTTGGTGATCTTCCCCCCGGCGACGGTCACCCGGACCTGCACCGGCCCGTACTGCGTCTGCGCCACGCTGCCGGTCAGCGTCTGTGTCGCCGCCTGGCCACCGCCCGACCCCGCCGCCTGGCCGCCGCCCGACCCCGCCGCCTGCGAGGAACCGCCCCCGGCCGGCGCCTTGTCGAGCGCCGACTGGAGCGACTTCTTGTAGCCGGCGCTGGTGTATGTGGCGCCCGACACCGCGTCGATGTCCGCGGTTCCGGCCGCCACGGCCGCCTGGTTGAGGCGGGGGACCGAGCTGGCGGTGATCTGGTCGCTGCGGCCGCCCTTGGGGGCCTGGACCGCCTCGGCCTGTGTGATCTTGCCGTTGCTCATGGTCAGGCGGACCTGCACCGGCCCGTACTGCGTCTGAGCGACATCGCCGGTCAGCGTCTGCGCACCGCCCGAGCCCTGCTGCGCTCCGGCCGACGCCTTGGCCTTGTCCAGGGCCGACTGGAGGGACTTCTTGTAGCCGGCGCTGGTGTACGTCGCCCCGGAGACCGCGTCGATCTCCGCGCTCTGCGCCGCCACGGCCGCCTGGTTGAGGCGGGGGACCGAGCTGGCGGTGATCTGGTCGCTGCGGCCGCCCTTGGGGGCCTGGACCGCCTCGGCCTGGGTGATCTTGCCGTTGCTCATGGTCAGGCGGACCTGCACCGCGCCGTACTGCGTCTGCGCCGCGTCACCGGTGACCGCGCCGTTCACGCCGCCCTGCGGTGCCTGCCCGGCCGCCGCGGGCGGCGCCTGCCCCGCCGCCTGGGCGGACCCCGGGTCGGAGGCCGGCTTCAAGGACAGCAGCAGCACGATCCCGGAGACGGTGGCTGCGCCGGCGAGCACGGCACGCCGGACGGGGTGAGACTTCCTCATCGTTTCCCAAACTCCTGAAGGGCCGTTGGTGTCCCGTCGCTCACATCTCGAACGACTCGTGATGGATGCGGCGGGCGGGTACTCCCGCTCCGCGCAGTGCCTCGTAGACCGACTGCGCGAAACCGGGCGGCCCGCACATGAAGACGTCGTGGTCGTCGATGTCCGGGATCTTCCGCTGGAGGGACTCCGCGGAGATGTCCGGGCGTTCCCCTTCCGGACTGTTGACCGCGTACATCAGCCGGGCGCCGCGCTCGTCGGCGATCTTGGCGAGTTCGCCCCAGAGCGCCAGGTCCTGGGTGGTGTTGGCCCGGTAGAGCAGGGTGATGTCACCGGACGCGCCCGGCAGCGTCTCGAACAGCGCCCGCATCGGCGTGATGCCGACCCCGCCCGCGACGAGCAGGACCTTGCCGCGGCTGCGGCGCTGCGCGGTCATCGCGCCGTACGGGCCCTCGGCCCACACCTTGGTGCCGGGCTCGAGGTCCCGCAGCCGGGAGGTGTGGTCACCGATCGCCTTGACCGTGATGCGCAGCATGTCCGGGCGGGGAGCCGCCGACAGCGAGTACGGGTGCGAACTGAAGCGCATGCCCGGCGCCTTGAACCGCCAGCGGAAGAAGTGCCCGGCCTCCGCGCCCATCCGGTGCAGCTTGCGCCCGCTGATCAGCACGGACACGATCCCCGGGGTCTCCTCGATGACGGCCGCGACGCGCATGCGGTGCCGCAGGTTCAGCCGGATCGGGGTGAGGATCCGGTACCAGACGACCAGCGCGGTCACCACGCCGTAGAGCCCGTACCAGAAGGTCTTCGCGGCCGGCTCGACGGCGAACTCGTTGCCGGTCGTGATCTGGTGCCAGAACGTCATGTACACCGAGGCGTACGTGAGCAGATGCACGTGGTACCAGGTGTCGTAGCCGATCAGGCGGCGCACCCCGCCGATCGACAGGATCCCGATGAGGAACAGCAGGCCCGTGCCGATGGCGGCCTTGCCCATGTCCGGCAGTTGGTTGATGGAGTCCGTCGTCTGCTGGACGATGTCGCCGAGCCCCTTGCCCGCCTGGAGCGCGTAGCCCCACATGGTGAGGAAGACGTGGGCCAGCACAAGACAGAGCGTGTAACGGCCGGTCATGGCGTGCCAGCGCGCGACCCGGTCGGTGCCCACCCGGCGCTCCAGCGCGGGCACCCGGGCCATCTGGAGCACCACCAGCGCCATGAGGTAGCCGGCGAGCAGACCGGTGATCCGGCCGGCGGCCAGGATCTTGCTCGTGTTGTCCGCGAGGGACGGTGTGTTGTCCCACCACAGCCACAGCACGGCCGCCGCACCGGCCCACAGGGCGATCAGCAGCGGAACGGCCGGGGAGCGGCGCGGGCGGATGCGGCGCATCGTCTGGCGGCGGGCGGCACGTCCGCCTGCGAGCGTGGTGGTCACGGTTCCTCCGTGGGGACTTGACCCTTGGCCCACAGATACGGACCGCGACGCAGGAGTGTTCAGTCGTGCACCGAGTCGCGTGCGGACGGGAGTGACCGCTGGTCACGCTCACGCGGGTCCTCCCCGTCACAGGCGGGTGACGGCCGTGCTCCCGCTCCGCGTGCCCACGGCGATGTGCGGCCGCCGGGCGGGGTCGGCCCACACGAGGATCCGCCGCATCGCCTTCTCGGGCACGGAGACGCAACCGGCCGTCGCCCCCCGCCCGTCGACGTGGAGGAAGATGCCCGCACCGCGCCCCCGCACGGGCCGGGCGTAGTTGAAGCCGATGACGAGCGCGTGCGCGTACTGCGCGGAGTAGGTGATCAGGTGCTCGGACTCCGCGGCCCGGCAGTCGGCCGCACGCGGCTCGCTCCAGCGGTTGTAGGACCGGGAGTCGTTGTCCTGGCACCACCAGGAATCCCGGTGCACCCGGCGGTAGGTGTACGCCGTCCCGCGTGGCGCGGCCTTGATGCCGAAGGCGTACGGCAGGCCGTAGAGGCCGGTGGGCGTGGTGTTGGTGCCCTGCTTGCGGGTGGCGCCCGCGACGAGTCCGTTCGCTCCGAAACGGGCGGGTGCGGAGCCCCTCTTCACCCAGCGCCCGTCCTCGCGGTCCCACCAGGTGACCGTGCCCGTCGTCGAGGCCGGCTTCGGGGCCACCGCGGTGATCAGCTGGGTGCCGCCGCCGGTGTGGGCCATGCGGGCCGGCAGCGGCGGTGAGGGGGCGGCCGGACCGGCGCCGAGCACGATCAGGGAGGAGACGGCGAGGGCGACGGCACCGGGGTGCATGCCTCAGACGGTAGAGGGAGGCAGCGGCAACGGCAGCCCGGGTAGTCCGTCCAGGCTGCTGGCGATGTGCTCCTTCTTGCTGAAGTAAGCGCTGAGCGAGGCGTCGTCCTCCCGGGCGAACCGCTTGCCGTGCAGGTCCCGGTCCTCCTCGTACGCCATGAAGGGCACC
Organism: Streptomyces sp. NPDC013187; assembly: GCF_042899705.1. Lineage (NCBI taxonomy): Bacteria > Bacillati > Actinomycetota > Actinomycetes > Kitasatosporales > Streptomycetaceae > Streptomyces > Streptomyces sp. NPDC013187. Next base: position 223,448 of record NZ_JBIBAF010000006.1, on the reverse strand, counting down.
CCGTAACCGCAGGTGTCGCGGACGAGCTCGGCGGTGACGACGATGATCGCGCGCAGTCCGTGCTGCGTCGGGTCGATGTCCGGAAAGTGCGCGAGCAGTTCCCGGAAACGGGGGTCGTCGCGGAAGACCGGCTCACCTCTGCCGTGCACGCGGACGATGTTCGGCGGGCCCTGGAAGGCACACCACATCAGGGTGATCCGCCCGTTCTCCCGCAGATGGGCGATGGTCTCGGCGTTGGAACCGGCGAAGTCGAGGTAGGCCACCGTGAGCTCGTCGAGCACCGCGAAGGAGCCCGTGAGGCCCTTGGGGGAGAGGTTGACGGTGCCGTCGGCGGCCAGGGGCGCGGTGGCGGTGAAGAAGACCGGCTGTGCCTCGATGAAGGTGCGGAGCCGACCGTCTATGCGCTCATAAGTCATTCCCATGTCGAACGATTATGGCCGCAGTTCTTTCGACGGTCTAAGGAAATGCGGGGTCCGGTCACCTCTGCCGGACCCCGCAAGCGGACGTCTGCTGTGGCCGCCCCGGCCGGCGCTCCCACGGGGCGGCCACAGCGCCTGTCACCTCACTTGTTGAGTGTGCAGGCGGCCAGGGAGTCCAGGCCCTGGGGCTTGGCGGCGGTCCGGCCGATGGCGGTGGCGATGCGGTTGACGGTCGAGACGCGCTTGTCCTTGAGGGGGCCGAGGATGGCGTTCTGGACGAAGTTGGGGCCGCCCTGGCCCACGGTGTTCACCAGGCGGGTGTTGGCTTCCCGGATCTGGGTGTCGAGGAGGGCGAGGTTGCGGTCGACCTCGGCCTTGGCGGAGGCGGGGACGGCCGGGAGCTTGGAGCGGACGTCGGGGCAGGTGATCGTGCCGGCGGCGGCGTTGCCGGCATTCCCTGCGTTGCCGGCATTTCCTGCGTTGCCCGCGTTACCGGCATTGCCCGCATTCCCGGCGTTACCCGCGTTACCGCCCGCCTGCGGCTTGCCGGCCGCGCCGCCGCCCGCGTTGGTGCCCGCGGCGTTGAGCTTGCAGGTGGCCAGGGAGTCCAGGCCCTGGGGCTTGGCGGCGGTCCGGCCGATGGCGGTGGCGATGCGGTTGACGGTCGCGACGCGCTTGTCCTTGAGGGGGCCGAGGATGGCGTTCTGGACGAAGTTGGGGCCGCCCTGGCCCACGGTGTCGACCAGGCGCTTGTTGGCTTCCTGGATCTGCGTGTTGAGCAGGGTGAGGTTGCGGTCGACCTCGGCCTTGGCGGAGGCGGGGACCGCCGGGAGCTTGGAGCGGACGTCGGGGCACGAGATGGTGCCGGGACCCGCCAGCGTCCGGGCGTTCTTGGCGCCGCTGTCGGGCGTCTCCCCGGCGAGGGCGAAGCCGGCGATCACCGTGCCGGACAGCGCCACCGCGGCGGCGCCGCCGATGAACGTGACGCGACGCTTGTTGTACTTCGGAAGAGCCCTGGACATGCGGATGCCTCACTAGGGGGTCGGGGTGTCGTCGGTGTCGTAACGCGGCGCCTGCGTTCGGCGAGAGGTACGGGTAAGCGGTTTCCCGCGTTCAAAGGATCTTCAAATTCCTCTCACGTGACCGGAAACGGCCCCTCGGCCCCGCTGGATTGACGAATCATGCAAAGGTCTGCATACTCATGCATGACGGTGAGGCACATCCACACCCCCTTGAGGAGCGCGCAGGTGAGCAGCAACAACGGTGACGTCCGGCTCTGGGGCGGCCGTTTCGCCGACGGTCCCGCCGAGGCCCTGGCGAAGCTGTCCGCGTCCGTCCACTTCGACTGGCGGCTCGCGCCGTACGACATCGCCGGTTCCCGTGCCCACGCGCGCGTGCTGCACAAGGCGGGCCTGCTCACCGAGGACGAGCTGGCCCGCATGATCGCCGGTCTCGACCAGCTCGAGGCGGACGTCGCCGACGGCTCCTTCGTGGGCACCATCGCCGACGAGGACGTGCACACCGCGCTGGAGCGCGGCCTCCTGGAGCGCCTCGGCCCCGACCTCGGCGGCAAGCTGCGTGCGGGCCGCTCCCGCAACGACCAGGTCGCGACCCTCTTCCGCATGTACCTGCGGGACCACGCCCGGATCGTCGGCGGCCTGATCGCCGAGCTCCAGGACGCGCTGATCGGCCTCGCCGAGGCCCACCCCGACGTGGCGATGCCCGGTCGCACGCACCTCCAGCACGCCCAGCCCGTCCTGTTCGCCCACCACGTCCTGGCCCACGTCCAGTCCCTCTCCCGGGACGCGGAGCGGCTGCGCCAGTGGGACGCCCGCACGGCGGTCTCGCCCTACGGCTCCGGCGCCCTCGCCGGCTCCTCCCTCGGGCTGGACCCGGAGGCGGTGGCCGAGGACCTCGGCTTCGAGCACGGCTCGGCCGGCAACTCCATCGACGGCACGGCCTCCCGCGACTTCGTCGCCGAGTTCGCGTTCATCACGGCGATGATCGGGGTCAACCTCTCCCGGATCGCCGAGGAGGTCATCATCTGGAACACGAAGGAGTTCTCCTTCGTGACCCTGCACGACGCGTTCTCCACCGGCTCGTCGATCATGCCGCAGAAGAAGAACCCGGACATCGCGGAGCTGGCCCGTGGCAAGTCGGGCCGCCTGATCGGCAACCTGACGGGCCTGATGGCCACGCTCAAGGCCCTCCCGCTCGCGTACAACCGCGACCTGCAGGAGGACAAGGAGCCGGTCTTCGACTCCATCGACCAGCTGGAGGTCCTGCTCCCGGCCTTCACCGGCATGATGGCCACCCTCACCGTCCACCGCGAGCGCATGGAGGAACTGGCCCCGGCCGGCTTCTCCCTCGCCACGGACATCGCCGAGTGGCTGGTGAAGCAGGGCGTGCCGTTCCGCGTGGCCCACGAGGTGGCGGGCGAGTGCGTGAAGGTCGCCGAGTCCGAGGACAAGGAACTGGACGCCCTGACCGACGAACAGTTCGCCAAGATCTCCGCCCACCTCACCCCCGAGGTGCGGACGGTCCTGAACGTCCCCGGCGCCCTCGCCTCCCGCAACGGCAGGGGCGGCACGGCCCCCAGCGCGGTCGCCGTCCAGCTGGCAGAGGTCAAGGCCGACGTGGCGGCCCAGCACGAGTGGGCAGTGGCCAAGAAGCAGGCCTGAGGGCGTCGCCCCCAGGGGCCGGGCGGGTGCGCGACAAGCCACGACGCACCCGCACTCGCCGAAGCACCGCTCGAACCGAGCACTGAGAGCGAGCGTCGAAGGTCATCGCGGGTACGTTGGTCGGAAGCCGTACCGGACCCGACCGAACGGAGCCCGCGATGCCCTTCGCGCGACTGGCAACCGCAACGACCCCCACCTGCCACATCGGACTGGGCCTCGCCGCCGTAGGACGCCCCGGTTACATCAACCTCGGCCGTGACGAAGACCTCGGAGAAGACCGCAGCGTCGAAACGCTGCGCACCCGCACGCACGAACTCCTCGACGCCGCCTACGCCCAGGGCGTCCGCTACTTCGACGCCGCCCGCTCCTACGGCCGCTCCGAGGAGTTCCTCGCCGAATGGCTCAAGGCCAGGCCGGCCTTCGGCGACATCGTCGTGGGCAGCAAGTGGGGTTACACCTACACCGCCGGCTGGTCCACCGACGCCGAGCAGCACGAGGTCAAGGACCACACCCTCGCCACCTACGAACGGCAGCGCGCGGAGAGCGAGACGCTGCTCGGCGACCGGCTCGACCTCTATCAGATCCACTCGGTGACCCCGGACAGCCCGGCCCTGACCGACAAGGAACTGCACGCGAAGCTCGCGGAAGCCGCCGCGCAGGGCCTCACCGTCGGGTTCTCCACCAGCGGCCCCGCCCAGGCGGACGCCATCCGCGCCGCCCTCGCCGTGACGGTCGACGGCGAACCCCTCTTCCGCACCGTGCAGTCCACGTACAACGCGCTGGAGACCTCCGCCGGCCCGGCCCTCGCCGAGGCGCACGAGGCCGGACTCACCGTGATCGTCAAGGAGGGCATGGCCAACGGCCGGCTCGCCGGGCCCCATGCGCCGGACGCCGTGCGGGAGATCGCCGAGCGGACCGGGCTGGGCTGCGACGCCGTCGCCCTGGCCGTCATCCTGCGGCAGCCCTGGGCCGGTGTCGTCCTGTCCGGCGCGGCCACCACCAACCAGCTCGCCTCGAACCTGCACGCGGCGGTCGTCGACCTCGACGACGACGAGCTCGAGCGCCTCGCCACGCTGGTGGAGGACCCGCAGGCGTACTGGGAGCGGCGCGCGCAGCTGCCCTGGCACTGATCACCCCGTCAGCTGCACCGATACGGCAGCCATGAGTCACGCATGCCCCGAGTGAGACATTGATGTCTCATTTGGGTTATGGTTGTCTCATGGCTGTCGATCCTGAGCACGTGCTGCGCGCCGCCGCGGCCCTGCTGACCCGCAATTCCACCGCGACCATGGACGAGGTCGCGAAGGCCGCCGGAATCAGCCGGGCCACGCTGCACCGGCACTTCGCCGGACGCGACGCCCTCGTCCGGGCGCTGGAGGCGCTCGGCATCGCCGAGTGCGAAGCCGCCCTGGACGAGGCCCGGCTCGACGAGGGCTCGGCAAGCGACGCCGTACGCCGACTGGTCGGGGCCATCGAGCCCGCCGCCGGACTGCTCGCGTTCCTCTACACCGAGAACCAGCTGTTCGAGGGCGAGGAGCAGAACGCCGGCTGGGCCACGATCGACGACCGCATCTCCGCCCTGTTCCGGCGCGGCCAGCTCGGCGGTGAATTCCGCATCGACCTCACGCCCGCCTGGCTCACCGAGGCGCTGTACGGCCTGATGGCCTCCGGCGCCTGGATGGTGCACAGCGGCAAGGGCGCCCCCAAGGACTTCCAGCACATGATCGTCGAGCTGTTGCTCGGCGGCGCACTCAGGAGAGAGGAATCATGACCAGCACCCTGCAGCCGGCGAAGACCACCGAGGCGGTGGAGCGCCCGGGCCGCTGGCTCGCGCTCGGTGTCCTGGTACTCGCCGTGTTGCTGGTGGCCGTCGACGCGACCGTCCTCGGCCTCGCGACCCCCTACATCAGCGAGGATCTGAAGCCCTCCGGCACTCAGCTGCTGTGGATCGGCGACGTCTACTCGTTCGTCATCGCCGGTCTGCTCGTCTCCATGGGCAGCCTCGGCGACCGGATCGGCCGCAAGCGGATCCTGCTGATCGGTGCCACGGCGTTCGGCGCGATATCCGTCGTCAACGCCTACGCCACCACGCCCGAGATGATGATCGTCGCGCGGGCGCTGCTCGGCGTCGCCGGTGCGACCCTGATGCCGGCCACCCTCGCCCTGATCCGCAACCTCTTCCACGACCCGCGCGAACGCAGCCTCGCCGTCGGCATCTGGGGCGCCACCGCCTCCGCCGGTACGGCGGTCGGGCCGATCGTCGGCGGGTTCCTGCTGGAGCACTTCTGGTGGGGCTCGGTCTTCCTGATCAACCTGCCGGTGATGGCCGTCCTGGTCCTCGTCGGCATCAAGCTGCTGCCCGAGTCGCGCACATCGAACCCCGGCCCCTGGGATCTGGTCAGCGTCGTGCTGTCGCTGGTCGGCATGATCGGTGTGGTGTACGCGATCAAGGAGGCCGCCACCCACGGTTTCGGGTGGAGCACCCTGGCAGCGGGCCTGCTGGGCACGGCCGCCCTGTCCGGATTCGTCCGCCGTCAGCTCAGGCTGCCGACGCCGCTGCTGGACATGCGGTTGTTCCGTCACCGCGGCTTCAGCGGGGCGGTGCTGGCCGATCTGCTGACCATCCTCGGCCTGTCCGGACTGGTGTTCTTCCTGTCCCAGTATCTGCAACTCGTCCAGGGCAGGCGGCCGTTCGAGGCCGGGCTGGCCGAGCTGCCCGCGGCGATCGGCGCGGTGGTGGCCGGGCTGGTCGCGGGGCGTGTGGCCCGGCGCTTCTCGGTGCGGGCCGTGGTCTCCGGCGGCCTCGCGGCGATAGGCGTGGCTCTGGCCGCGCTCACGGTGCTCGACCAGTCCACGGGCTACCCGCTGCTCGGCACCGCGCTGCTGGTGGTCGGTGTGGGCGCCGGCTTCTCGTTCACCGTGACGGCGGACGTCATCCTCTCCAGCGTGCCCAAGGAGCAGGCGGGTTCGGCCTCCGCCGTGTCCGAGACGGCGTACGAACTCGGCGCCGCGCTCGGTATCGCCGCGCTGGGCTCCATCGTCACCGGCGTCTACCGCGACTTCACCGGCCCCGCGGGCACACCGCCCGCGGCCCACGAGTCGCTGGGCGGCGCCGCCGAGGCGGCGGCACACATGCCCGCCCACAGCGCCGCCACGATGCTCGACGCGGCTCGCACGTCCTTCGTCGAGGGCCTGGCCCTGGCAGCGGGCGCGGGCGCGGCGGTCCTCCTGGCAGCGGCGGTGGCGGCGTGGTTCCTGCTACGAGGCCAGAAGCTGGAAGGCGACGGACCGCAACACGCATGAGCGCCACGCCCTCGAGGTCATGCCCTCAGGGGCGCGGGGAACTGCGCGCACAGGCACGGGGCTCCACATGGCCACGCCCTTGAGTCATGCCCCTGAGGGGCGCGGGGAACTGCGCGCACAGGCACGGGGCTCCACATGGCCACGCCCTTGAGGTCATGCCCTCAGGGGCGCGGGGAACCGCGCGACACGCTCACGGGGCTGCACACCAGCGACGCCTTGGAGGTCATGCCCTTCAGGGGCGCGGGGAACTGCGCGACAAGCCCGCGCGACCCGCAGCCGCCGACGGCCCCCGGCCGCCCGACCCCGTCCGCGCCCCGGGAAACCTACGCCGCTTCCTTCGCCTTGCTCGCGTACATGTCCACGTACTCCTGCCCGGACAGCCGCATCACCTCGGCCATCACCGAGTCCGTCACGGCCCGCAGCACATACCGGTCCCGGTCCATCCCCTCGTACCGGGAGAACTCCATCGCCTCACCGAAGCGCACCGTGACCTTGCCCGGACGGGGCAGCCCCGCCCCACCCGGCTGCAGCTTGTCCGTGCCGATCATGGCGAAGGGCACCACGGGCGCACCCGTCATCAGGGTCAGCCGGGCGATCCCCGTCCGCCCCCGGTACAGCCGCCCGTCGGGCGACCGCGTCCCCTCCGGGTAGATGCCGAACATGCGGCCCTCCTCCAGCACGCGCCGCCCGGTCATCAGCGCGGCGACACCGCCCCGCCCACCGTCCCGGTCCACCGGGATCATGCCGACGCCGGTGAAGAACCAGGCCATCAGCCGGCCCTTGAGACCCTTGCCGGTGACGTACTCGTCCTTGCCGATGAAGACGACCTGACGGTCGCAGACCAGCGGCAGGATCATCGAGTCGATGAACGTCAGGTGGTTGCCGGCCAGGATGACCGGGCCATCACCGGGAATGTGCTCCGCACCCTCCACCTGTGGGCGGAACATCAGGCGCATGATCGGGCCGAGCACTGCCTTGATGAGCACGAAGCGGGACAACGGACCCTCCGGTGTCAAGGGGTTCTGTATGAGTCTGTGCAGGTGAGGACGATACTCGTGGCCCCGGCCATCGCGCACATCGGGCGCGGCGACTTCACCGAGGCCTTACGCACTGTTGACGCGCGTTTACCTGCGGTGGCACACCACCCACGATACGAAACGCGGCCGACATGCTGTGACGCACGTCCCCCCGGAGCCCACCCCACGCGTTCCCAGAACGGCCCGGCCGAATCGAACAGACACGACGAACCGTCAACTCGACCTCCTCACCAGCCACTACGACATCCGAGGTCACCCGCGTGTTCCGCCCGAGGTCTCCCACTGGTCATGTACGCGCCCCTACGATCGGCGCGCACGGACGAGCCGAACGGCAGAGAGGGCGCTCATGGGAACGCGGGAGTCGAACGAAGAAACGAGTGGTACCGGACGGCGGTCCCTGCTCGGCGCGGCGGTGCTCGGCGCCGGCGGAGCGGTTCTCGGCATGACCGGCACGGCGCGTGCCGACAGCGCCCGGCACGGCGGCGGACACGGCGGAGTGAAGAGCCTGCCCAAGCCGACGATCATCGGCCACCGCGGCGCCAGCGGCTACCGCCCCGAGCACACCTTCGGTTCGTATCAGCTGGCCCTCGATCTGGGTGCCGACATCGTCGAGGCGGGCGACCTGGTGCCGACCAGGGACGGGCACCTGGTCTGCCGTCACGAGCCGGAGATCGGCGGCACCACGGACGTCGCCGACCACCCCGAGTTCGCCGGCCGCAAGAAGACCAAGCTGCTCGACGGCGTCTCCACCACCGGCTGGTTCACCGAGGACTTCACGCTCGCCGAGCTGAAGACGCTGCGCGCGGTCGAGCGCATCCCGGCCAACCGCCCGCACAACACGCTCTACAACGGCCGCTGGGAGATCCCCACCTTCGAAGAGGTCCTCAGGTGGCAGGACGAGCAGACCCGTAAGCGCGGCAAGCAGGTGTGGATCTATCCCGAGCTCAAGCACCCCACCTACTTCCGCAAGCAGGGCCTGCCCCTGGAAGAGCGGGTCGCCAAGCTGCTGGGCAAGTACCGCAAGGACCGGCGCACCTCCCCGGTCATCCTCCAGTCCTTCGAGCCGACCAGCGTCCAGCGCCTGCACAAGCTCGTCGACAACCCGCTGGTCGTCCTGCTGTCCTCGGCGACCTCCCGCCCCTGGGACTTCGTCGAGACCGGCGACCCGCGCACGGTCGCCGACCTGGTCAAGCCGGCCGGTCTCAGGGAGATCGCCTCCTACGCGCAGGGCATCGGCCCGACCCTTGACCTGGTCGTCCCGCGCGACGCCCAGGGCAGGCTCACCAAGCCGACGACGCTCGTCTCCGACGCGCACAGGGTGGGCCTCATCCTGCACCCCTACACCATGCGCAACGAGAATCCCTTCCTGCCTGCCGACTTCCGCAAGGGCGCGGACCCGGACGCCTACGGTGATGTCTTCGGTGCCTACCAGGCGTACTTCGCGACGGGCATCGACGGCGTCTTCACCGACCAGCCCGACACCGGTCTGCTGGCCCGCGAGGACTTCACCGGCTGAGCCGCGTCAACGTCCGGGCTCACACCCCCCGGTCGAGTGAGCTTCCGCCGCCCGGGCAACCCGCCGCCCGGGCGGCCGCGTCGCTCCGCATATGACGCACGACCTGGTCACCGCCCTGCGCCCGCTGCTCACCGCCGAGGCCTCCGCCGAGGCATATTCCGCCGGAACCGAACCAGGTGACCTGGAGCAGGCGGTCTGGCTCCGTCTGCTGGAGCGGCTCGACGCCGAAGGGCCGCCGCTCGACCCCGAGCAGTGGCTCCGCCGCGCCGTGCGCTCCGAGGTGCGCCGCACCCGCCGAACGAGCCGCCTCGAACGGCCGTACGCCGGTGAGCCGGTCGACGACGGGGACCGCGACCCCGAACAGCTCGCCCTCACCGCGGCCCGTGGCCGGGCCCTGCGCGAGGCCGTGCGCCGCCTCCCGGGCCGCTGCCCACGGCTGATGGAGGCCCTGCTCTCGCCGGAGGACCTGACATACCGGGAAATCGCAGGGGAGTTGGGTATCTCACAGGGGAGTCTTGGCCCGGAACGTTCCAGATGCCTGGGATGTCTCAGGAGATTGCTGACGCCGGAGGTTGCGGCCCGCTGAGGACGGGGATAGGAGTGGGGACGACAGGTGATCAGATGAGCGGGAGGCGTGCGCACATGGGCATGAGCGTGACCATCTCTGCGGCGACCGAGCAGGACGCGGAGCAGATCTTCAGGCTGCAGTACCTGTGCTTCCAGCCGGAGGCGGCGCTGTACGGGAACTACCGCATCGACCCGCTCGTCCAAACCCTCGACTCGGTCCGCGAGGAGGTCACCCGCGACTGCGTCTTCGTGGCCCGGCTCGGCGAGGAGGTCGTCGGCTCGGTCCGGGGCTCGGTCACCGAGGACGGCGCCGCCGCGATCGGCAAACTCTGCGTCCACCCCCGCCTCCAGGGCCACGGCATCGGCGCCCGCCTCCTCAGGGCGGCCGAATCGGCCCTCGCCGGCGACCACGGCGCCACCCGCTTCCGCCTCCACACGGGCCACCGCAGCGAGGGCAACCTCCGCCTCTACCGCAAGGTCGGCTACGAAACGGTGGGCACGTCCCAGGGCGCGGACGGCGTACCGATGATCGTCCTGGAGAAGCCGGCGAGCACGTACGCAGCGACGGCTTGAGTCTCGCCCCTCAGGGGCGCGGGGAACTGCGCGACAAGCCACACCCGGCCCGCGGCCGCCTGACACACCTCAGGCGGCACCCTCCCGGGGCGCACCCTTCCGCAGCCAGTAGATGGCGGACACCGGCAGGATCACCGGAATGAAGAGATACCCCATCCCGAAGTCCGACCACACGGTGGCGTCGGGAAACGCCGACGGCTCGGCCAACGTCCAGGTCCCCACGGTCAGTACGCCCACCAACTCGGCGACACAGCACGCCAGGGCGACCCTCCGCGCCGTCTCCCCACCCCGCACCAGCGAGTACGTGATGAACCCGTACACGACACCGGCCACGGCCGACAGCGAGTAGGCGAGCGGCGCCCGGTCGAACTCCGTCGCGATCTGGAACGCGGACCGCGACACCGCCCCCACGACCATCACGCCGTACAGCCACACCAGCAGCGTGCCCGGCCCGCTGATCAGCCGGCGCCGGCTCACCTCAGCCTCCCCAGATGTCATAGAGACGCACCTCCAGCACCGCCAGCACTACACCGCCGGCGGCCACCGTCACCGAACCCCACCGCGTCCGCTCGGCCAGCGACATGAACCCCGCCGCCGGGACACACGCGAACGCCCCCAGCAGATACGCCACGAAGATCGTCGTCCCCTGCTCCGGCTTCTCGCCCTGCGCGAGCAGCACGATCCCCACGACCAGCTGGACCAGCGACAGCAGCGTGACCACGGCCATCCCGATGAAGTGCCAGTCCTTCGTCGGCTGGTCGCGGTAGGCCGCCCAGCCGCACCAGGCGGCGAGCAGCAGCGCGGCGACGCCGGTCACCAGCGTCAGGGCATTCAGCATGCAGCGACCTTATTACGGCCGAAAAGGCCCCCTGCTTCCGGCCCTGGCCTGCACCGTAGGGTCGAGGACATGACGATCCACGCGCAGGCCCTGCTGTTCGACAACGACGGAACCCTCGTCTCCTCCCTCGCCTCGGTGGACCGCTGCTGGACGCGGTGGGCCGGGGAGTACGGGATCACGGCCGAGGAGTTCGCGCGCGTCGAACTGCACGGGCGTCCGGCCGCAGAGATAGCCGCCGACCTGCTGCCCGCCGAGGTCGTGCCGGCCGCCGTCGCGCGCATCGAGGACCTGGAGGTGGAGGACGTGCCCAACGACGGGGTACACCTGCTGCCGGGCACGCGGGCCTTCCTCGACGTGCTGCCCGCCGAGCGCTGGGCCGTCGTCACCTCGGCCACCCGGCGCCTCGCCGAGGCCCGCCTCGACGCCGTCGGCATCCTGCCCAAGACGCTCGTCGCCGCGGACGACATCACCCGTGGAAAGCCCGATCCCGAGCCCTACCTGCTCGCCGCCCGCGCGCTCGGCGTGGACCCGGCGCACTGCGTCGTCTTCGAGGACGCCCCGGCGGGCCTGACGGCCGGCCGCGCCGCAGGCATGACCACCGTGGCGTTGACCACAACCCATCAGGCTCACGAACTCCACGCCGATCTCGTCGTCGAGGATCTGTCGGCCCTGTCCGCGCTGGTCACCGAGCAGGGCGTGGAAATCTCCGTGCACGGCTGACGACCCCGGATCTCCGTCCACCGCTGTCCAGCATCCGGACAGCGGAGGGTCGGTCAGGACCGTACGCGTGTTTTACTGACGACATGACCACGACGAGCGACCGCATCCCCGCGACCGAGGCGACCATGACGCCCGGTGCTCGTTGTATGTGTCGAATGTGCGCCTTCTAGAGGGCCCCTGCACCACCCCTGAGCTCGCGCCCCGAAGCGAGACGCGGCCTGTCCGCACGCCCTGAGCGTCGCGTGACCCGAAGCCGCCCGCGCACATGTTCTCCCCGGTTCCACTCCCCAGCGAGAACCGTGTCGCGTCCCTGACCGAATGCACCTGTGCCCGGGCACCCCCACGCCCGCGCACTCGACAGTGACGGAATCCCAGTGATCACCACCTCGGGCCTGACCAAGGTCTACCGTGCACGCGGCCGTGAGGTCACCGCCCTGGACGGCGTCGACCTGCACGTCCGCGAAGGCGAGGTGTACGGCGTCATCGGCCAGTCCGGCGCCGGCAAGTCCTCGCTCATCCGCTGCGTCAACCTGCTGGAACGCCCCACGGCCGGCACCGTGACCGTCGCCGGGCAGGACCTGACCGCCCTGGCCGGCCGCGGGCCCCGCGCCGGAAAGGAACTCCGGGAGGCGCGCAGCCGTATCGGCATGGTCTTCCAGCACTTCAACCTGCTGTCCTCCCGGACCGTCCAGGACAACGTCGAGCTGCCGCTGGAGATCCTCGGGACGTCCGGGCAGGAACGCTCCCGCAAGGCGCTGGAGCTGCTCGACCTCGTCGGTCTCGCCGACAAGGCCAAGTCCTACCCGGCGCAGCTCTCCGGCGGCCAGAAGCAGCGCGTCGGCATCGCCCGCGCCCTCGCCGGCGACCCGAAGGTGCTGCTGTCCGACGAGGCCACCAGCGCCCTCGACCCCGAGACCACCCGCTCGATCCTGGCGCTGCTGCGCGACCTCAACCGCCAGCTCGGTCTGACCGTCCTGCTCATCACCCACGAGATGGACGTCGTGAAGTCGGTCTGCGACTCGGCCGCCCTCATGGAGAACGGGCGCATCGTCGAGTCCGGCACCGTCAGCGAACTCCTCGCGACGCCCGGCTCCGAACTCGCCTCGGCGCTCTTCCCGCTCGACGGCGAGGCCTCCGGCGAGGACCGCACCGTCGTCGACGTCACCTTCCAGGGCGAGAGTGCCACCCAGCCCGTCATCTCGCAGCTGGCCCGCACCTACAACATCGACATATCGATCCTCGGTGCCGCCATCGACACCGTCGGCGGCCTCCAGGTCGGCCGGATGCGCATCGAACTGCCCGGCCGCTACGAGGACAACGTCGTGCCCATCGGCTTCCTGCGTGAAAAGGGCCTCCAGATCGACCTCCTGGGCCATGACTCCGAACCGGTGAAGGAAGGTGCCAAGTGACCTGGTCCGAGATGCAGCCCCTGCTGGAGCAGGCGTGTTGGGACACCCTCTACATGGTCGGCTGGTCCACGCTCATCGCCGTCGTCGGCGGACTGCCGCTCGGCATCCTGCTGGTTCTCACCGACCGCGGCGGCCTGCTGCAGAACCTCGCCGCCAACAAGGTCATCGGGCAGATCGTGAACATCGCCCGCTCTCTGCCGTTCATCATCCTGATGGTCGCGCTGATGGGCTTCACCCGCTCGATCACCGGGACGACCATCGGCGTCGAGGCCGCCATCGTGCCGCTCGCCGTCGGCGCCATCCCGTTCTTCGCGCGCCTGGTCGAGACGGCCGTCCGCGAAGTGGACCACGGGCTCGTCGAGGCCGTTCAGGCCATGGGCGGCAACACCTGGACCATCGTCCGCAAGGTCCTCGTCCCCGAGTCCCTGCCGTCGCTGATCTCCAGCACCACCACCACGATCGTCGCCCTCATCGGCTACTCCGCCATGGCGGGCACCGTCGGCGCCGGAGGCCTCGGCGACATCGCCATCCGGTACGGCTACCAGCGCTTCGAGACCCAGCTGATGTGGATCACCGTCGCGATCCTCGCCGTCGTCATCTCGGTCATCCAGTTCGCCGGTGATTACGCGGCCCGCTCCCTGCACCGCCGCGGCGCCCACTCCGGCCCCGCCCCCAAGCTGCGGCTGCTCAAAGCCGCCTCCTGACTCCCCGCCCACCCACGACGGGGTCGCACCACCGCAAGGCCACAAGGAAAGGCACTTTTCGTGCGTAACACCGCCAAGATCACCACCGCCGCACTCGCCGCCGGAGCCCTCACCCTCGGGCTCAGCGCCTGCGGCGCGGACAGCTCGGACACCGACGGGCCGCTGATCGTCGCCGCCAGCCCCGTGCCACACGCCGAGATCCTCGACTACGTCAAGGACAACCTGGCGAAGAAGGAAGGCCTCGACCTCCAGGTCAAGGAGTTCACGGACTACGTCACGCCGAACACGGCGACGCAGGACGGCTCCGTCGGCGCCAACTACTTCCAGAACAAGCCGTACCTCGACGACTTCAACAAGAAGAACGGCACCGACATCGTGCCGGTCGTCACGGTCCACCTGGAGCCGCTCGGCCTCTACTCCCACAAGGTCAAGAAGGCCGACGACCTGAAGAGCGGTGCGACGGTCGCCATCCCCAACGACACGGTCAACGAGGCCCGCGCCCTCAAGCTCCTCGCCGCCCACGGGCTCATCACCCTCAAGGCGGGCGTCGGCAACGAGGCGACCCCCTCCGACATCACCAAGAACCCCAAGAACCTCAAGTTCAAGGAGCTGGAGGCGGCCCAGACCCCGCGCTCCCTCGACGACGTGGACGCCGCCGTGGTCAACGGCAACTACGCCATCGAGGCCGACCTCAAGCCCTCCAAGGACGCCCTGGTCCTGGAGTCCCCGAAGAACAACCCCTACGGCAACTTCCTCGCCGTGAAGAAGGGCAACGAGGACGACCCGCGCGTGAAGAAGCTCGCGAAGCTGCTCACCTCGCCCGAGGTCAAGAAGTTCATCCAGGACAAGTACGCCGGCTCCGTGCTCGCCTCCTTCTGAGCCCGCATCCGGCACTCGCGCACGGGGTCCTCCCCCCACCCGGTGGGGAGGGTCCCGTGGTGCGGATCAGTGCTTTCATGCTGCATGCTGGGCAGTTCAGCATGCCCTGAAGGTTCACCGAAGGTTACGGAGCGGCGCATGACGAGCACCTTCCCCAACATCTCCATCAGCACGGAGCGGTTGGTGCTGCGTCCCCTCGACGAAGACGACGTCGCCTCCCTGGCCGCGATGATGAACGACGAACAGGTGGCGGCCTGGACCTCCGTCCCCCAGCCCTTCACGGAAAGCGGCGCCCGCACCTGGATCACCGAGTACGCCCCCACGCAGCGTACCGAGGGACACGGAATCGACTTCGCCGTCACCGAGTTCCTCACGCAGCGCCTGGTCGGCGTCATCCAGCTCGGCAAGACCAACTGGCACGTGCGCTCCGCCGAACTGTCGTACATCATCGCCCCCTGGGCACGCGGTGAGGGCTACGCCTCCGAGGCCGCCCTGGCCACCGCCCAGTGGCTCTTCGGGGACCAGAAGTTCGAGCGCATCGAACTGCGCACGGCGGCCGACAACACCGCCTCCCAGCAGGTCGCCCAGAAGATCGGCTGTATCAGCGAGGGCGTGCTGCGCAACGCCTGTATAGCCCGGGCCCGTGCTGAGGACGGCACCTGGACCGACGTACGCACCGACTTCATCGTCTGGAGCCTGCTCCCCGAGGACCTGGAGGGCGTCGGCGACCAGCTTCGTGACGGCTTCACGTCCTTCGGCGACTGGAACTGACCGGAACCCCCCGGAGGACGCCGGCGACAACGGCACCGGCACTCCCCCCTTCGCCTCCACCGGGTACCCTCACGGAGCCCGCCCCCGGGCCGCTCCCCACCACGCCACGCAGACGACCTGCGCAAACCAAACCCCTGGAGACTGACGACGATGGCCGACCGCGTCACGGTGATCGGCTGGGACGGTTCGCCACTGACCGCCGCGGCGAGCGCCGCCCTGGGCGCCGCCACGCTGGTGGCCGGCGCCGCCCACCACCTGGCGCTGCCCGAGGTGCCCGCCGGTGCCGAGCGCATCCGCCTCGGCAGTGTCGCCCTCGCCGCCCGCCGTATCGCAGCCCACCGCGGCACGGCCGTGGTCCTCGCCGACGGCGACCCGGGCTTCTTCGGTGTCGTACGCACCCTGCGGGCCCCCGAGTTCGGCCTCGAGGTGGAGGTCGTGCCCGCCGTCTCCTCCGTCGCCGCCGCCTTCGCCCGCGCCGGGATGCCCTGGGACGACGCACAGGTGGTCGTCGCACACCCTCGTACCCTGCGACGCGCGGTCAACGTATGCCGCGCCCACACCAAGGTGGCGGTCCTCACCTCACCCGGCGCGGGCCCCGCAGAACTCGGCCTGCTCCTCGAAGGAGTCCACCGCTCCTTCGTCATCTGCGAGGAACTCGGCACCGCCCGCGAGCGCGTCTCCGTCGTCACCTCCGACAAGGCCGCCGACCACACCTGGCGCGACCCCAACGTCGTCATCGTCCTCGGCGGCCCGGCCCGGCCGGACACGGCGGGGGAGAGCGGCGGCTGGATCTCCGGCCGCGACCCGTCCGCCGGACCGCGCGGCTGGACCCTGCCCTCCGACGCCTACGGCACGGACCTCGGGGAGGGCGAGACCCAACTGCTGCGTGCCTCCCAACTCGCCCGTCTCGGGCCCCGCGTCGGTGACCTCGTGTGGGACATCGGCTGCGGCAGCGGCGCCTTCGCCGTCGAGGCCGCCCGGGCCGGTGCCGCCGTTCTCGCCGTCGACAGCGACAGGGCCGCCTGCGCCCGCACCGACGCCACGGCCCGCCGCCTCGGCGTCCAGCTCCAGATCGTGCACGGCACCGCCCCGCACATCCTGGAGAACCTCCCCGAGCCGGACGTCGTCCGCGTCGGCGGCGGGGGAGCGGCCGTCGTCTCGGCGGTCGCCGACCGCCGCCCGCAGCGCATCGTCACGCACGCCGCCACCCGCGACGCCGCCGAACTGATCGGCCGCGACCTGACCGAGCACGGCTACGGCGTCGAGTGCGCCCTCCTCCAGTCCGTCGAACTCGACACCAGGGCCTGGACGGAGAAGGAACGGAGCGTCGCGTTCCTGCTCAGCGGCGTACTGCCGAAGCGCGGCGCCTGACCCCGCGACCGTCCGCACGACCGTCCCCGTGATCGGTTTGTCGTACTGCGCGCGGTAGGCTGGCCGATCGCTGCACCGCACAAGGACGCCCGGCGCTTCGTCGGTCAATGTCCGGAAAACCCGCCCGTTTTGGGGTGTGTGTGGTACGGCAGAACCGGAGGACGCGCAACGTGGCGCAGTCCACAGCGGAACCGTCGCGGATCAAGCTGCCGTGGGGGTGGTTCGACCGCGACAATGCCAGTGAATGGCTTTGTCGCCTTTTCCGGGCGGACCGTTCGTGCCGCTGGGGACGCACGCTCGTTCTTCACTGCGGGGCGGTCGGTGCGCCGTCCCGGGCGAGCTGGTCGTAGGAGCACTAACCGATGGGCGAGGGGTACGCATGACCGACACCGGCCAGGTCCCGGGCGAGGGACTGCCGGAGAGCGCAGGCATGGTGGAGCAGCCGGACGCCCCCGCGCCCGGTCCGTACCCCTACCTCTCCGAGACCACCGCCGAGGACGAAGACCTGCTGCTGTTGCCGGGCGCCCAGGGCGCCTGGGGCAACGAGGTCCCACCGCCCGCGCCGGAGCCGGTCGAGGAGGCCGTGCACCAGCCCGGCCCGCACGAGATCTCGGGCCGTGACAGCGGCTCGGTCGACCTCAGCGCGGTCCGTCTGCCCGACCCGCCGCCGATCCCGCCCATCACCCCGCGCCGGCCCCTGCACCTCGGTCCGCCGCTGCCCGACAGCTCGGCGAGCCCTGTCCGTTCCCTCGCCGACCGCGGCCCCGCCGACGCACCGGTACGCCAGCCGTCACCGTCCCCGGCGGGTCCCGAGTACCTCGACGGTCCCCGTACCCCTGAGGCGCAGACGCAGCCCGCCACGCCCTGGGGCGTGCCGGCCCCGCACCCGGCCCAGGTGAGCGCCGGGGCGGCGCCTGCGGAAACGGTTGTTCCGGCAGCGGAACCGATGGGCACGGCCCAGGCGGTCGCGACCCAGGCGCCGACGGAGACGAACCACACGACACCGTCGGCTCCGGCCGCACCCGCGCAGCCCGTGCACGCCGAGCAGCCCGCGGGCACGCCCCTGATGACCGCCGAGCCCGAGCAGGTCGCCCCCGAGGCGGCGGCTGCCGTGGGTGACCCCGTGGTTCCGGGTGTGGTTCCCGGTGTGGACCCGGCAGAGGGTCAGCCGGCTGCGGCCGAGGCCGGTCAGGTTCCCGTGGGTGTTCACGTGGGTGAGGCTGCCCCCGCTGGTGAGGCTGCCCCCGCTGGTGTGGCTGCCCCCGCTGGTGCGGGTGCCGGACCGGACGCGGCCCAAGCCGTCGCCCCGGAGCAGGTCATGACCGCGCAGGGGGCAGACCCCGCGGCCCTGGACGTGGACGCGGCAGCGGGCCGAGTGGCTGCCGCCCAGGCCGGCCTGGTTCCTGCCGGTGGTTCCGCAGGTGCGGCCGAGGCCCAGGTGACCGAGGCTCAGATCGGAGAGGCTCAGGCAACCGGTGCGGCCGAGGCCCAGGTGACAGAGGCTCAGATCGGAGAGGCTCAGGCGACCGAGGCCGGGGACGCGACTCCCGAGCAGGCTGCGGCCGCCACGGGCGACCCCGCCGGAGCGGGTACCGGCCCCGACGCGGGCCAGGTGACCGGCGCCGACGCGGGGACCATGGCTGCTCCCGAAGCGGTCGCGCCGCCGGCATCGGAGCCGGGACCGGCCGTGAACGGCGCAGCGCAGAACGGTGCACCCGCCGGTGAGTCTCCTGAGGCTCCCGGACCGGACGCCTCCGGCGAGCAGACCCGGTCGGCCGCTGCCGAGCATGCCGAGGCCCCGGCTCCCGCCCCGCAGGCCGACCAGGCCCCGCAGGCCGTGGCACCCGCTTCTGCTCCGCAGGCCGACCAGGCTCCGCAGGCCGTGACACCCGCTTCTGCTCCGCAGGCCGACCAAGCCCCGCAGGCCGACCAAGCCCCGCAGGCCGGCCAGGTCCCGGACGCGGTCCCCTTCCCGGATGCTGCCTCCGGTCCGGAGCACGCGGCCGTCACCTCGCCCGAGCCCACCGGCCCAGAGGTATCCGCCCAGGTACCGGACGAGGCAGCCGCTGCCGCTGCCGCTGCCGCTGCCGCTCCCGCGCCCGACGCAGCTGCCCCGGAAGCCGTTCCGGCCCCGGGTGTCGCCCCCGAGGCCGCCGCATCAGGCCCGGACGAGGCCCCCGCACCCGGTGCGGACGCCACCGCCTCCGAGACCGTGATGCCGGGGCCGGAGACCAACGCCGAAGAGGCTGGGCCGCAGTCCCAGCCGCAGCCAGAGGCGGTGATCGACGCCGGGACGCCCGCGCAGGAAACGCAGGCGACGGCCCCGCAGCCCACCCCTGTCGGCCCTCACTCCGAGGCCGCCGACCAGGTCGCCGCTGCCCAGGCCACCGAGCCGGCCGGCCCGGAAGGGGCCGTTCCACCCGCCGAGACCGCCGCCACCCCTGCCCCGGCCCCGATCGCCGAAGGCGGCGCTGCCCCGGCAACGGACGGTGTCGTCACCACGGCCCCGGAAGCGGCAGCCCTGGCCGCCGAGCCCGCCGAGGCCCCCGTCCCCACCCCCGCCCCCGAGCCGGACACCACCCCGGAGGCGACCGCCCCGGCCCAGCCCCCGGCGGCAGCGGCACCCGCCGAGGCCCCCGCACCCGCCGAGGCACCGGAGGCACCCGTGCCCGCCACCGCCGCGACAGCCCCCACCGCCGACGCGCCAGACCCGGCCCAGGCCCCGGAGGCGGCGGTCATGGCCGCCTCCACCGCCGAGACCGTCGAGCCGGGTTCAGCCCCCGACGCTCCCGCATCCACCGAGGACGTCACCGTCGTCCTCCCCGCCCCGGCCGCGGACGAGCAGCACGGACAGCCGGTACAGGGCCCGCAGCAGTCGCCGCCGGCGACGCCCGAGACGCTGGAGCCCCCCGCACCCGCCGTCACCGTCCCGGCACCCCGCGACGGTGATGCCGAACTCGCACAGAACGCCGACGACCTGGACACCCGGGCCGCCGAACAGGAAGACCTCGCCGACCAGGAACGCCGAGAAGAGAGCGCGGCCGCAGTGGCAGAAGCCCGACAGTCCACCGGCCCCGCGGCCCCCGGCTACGACCCCGCCGAGCGCGAGGCCGTCCTGAAGGTCATGCGCGAACGCCGCGACATCCGCAACGGCTTCCGCAGCGACCCCATCCCGCACGAGGTGCTGCTCCGGGTCCTGGAGGCCGCCCACCACGCGCCCTCCGTGGGCCACTCGCAGCCCTGGGACTTCGTCGTCATCCGCTCCGCCGACACGCGGCGCGCGATGCACGAACTGGCCATGCGTCAGCGCGACGCCTACGCGAAGTCCCTCCCCAAGGGCCGGGCGAAGCAGTTCAAGGAACTGAAGATCGAGGCCATCCTCGACACGCCGGTGAACATCGTGGTCACGGCCGATCCGACCCGTGGCGGCCGCCACACCCTCGGCCGCCACACCCAGCCCCAGATGGCCCCGTACTCGGCGGCCCTGGCCGTGGAGAACCTCTGGCTCGCCGCCCGCGCCGAAGGCCTCGGTGTCGGCTGGGTCAGCTTCTTCGACGAGCGCGAGATGGTCCGCGCCCTCGGCCTGCCCGAGCACCTGGAGATCATCGCCTACCTGTGCGTCGGCTACGTCGACGAGTTCCCGGACGAGCCCGAGCTGTTGCAGGCCGGCTGGTCCAAGCGCCGCCCGCTGTCGTGGGTCGTGCACGAAGAGACATACGGCCGCCGTGCCCTGCCCGGAGAGGAACCCCACGACCTGCTCGCCGAGACCGTCGCGCAGATCCGCCCGCTGGACGCCAAGGCGCTCGGCGAGGCGTGGGAGCGCCAGAAGCGTATGACCAAGCCGGCCGGAGCGCTGGGCATGCTGGAGATCATCTCCGCACAGCTGTCCGGCCTGTCCCGCCAGTGCCCGCCGCCCATCCCGGAGCCCGCGGCCGTCGCCATCTTCGCGGGCGACCACGGTGTGCACGCCCAGGGCGTGACCCCCTGGCCGCAGGAGGTCACGGCCCAGATGGTGGCCAACTTCCTGGGCGGCGGCGCCGTGTGCAACGCCTTCGCCACCCAGGTCGGTGCCGAGGTCTGCATCGTGGACGTGGGCGTCGCCGCCGACCTCCCGGCCACCCCGGGCCTGCTGCCCCGCAAGATCCGTGCCGGTACGTCCGACCTGACGACCGGCCCCGCGATGACCCGCGAGGAGGCCCGGCAGGCCATCGAGGTCGGCATCGAGACCGCCCGCGACCTGGTCGCCGCCGGCAACAAGGCCCTGCTGACCGGTGAGATGGGCATCGCGAACACCACCGCGTCCGCCGCCCTGATCTCCGTCTTCACGGGTGCGGACCCGGCCGAGGTCACCGGCCGGGGCACGGGAATCAACGACGAGACCCTAGCCCGCAAGACCGAGGTCGTCCGCCGGGCCCTGGAACTCCACCAGCCGGACCCGGCCGACCCGATCGGCGTGCTCGCCGCGATCGGCGGTTTCGAGCACGCCGCCATCGTCGGCCTGCTCCTCGGCGGCGCCTCCCTGCGTACGCCGGTGATCCTGGACGGCGTCAGCGCCGGCGCCGCCGCCCTGGTCGCCCGCGCGATCGCCCCGGAGGTGCTGGCCGCGTGCATCGCGGGCCACCGCAGCGCCGAGCCGGGCCACGTCGCCGCCCTCAACAAGCTGGGCCTGCGCCCCCTGGTCGACCTCGACCTCCGGCTCGGCGAGGGCACCGGCGCCCTGCTCGCCCTGCCGCTGGTCCAGAGCACGGCCCGGGCGATGCACGAGGTGGCGACGTTCGATTCGGCAGGAGTGACGGAGAAGTAGGGCTCCGGCCGTCCCCGTGGGTCCGGGGGAGGGCGTTCCGCAGGACGGACCGCCCGCCCCCCGGACCGCCCGTCCGCGAACCGCCCCGGACCGCCCACCGGCGGCACCCTCGGGTGCCCAGCCACTGGACCACCTGAGCCGCCCTCCCTCGCGCCCACTAAAATCCGCACGTCAGGGCACTGAACACCGCCGCAACAGGAGCCGCACCTCATGGCCGAACATCCCGCCTACCCCGTAGGTCTCCGCCTCACCGGCCGTCGTGTGGTCGTCCTCGGCGGCGGCCAGGTCGCCCAGCGCCGCCTCCCGGCACTGATCGCGGCGGGCGCGGACATCCTCCTCGTGTCCCCCGAGGCGACCCCCTCGGTCGAGGCCATGGCGGACGCCGGCGAGATCACCTGGCAAAGGCGCCCGTACAGGGAGGGTGACCTCGCGGACGCCTGGTACGCCCTGATCGCCACCAGCGACACGGAGGCGAACGGCACGGCATCGGCCGAGGCGGAGCGCCACCGCGTCTGGTGCGTCCGGTCCGACGACGCCGACAAGGCCACGGCCTGGACCCCGGCCACCGGTCACAGCGAGGGCGTCACGGTCGCCGTTCTGACCACCGACGTCAAGGGGCGCGACCCCCGCCACACCGCCGCCGTCCGCGACGCGGTCGTCGAGGGCCTGCGCGACGGCACGCTCGTCGCCCCGCATCACCGCACTCGCACCCCCGGAGTCGCCCTCGTCGGCGGCGGCCCCGGCGACCCGGACCTCATCACCGTGCGCGGCCGCCGCCTGCTCGCCGAGGCGGACGTCGTCATCGCGGACCGCCTCGGCCCGCGCGACCTCCTCGCCGAACTGCCGCCCCACGTCGAGGTGATCGACGCCGCGAAGATCCCCTACGGCCGCTTCATGGCCCAGGAGGCCATCAACAACGCGCTGATCGAGCATGCGAAGCAGGGCAAGTCGGTCGTCCGGCTGAAGGGCGGCGATCCGTACGTCTTCGGCCGCGGCATGGAGGAGCTCCAGGCCCTCGCCGAGGCCGGCATCCCCTGCACGGTCGTCCCCGGGATCTCCAGCTCGATCTCGGTCCCGGGCGCGGCCGGCATCCCGGTCACCCATCGCGGCGTCGCCCACGAGTTCACCGTGGTCAGCGGCCACGTCGCGCCCGACGACGAGCGCTCCCTGGTCGACTGGCCGTCCCTGGCCCGCCTGACCGGCACGCTGGTGATCCTCATGGGCGTCGACAAGATCGGAAAGATCGCCGAGACGCTCGTCGCCCACGGAAAGCCCGCCGACACTCCCGTCGCCCTCGTCCAGGAGGGCACGACCGCCGCTCAGCGCCGCGTCGACGCGACCCTCGCGACCGTCGCGGAGACCGTGCGCACCGAGGACGTGAAGCCCCCGGCGGTCATCGTCATCGGCGAGGTCGTGAAGGTCGGCTCCCCGACCACGGCGACGAACGAGTAACCCCGGGTAACCCAACCCGTCCCGAGCCGTTGGCACCGCACCCAGGACAAGGCAGTATCACCCTGTGGCCGATCTCATCACCGTCGAGGATCCCGACGACCCGCGTCTGCGCGACTACACCGGCCTGACCGACGTGGAGCTGCGCCGCAAGCGCGAACCCGCCGAGGGCCTGTTCATCGCCGAGGGCGAGAAGGTCATCAGAAGGGCCAAGGAAGCGGGCTACGAGATGCGGTCCATGCTGCTCTCGGCCAAGTGGGTCGACGTCATGCGCGACGTCATCGACGAACTCCCCGCCCCGGTCTACGCCGTCAGCCCGGAGCTCGCCGAGCAGGTCACCGGCTACCACGTGCACCGCGGCGCGCTCGCCTCCATGCAGCGCAAACCCCTGCCCACGGCCGCCGACCTCCTCCGGACCGCCCGCCGCGTCGTCATCATGGAGTCGGTCAACGACCACACCAACATCGGCGCCATCTTCCGCTCGGCCGCCGCCCTCGGCATGGACGCCGTCCTGCTCTCGCCCGACTGCGCCGACCCCCTCTACCGCCGCAGCGTGAAGGTCTCCATGGGTGCGGTCTTCTCCGTCCCGTACGCCCGCCTCGACACCTGGCCCAAGGGCCTGGAGTCCGTCCGCGAGGCGGGCTTCACCCTCCTCGCCCTCACCCCCGACGAGAAGGCCCGGTCCCTCGACGAGGCCGCCCCGCACACCATGGACCGCGTGGCCCTCATGCTCGGCGCCGAGGGCGACGGCCTGTCCACCCAGGCCCTGGTCGCCGCCGACGAGTGGGTCCGCATCCCCATGTCCCACGGCGTCGACTCCCTCAACGTGGGCGCGGCCGCCGCCGTGGCCTTCTACGCCGTGGCCACCGGCCGGCCCACGGACTGAGCCGTGGAGCAGCGCGAGGCGATCGTCGCCGTGCTCCGGCGCGGCGAGCGCCTCCTTGCGATCCGGCGCGGCCCGGCCGTCGCCCGGCCCGGCTACTGGCAGCCCCTCAGCGGCAAGGTCGAGCCGGGCGAGACCCAGGAGCAGGCGGTCGTCCGGGAGGTCCACGAGGAGGTCGGCCTCACCGTCGTACCGGAGGCGAAGGTCTGGGAGTCGGAGACCGACGACCACCGTTTCCGTCTCCACTGGTGGACCGCCCGGGCCGACACCGGCGAGGTGGTCCCCGACCCGCGTGAGGTCGCCGAGACCCGCTGGGTCACCCCGGGTGAGTTCCTGGCCCTTGACCCGCTCTTCGACGGCGACCGTGAGTTCTTCGAGCGGATCCTGCCGCGGCTGTGACACCCCGCTGAAGCGGGGCGTCGTTCCACGGCCGCAGTCGCGCGACCCGGGTTCCTACGGCTCGAAGTCCCGCGGGCGGTCGTCCTGCTGGACGTGCTCCTGCCGCACGCCGCCCCCGTCGCCGCCGAGCCCCCGCGCCGGGCCCTGGCAGCCCTGAACCAGGGCGATACCGACCGCCACCAGCAACGTCACCACGACGAACACGAACAGCCGCTGCCGCAGCAGCCGCGGATTGGCGGGCCGCAGTTTGGTGCCCGTGTTCCTGGGCGCCGGGCGCCCGGCGCCGCTGTGCGGGGCGGGGCGCCCGCCACTGCCCGACCGTGTCCCGTCGCGCCCGGTGGGCGTCGGCCGCGGCCCCGACCGCGACGGGGTGCCGCCCCGCGAGGCACCGGGCCCGCGCATCGGCGTCCTGCCGCGGCTTCCGCTTCCCGTCGACCGGTTACCGCTCCCGGTCGCCCGGGCACCGCCCCGCGCACCGGTCCCGCTCTGCGAAGCCGTACCGTCCGGCGAGCCATGGCCGTCCCGGGAGGGAGCGGAACCCCGGGGCGGGGGAGTGCCCCGTCCCCGCTGCGGCCCGGAACTCTGCTGCCCCTGCGGACGCCGGGCCCGCTCGGGGTAGGTGTCGACGGGCCGGTCGCTGTCGGCGCCGCGCGGCGCGGGCGGCCGGACGCCGGGGAGGTCCTGCGACTCCCGGGCCGCGATCTCCTTCAGCCGCAACGACAGTTGGAGCGTGCTGGGCCGCTCCTCGGGATCCTTCGCCAGACACGCCCGGACGAGCGGAGCCAGCGCGTCGGGCACGCCGTGCAGCTGCGGCTCCTCGTGCACCACGCGGTACAGCATCACCTCGGAACTGCCGTGCCCGAAGGGCGAGTCGCCCATGGAGGAGTACGCGAGCGTGGCACCGAGCGAGAACACGTCCGTGGCCGGTGTGACGGCGGCCCCGCGCACCTGCTCCGGCGCGAGGAAGCCGGGGGAGCCGACCGCCGTGCCCACATGGGTGAGCGTCGAGGCGCCGGTCGCCCAGGCGATGCCGAAGTCGATGATCCGCGGCCCCTTCGGGGACAGCAGGATGTTGGAGGGCTTCAGGTCCCGGTGCACCACCCCGGCCTCGTGCACCGCGACCAGGCCCTCCGAAAGGGCGGCACCGACGGCCGCGACATCGGCCGCGCAGAGCGGCCCCTCGGCCGCCACCTTGTCGTGCAGGGAAGGGCCGGGCACGTACTGCGTGGCGAACCAGGGGCGGTCCGCGTCGAGGTCGGCGGCCACCAGCCGGGCCGTGCAGCCACCACGGATCCGCCGGGCCGCCGAGACCTCACGGGCGAACCGGGAGCGGAACTCCTGATCCTCCGCCAGGTCCGGACGGATGACCTTGAGCGCGACCCGCTGCCCCTTCTTGTCGGAGCCCAGGTAGACCACGCCCATCCCGCCCGCGCCGAGCCGTCTGTGAAGCTTGAACGAGCCGACGACGCGCGGGTCCTCGCGCCTCAGGCGCATCATCGCCATGTTCATCCCCGCTGCCCGGTCCTGTGACGAGCCACAGCTTACGTTTCCGCGGCCGCCCGCGCGCAGAGGCCGCGCCCTCTCAGCGTGATGGATTGTCAGTGGTGGGTGGGAGACTTGAAGAGTGGTCAGGGAGGGCGCGAAGAGGCGGACTTCGCGTGCGGAGTGATCCCAACCACCCGTCGCAGAAGGGGGATTGGTCCTGTGAAGGGTGATCGTGTGGAGATAGTCGTGGACGCGGGGGACACGACGCGCACGTACGAGGTCGTGGCGAGCAGAGCGGGACGCAGGGTGGAGACGACGGTACGGCGGGGTGTCGTGGAAGTGAGCGAAGTCACCCGTAGCGGGAGGGTCGTGCGTACCGCCCGCTTCATGGCGAATCGGGTGCTCGCGCTGGTGGAACAGCCCGTTCCGAGGGAGGAGAGCTCGGACAAGGAGGGATGATCCGGGCGTCCCGTCGGGGAAGACCCTGAGACCCGCGCCCTCGTCTCCACCCAGGGGAGTACATCGCAGGTGGCGGCTCATCCTCGGGGAGGCCCGCCAATCGGTACGAGGGCATGACGCCGGGGCGGGGCCGGACGCCTAGATTTGAGGTCAAGCGGCGGGTGGCAGCACTCGTCCCCCGAGGTCAGACGCCCGCCGCTGCCAACGACAACCGATAACGGTCAGGAGAGGGACCATGGCCCAGACGGCACCGCGGACACTGCTCCGCGAGGAGGGACGCAAGGCGTACGCCGCCGCGTTCCGCCCTCGTCGCCAGGGCCGTCGCCACCCGCTGGTGGCGACGCTGATGGCCCTTCCCCTGGCGGTCCTGCTCCTCCTCGTCTTCGACGGGTGGGAGACAGTGGCCACACAGGCGTCGTCCGTGGGAGAGATGCTGGGGCGCTGAGCGGCGACCCCAGGCCCGGAAGAGCGGTCCGGGCGGGGACATCACACCCATGAAACCCCGTGGGGACGGGGGTGCGGCGGACGGCACAAATGCCGGCGCAGCTGGGGAGCTGCGCCGGCATTGCTTTTCCTTCAGCCGGATCCACTCGCCGCCGCTGCCGGCATGCGTGCCGACCAGGGGCGGCATGGGAGGGCGCAGCGGCATCGCACTCCATCGGGCCGCACCCCTCGCCCGCCCGGCCGCAGTCCCGACGCCGAGAATCTGATGCCGCCAGTTCCTGACACGGTGTGCCCCCACCGCACGTACCCTCGCCCCGTGACCCCCGCCCCACTCCTGCGCGCGCTCGCCGCCAAGGCCCGAGTCGCCGCCCATGCGCGCTCGTCGGCCTGCCCCTGCGGCGCGGCCACGCTCGCGGACCGCCCCGACGGCATCGTCGTACGCCACGCGGACACCGTCGCGAAGGCCCACCCACCGGACAGCGACCCGGCCGAACTCGCCGGCCGCCTCACCCTGGCCACTCGCCTCCCCGGTATCCTCCTGCCCCCACTCGACCCCACCCCGCTCGCACTGCACGGCCGCCTCGTGACGTTCTGGCCGTACGGCACCCCCGTGGATCCCGACGACCCGGACGCCGCCCCATGGGAAGCCGCCGCCACCCTCCTCGCCCGCCTCCACCGCACTCCGGCCCCGCCGGGCCTGCCCTCCATGCGTGGCCCTGCCAAGGCGGCCCGAGCCGTGGCCCGGCTCCGCGAGGCCGGCCCGCACCCGGCGGCCGCCCCCGTCCTGCGCGCCTGGGCCACACTCCCGCCCTGGGCCCGGGCCGAGGCCCCCATGCCGCACACCGGCACCCTCTGCCACGGTGACCTCCACCTCGGCCAGCTCGTACGCCGCGCAGCCCCCGACGGCCCCTGGCTGTTGATCGACGTGGACGACCTCGGTACCGGCGTCCCCGCCTGGGACCTCGCCCGCCCCGCCGCCTGGTACGCCTGCGGCCTGCTCCCGCCCGGGGAATGGGCGCGCTTCCTCACCGCCTACCGCGAGGCCGGCGGTCCCGCCGTCCCGGTCGAGGGCGATCCCTGGCCCGCTCTCGACGTCGCCGCCCGCGCCCTCACCGCGCAGACCGCGGCAAGGGCCGTCGCCAAGGCGGTCGCGGCCGGGCGCCCGCTGGACGAGGTGGAGCAGTCGGTCGTGGACGCCTGTGACCGAATGGCTACCGTCCCGCCACAGTTGGCGCAGGAGCACACGAAGTAGGGTGCAACCGACTGCAGCGGGACAGAGTCTGTCCTGGCGAGATGTGAAGCAGGACCGACCGGCGAGGAGTTGAACGACCATGCAGTGTCCGAAGTGCCGTGCGCCGATGCACACGTACAACCGCAACGGTGTCCAGATCGAGCAGTGCAGTGGCTGCCGCGGGATCTTTCTCGACTACGGCGAGCTGGAGTCGCTGACCCGCCTGGAGGCCCAGTGGTCCCAGCCGGCCCCGCCGCCCCCGCCCGCCCCGCAGGCCTACCCCGCCCCGCCGGCTCCCGCCTGGGGTGCCCCGCACGGCGGCCACGGCCACCACGGTCATCATGGCCACCACCGCAGCAAGAGCTTCGGCCACATGCTGTTCTCGTCCTGACGCGCGTCGCGGAACGGCGTCGCGAAACGCAAGGAGCCCCCGGCCTCGAACGGCCGGGGGCTCCTGCGTGATGTGGACGATACTGGGATTGAACCAGTGACCTCTTCCGTGTCAGGGAAGCGCTCTCCCGCTGAGCTAATCGTCCTCGGGACCATGCATACGGACCGCATCCGTTCATGGGCACTGCGTGCGCGATACTGGGATTGAACCAGTGACCTCTTCCGTGTCAGGGAAGCGCTCTCCCGCTGAGCTAATCGCGCGGGTGGGATCGTGAGTGATCCAGTGGACGATACTGGGATTGAACCAGTGACCTCTTCCGTGTCAGGGAAGCGCTCTCCCGCTGAGCTAATCGTCCTTGGAGGTGGAGACGGGATTTGAACCCGTGTAGACGGCTTTGCAGGCCGTTGCCTCGCCTCTCGGCCACTCCACCAGGAGTGTAGGGGACCGGGAGTCCCCCTCTTCCTTCGAGCGGACGACGAGGTTCGAACTCGCGACCTCAACCTTGGCAAGGTTGCGCTCTACCAACTGAGCTACGTCCGCCTGTCGTTTCGGTCCGCTCTCGCGGCCCGGCGACGTGTTGAACTCTAGCGGATTCCGGGGCCAGTACAAAAACGCGTTTGTGCAGCGTGCTGCGCTTCCCCTGCTCAGCGATGTCAGAGGGCCGCCCGACGGGACATCCCCCGGCCACCCGCGAGACACCCGCCATAGACTCGACTGCGTGCTCGACCTCCCTCCTCTCGCCCGCTTCGGCGACCGCGTCGCCACCGGGCTCCTCGACGTCACCGACGACCCCGAAGCCCTGGAGTCCAGCGGCTTCTGGGCCGTCTGCGCCGACTTCGAGGGCCGGCTGACCTGCGCACGCTTCGCGCAGGTCCGGACCGCGGACGTGCCCGCCCCCGTGCCCGGCACATGGCACGGGCCGGCGGCCGGTGACTGGACGTCCTCGCTCGACCGCGCCGCGTACACGACCGCCGTGCGGCGGATCCGCGAACACATCGCGGCCGGCGAGGTCTACCAGGCGAACCTGTGCCGGGTGCTGTCGGCGCCCGTCCAGCCCGGCGCCGACGTGGACGCCCTCACGGCACTGCTCGCCCGCGGCAACCCGGCGCCGTATGCGGGAACGATTCGCCTGCCCGGTCACGGCGTGGAGATCGCCACCGCCTCCCCCGAACTGTTCCTGCGGCGCGACGGCCGGATCGTCGAGTCCGGGCCGATCAAGGGCACCGGCAGGACGGAGGCGGACCTGCTGGAGAAGGACTACGCCGAGAACGTGATGATCGTGGACCTCGTCCGCAACGACATCGGGCGGGTGTGCGCCACGGGCAGTGTCACGGTGCCCGACCTGTGCGCCGTCGAGAAGCATCCGGGGCTGGTCCACCTCGTCTCGACGGTCCGTGGCGAGCTGGACCACGGGGTCGGCTGGGCCGAGCTGATCGGCGCCGCCTTCCCTCCCGGCTCGGTCACCGGCGCGCCCAAGTCGAGTGCGCTGCGGATCATCGACGCGCTGGAGACGGCGCCCAGGGGGCCGTACTGCGGCGGGATCGGCTGGGTCGACGCCGACCGGGGGGCCGGAGAGCTGGCCGTAGGCATCCGTACCTTCTGGATCGACCGGACGGAAGGCGTACTGCGCTTCGGCACCGGTGCCGGCATCACCTGGGGCTCCGATCCCGAGGGGGAGTGGCGGGAGACCGAGCTGAAGGCGTCCCGGCTGCTCGCGATAGCGTCGGGAGCGTATGAGGTGAGCGGAGAGGACCTGCGGGAGGACCTGACGTGAAGATCTGGCTCGACGGCGGACTGCAGGACACCGAGTCCGCCCGCGTCTCCGTCTTCGACCACGGCCTGACCGTGGGCGACGGCATCTTCGAGACGGTGAAGGCCGTGCACGGCCGGCCGTTCGCCCTCACGCGGCACCTCGACCGGCTGACCCGGTCCGCGCGCGGCCTGGGACTGCCGGACCCGGACCACGACGAGGTGCGCCGAGCCTGCGCCGCGGTCCTCGATGCCAACCCCGTGCCGCTCGGCCGTCTCCGCATCACCTACACCGGCGGTCACGGCCCCCTCGGCTCCGACCGCGGCGGGCACGGCCAGACCCTCGTCGTCGCCCTCGGCGAGACGACCCGGCGCCCCGACTCGACCGCCGTGATCACGGTGCCCTGGACCCGTAACGAGCGCGGCGCCCTCACCGGCCTGAAGACCACCTCGTACGCCGAGAACGTCGTCGCCCTCGCCCGGGCCCGTGAACAGGGCGCTTCCGAGGCCCTGTTCGCCAACACGGTGGGACAGCTGTGCGAGGGCACCGGGTCGAACGTCTTCGTCGTCCTCGACGGCGAGATCCACACGCCGCCGCTCGCCTCGGGCTGCCTCGCGGGCATCACCCGCGCGCTGGCGGCCGAATGGACCGGCGCGAAGGAGACCGACCTGCCACTGGACGTCCTGGAGCGGGCCGAGGAGATCTTCCTGACGTCCACCCTGCGGGACGTGCAGGCCGTGCACCGCGTCGACGGCCGTGAGCTGCCCGGCGCGCCCGGTCCGGTGACCGCCAAGGCCATGCGGATCTTCGACGAGCGGGCCGGGAACGACCTCGACCCCTGACAGCCCCGGAAATTCGGCTGAACGGGGCCGTGGTTGCGGGTAGAACACCCCTGATGACCACGACCCTGCGGCCGACCGAGCCGCTTCAGCAGAACGCCGACGGGACGCGCTCACGCCGCTACCAGGTGTGCGTGAACAGCCGTCCCGTGGGGGCGATACACCTCGGCACGCATCCCGTGTTCGGCGGGGCGGTGGCCCGGATCATGAAGCTGCACATCGACGAACCGGACCGCAGGCGGGGTCGCGGCACGGTCGCCGCGCTCGCCGCGGAGGAGGTGGTGCGCGGCTGGGGGTGCCGCCGCATCGAGGCGGCGGTCCCCGCCACGTCCGAGGCGGGCCTCCGGCTCGCCACGGCGCTCGGCTACGTCGTCCGCAACCGCGGCATGGAGAAGCGGCTCGGCGACACCCCGCCGGAGCTGCCCGAGGGCAGCCGCGCCCGGCCCATGACCGAGGCGGAGTTCGGCCCTTGGCTGGAGAAGGGCAAGGAGGGCTACGCGCGCAGCTGGATCGAGCGGGGCGTCCCGGAGGCCGAGGCCCGGGTCAAGTCGGAGCGCGACCACGCCACCCTGCTGCCCGCCGGCCTCGCCACCCCCGGCATGCTGATCAGCGTCGTCGAGCACCTGGGGACACCGGTGGGCGCGCTGTGGCTGGCGGTGCGCGCGGACAGCGCGTTCGTCTTCGACGTGGAGACCGACGCCGCCCACCGCGGAAAGGGCCACGGCCGCACCCTGATGCTGCTGGCCGAGGCCCAGACGATCGCGGAGGGCAGGCGGACCCTCGGTCTCAACGTCTTCTCCGGCAACACCCCGGCCGAGCGGCTCTACGCGTCTCTCGGCTACGAGACCGTGCAGTACGCCATGTACAAACCGCTGCTCTAGCGGCCCGGGGGCCGAGGGCGGGGCGAGGGAGTCAGTGCTGCCGCCCGGCCAGCAGCCGGTCCGCGATCTCCTCGATCCGCTCGCGCAGCCCCTCCTGGCTCTTGCCGCCGTCGAGCCGCTCACCGCCGATGACGTACGTCGGGGTGCCGGTCACGCCGATCGCCTTGCCCTCGGCCTGGTCGGCGTCCACGATCAGGATGTGCCGGCCGTCGACCAGCGCGGTGTCGAACTCCTCGGCGTCCAGGTCCAGTTCGCGGGCCACCTCGACCAGGAAGGGTTCTCCCTTACGGGCCAGCTCCTCGACCCGCCCCAGCAGGGCCTCCGCGTACGGCCATCCCCGGCCCTGCTCCCACGCCTCCTCCGCTGCCTGGGCGGCGGCGAAGGCGTGCTTGTTCTTCTCCAGCGGGAAGTGCCGCAGCCGCAGCTCCAGACGGTCGCCGTAGCGGGAGCGCAGGGCACGGAGATCGTCCAGCGCGGTACGGCAGTCCGAGCACTGGAGGTCGCACCAGATCTCGAGGACGGGGGCGGCGGAACGGTCGGAGGAGGAGTCACTCATACCGACAGTCTTCCAGCAGGTGCGACCGGGAGCGCGGCCCGCGTCGGCACCGGCGGAAAGGAGACCCGGAGATGTCCCTGATGTCGGGCCCGGAGCATGGCCCGCCGGGGTGCCGCGGGTGCAGGATGGAAGGGACGAAGCGTTCCGACCCGACCGTGCCACGCCTGGAGGACCGGATGATTGCCGAGACCGTCTGCTCCGCCGTGTCCGCGGCAGGCCTGGGCATCGCGGTCGTCACGGCGTACCGCAAGCGCTACCTCGCCGCGGTCCGTGTCGCGGCCTACTCCCTCGTCCCGATCGGCCTGGTGATGACGGGCGTCGTCGAGTGGCTGGCCGACACCGCCTTCAGCCCGACGGCCTGGGCCGGGTTCGGGGTGCTCGGCGTCGCGTGGGTGCTCTTCATGACCACACGAGCCGTGGAACGCCGCCGCGGTGGTACCCGTAAGGAGCGCGGGGCCGCGGCACGGGCTGCCGAGCGGCCCGCGGTGGCACCCGCCTCGGCACCTTCCCTGGGCCAGGGCTCCCGCACCGCGCCCCGGCCCGCGTCGGCGTCCCGCGGCGAGGACGACTTCAGCGACATCGAGGCCATCCTCAAGAAGCACGGCATATGACGGCCACCCCCGCCCGCAGCTGAATCGTCACAGTGAGTCCGCTGACGCGCGGAAGCGATCACAACCCGAACGGGACCTCGCGGAATGGGCGCACTCTCGCACGGAACGAGCGCACTGATCGCGTTCGGCCGGGCGACTGCGCCATCATCGCCGCGAGATGCTGGACACGACGAAACAGAGCGACCCCGCACCGCCGCAGGACGAGCCATGTCCTCCGCTGGACGAGCCCTTTCTCCCGCAGGACGAGCCACGTCCCCGGCAGGACGAGCCGCGCGGTTGCCTCTTCGCCCTCTCCCAGCCACCGCTGATGATCTTCCTGGCGGTGATCGGGAGCCTGCTGCTCATGGCCTCGTTGCACGATCTGCTCTTGCTGTGAGCCTGACCCGCGGTACCCGGCGCCACCCGCCGGGGCCGCGTCGGCATCGACGGCTTCCGCACGGGCCGCGTCGGCATCGACTGCCTCCGCGGTCTCCGACCCCGCGACGGCCCGGCGACGGCAGTCAGCCCGCGGCCTCTTTGCGGCGCGCGCGATAGGCGGCCACGTGCAGGCGGTTTCCACAGGTGCGGCTGTCGCAGTAGCGCCGTGAGCGGTTGCGGGACAGGTCGACGAAGGCGCGCCGGCAGTCGGGCGCCTCACAGCGCCGCAGCCGCTCCTGCTCCCCGGCGACCACGAAGAACGCCAGCGCCATCCCGCAGTCGGCGGCCAGGTGATCGGCGACGGAGGCACCCGGGGCGAAGTAGTGCACATGCCAGTCGTAGCCGTCGTGGTCCGTGAGCCTGGGGGTGGTGCCGGCGGCCGCGACCAGGTCGTTGATCTGCCCGGCGGCGGTCCGGGCGTCGGGGGCCGCGAAGACGGCGGCGAAGCGTGCGCGGATCTTGCGCACGGCGGAGAGGTCGAAGTCCGAGAGCACCCCGACATCGCTGATCTCGTGGTTCCGCACGAAGTCCGTGAGGGTCGCCACGTCCGGCAGCCCGTCCGCCGCCGTGTCGTCCTCCGGTGCGGTGTTCACCAGATCGACCACGGTGTCGAGGGCGCACCGGGTGTCGTGGGTGATCAGCACGATTCGCTCCCTGGCCTGAGGGTCGGGCGGGCGCCCGCCGATGCTGGCCGATGGTAACGGCTTCGCCACCGCCGGACCCTCCACATGCCCGCACATGGCTTCGAATACAACGCCGCAGGGCCCGCGGGGGTTCCCGAGCAGCCAGCAGCCAGCAGCCAGCAGCCAGCAGCCAGCAGCCAGCAGCCGGCAGCAGGTGCGGGCGAGCGGGGGAGGGTGTACGCGCGAACCGGCGCCGTACCGCGTGAGCCGCGATATCGGCGCCGGTGTCATCCCGTATGCGGTTGTCCGGGCCCGAGCCGTCTCCCCGAGTCGACGGCGCCGGGCGGCTTTGCGGGGGCCTCGCCCTAGCTTTCCGCCAGGATGTGCGAGAGCTCCTGGTCGAGGTCGAAGTGCCGGTGTTCCGTGCCGGGCGGCACGGCGGCGTCGGTCCGCTTCAGGAAGGACTCCAGGGCCCGTGCCGGGGCCTCCAGCAGGGCCTCGCCCTCCGGCGAGCTCAGGGCGATGCACACGACGCCCTGGCCGTGGCTGCGCGACGGCCAGACGCGGACGTCGCCGGTGCCCGTAGGGCGGTGAAGTCCCTCGGCGAGGAGGTCGCGGGCGAACACCCACTCGACGGTTTCCTCGGCTCCGGTGTGGAAGGTGGCGTGCACGGCGTAGGGGTCGGCCGTGTCGTACCGCAGGCCTGCGGGGACAGGCAGGGAGGACTCGCTCGACACAACGAGGCGCAGGTGCAGCTCGCAGCTGACCGTGGTGTTCATAAGCGCCAGGGCCTTTCGCTCAGTGTGCGCTCGGGGATTCGCACGTCGGCGAAATCGACATGCCACCTACGGTGCCGTTGTAAACCCCTCTGAGTGTTTTGCGTGCCTTTACGTAACTCTTCCGGCCGAGGGATCGTTCGCGTCCTGCGTCCATTCCGGTGACTGGTTTCGCTCGGGTAGTGTTTCCCCGTATGAATACGGGGAGTAACGAGCCGGGCGAGGTGGCCGTGGCATCGAACGAGACGGGGACGGGCGAGGCGCACGGCGAGCAGGATCGCGGGCTCGGCTCGCGCGCGCCGGAATTCATCAAGGCCCGCCGGGCGCTGCACCTCAGCTGGCAGGTCGGCGTCTTCATCATCGGACTCGCGGTCGTCGTGACCGGCATCATCATGCTGCCCCTGCCCGGACCGGGGTGGGTCGTGATCTTCGGCGGCATGGCGATCTGGGCGACGGAGTTCGTCTGGGCCCAGCTGGTGCTCCGCTGGACCAAGCGGAAGGTCACCGAGGCGGCGCAGCGCGCGCTCGATCCCAAGGTGCGGCGCCGCAACATCATCCTGACGTCGATCGGGCTGGTGATCATCGGCGTGCTGGCCGGCATCTACCTGTGGAAGTTCGGCATCACCATGCCGTGGAAGATCAAGGACCAGTGAGCGTCACAGGCACCCCCTGACATGGGGTAATGTTCTTCCTGCGTCCGGGCGATTAGCTCAGTGGGAGAGCGCTTCGTTCACACCGAAGAGGTCACTGGTTCGAACCCAGTATCGCCCACCCGGAACAGCGGCCCACCTGCGATTCAGCAGGTGGGCTGCTGTTGTTGTACCTGCCGGAGCATCGTCGGGCCTCCCCGGCTTCCGGGCTTCCGGGCCTCCCCGGCTTCCGGGCTTCCGGGCCTCCCGGCCTCCAGGTTTCCGGGCCTCCCGGCCTCCCGGCCTCCGGACCGGGCCGGGGTCGCGAGATCGCTGACGGGAGGCCGACCTGCAGCGGTCCGTACCGTCCGGCGGCGTGGCCGCCACCGACGACTCGACAGGGGCTTGGCCGGAAAGGGGCCCTGCCCCCGCACCCCTCCGTCCGCCGGTCCGGCGTCGGTTTTCGGTCGCGCGCGAAAACGGCCCGGCTCGCCCCTCCGCGTTCGGCGCCTCGGTCACGTCGTCGTCACCAGCGATGTCGCCCGACCCGGTCCACGGCCCCACCTCCACGGACCGCTCCGTCACCCGTCGCCTCGGCAAGAAATTCTTGTCCGAATCATTGACGCACCCTCAGCCCCTCCGTACCTTGTGCCAGCAAGCGCTTACTTGAAACGATTCATGCGAGCGGGACGACGTGCGGGGAGGTCCAACCGTGGTGAACGGCAGGAATGTTGAGAGACGTACGATCCTGAAGGCGGCCGGAGCCACGGCAGCCACGCTGGGGCTGGCCGCGACGACCGGCTGCGGTGGTGACGGAGGGACCTCCGCGGACGGGACGGTGACGATCCGTTACGCGTGGTGGGGTGGCGAGCCGCGCACCATCGCCATCAAGAAGACGATCGCGCTCTTCGAGAAGAAGTACCCGAAGATCAAGATCAAGCCTGAATTCACCGACTACGAGGCGTTCTGGGAGAAGTTCCAGACCCAGGCGTCCGGTGGTAATCCTCCGGACGTTTTCCAGAATGCGGTCGGCTTCCTGCGCAAGTACGACAAGCGCGGTGTTCTGATGGATCTCAAGACGCAGGCGGACGCGGGGAATCTGCGCCTGGAGAACTTCCGCAACGGCGTCCTGGCGAACGGTCAGGTCGACGGCAAGCAGATCGGCATTCCCGTCGGCGCCAACACCATGGCGCTCGTCATCGACCTCAAAGCCTTCAAGAAGGCGGGCGTCGAGGCGAAGATGGGCTGGACCTGGGACGAGTACTTCGACGCGCTCCAGACGATCCAGGACAAGGTGAAGATCGCCGGTGACACCGGCTACTCCAGCATCATGTACCTCTACGACCTGTACCTGCGCCAGAACGGCAAGGCCTTCTTCACCGACTCCGATCTCGGTTTCACCGAGGACGATCTGACGCAGTGGTGGGAGGACGGCTACAAGCGCGTCAAGTCCGGGCTCGTCGCCGACCCGAAGAAGGTCGAGCAGGCCAAGCCCAAGTCCGCGCTCTCGGCCGGGCTCGCCGCGTCCGAGTTCACCTGGGACAACTTCTCCATCCGCTACGAGGGCGAGGGCGAGTCGGACTACGGGCTCGCGCCGATCCCCACCACAAACGGCAAGGACACCGGCCAGTACCTCGGTTCGCTGATGCTCAGCGCCTTCTCCGGCACCAAGCACCCCAAGGAAGTCGCCCAGTTCATCGACTTCATGGTCCACGACCCCGAGGTCGGCAAGATCATGGGCTACGACCGCGGCATCCTCGCCACGACCGAGCAGTACGACGCCTTCACGCCCACCGACGAGAACAACAAGGGCGTCAAGGCCTACGAGGAGGAGGTCGCCAAGGCCGGTGTCCTCGGGAAGATAACCCCGCACCCGTCGGGCGCCGACGTCATCGAGGCGGCCTTCCTGCGCATCGGCGGCGAGGTCGCCCAGGGCAAGACCAAGCCGGCCGACGCCGCGAAGGCGCTGTTCAGCGAGGCCAAGGCCGCATTCGCGGGCTGAGGGGACGTACCACACCATGACGCTCGTCAAGGAAGCGCCCGCGCGCCCGGCCGGGAAGCGGTCCGCCGCTCCCGCCGCCGGGCGGCGCGGGCGGCGCCGCGAGAACATCGCCGGCTATCTGTTCATGTCACCGTGGATCGCGGGCTTCCTGCTGCTCACGGCGGGACCGATGATCGCGTCGCTGTACTACGCGTTCACCAGCTACAACCTGTTCACGCCGCCCCAGTGGGTGGGGCTGGACAACTTCACGACCATGTTCCAGGACCCGCGCTGGCAGAAGTCGGTCGAGGTCACGCTGAAGTACGTCGTCGTGGCCACACCGCTGAAGCTGCTGCTCGCGCTGGGCGTCGCGCTGCTGCTCGCACAGAAGCGGCGCGGACAGGGCTTGTACCGGGCCGCGTTCTACATGCCCTCGCTCATCGGTGCCAGCGTCTCCGTCGGCTTCGTGTGGCGGGCCCTGTTCTCGGACGACGCGGTCGTGGACCGTACCCAGAAGATCTTCGGTGTTGACGTCGGGGGCTGGATCGGCAACCCGGACTACGTCATCTACGCCCTGGTGGCTCTGAGCATCTGGCAGTTCGGTGCGCCGATGGTCATCTTCCTGGCCGGTCTCAAGCAGGTCCCGCAGGAGCTGTACGAGGCCGCCGAGGTGGACGGGGCCGGCCCCCTGCGGCGGTTCTGGAACATCACGCTGCCGATGATCTCCCCGGTGCTGTTCTTCAACGTGCTGCTGGAGTCCATCCACGCGTTCCAGGTGTTCGGCTCCGCCTACGTCGTCTCCGACACCCGGTGCGGGCCCGCCGACGCCACGCTCGTCTACACCTGTTACCTCTACCAGAAGGGCTTCAAGGAGGCCCAGATGGGCTTCGCCTCCGCGATGGCCTGGACGCTGGTGGTCGCGGTGGCGCTCGTCACGGCGGTCCTGTTCTGGTCGCAGAAGAAATGGGTGCACTACGAGGAGGCCGCCAAGTGACCAGTGCCACCACACCTGTTGTGCACACCGGGGACGAGCGGAAGCGCGTCGGATCCATCGCCTGGCACGTGGGCGCGCTCGTCGTCCTCGCGGTAGTCCTGTACCCCGTGATCTGGGTCGTCGGTGCCTCGTTCAAACCGAGCAAGGACATCATCGCCAGCCTCGACCTGCTGCCCACCAAGCCGGTCTGGGCGAACTTCTCCGGGCTCGCCGACGGCATTTCCGGCATCTCCATCGGCAGCTTCTTCTGGAACTCGCTGGTGTACGCGGTCCTCGCCGTGGTCGGTGTCGTGCTGTCCAGCTCACTGACCGCGTACGCCTTCGCCAAGATCCGGTTCGCCGGGCGGAACCTGCTGTTCACGCTGATGATCGGCACGCTGCTGCTGCCGTACCACGTGCTGCTCATCCCGCAGTACGTGCTCTTCCGCAACCTCGAACTCACCGACACGCTGGTGCCGCTCGTGGCGGGCAAGTACCTGGCGACGGAGGCGTTCTTCGTCTTCCTGATGGTGCAGTTCATGCGCGGGCTGCCGCGCGAGCTCGACGAGGCCGCCAAGCTCGACGGCTGCGGGCACTTCAGGACCTACTGGTCCATCGTGCTGCCGCTGAGCCGCCCCGCGCTCATCACCAGCGCCATTTTCACCTTCATCAACGCCTGGAACGACTTCATGGGGCCGTTGATCTACCTCAACACCCCCGACAAATACACCGTCTCGCTCGGTCTGATGATGTTCCGCGACCAGGAGGGCATCTCCAACTACGGCAGCATGATCGCGATGTCGCTGGTGGCGCTCGTGCCGGTCATCGCCTTCTTCATGGCCTTCCAGCGCTATCTGATCGACGGTATGGCGACCTCCGGACTGAAGGGCTGAGGCGGTCACCATGGCCCACGTGCGTGCGAAGGCCCGTTCCCCACGCAAGGCGCCCGTCCTCGGCGGCGAGAAGTTCGCCGTCTTCGCGGAGTGCCTGCTCACCGGCGTGTGGATCGCGGTGGCCTGTCTCGGGGTCGTCACCTACCCCGCGGCCTTCGCCGCCGGCGCACGGCACCTGCGGCGTCGTACGGCCCACGAGAGCGGAGGCCGGGGGGAGTTCGTCGCGGACTTCCGGGCGGCCCTGCGCGGGGGGTGGGCCGTCGGGGTCGGCGGATGGGTGGCGGCCGCCGCGGTCTGGGTGGACGTCCTGGCCGCGCGGGCCGGTATCCCCGGCGGGCCCTTCGTCGGGGCCGTCGGGATCTTCGCCCTGATCGGACTGGTCGTGGCCCTGCTGCGGGCGGCGGCCGTCTGGACGCCGGGCACGTCCTGGAGGGCGCTCCTCGGGGACGCCGGACGCCGGACCGTGCTCGATCCCGCCGGATCCTTCCTGCTCACCGCCGGGCTCGCCGTGGTCGCCCTGTCCGGATGGATCGTCGCGCCGCTGGCGATCCCCGTCCTGGGGGCCGTCGCGGCGGCGGCCGTCGCCGTGGAGGAGCGGTACCGGCACCGCTGACCGGACACGCCCCCCACATCCCAGCTCGGCGCCCCGGCGCCGCGGCTCTCTATGTCATGCCCCTGACCAGCGTACGGATTCGCTTCCCGCACGGACGAGGAAAGGCAGCATCGCCATGTCTCCCATCCCCCGCAGATCCCTCCTCAAGGCAGCCGCCGTCACCGGAGCCGCCGCCCAGTTCAGCTGGGCGCTGGGAGCCCAGAACGCCCAGGCCGCGCCCGGAGCCGAACCCGCCGACGCGGACCCGGTGACCCTGGACTGGCTGGAGGACGGCGGCCTCGGCGCCGCGCCCGGCTCCACCGTCGGCGTGCCCTGGCCCAAGGGCGCGTACCAGAAGGACCAGACCTTCGCGCTGACGGACGCCGCCGGCAAGGCCGTGCCCGTGCAGTCCTGGCCGATCGCCTACTGGCCCGACGGCTCCCTCAAGTGGACCGCGCACGCGGTCGCCTCGGGCGACGGCAAGCTCACCCTCGCCGCCGGGACACCCGCCGCACCCGAGAAGAAGGTCACCGTCGAGAAGCGCGGCGGGACCATCGCCATCTCCACCGGCGTCATCACCGCGAGGATCGGCAACTCCGGCTCCACCCTCGTCAAGTCCGTCACCCGCGGCTCCACCGAGATCGCGAAGAACGGCCGTCTCGTGCTGATCCGCCAGCCCGAGATCGAGGACGAGGACCAGGGCGCGGTCAAGACGGAGCGCTTCGACGGCGCGATCTCCAAGGTCGAGGTCGAGCAGGCGGGCCCGGTCCGCGCGGTCGTCCGCATCGACGGCAAGCACCGCAAGGGCGGCCGCAGCTGGCTGCCCTTCTCGATCAGGCTCTACTTCTACGCGGGCGCCGACTCCTTCCGCATGGTGCACACCATCACCTACGACGGCAAGCAGGAGCCGGGCAAGGCCGGCGGCGACTTCATCCGCGGCCTCGGTGTCCGCTTCACCGTGCCGATGCGCGACCAGTCGTACGACCGTCACATCCGCATCGGCGGCGACGGCACCGGACTGCTGCGCGAAGCCGTCAAGGGCATCACCGGACTGCGCCGGGACCCGGGCGCGGCGGTGCAGGCGGCCCAGTTCGAGGGCAAGAAGCTGCCCGATCCCGCCACCTGGGACCAGCGGGTGACGACCCGGCTGCAGTACATCCCCGAGTGGGGCGACTACACCCTCTCCCAGCTGTCCGCCGACGGCTTCACGCTGCGCAAGCGCACCAAGAAGGGGCACGGCTGGGTCGCGGCGGGCGGTGGCCGGCGCGCCTCCGGCTTCGGCTACGTCGGCGGGGCGAGCGGCGGGTTCTCCTTCGGGCTGCGCGACTTCTGGGAGAAGTTCCCCGCCCAGCTCGACATCCGGGACGCCCACACCGACGAGGCCGAGGTCACCCTCTGGCTCTGGTCGCCCGAGGCACAGCCCATGGACATGCGCTTCTACCACGACGGCATGGGCCAGGACACCTACCCGGAGCAGATCGAAGGCCTCAACATCACCTACGAGGACTACGAGCCGGAGTTCGGCACCCCCTACGGCATCGCCCGCACCTCCGAACTCCTCTTCTGGGCCAACGAGTCGACGCCGAGCCCGGACCGGTTCGCCGAGCAGGTCGAGGCCGTCCGCGTACTGCCGCAGCTGGCCGCCCCGCCCCGGCAGCTCATCAAGGCCAAGGTCTTCGGACCGGGCCTCTACTCCGAGCCCGACCGCTCCACCCCGGCCAAGGCGAAGATCGAGGACCACCTCGACTTCCTCTTCACCTACTACAAGGACCAGGTGGAGCAGCGCCGCTGGTACGGGTTCTGGGACTACGGCGACATCATGCACACCTACGACACGTTCCGGCACCAGTGGCGGTACGACATCGGAGGCTACGCCTGGGACAACTCCGAGCTGTCGCCTGACCTGTGGCTCTGGTTCGCCTACCTGCGCTCCGGCCGCGCCGACATCTTCCGCTTCGCCGAGGCGATGACCCGGCACACCGGCGAGGTCGACGTCTACCACCTGGGCAAATGGGCGGGCCTGGGCACCCGGCACGGCGTGCAGCACTTCGCCGACAGTGCCAAGCAGCAGCGCATCGCCAACACCACCTACCGGCGCTACTACTACTTCCTCACGGCGGACGAACGCGTCGGCGACCTCATGCACGCCAACGTCGACTCCGACGAGACGTTCCTCGCCCTCGACCCGCTGCGCAAGATCCGCACCGAGCCGTACACCCCCGACCGGCACGCCCTGTCGATCGGCTTCGGCACGGACTGGAGCGGCCTGGTGTCCGCCTGGCTGACGGAGTGGGAGCGCAAGGGCCCCAAGTGGGAGAAAGCCAAGGCCCGTGTGCTGTCCACGATGGAGACCATCGCCGCCCAGCCCAACGGCTTCGTCCAGGGCAGCGGCCTGTACGACCTGGACACGGGCAAGTTCGCCGTCGCCGACAAGCCCAAGGTGGAGGTCTCGCACCTCTCGGCCGTCTTCGGCCTGGGCGAGCTGTGCGCAGAGCTCATCGACCTGGTCGACATGCCCAAGTTCAACGAGGCGTACTACGACTACTGCCGCTACTTCAACGCCACCAAGGCCGAACAGGCGGCACGCTACGGCTCCAACTTCGGCAACCTGCTGCTGTTCCAGGGGCACTCGCGCCTCGACGCGTACGCGGCCGTCAAGACCGGGGACGAGAAACTCGCCAAGCGGGCGTGGGAGAAGTTCTACAACTCCGACGGCTACAAGGAGTCGGCGCCCTGGCGGACGGAGAAGCTGAGCGGCCCCGTCGCGCTGGTGCCCGGCAGCGAGGCCACCTGGGTGTCCACCAACGACACCGCGCTGTACGGCCTCGCCGCCATCGAGAACCTGGCGCTGCTCGGCGACAAGATGCCGTAGGAGGAAACTGAAGGAGCGGACGGCCGCAACGAGCGGTTCCCGTGGCGACGCCCCGGCGGGAACCGCTCGTCCTAGTCGATGATCTGGTTGAAGAACAGGACGGCCGGGGCCACCACCCCGCCGCCCACGCTCACCGCGACCGGCCACACGTTTCCGGCCAGCGCCGCCAGGACGGTGGCACCGATGCCGACCAGGGCCGCCAGCAGGAAGACGATCGCGGCGCGCTGGCTGATCAGCGGTCCGTCCCGGCCGCGCCCTCGACGGTCGGCCTGTGCCACCTCGGCGCCCCCTACCGCACGCCGTGAACGGGCTCGTGCGCCCGTTGCCGCAGGGACGCGTCTTGGCCGCCCGGGCCCGGCACGTACCAGGGATCCTGCGCCGGACGCAGGAGTTCGAAGCGGACACCGCTGCCGTCACCACTCGTCCTGACCCCGTACACGGCGGGCTCCGGCAGGCTGTTGTAGTGGAAGGGCGTCGAGAAGTAGTAGGCGCCGGTGTCCGGCACCGAGATGAGGTCACCGGGTTCCAGAAGGGGCAGAGCGCGGTCGCGCGCCAGCAGGTCACCGGCGAAGCAGGCGGGTCCCGCGACGTCCTGGCGGACCGGCCCGCCCCGCTTGGCCCTGCCGCTCGCGTCGTGCGCCTCGATCCGCAGCGGCCAGGCGTCGGGGTTGAACACCGTCCGGGTGGCCACCTGCACACCGGCGTGGGTGACCGCGATCCGCCGGCCGCCCATGCTCTTGGTGTACTCGACGTACGCGGCGGTGAACCCGTTCTTGGCGAGGACGGACCGCCCGAACTCGGTGACGATCTCGTACCCGCCGGAGAACAGGGCGGGGGCCTGGGCGCGCAACTGCCGGACGTACATGTCGAAGGTCGGCGTGGTCTCGTCGTCGGCGAAGTTG
The DNA here is from genome assembly GCF_042899705.1 of Streptomyces sp. NPDC013187. Taxonomy (NCBI): domain Bacteria; kingdom Bacillati; phylum Actinomycetota; class Actinomycetes; order Kitasatosporales; family Streptomycetaceae; genus Streptomyces; species Streptomyces sp. NPDC013187. The sequence goes on along the minus strand of NZ_JBIBAF010000006.1, from coordinate 179,820 downwards.
ACGGGCAGTCCGCCGCCGATGTCGATGCCGACGACCTGGCGCCGTCCGAGCGAGGCGTTGACCTCCTCGGCGAACGCCACGGCCTGCCCTACCCCGCCGGCCATGAGGTCGAGCGGGCAGCCCTGCGAACCGGCGTGCGTGTGCACCCAGGTCAGCCACGGATGGTCGTGGTAGGCGCGCAGCAGCCGCTGCCGGCTTCCCGGGTCCGCCAGGGGGACGCCGAACTTCGACGTGCTCGTCGCCGTGCTCATCGCGGCGATGCTGCCGCCGCCGAGCTGGGAGTTGACGCGCACCCCGATCCGCGAGACCGGGAAGCGGCCGTCCAGCGCCCGGTCGATCCGCGCCAGCTCCTGGTAGTTGTCCGCGTTGACGGCCACACCCAGGTCGAGGGCGTGCCGCAGCTCGGCCTCCGTCTTGGCGGGGGAGTCGAAGACGATCCGGTCCGGGGCGAATCCCGCTGCCAGCGCGCGGGCCAGCTCACCCGCGGTGGCCACCTCGCAGCCCATGCCGAGCCGCCGCAGCTCCGCCAGCACCGGCACCAGGCAGTTCGCCTTGGCGGCGAACGCGTGCAGCACCCGCGGGGCGGAGGGGAAAGCGCGGTGCAGGGATCCGACGGTCGCGGCTACGCCGTCGAGATCGACGAAGGCGGCCAGCTGGGACCGCCCGGCGTCCAGCAGCCCCTGCCGTACCGCTTCCTGGAGGATCCGTGTCCGCCGCTCGGCGGCGGGAGTCAGTCCGGTCATGGTGAGCCTTCCGGTGTTCGTACGCGAGGCCCGGGACCGCCCCGGGTGGAACACCAGGCTGGGGTCCGCACCGGCACGGCGTCTTCGTCGAGTCGTCAAAAACGCGGGCCTCGCCGACGGCGGTCGGACGCAACAACTCGGCTGCCGGGGAACGACGTTGTGCGCTACGACAAAAACGGGGCCCTTCGATGGTGGCCGGGGCCGAACGGCGGACGGCGCGTGCTCGGCCGCGCCTCGCCGCCGGTCACTCAGGGGTCCGGTCGAGGCGCATCCCGCGGCGCCGGCCGAGGAGCCGCAGCCGCTCGCCGTGTGCCTCAGTCCTCCCCACCCAGACGCAACTGCACCTGGGCGAGCAGCCGGGCGTCGGGATTCTCCAGGTCCAGTCCCGACACCTGTCTGATCCTGCGCAACCGGTACCGCAGACTGTTGGCGTGCACGCCCAGCGCGCGCGACGCGGCGGACACGTCGCCGAAGTGGTCGAGGTAGGCGCGCAGGGTCTCCACCAGGCAACTGCCGCCGTGATCGGCGTCGAACTCCCTCAGCCGGGCCACCGAGGTCCGCGCGGGCAGCGTCAAGCCGCGCAGGGCCTCGACGACCTGGAGAATGCCCACGGTGTCCGCGACGTCCTCGCTCCGCGCGACGGTGTGCGGCCCGGCGGCCGCGATGAGCGCCTGCAGGGCCCGCTCGGCCGACCGGCGTGACGCGGGTGCCCCAGCCAGGCCTGGGACCACGTCGCCGAGCCCCACCTTCACCGCCGAGCCGATCGTCGCCGACAACTGATCGGCCAGTGCGTTCCCGAGCCGCCTCACCTGGCCGTCGGCCCGCTCGGGGTTCCGCTCTAACCCGCTCAGCAGCACCAGGGCCCCGCCGCCCGCCGGGACCACCACGACTCGGTGACCCAGGGCCGCGCAGTGCAGGGTCACCAGGCCGTACAGCCCCGGCGGGCCCTCGTCCGTGCGGCGGCCGGACCCGACGCCCACCGCCAGGACGGCACAGGGCTCCCGGGGCGGCAGCGAGGCCCGCTCCGCCAGCACCTCGACGGACCCACGGTCCTCCAGCAGCGTCCGGGCCGCGTCCTCCACCAGCCGGCCGTCCGAACTGTGGGTGCGGTGATGGAGCAGGTGGGCGGCGGCGGCCCGGGCCGCCGCGCGCAGCGTCTGTGCGGCGTTCGGCGACAGCGGGCGGCCGGCCACCGCCGCCACCCAGATGGACCCGAGCGCCTCTCCGCCCGCCCGCACGGCGCCCACCAGGCGCTCCGGGTCCTGCCCGTGGGCGGGCCGGTGCAGCACGTCGCCCGCACCCCACAACGCCTGGAAGAACCCCGCCTCCCGCATGGCCGCCACCCGCCAGGGCGGCACACGACGGCCGAGGATGGTCAGCCGGCGCATCTCGTCCACGTTCTCCTCGGTGGACGAGTACGCCAGCACCCGCGACTCCGTGTCCTCGATCGTCACCGAGCCTCCCACCAGGGCGGCCACCGCATCGGCCAGGGAGTCCAGATCGCCCAGGGGCACGCCGCCCGCAGCGGGCATCGGGGGCGCACCCGCCGCGGCCAGCCCGGCCCGCAGCACCCCCACGAGTTGTGCCCAGGTGCACCAGGCGGTGCGGAAGAGCACCGCCGTGCCGCCCTCCTCCGCGGCCGCCTGCAGCGCCCGCGCGGTGGGCTCGGACCGGCCCGGGCCGAACACCACGCCCGCCGCGCCGGCCTCACCGGCCCGGCGTACCACGTCGACCGCATGCGCCGAGCTCGGGTCGACGCCGACCGCGAGCAGTAACTCCCGCGGTCTGATGACCGGTTCCAGGGCGTCCAGCACATGGACGCCGGTCACCTGCGTCCGCAGTCCTTCCGGGGCCGTGTGCAACTCCACGGCTCCCACCCCCACCAGTGAGAGCAGGCGCTCCAGCGTCCCCTGGTCCCCGGCGCCCGTGCCCCGGCCCGGCGACTCCCCCAGGTCCGTCATACCGCCCCCTGTCCCCGCCCGAGCGTGCCGCTGTCGCGGCGGCCGATCGGAGAACGTATGACATCACGGGACTTGTCCGCAGTCGAGACGGCATCGGCACACCTGGCGCCGCGACGTCACCTGCCGCGCCGCTAGTTCATCCTCCCCAGGACCTCCCGCACCCTCCGGACGTCCCGGATCCGCTGCTCGTACGTCGCCCCGAGGGCGAGCAGCAGGAGCCCGGCGAGGGCGGGAGGCGCCCAGCGGGGGAGCGCCCCCGTCACCTGCACGACGTACGGGGCGAGTTCGTGCAGGGTGACCAGGGCCAGCGCCGAGCCGCCGAGCATCAGCGGTGACTGGAGGTGGTGCCGGGCGCCCAGCAGCGTGACCAGCAGGGCCGCACCGCCCAGCAGCAGTGGCCGGGTCCAGTACGGGTCGGCCCAGGCCGTGACCAGGCTCGGCAGGAGCGTGACGGTGAGGCCGGCGCCGTACGCCGTCCAGGAGGAGGTCCGCGGGTCGCGGCGCCGGCGCAGGGCGCCGACGAGCAGCGCCGGGACGGTCACCGGGAGCGTGTACGCCTCGGGCGTGCCCACGTCCCAGGCCGCCAGGCGTACCCACGCGGCCAGCACGAACAGGGCCGTGGCCGGGTAGCCGACGGGACGGCGCTCCTCGCGCAGGGCCGTGCCCGCGGCGATCACCCCGCACAGGGCCAGCACCAGGGCGAGCATCGGCGGGTCGGTGACGGCGAGAGCCACGGCGAACAGACCGACGCCGGCCCCCACGGCCTCGACGGGCACCGTCGCCCGGGATGCGCCCAGGCGCGCCGCCAGCAGGGCTGCGGCAGCAGCAACGGCCAGCACCGGCAGGGCGGTCCGGGCCGGCGGCCAGTCCGCCGCGGCACCGGACGCGGCGGCTAGCGCGGCGGCGTGCACCAGAGCGGCCGGAGCGGTGAAGGGAGCGACGCCCGCCCGCCACGAGGCCACTGCGAACAGCGCCGTCAGCGCGGACAGCACGACCAGCGTCGCGGACTGGGACGCGAGCGAGAGCAGGGTGAGTCCGGCGGCCGTGACCACGGCGAGGACGAGGGCCGTGACCTGCGCGGCCCCCTCCGTGACCCGGCACGCGTGCAGCGCGACCGCCGTGACGACGCCCAGGACCAGCATCCCCGCGAGGTACGGAGCCTCGAAGACCGCGGGCAGTATCAGCGCCGTGGCCCAGAGCAGCCCCGCGGCACCCAGCCGGGCCCGCGCACGCCACTCCTGCGCGCGGACCGCCAGGGCGAGCACGGCGGCGACGGCCACCAGCACCAGGGGAGCCGGTGCCGTGTCCGGCGGCCAGGGCACACCGGCGGCCACCGCCGCACGGGCGTCAGCCGGAGCACCGCTCCACACCCGGTCCAGCCGGACGGCCGGACCCAGCAGCACCACGGCGACGACGGGCAGCGTCCACAGCACCGCCAGCGCCTGTACGGCACCGCAGGCCCAGGCGAAGCCCCTGCGCATCGCGTCCGGCAGCCGTTCGGCCCGCACCGCCCCCAACAGGGCGACACCGACGGCCAGATGAGCCGGAACCGCCCACTGCGAGGGCACCACCGAGCGGGCCACCCCGCCGAGCGCGGCCACCACGAGCAGCCCGGACACGATGGCGAGGCCGAGGGCGTGCTTCCTGCCCGGCTCCTGCCGGGCCGTACCCAGGGCGATCGCCGCCGCCAGCAGGAGCAGCGCCCCGGCGCGGGAAGCGTCACCCGGACCGCCGGCCGTCAAGGACAGCCAGCCGGCCCCCACAACACCCCAGCCACCCACGCCGTACGCACCGACGACGGCGGTGATCCGAGCGGCCCCGGCCGTCAGCCGCAGCACCGCCACCGCGTCGAGCCCGGCCGTCACCAGCAGCGCGGCCGTGATCGCATACGCACCCGCGTCGGCGGACAGGGCCCACAGCAACAGCGGGAACTGGGCCGCGGCCAGGGCGCACGGCAGGGGCAGACGGAGCGCGGCCGTGACCGGCAGCAGGCCGTACGCCGACCAGGCCACCGCCAGCACCGCGGACGCGGCCGCCGCGTACCCGGTGCCGTCCGTCCCGGAAAGGGCCGCCGCGTGCAGCGCGTAGGCGTCCAGGACGGTCAGGGCGAGCCCGAGGCCCGCCACGGACTCGGCCGTCGACCGCAGCCCCCGCTTCAGGAGGGCCACGGGCGCGGCGAGCGTGGCCGCCGTGACCACGCCGAGCACCAGGGCCCGCCCGGCGATCCCCATCTGTCCCCAGCTGACCAGCGTGAACACCGCCGCCGCGAGCGTGAGCAGGACACCGCCGAGGACCAGCAGCACGTTCTGCACGCTGGGTGCCGCCGTCTCGGGGCGCGGCGATGCGGTGATCGGGGGCTGCGCCGAGGCCCAGGGCCGCGACTGCTGCTGCGTCTGCTGCAGTGCCGCGACCAGCCAGGCGCGACGGGTCAGCAACTGGGAACGCCGGGCGTCCAGTTGCCGGAGTTCGGTGTCGAGGAGCCGCAGTTCCTCGGCCGGGGGCGGAAGGTGGGTCATGGATCGCAGTGTGGTCCGCGTCACCCGGCACGGCATGAGTGCGGGTACTCAGGCGCGTACTCAGACGGTCCGCGTCGCTCCTGGGCAGACTTCCGGCATGGACTGGAACCATTACCGCTTCCGCAGTCTGTGGACCCTGCCCGCACCGCCCGCCACCGTCTACGCCGTGCTGGAACGCCCTGAGGACTACCCGCGCTGGTGGCGCCAGGTCCGGGAGGTGACCCGGCTCGACGGCACCACCGGGGTGATCCGCATCCGCTCCGCCCTGCCGTACGACATGACCTTCACGGCGCGGGAGGTGCGGCGCGACCCCGCGGCCGGTGTGCTGGAGACCGCGCTGTCCGGGGACATCGAGGGCTGGGCACGCTGGACCGTCACACCGCACGGGACGGGCAGTCTGGCGCGCTACGACCAGGTCGTCGGCGTGCGCAAGCCGCTGCTGCGGCGCCTCGCCGTACCGGGACGGCCTCTCTTCCGCGCCAACCACGCGCTGATGATGCGGTCCGGGCGGCGCGGACTCCGCCGGCACCTCGAAGCGGTTTGAAGGAAGCGTGCCCGGACCTGTATGGTTCAGTGCGTTCCCGGGCGATTAGCTCAGTGGGAGAGCGCTTCGTTCACACCGAAGAGGTCACTGGTTCGAACCCAGTATCGCCCACCGGAAACAGCCGGTCCGTCACAGACGGACCGGTTTTTTCATGCCCTCACGGACCCCGTGCCCAGGTGCTCAGGCCGCCGCCGGCAGGTCCGGACGCAGCGGCCACGCCGGGTCGACCGCCTCGTCCACACCGCTGCGCGCGAACCACGCCTGCAGGCCCCGCGCCTGCGCCGCGTGCCACACCGCCTGCAGGGTGTGCAGCTCACCCGGGGCGAGACGCTCCAGCCGGGACGCGAACCGGCGGCCCACCGCCCGGGTGACCTCCAGTGCCGCCACGGCGTCGGCCGCCGCGTCGTGCGCGCCCTCCAGGGCCACGCCGTAGTGCGCACACAGGTCGGTCAGGGTGCGGCGGCCCTTGCGGTAGCGGTCCAGGTGCTTGTCCAGGACCCGCGGGTCGAGCACGGACAGCGGCGCCGACTCGAACCAGCGGCCGAGCGCCGAGGCGCGGTGCCGGCGCAACTCCCGGTCCAGCATGGTCAGATCGAACGGCGCGTTCATCACCACGACCGGGCGCCCGGCGTGCGCCTGCTCGGCCAGTGCCTGCGCTATCTCGTACATCACCGGCGCCGGCCACCGGCCGTTGAGCCGCAGGTGCTCCTCCGTCAGCCCGTGCACCGCCGTCGCCTCCGCCGGCACCGGCACCCCCGGGTTCACCAGCCAACGGCTCACCCGCGGCCGGATGCCCGGCGCGTCCTGGACGACGACGGCGGCCGACACGATCCGGTCGGTCTCGACGTCCACGCCCGTCGTCTCCGTGTCGAAGGCGGCCAGCGGCCCCTCGAACCAGCTCGTCGTCATAGCCACACAACCCCTCGTTCACCTTCGGCAGTTGACGCACCGTCCGCTGCCCGATTCGGTGATACCCGGGCTGTTTGCGCCGTACGCCGGAAGGAGACAACAGGAGTACGGGTTGTTGCAGTTCAGCGGCCCGCAGCGGGGAATCACTTGTTCTGGAAGGCTGTTGGCCATGGCCATAGCGCAGCCCGAACGGGGCGGGCTGCTGCCCGAGCGCACGGCTCCCTCTCGCGGCACTCTCGCCACCACCGCCTGCATGGAGACACTGCAGGTCGGCTATCTGCACGCCGTCGCGGCGGCCGCCGGCTGTTCGCTGTCCCAGCCCTTTCCCGACAACGGCATCGACTGGCACGTCAGCCACAGCGCCCCCGGGCACACGGTCGACGACGAGGTCACCATCAAGGTGCAGCTCAAGGCCACCTACCAGGTGCCGCCCAACCCACCCGGCCGCACCTTCTCCTTCACGCTCGACAACGACCACCTGGCGAAGCTCGCCCGCACACCCGTGTCGGTGCACAAGATCCTCGTGGTGATGCTGGTGCCGCGCTCCCAGGACGACTGGCTGCGCGCCGGCCACGACCGGCTCGACCTGCGGCACTGCTGCTACTGGACCAACCTCGCCGGACAGCCGATCACCGGCCGCCGCCGCACCACCGTGCGGATACCGACCTCACGCATCTTCGACGACCGGGCCCTGTGCGAGATCATGACGCGGGTCGGGACGGGAGGGAAACCGTGACGCACCGCCCGACCGAGGAGCCACTGAGGCAGGTCCGGCCGCACCCCGTCGACACCACCTGGAGCGGCTCACCGCCCGAGCCGCCCGAGCCGGCCGGCATCGACCCGGCCGTGCTGGGCGCCCTGCTGCGCCGGCACGGCTGGCAGCGGCGCGGCGGCGCCCCCGGACGCTACGGCCGCTGGACCCCGCCCGGCCCCGGCGGCAGCGGCACCAGCCTCCTGGTGCCGGAGAGCCGCGCCTTCCCCGACAGCGACGAGCTGCTCGGCGAGGCCCTGCTCGCCCTGTCCCGCAGCGGCTCACCCTCCGCCCGCGAGGTCCTCGTCTCCCTCGCCGTGCCCAGCGACGAGATCCGCTGGTGGCACGACGTCCCCGCCGGACCCGCCGGCGCGGCGTCCTGGACCGTGGAGGACCGGCTGCGCGGCGCCGCCCGCCGGACGCTGCTCGCCGCGGCCCTCGCCACCCGCGCCCGGGCCGGCTACCACGGCGCCCGTCACCGTCGCTCCGCCGCCGCGGCCCTGGAGAACGTCCTCGTCGGCTCCGCCACCGGCGGTCGGCTGACCGCGTTCGTGCCGGTCGCCGGCGGCCGCCCCCTGGCCGTACGCCTCCACCAGGCGCTGTTCGCCGCCCGGGAGGCGATCGACTACCAGCGGGCCACCGGTGGCATGGACGGCTTCGACACCGCCGTCGAGGCCGGGGTGAGCCACGAGCTCACCGAGGCCCTGGTGGCGCTCGTCCGGGGCACGGAAGGGGCCCGGATCGCCGTCGAGTGGGCCCCGGCGGCGGGCGTGCCCGAGGGGTGCGCGCCCTCCGCCGAGCCCGTCGAGTTCTCGCCCGGCGACCTGGCCGTGCTGCGCGAGGCGGGAGCCCGCTACCTGCGTGAGGAACCCGCCGTGGCGGTGCGGATCACGGGAGCGGTGGTACGGCTGCGCCGGGCCGGGCCGCGCGGCTACGGCACCGTACGGCTGCGTGTGCTGGCCGGGGCCGACGTCCCGAACGTCCGGATCACCCTCGACGAGGACGCGTACCGGATCGCCGGGCACGCCCATCTCGTGGGACTTCCGGTCCGGGTGCAGGGGCGGCTGGAGAGCCGGGGCGGGTTCCGCCGCCTCACCGGTGCCCACGGCGTCGTGCCCGTCCAGGTCGACGACGCCGAGCGGGACCGCCTGATGAAGGAGCTCCACGAGAACCTCGACTTCTTCGAGGGGGCGTGCGAAGGGGACTGACGCACCCTGCGGCAGGGGACCGCCGAGGCCCGGGGAGGGACTGCCGAGGGGACTGACGCACCCTGCGGCAGGGGACCGCCGAGGCCCGGGGAGGGACTGCCGAGGGGACTGACGCACCCTGCGGCAGGGGAGAGCCGAGGTCCGCGGAGGGACTGCCGAGGGGACTGACGCACCCTGCGGCAGGGGAGAGCCGAGGCCTGCTGAGGGGGCTGCCGGGACTGATTTCGCGTCGGGCGGTCCCGGGTCGGTACGATCCTTACTCGTGCGCGCGCTCGGGTATGGCGCCGCAGCCCCCTTCAGTCAGGAGAGACCGGTGTCAGACGTCCGTGTGATCATCCAGCGCGATTCCGAGCGGGAAGAACGCGTGGTGACGACGGGCACTACGGCCGCCGAGCTCTTCGCCGGCGAGCGCTCGATCATCGCCGCGCGCGTGGCCGGCGAGCTCAAGGACCTGTCGTACGCCCTGTCCGAGGGCGACGAGGTCGAGGGCGTCGAGATCTCCTCCGAAGACGGCCTCAACATCCTGCGCCACTCCACCGCGCACGTCATGGCACAGGCCGTGCAGGAGCTCCACCCCGAGGCCAAGCTCGGCATCGGCCCGCCCGTCAAGGACGGCTTCTACTACGACTTCGACGTCGAGAAGCCGTTCACGCCCGAGGATCTCAAGGCCATCGAGAAGAAGATGCAGGAGATCCAGAAGCGCGGGCAGCGCTTCTCGCGCCGTGTGGTGACCGACGAGGCCGCCCGCGAGGAGCTGGCCGACGAGCCCTACAAGCTGGAGCTGATCGGCCTCAAGGGCGCCGCCTCGTCCGACGACGGCGCGGACGTCGAGGTCGGCGCCGGTGAGCTGACGATCTACGACAACCTGGACGCCAAGACCGGCGACCTGTGCTGGAAGGACCTCTGCCGAGGCCCGCACCTGCCGTCGACCCGGGCCATCCCCGCCTTCAAGCTGATGCGCAACGCGGCCGCCTACTGGCGCGGCAGCGAGAAGAACCCCATGCTCCAGCGCATCTACGGCACCGCCTGGCCCACCAAGGACGAGCTGAAGGCCCACCTGGAGTTCCTCGCCGAGGCCGAGAAGCGCGACCACCGCAAGCTGGGCAACGAGCTGGACCTGTTCTCCGTCCCCGAGCAGATCGGCTCCGGCCTCGCCGTCTTCCACCCCAAGGGCGGCATCATCCGCCGGGTCATGGAGGACTACTCGCGCCGCCGCCACGAGGAGGAGGGCTACGAGTTCGTCTACACCCCGCACGCCACCAAGGGGAAGCTCTTCGAGACCTCGGGCCACCTGGACTGGTACGCCGACGGCATGTACCCGCCCATGCAGCTCGACGAGGGCGTGGACTACTACCTCAAGCCCATGAACTGCCCGATGCACAACCTGATCTTCGACGCGCGCGGGCGTTCCTACCGTGAACTGCCGCTGCGTCTCTTCGAGTTCGGGACCGTGTACCGGTACGAGAAGTCGGGCGTCGTGCACGGCCTGACCCGGGCCCGCGGCTTCACCCAGGACGACGCGCACATCTACTGCACGCGTGAGCAGATGTCCGAGGAGCTGGACTCCACGCTCACCTTCGTGCTGAACCTCCTGCGCGACTACGGCCTGACCGACTTCTACCTGGAGCTCTCCACCAAGGACCCGGAGAAGTTCGTCGGCTCGGACGAGGCCTGGGAAGAGGCCACCGAGACGCTGCGCCAGGTCGCCGAGAAGCAGGGCCTGCCCCTGGTGCCCGACCCGGGCGGCGCCGCCTTCTACGGCCCGAAGATCTCCGTCCAGGCCAAGGACGCCATCGGCCGGACCTGGCAGATGTCGACGATCCAGCTCGACTTCAACCTGCCCGAGCGCTTCGACCTGGAGTACACGGGTCCCGACGGCTCCAAGCAGCGCCCCGTCATGATCCACCGCGCGCTGTTCGGCTCCATCGAGCGGTTCTTCGCGGTGCTCCTGGAGCACTACGCGGGCGCCTTCCCGGCGTGGCTGGCCCCGGTCCAGGCCGTCGGCATCCCGATCGGTGACGCGCACGTCGAGTACCTGGAGAAGTTCGCCGCCGCGGCCAAGAAGAAGGGCCTGCGCGTCGAGGTCGACTCCTCCTCCGACCGCATGCAGAAGAAGATCCGCAACGCCCAGAAGCAGAAGGTGCCCTTCATGGTCATCGCGGGCGACGAGGACATGTCCCACGAGTCCGTGTCCTTCCGCTACCGCGACGGCTCGCAGGAGAACGGCATCCCCTTCGACGAGGCCATCGCCAAGATCCTGAAGGTCGTCGAGGAGCGCGCCCAGGTCTGATCACGCGAGGCACGGGCCCCCGGGGAGATCCCGGGGGCCTTTGCCGTCCCCCCAGCTCGACGCCATATGCTGCACTGCATGACGAGTGAGCCGGAGCAGCAGCTGGGAGTGGGGACGCAGGACGCGTTCCAGCGTCTGTGGACGCCCCATCGGATGGCCTACATCCAGGGTGAGAACAAGCCCACCGGCCCGGGTGCCGGCGACGGCTGCCCCTTCTGCTCGATCCCGGCCAAGTCCGACGAGGACGGGCTCGTCGTCCGGCGCGGCGAGCAGGTCTACGCGGTGCTCAACCTCTACCCGTACAACGGCGGCCACCTGATGACCGTGCCCTACCGGCACGTCGCCGACTACACCGACCTCACCGCGGGGGAGACGGCCGAGCTCGGCGAACTCACCAAGCAGGCGATGACGGCCCTGCGCACGGCCTCCGGCGCCCACGGCTTCAACATCGGCATGAACCAGGGCACGGTCGCCGGCGCGGGCATCGCCGCACACCTGCACCAGCACATCGTGCCGCGCTGGGGCGGGGACACGAACTTCATGCCGGTGGTCGGGCACACGCGGGTGCTGCCGCAGTTGCTGGCCGACACGAGGAAGATGCTGGCGGAGGCATGGCCGTCATAAACCGCGGGCATGCGTGCCGCCTGGGGCGGCACGGGTGGGCGCGGCGGCACCCCGCAGCGCCGGGTTGCGCACCCACCCGCGCCCCAGCAACAACGCTGGGCACTCCACCAACTAGGCGTCGTAGACGTCGGCCTTCTTCGGTGAAGCCTCCTGCACCGCCCCGCTGAGCGCCGCCGACCTGGACCCGAACTTCTCCACGTCCACCCCGTTCTCCCGCAGCACCTTCAGCGCCGCCGTGTGCACCACCCGCAGCACCGGCGTGGCCGCCCGCAGCGCGTCGTCGGCCATGAAGCGGTGCCGCCACGGCTGGTCGGCCCACGCGTGCCGCAAGCCGAACGGCTCCGGCAGCGTCAGACTGCCGCCGAGCCAGTTCAGCACCGGCGGGTACCAGGTCAGCGGGGCGCGCGCGGCCAGCCGTACCACCTCGTCGGCGTCGATCAGCGGGAGCTTCACCGTGCGGGTCTCCCAGAACCGGAGCGACTTCTGGACCGTCTTCTCCTTGGCGGCCGGCTTCTCGTTGAACAGGGAGTTCACCGGCCCCAGGGCGTGCCCGGTGACCTCGATGCGCAGCGTGTCGTGCAGCACGGTCACCGTGATCAGCATCGTGATCACCAGGTGGCCGTCCCACAGGGTCCACTGCACGCCCAGGTAGTGCCGGTCGCCGCTGCCGAACTGCTGCTTGTTGCAGATGTCCTGTATGGCGTGCGTCCGGACCGTGTACGCGTCGACGTCCGTGCCGCTCGGCCGGGACACCTCCGTCGCCTTCTCGCCGATCGGCGTGACGACCCAGTGGGTGATGGACGGCTTGGGGAAACCGCCGGTGTTGATCGACGTGCGCTCCAGCATGCCGAGGCCGCCCTGGATCGCCACGATGATGTCCCAGCTGCGGAACGGGTGGAACTCCTTGCCCGGCTCGGCGGAGACCAGCTCCTCGGCCAGTTGCCAGCTGCCCCACCGCGTGCCCATGCCGAGTATGCCCTTGGGGCCGGCGTAGAAGACCGAGTTGGAACGCTGTTCGGCGGCGAGGCGGGCCAGCTCCTTGCGGACCTGCTCGGCCGCGTCACCGGGGTTGCCGGGGACGGCCTCGGGGATCTTGGCGCCGACCCCGCCGCCCGACAGCAGGCTCGACCAGCGCTCCCGCAGGTCCCGGGCGGTCCGCTCGCAGATGTGCTTGGCCCAGAACCAGCCGACGACCGGCATGATCACCGCCGCGCGCCCGTACAGGGCCCAGAACCCCGTGAACGGCATGCGCAGCAGGAACAGCACGGCCAGTGCGCCCACGGCGACCAGCAGCGTCGTGGCCAGGGCGCCCGCACGCTTGTCCTCGCGCTTGGCCATGGTCGTGCGCAGGGTGAACACCAGCAGCCACACGAGGAAGCCCGGGAGGAACAGGAGCCCGCAGATCACCGTGATCGCCGACAGCCAGTTGTCGCGGTCGCGGCGGATGCGGTGGGCCGCCAGGCAGTGCTCCACGACGACCTGGGGCTCGATGCCGAAGGACTGGATGACCGGCTTGCGCCCGGCCCCCAGCATCCGGTCGATCACCGCGCGCGAGAACGCCTCGCCCAGCCTGGGGCGGAAGATCTTCGCCCAGGAGCGCGGCGGGGTCACCTTCGACTGGTGCCACTCGTTGTCGGCGGCCAGGATCTTGGTGACCTCGTCGTCCCGGTACGCCGCCGCGGCCAGCGCGTAGGTCGCCGCCGTCTGGCCGCTCGCACCCGCGAGAGGAACCTGGGCTCCCGGGCTGAAGTCGAATCCGTCCGTCACTGCCGCCCCCATCGCTGCCGCATCCGCATCTGCGGCCTTCCCGACTTCCGCGCTCCGCACACCTGTTGATCAGGTCATCAGCGTATCCGTCCGCACCGGCGTGCGGGGGCGGGCGGCCTGTCAAGCCGTCCGCCCCCGCGGAGGGGAGCCCACACAGGGGCACTTGGTGGCGCCGGGCGCCAACTACGACGCCTTGCGCTCCTCTTCACGCACCCGGTCCGCGACCTGCTGCGGCATCGGTTCGTGCCGCGCGTACCGGCGGCTGAACCCCGCCGTGCCGTGCGCCATCGACCGCAGGTCGATCGCGTACCGGCCGATCTCGATCTCGGGCACCTCGGCCCGGATCAGCGTGCGCCCGCCGGGGGTCTGCTCGGTGCCGAGCACTCGCCCGCGCCGCCCCGACAGGTCGCTCATCACAGCGCCCACGAAGTCGTCGCCGACCAGCACCGACACCTCGGCCACCGGCTCCAGCAGATGGATCTTCGCGTCGGCCGCGGCCTCCCGCAGCGCGAGCGCGCCGGCCGTCTGGAACGCGGCGTCGGAGGAGTCCACCGAGTGCGCCTTGCCGTCCAGCAGGGTCACCCGTACGTCGATGAGCGGGTAACCGGCCGCCACGCCTCTGGCCGCCTGAGCGCGCACCCCCTTCTCCACCGACGGGATGAACTGCCGGGGCACCGCGCCGCCCACGACCTTGTCGACGAACTCGATGCCGGACCCGCCGGGCAGCGGCTCGACCTCGATCTCGCAGATGGCGAACTGCCCGTGCCCGCCGGACTGCTTGACGTGCCTGCCCCGGCCGGCCGACCTGGTCGCGAACGTCTCGCGCAGGGACACCCGGTGCGGCACGACGTCGACCTGGACGCCGTACCGGCTGCGCAGCCGCTCCAGGGCCACGTCGGCGTGCGCCTCGCCCAGGCACCACAGCACCACCTGGTGGGTGTCCTGGTTCTGTTCGAGCCGCATCGTCGGGTCCTCGGCCACCAGTCTGGCCAGGCCCTGGGAGAGCTTGTCCTCGTCCGGTTTGCTGTGCGCCTGGATGGCCAGCGGCAGCAGCGGGTCGGGCATCTGCCACGGCTCCATGAGCAGCGGGTCGTCCTTGGCGGACAGGGTGTCGCCGGTCTCGGCGCGGCCCAGCTTCGCCACACAGGCCAGGTCACCCGCGATGACGTGCGACACCGGGCGCTGCTGCTTGCCGAACGGCGTGGACAGGGCGCCGATCCGCTCGTCGACGTCGTGGTCCTCGTGCCCCCGGTCGGCCAGCCCGTGCCCGGAGACGTGGACCGTCTGGTCGGCGCGCAGGGTGCCGGAGAACAGCCGGATCAGCGACAGCCGGCCCACGTACGGGTCGGAGGAGGTCTTCACGACCTCCGCGACCAGCGGAGCGCCCGGGTCGCACGGCTTGAGCTCGCGCGGCTTTCCGTCGATCGTCGTCACCCGCACCGTCTCGTGCTCCAGTGGCGTCGGGAAGCCCCGCGTGATCAGCTCCAGCAGCTCCAGGGTGCCGAGGCCCTGCCGGGCGCCCTCACCCGCGGGGGCGGCGGCCAGGACCGGGAAGAAGACACCCCGCGCGACGGCCCGCTCCAGATCGTCGATGAGCGTCTTGACGTCGATCGGCTCCCCGCCGAGGTAGCGGTCCATGAGGGTCTCGTCCTCGCTCTCGGAGATGATCCCCTCGATGAGCCGGTTGCGGGCCTCCTCGATCAGCGGCAGCTGGTCCTCGCCCGGCTCGGACTCCTTGCGCTCGCCGGTCGAGTAGTCGAACAGCTTCTGTGACAGCAGGCCGATCAGCCCGGTCACGGGCGCGTGCCCGTCGGGGGCCTGGGGGCCGTGCAGCGGCAGGTAGAGCGGCAGGACCGCGTCGGGGTCGTCCGCGCCGAAGGCCTCCGCGCAGGTCCGGGTCATCTCCTCGAAGTCGGAACGCGCCGACTCCAGGTGCGTGACGACGATGGCCCGGGGCATGCCCACGGCCGCGCACTCCTCCCACACCATGCGGGTCGAGCCGTCCACGCCGTCCGAGGCCGAGACGACGAAGAGGGCCGCGTCCGCCGCGCGCAGACCGGCCCTGAGCTCACCGACGAAGTCGGCGTATCCGGGGGTGTCGAGAAGGTTGACCTTGATGCCGTCCCACTCGACGGGCACCAGGGAGAGCTGCACCGAGCGCTGCTGCCGGTGCTCGATGTCGTCGTAGTCGGAGACGGTGCCGCCGTCCTCCACGCGGCCCGCCCGGTTCACCGCCCCCGCCGTCAGTGCGAGGGCCTCCACCAATGTGGTCTTGCCCGATCCGGAGTGGCCGACCAGCACCACATTCCGTACGGACTGAGGGTGGTCGGCCGCTTGTGCCCTGCCGGCGGCCCCAGGGTGTGTCTGTGCCTTGTCGCCCATGATCCTGCCTCCCGTGCACGGTGAGGTCACTGTGGGCGCGGACACGCGGGATCCGCGTGCGGTGCGGCTCCGGCGACGCCCGCGGTCATTCGACCTTCCCACTGTCGTCACGGCGCGTCCATACGAACGACGTGAGCGCGCCGCCCACCAGCGGCCCGTGGGTTCCCCCGAAAGGGGTCCGGGTGCCCGCCCCTCACCCACGCGCGCGCGTGACTACGATGGGCCAGCCGGTGGCCAGCAGGGGCCAGACGGCGACACCGACCCTCGGGAAGGCCATGCTGAACAAGTACGCGCGTGCATTCTTCACGCGTGTCCTCACACCGTTCGCCGCGTTTCTGATCCGGCGGGGCGTGAGCCCCGACACCGTCACGCTCATCGGCACGGCCGGTGTGGTCGCGGGCGCGCTGGTCTTCTACCCCATGGGCGAGTTCTTCTGGGGCACGGTCGTGATCACACTGTTCGTGTTCTCCGACCTCGTCGACGGCAACATGGCCCGTCAGCTGGGCCGCTCCAGCCGCTGGGGCGCCTTCCTGGACTCGACGCTCGACCGGGTCGCCGACGGCGCGATCTTCGGCGGCTTCATCCTCTGGTACGCCGGCGGGGGCGACGACCTCGTCCTGTGCGCCGTCTCGATCTTCTGCCTGGCCAGCGGGCAGGTGGTGTCGTACACCAAGGCCCGGGGCGAGTCGATCGGACTGCCGGTGGCGGTCAACGGGCTCGTCGAGCGGGCCGAGCGGCTGGTGATCTCCCTGGTCGCGGCGGGGTTGGCGGGCCTGCACAAGTTCGGTGTGCCCGGCATCCAGTACCTGCTGCCCGTCGCCCTGTGGATCGTCGCCGTGGGCAGCCTCGTCACGCTCATCCAGCGGGTCGTCACGGTCCGCCGGGAGTCCGCGGAGGCCGAGGCGGCGGCGGCCACGCCGGACGGGAAGGACAATGAGGACGAGCAGCAGAACGCCTCTCACGGGAGCGAGGCGGCCACGTGAGCGTTCAGGACCGGTTGACGGACACGCTGTACGGCCTCGGCTGGAGCACGGTCAAAAAGCTCCCCGAGCCCGTCGCCGCACGGCTCGGCCGGATCATCGCCGATCTGGCCTGGAAGCAGCGCGGCAAGGGCGTGAAGCGCCTGGAGAGCAACTACGCGCGCGTGCTGCCCGGCGCGAGCTCCGAGCGCCTCGCCGAGCTGTCCCGCGCGGGCATGCGCTCCTACCTGCGCTACTGGATGGAGTCCTTCCGCCTCCCGGCCTGGAGCGAGGAGCGGGTCAAGGCCGGCTTCGAGGCCAAGGACCTGCACCACCTCACCGAGGGCCTGGCCGCCGGCAAGGGCGTGATACTCGCCCTGCCGCACCTCGCCAACTGGGACCTCGCCGGTGCCTGGGTCACCACGAAACTCGGCATCCCCTTCACCACGGTCGCCGAGCGTCTGAAGCCCGAGACGCTCTACGACCGGTTCGTCGCCTACCGCGAGGGCCTCGGCATGGAGGTCCTGCCGCACAGCGGCGGCACCGCCTTCGGCACCCTGGCCCGGCGGCTGCGCGACGGCGGTCTGGTCTGCCTGGTCGCCGACCGCGACCTGTCGGCCTCCGGGGTCGAGGTGGACTTCTTCGGCGACACGGCCCGCATGCCGGCCGGGCCGGCCCTGCTCGCCCAGCAGACCGGCGCCCTGCTGCTGCCGGTGACCCTCTGGTACGACGACTCGCCCGTGATGCGGGGCCGCGTCCACCCGCCGGTCGAGGTGCCCGAGTCGGGTACGCGCGCCGAGAAGACGTCTGCCATGACACAGGCGCTGGCCGACGCCTTCGCCACCGGCATCGCCGACCATCCGGAGGACTGGCACATGCTGCAACGCCTGTGGCTCGCGGACCTCGACCCCGCGAAGGGGCGCCCGTGAGAATCGGTATCGTCTGCCCGTACTCCTGGGACGTACCGGGCGGCGTGCAGTTCCACATCCGTGACCTCGCCGCGTACTTCATCCGCCTCGGCCACGAGGTGTCCGTCCTGGCCCCGGCCGACGACGACACCCCGCTGCCGCCGTACGTGGTCTCGGCCGGACGCGCGGTGCCGGTGCCGTACAACGGCTCGGTGGCCCGGCTGAACTTCGGCTTCCTGAGCGCCGCCCGGGTGCGCCGCTGGCTGCACGACGGCTCGTTCGACGTCATCCACATCCACGAGCCGACCTCGCCGTCGCTGGGCCTGCTGACCTGCTGGGCCGCCCAGGGGCCGATCGTCGCCACGTTCCACACGTCCAACCCGCGCTCCCGGGCGATGATCGCCGCGTACTCGATCCTCCAGGCCGCCCTGGAGAAGATCAGCGCCCGCATCGCGGTGAGCGAGTACGCCCGCCGCACGCTGGTGGAGCACCTCGGCGGCGACGCGGTCGTGATCCCCAACGGCGTCGACGTCGACTTCTTCGCCGAGGCCGAGCCCAAGGCCGAGTGGCAGGGCGACACGATCGGCTTCATAGGGCGCATCGACGAGCCCCGCAAGGGACTCCCGGTGCTGATGAGGGCCTTGCCCAAGATCCTCGCCGCGCGCCCGCAGACCCGGCTGCTCGTCGCCGGCCGTGGCGACGAGGAGGAGGCCGTGGAGTCCCTGCCGGCCGACCTGCGCTCCCGCGTCGAGTTCCTCGGCATGGTCAGCGACGAGGACAAGGCCCGCTTCCTGCGCAGCGTCGACCTGTACGTCGCGCCCAACACCGGCGGCGAGAGCTTCGGCATCATCCTCGTCGAGGCCATGTCCGCCGGAGCTCCCGTCCTCGCCTCCGACCTGGACGCCTTCGCCCAGGTCCTGGACCGGGGAGCGGCCGGCGAACTGTTCCCCAACGAGGACGCCGATGCCCTGGCCGACGCGGCCGTACGGCTCCTGGCGGACCCGGAGCGGCGGGCGGAGCTGCGTGCGCGGGGGAGCGCCCACGTGCGGCGCTTCGACTGGTCGACCGTCGGCGCGGACATCCTGTCCGTCTACGAGACGGTCACGGCGGGAGCGGCGGCGGTGGCCGAGGACGAGCGGACGACCGGCCTGTGGGGGCGTCTGGGGTTCGCCCGGGACTGATGCCGGGCCGGCACCGGCCCGGCATCAGTCCCGGGCCGGCACCGGGCCGGCGGCCGACCACGGGCGGGGCGGGGTGAACGGCGAGGCCGCCCGTGCCGCTAGCCTTGCCGCCCGTGACCACCACTCTCATCTGGATCGCCGTCGCCCTGGTCGCGATCGGGCTCTACCTGAGCTGGACCGCCGGCCGGCTCGACCGTCTCCACGCCCGGATCGACGCCGCCAGGGCCGCCCTGGACGCGCAGCTGCTGCGCCGGGCCTCGGTGGCGCAGGAACTGGCGACTTCCGGGGTACTGGACCCGGCCGCCTCGATCGTGCTGTACGAGGCCGCGCACGCCGCCCGGCAGGCCGAGGAGGACCAGCGGGAGGTCGCCGAGAGCGAACTGAGCCAGGCGCTGCGGGCCGTCTTCGCAGAGGCCCCTCAGGTGGAGGCGGTGCGGGAGGCACCCGGGGGAGAGGAGGCGGCCCGGGAGCTCACGGAGGCGGTCCGCAGGGTGCCGATGGCCCGGCGCTTCCACAACGACGCCGTCCGCGCGGCCCGGGCCCTGCGCCGGCATCGCAAGGTGCGCTGGTTCCGCCTGGCCGGTCACGCGCCCTTCCCGATGGCCTTCGAAATGGACGACGAGCCTCCGGCGGCCCTGGTGGACCGGGCCGCCTAGAGCGGCACCGGCCTTTGGTCAACCGAACCGCCCCGGTACGACTGGCAGGGGCCGAACGGCGCGCCTCACATCGAGTTCGTCATCCCGGTCGGGCGGCTGAAGGGATTTTACGATCTCACCGTCAAGCGTGAGTAGCTGAAGGGCAAGAAGGGCTGACGGCCATGGAGTATTCCCTGCACTACGAAGTCGACGTCACCGTGGTCGCCGCCCGCCCCTGGGGTCTGGAGGTCGAATCGGGACACGGCGCCCCTGCCTTCATCGACAACACCAAGAGCCCGGCGTGGCCGTCGGGCGATCAGCAGGCCCTGGTCGGCAGCGTCCTGCGTGCCGTCGTCATCGACGACCGGCGGGACCCGGTCCGGCTGAGCACCCTCGACACGGACATGCGGATCGCCCGCGAGAAGAGGAGCTGTTCCTCCTAGGGGCAGCAGCTCACAAGGCCCCACCGGCCGGGACGCCGGCGGGCCGTCCTCCGACACCGTGACACGAGGGAGGAGAACCGGTATGGGTCTGGCGATGCGCAGACTGAACCCGCGCGCAGGACGTGCCCTCCGGAGGAGGTGAACCGCTCGGTTGCGCGATCCAGACGCTGCGGCCGGACGGCCTCACGCCGGAGCAGGCCGACACGGTCGAGGCAGCCGTCGTCGCGGCGGCGACGGGACTTCGGTGCGCGAACCACTCGGGGACAAGCGCCTGAGGGCGTCGCCGGAGCTGAAGAGTGAGGAGAGTGGGGCAGGTCTGACCCTGCTCTCTCCCGCCCGTCCGTGTCGACAGCCGGCCGACCCCGCTGCGTCATCGACCGCACCGACGCTCGCCGAGAAAAATCCACCGGCTTCCCATTGGCCCTTGATGTGGCCTGGCCCCGTCCCGTTTCCTCGTTGCTGCAGAAACCCCCTTTCCCCTCAGCGAGGTCACCCGTGTCCATCTCCGAAAACCAGGCTCCCGAGACCGGCACCGCCCGAGTGAAGCGCGGCATGGCCGAGCAGCTCAAGGGCGGCGTGATCATGGACGTCGTCACGCCGGAGCAGGCCAAGATCGCCGAGGACGCGGGCGCCGTCGCCGTCATGGCGCTGGAGCGGGTCCCCGCCGACATCCGCAAGGACGGCGGCGTGGCCCGCATGTCCGACCCGGACATGATCGAGGGCATCATCGACGCCGTCTCGATCCCGGTCATGGCCAAGTCCCGCATCGGCCACTTCGTCGAGGCCCAGGTCCTGCAGTCCCTCGGCGTCGACTACATCGACGAGTCCGAGGTCCTCACCCCGGCCGACGAGGTCAACCACAGCGACAAGTTCGCCTTCACCACCCCCTTCGTCTGCGGCGCCACCAACCTGGGCGAGGCCCTGCGCCGCATCGCCGAGGGCGCGGCCATGATCCGCTCCAAGGGCGAGGCCGGCACCGGAAACGTGGTCGAGGCCGTCCGCCACCTGCGCCAGATCAAGAACGAGATCGCCCGCCTGCGCGGCTACGACAACAACGAGCTGTACGCCGCCGCCAAGGAGCTGCGCGCCCCGTACGAGCTGGTCAAGGAAGTCTCCGAGCTCGACAAGCTCCCCGTCGTGCTGTTCTCCGCCGGCGGCGTGGCCACCCCGGCCGACGCGGCCCTGATGCGCCAGCTCGGCGCCGAGGGCGTCTTCGTCGGCTCCGGCATCTTCAAGTCCGGCGACCCGGCCAAGCGCGCCGCCGCCATCGTGAAGGCCACCACCTTCTACGACGACCCGAAGATCATCGCCGACGCGTCCCGCAACCTCGGCGAGGCCATGGTCGGCATCAACTGCGACACCCTCCCCGAGGCCGAGCGCTACGCCAACCGCGGCTGGTAAGGCACAGGACTCCATGAGCGACACCCCCGTCATAGGCGTCCTGGCCCTGCAGGGCGACGTACGGGAGCACCTCGTCGCCCTGGCCGCGGCCGATGCCGTGGCCAGGCCGGTGCGGCGCCCCGAAGAGCTCGCCGAGGTGGACGGCCTCGTCCTCCCCGGCGGCGAGTCCACCACCATCTCCAAGCTGGCCGTCCTGTTCGGCCTGATGGAGCCCCTGCGCGCACGCGTGCGGGACGGCATGCCCGTCTACGGCACCTGCGCCGGCATGATCCTGCTCGCCGACAAGATCCTCGACCCGCGCTCGGGCCAGGAGACCATCGGCGGGATCGACATGATCGTGCGCCGCAACGCCTTCGGACGGCAGAACGAGTCCTTCGAAGCGGCCGTCGGCGTCAAGGGCGTCGAGGGCGACCCGGTGGAGGGCGTCTTCATCCGAGCCCCCTGGGTGGAGTCCGTCGGTGCCCGGGCCGAGGTGCTCGCCGAGCACGACGGCCACATCGTCGCCGTCCGCCAGGGCGCCGCGCTGGCCACGTCGTTCCACCCGGAACTGACCGGCGACCACCGTGTGCACGCCCTGTTCGTCGACATGGTGCGGGGGAACCGGACAGCCGAGTCCTTGTAGGATTCCTGCGTTCGTTGCTGAGATGGGTTACGCGAAGGAGACAGGCAGATGTCCGGCCACTCTAAATGGGCCACGACGAAGCACAAGAAGGCCGTCATCGATGCCAAGCGCGGCAAGCTCTTCGCGAAGCTGATCAAGAACATCGAGGTCGCGGCGCGGATGGGTGGCGTCGACCTCGAGGGCAACCCGACGCTCTACGACGCCGTTCAGAAGGCCAAGAAGCAGTCGGTGCCGAACAAGAACATCGACTCCGCGATCAAGCGCGGTGGCGGTCTCGAGGCCGGCGGCGCCGACTACGAGACGATCATGTACGAGGGTTACGGCCCGAACGGCGTCGCCGTGCTCATCGAGTGCCTCACCGACAACCGCAACCGCGCGGCCTCCGACGTCCGCGTCGCCATGACCCGCAACGGCGGCTCGATGGCCGACCCGGGCTCGGTGTCCTACATGTTCAGCCGCAAGGGCGTCGTCATCGTCCCCAAGGGCGAGCTGACCGAGGACGACGTCCTCACGGCCGTCCTGGACGCGGGTGCCGAGGAGGTCAACGACCTCGGCGAGTCCTTCGAGGTCATCAGCGAGGCCACCGACCTGGTCGCGGTCCGCACCGCCCTCCAGGACGCCGGCATCGACTACGACTCCGCCGACTCCAGCTTCGTGCCGTCCGTCCAGGTCGAGCTGGACGAGGAGGGCGCCAAGAAGATCTTCAAGCTGATCGACGCGCTCGAGGACAGCGACGACGTGCAGAACGTCTTCGCCAACTTCGACGTGAGCGACGAGGTCATGGAGAAGGTCGACGCGTAACGCTGCCGCGAGTGCCGCGATCTCTGCGGGCCGGGGGACACACGTCTTCCGGCCCGCTGTCGTTGTCGGTGGCGGCGGATAGCCTGGCGTAGTCAAAGATCACCGTCCACGACCGCGACCATCGATCGAGGAACCACGACGGTGCTCGGCCAGGTCCGCGAGAGCGGCGGCGGTTCAGCCGGAACAAGGGGAGGGCGCGTGCGCGTACTGGGGGTGGACCCGGGGCTGACCCGGTGCGGTGTCGGCGTCGTCGAGGGCGTCGCCGGGAGGCCGCTCACGATGATCGGCGTCGGTGTCGTCCGCACGCCCGCCGACGCCGACCTCGGCCACCGCCTCGTGGCGGTCGAGCAGGGCATCGAGCAGTGGCTCGACGAGCACCGGCCCGAATGCGTCGCCGTCGAGCGCGTCTTCAGCCAGCACAACGTCCGTACGGTCATGGGCACCGCGCAGGCCAGCGCCGTCGCGATGCTCTGCGCCGCCCGCCGCGGCATCCCCGTCGCCCTGCACACCCCGAGCGAGGTCAAGGCGGCCGTCACCGGCAGCGGCCGGGCCGACAAGGCACAGGTGGGCGCCATGGTGACCCGCCTGCTCCGGCTCAGCGCCCCGCCCAAGCCCGCCGACGCGGCCGACGCCCTCGCCCTCGCCATCTGCCACATCTGGCGCGCCCCCGCGCAGAACCGACTTCAGCAGGCCGTCGCCCTGCACACCGCCAAAGCACCGAAAGGCCGGACGGCATGATCGCCTTCGTCAGCGGCACAGTGGCCGCACTCGCTCCGGACGCCGCGGTCGTCGAGGTCGGCGGCGTCGGCATGGCCGTCCAGTGCACGCCGAACACGCTGTCCACGCTTCGCATGGGGCAGCCGGCCAAGCTGCACACCTCCCTGGTCGTCCGCGAGGACTCCCTCACCCTCTACGGCTTCGCCGACGACGACGAGCGGCAGGTCTTCGAGCTGCTCCAGACCGCGAGCGGCGTGGGACCGAGACTCGCCCAGGCGATGCTGGCCGTGCACACCCCGGACGCGCTGCGCCGGGCCGTCGCCACCGGCGACGAGAAGGCCCTCACCGCCGTCCCCGGCATCGGCAAGAAGGGTGCCCAGAAGCTGCTCCTGGAGCTGAAGGACCGGCTCGGCGCGCCGGTCGGCGCACCCGCTGTCGGCGCACCGGTCAGCAGCGGCTGGCGTGACCAGCTGCACGCGGCCCTGATCGGCCTCGGGTACGCCACCCGCGAGGCCGACGAGGCCGTGACGGCCGTGGCCCCCCAGGCCGAGGCCGCCGACGGCACGCCCCAGGTCGGCCAGCTGCTGAAGGCAGCCCTGCAGACCCTGAACCGCGCCCGCTGACCCCCACCCTGAGGCACATCACATGAACTGGGACGACACGACCGACGCCGACGCCGCGGAGCGGCTGGTGGACTCCGTCGCCGACCGTGAGGACCAGGCCGTCGAGGCCGCCCTGCGCCCCAAGGACCTGGACGAGTTCATCGGCCAGGAGAAGGTCCGCGAGCAGCTCGACCTCGTACTGCGCGCCGCACGCGCGCGTGGCGCGACGGCCGACCACGTGCTGCTCTCCGGCGCCCCCGGCCTCGGCAAGACCACCCTGTCGATGATCATCGCGGCCGAGATGGGCGCCCCCATCCGCATCACCTCGGGCCCCGCCATCCAGCACGCCGGCGACCTCGCCGCGATCCTCTCCTCCCTCCAGGAGGGCGAGGTCCTCTTCCTCGACGAGATCCACCGCATGTCCCGGCCCGCCGAGGAGATGCTGTACATGGCCATGGAGGACTTCCGCGTCGACGTCATCGTCGGCAAGGGCCCCGGCGCCACGGCCATTCCCCTGGAGCTGCCCCCCTTCACCCTGGTCGGTGCCACCACCCGGGCCGGCCTGCTGCCGCCCCCGCTGCGCGACCGCTTCGGCTTCACCGCGCACATGGAGTTCTACGAACCGGCCGAACTGGAGCGGGTCATCCACCGCTCGGCGAACCTCCTCGAAGTCGAGATCGAGCCGGCGGGCGCCGCCGAGATCGCCGGACGCTCCCGCGGCACGCCCCGCATCGCCAACCGCCTGCTGCGCCGCGTCCGCGACTACGCACAGGTCAAGGCCGACGGCCTGATCACCAGGGACATCGCCGCGGCGGCCCTCGCCGTGTACGAGGTGGACGCGCGCGGCCTCGACCGCCTCGACCGGGGTGTGCTGGAAGCCCTGCTCAAGCTGTTCGGCGGCGGCCCGGTCGGCCTCTCCACGCTCGCTGTCGCGGTCGGGGAGGAACGTGAGACCGTGGAGGAGGTCGCCGAACCCTTCCTCGTACGGGAGGGACTGCTGGCCCGCACCCCCCGCGGCCGGGTCGCCACACCCGCCGCATGGGCGCATCTCGGCCTCACCCCGCCCCGCTCCCAGACCACCGGAAACGGACAACAGGACCTGTTCGGGGCGTGACGGGACCGTCACGCCTCCGGGGCGGCGATCCGGCGGCGAGGTCACTGGCCGGACCAGGAACCCCGGTGCCATGCTGAGCGTTGTTCCATGCGCGCGGACTCGCTTAGACTCCGCCGATGCCGCCCTTGACAGCGGCGTACACACCCCCAACCATCTGGCCGCTCACAGCGCGGTCGTGTGAAGGAAGTACCGACCCGTGAGTCTCCTGACCCTCCTCCCGTTCATCGTGCTCATCGGGGCCATGTTCCTGATGACCCGATCGGCAAAGAAGAAGCAGCAGCAGGCCGTGGACATGCGGAACCAAATGCAGCCCGGCAGCGGCATCCGCACCATCGGGGGCATGTACGCCACGGTCAAGGAGGTCAACGAGGACACCGTCCTCGTCGACGCCGGTCCCGGCGTCGAACTCCTCTTCGCCAAGAACGCCGTCGGCGCCGTCCTCACGGACGACGAGTACAACCGCATCGTCCACGGCATCGAGCACGACCTGAAGTCCGACGCCGACATCGTCCCGGACGACGCCTCCTCCCTCACCGAGACCGGCGACTCCGCCGCCGACGCCCCCGCTGACGACAAGGCCGTCGACCTCGGCAAGAAGGACACGGCCGATGAGCCGGCCGACGAGGCGACCGAGGCGAAGACGGACGCAGAGCCGAAGAAGACCGACGGCGACTCCGAGGCGAAGTAGTCGTGACCCGGGGTGCGCGGGCCCGTCCCGCGCACCCCGGGACACGCCCAGCTCGCACGGAATCCCGACACCATGTCATGGCCGCCCGTCCGCCGATCCGGAGCGAGGTGGCCCGAGAGGGAGTACGAGAAGGTGGCCACACCTAAAAAGGGCAGGAACGCGAGCGCCCAGAGCAAGCCGGTGCGCTCGCTGGCCCTGATCCTGATCGCCATCGCGGCGCTCACCGGTGGAATGTTCGCCTCGGGTCACACCAAACCGCGTCTGGGCATCGACCTGGCCGGTGGCACGAGCATCACGCTCCGCGCGGTCCCCGAGGCCGGTAATGAGTCGGCGATCAACAAGACCAACATGGACACGGCCGTCTCCATCATGGAGCGCCGTGTCAATGGTCTGGGCGTCTCTGAGGCCGAGGTCCAGACGCAGGGCCGCGACAACATCGTCGTGAACATCCCCAAGGGGACCAACTCCGAGCAGGCCCGCAAGCAGGTCGGCACCACCGCCAAGCTCTACTTCCGCCCGGTCATCGCCACCGAGGTCTCCGGCGGCAATGGCGCGGCCAGCCCCTCCCCGAGCCCCACCGGCAGCCCCTCGGGCAAGCCGTCCGGCGCGGTCGGCGACAAGCCCGAGGCCACCGACAAGAACTCCGCCTCGCCGTCCGCCACGCCCACCACCCAGGGCCGCGCGGTCACCGACGGGCTGAAGGCCGACGCCACACCGTCCGCGAGCGCCTCCGACAAGCCCGGGACCAGCCCCTCCCCGTCGGCGAGCGGCGGCACCGCCGAGGCCGACGCGAACGCGCTGCAGGCGAAGTACGCCAAGCTCGACTGCACGGACGCCAAGACCCGCTCCAGCGTGGGCGACGGCGTCAAGGCCTCCCAGCCCACCCTGGCCTGCGGCAAGAACTCGGGGGGCCAGTGGCAGAAGTACATCCTCGGCCCCGCCGAGGTCGACGGCACCGACGTCGACAAGGCCCAGGCCGTCCTGAACACCCAGACCGGTGCCGGCTGGACCGTCACGATGGACTTCACGGACGCCGGCGCCAAGAAGTTCGGCGACATCACCGGCAAGCTGGCCCAGAACCAGCCGCCGCAGAACCAGTTCGCGATCGTCCTGGACGGCGACGTGGTCTCCGACCCGTCCGTCAAGCAGGCTCTGACCGGCGGCAACGCCGAGATCTCCGGCAACTTCAACCAGCAGTCCGCCCAGGAACTGTCCAACATGCTGAGTTACGGTGCGCTGCCGCTGACCTTCAAGGTGGACAGCATGACGACCGTGACCGCCGCGCTGGGCGGTGACCAGCTGCAGGCCGGCCTCATCGCCGGCGCGATCGGTCTCGCGCTGGTCGTCATCTACCTGCTGGCCTACTACCGCGGTCTGTCGTTCGTCGCGATCCTCTCGCTGCTGGTCTCCGCCGGCCTCACCTACACGCTCATGGCCCTGCTCGGCCCGGCCATCGGCTTCGCGCTGAACCTGCCGGCCGTCTGCGGTGCCATCGTCGCCATCGGCATCACGGCGGACTCGTTCATCGTCTACTTCGAACGTGTCCGGGACGAGATCCGCGAGGGCCGCACGCTGCGCCCCGCCGTCGAGCGGGCCTGGCCCCGCGCCCGGCGCACCATCCTGGTCTCCGACTTCGTGTCGTTCCTCGCCGCCGCGGTGCTCTTCATCGTCACCGTCGGCAAGGTGCGCGGCTTCGCCTTCACGCTCGGCCTGACCACGCTGCTCGACGTCGTCGTGGTCTTCCTTTTCACCAAGCCGCTGCTGACCCTGCTGGCCCGCCGTACCTTCTTCGCGAGCGGCCACAAGTGGTCCGGCCTCGACCCGAAGAGCCTGGGTGCCGAGCCGCCACTGCGCCGCACCCGCCGTCCCTCCGCCCCCGTCGAGACGAAGGAGGCGTGAGATGTCGAAACTCGGCAACCTCGGCGCCCGGCTGCACCGCGGCGAGATCGGCTACGACTTCGTCAAGAACCGCAAGATCTGGTACGGCCTGTCGATCCTGATCACCATCACGGCCATCGTCGGCCTGGCGGTGCGCGGCCTGAACATGGGCATCGAGTTCCAGGGCGGTGCCGTCTTCACCACCCCGAAGAACGTCAGCGTCTCGGTGTCCCAGGCCGAGGAGTACGCGGAAACGGCCTCCGGCCACGACGCGATCGTCCAGAAGCTCGGTGACGGCAGCCTGCGGATCCAGGTCGCGGGCATCGAGACCGACAAGGCCAACCAGATCAAGAGTCAGCTCTCGGACGACC
This sequence comes from Streptomyces sp. NPDC013187, assembly GCF_042899705.1. NCBI lineage: Bacteria > Bacillati > Actinomycetota > Actinomycetes > Kitasatosporales > Streptomycetaceae > Streptomyces > Streptomyces sp. NPDC013187. The sequence goes on along the minus strand of NZ_JBIBAF010000006.1, from coordinate 151,805 downwards.
TCAAGGTCGACGCGGAGCAGATCAACGCCGAACTGGTCGGCCCCAGCTGGGGTGAGCAGATCGCCGACAAGGCCTGGCAGGGCCTCGGCATCTTCCTCATCCTCGTGGTGATCTACCTGGCGATCGCGTTCGAGTGGCGCATGGCGCTCGCCGCCTTCGTCGCGCTGATCCACGACATCACCATCACCGTCGGCATCTACGCCCTCGTCGGCTTCGAGGTCACACCGGGCACGGTGATCGGTCTGCTGACCATCCTCGGTTACTCGCTCTACGACACGGTCGTGGTCTTCGACAGCCTCAAGGAGCAGACGAAGGACCTCACCAAGCAGACCCGCTGGACCTACAGCGACGTCGCCAACCGCTCGATCAACAGCACCCTGGTCCGCTCCATCAACACCACCGTGGTGGCACTGCTGCCGGTCGCGGGCCTGCTGTTCATCGGTGGCGGTGTCCTCGGCGCAGGCATGCTGAACGACATCTCGCTGTCGCTGTTCGTCGGTCTCGCCGCCGGTGCGTACTCCTCCATCTTCATCGCCACGCCGCTCGTCGCCGACCTCAAGGAGCGCGAGCCGGCGATGAAGGCCCTGAAGAAGCGCGTCCTCGCCAAGCGGGCCCAGTCCGCCGCCAAGGGCGAGCCCCCGGTCCAGGGCGACGACGAGGCGTTCGCCGACGAGCCCGAGGACGCCGCACCCGCGGTGGTCGGGCCGCGCAACCAGCCCGCCTCCCGCAGCCGCGGCCGCGGCCGTCCCTCGGGGAAGCGCCGATGACCGAGATCAGGGAGCTCCTCCTCAGCCGCATCCGGGACGTGGCCGACTATCCGGAGCCGGGTGTGATGTTCAAGGACATCACCCCGCTCCTGGCGGACCCGGCGGCGTTCACCGCGCTCACCGACGCCCTCGCCGAGATCGCCGAGAGGACCGGGGCCACCAAGGTCGTCGGCCTGGAGGCCCGTGGCTTCATCCTCGGTGCCCCGGTGGCCGTCCGCGCCGGACTCGGCTTCATCCCCGTACGCAAGGCGGGCAAGCTCCCCGGAGCCACCCTCGCCCAGGCCTACGACCTGGAGTACGGCTCGGCGGAGATCGAGGTGCACGCCGAGGACCTGAACCCCGAGGACCGGGTGCTCATCGTCGACGACGTCCTCGCCACCGGCGGCACGGCCGAGGCCTCGGTCGAGCTCATCCGCCGGGCCGGCGCCGAGGTCGCGGGTCTCGCCGTCCTCATGGAGCTCGGCTTCCTGAGCGGCCGCGCCCGCCTGGAGCCGGCGCTGAACGGTGCCCCGCTGGAGGCGCTGCTCACGGTCTAGCGGCCGCGCAGCCGGCCCGGCGGATACCGGCACGAGACCGCAGAGGCGGGCCCGGAGGAATCCGGAGCCCGCCTCGTGCGTTACCCGTGTTTCCCGGGTAGACGGTCCTCACATTGGCCTGAAGGCGATCCCGGGGCCCGGGATCGCTACCATGGGGGTCCGGAGCCTGACCGGGGGACCCGGATCGCGCACGAGGAGTCCTCTTGCCAGACGAGGCCCAGCACCTGACCGCCGCCAAGCCCGAGTCCGCCTCGGCAGCCGCGGCGAAGCCCGCGCCGAACGCGCCCCACGCGAAGAACGACACCCGCGGGCCGGTCGAGCACGCCCAGGCGGCGCCGGCCGACAAGTCGGAAGAGCAGTCGCGGCCCAAGCCCACCCCGCCGCCCGCGGTGCGGCAGAGCGCCGGACAGCCGGCCCGCTCCGGCTCCTCCAACCGCGTCCGCGCCCGTCTGGCCCGGCTCGGCGTGCAGCGCGCGAACCCGTACAACCCGGTGCTGGAGCCGCTGCTGCGGATAGTGCGCGGCAACGACCCGAAGATCGAGACGGCGACGCTCCGCCAGATCGAGCGCGCCTACCAGGTCGCCGAGCGCTGGCACCGCGGCCAGAAGCGCAAGAGCGGCGACCCGTACATCACGCACCCCCTCGCCGTCACGACCATCCTCGCCGAGCTGGGCATGGATCCGGCCACGCTGATGGCCGGCCTGCTGCACGACACGGTCGAGGACACCGAGTACGGGCTGGACGATCTGCGCCGCGACTTCGGCGACGTCGTCACGCTGCTCGTCGACGGCGTCACCAAGCTGGACAAGGTCAAGTTCGGCGAGGCCGCGCAGGCCGAGACCGTGCGCAAGATGGTCGTCGCCATGGCCAAGGACCCGCGCGTCCTGGTCATCAAGCTCGCCGACCGCCTGCACAACATGCGCACCATGCGCTACCTCAAGCGTGAGAAGCAGGAGAAGAAGGCGCGCGAGACCCTCGAGATCTACGCGCCGCTCGCCCATCGCCTGGGCATGAACACCATCAAGTGGGAGCTGGAGGACCTCGCCTTCGCGATCCTCTACCCCAAGATGTACGACGAGATCGTCCGGCTGGTGGCCGAGCGGGCGCCCAAGCGCGACGAGTACCTGGCCATCGTCACCGACGAGGTGCAGCAGGACCTGCGGGCGGCCCGCATCAAGGCGACCGTCACCGGCCGCCCGAAGCACTACTACAGCGTCTACCAGAAGATGATCGTCCGCGGCCGGGACTTCGCGGAGATCTACGACCTGGTGGGCATCCGCGTCCTCGTGGAGACCGTCCGCGACTGCTACGCGGCCCTCGGCACGGTGCACGCGCGATGGAACCCGGTCCCCGGCCGGTTCAAGGACTACATCGCGATGCCCAAGTTCAACATGTACCAGTCGCTGCACACGACGGTCATCGGCCCCGGCGGCAAGCCGGTCGAGCTGCAGATCCGCACCTTCGACATGCACCGCCGCGCCGAGTACGGCATCGCCGCGCACTGGAAGTACAAGCAGGAGGCCGTCGCCGGCGCGTCCAAGGTGCGCTCCGACGCCCCCAAGTCGTCCGGCAAGAGCAAGGACGACCACCTCAACGACATGGCCTGGCTGCGGCAACTGCTGGACTGGCAGAAGGAGACGGAGGACCCGGGCGAGTTCCTGGAGTCGCTGCGCTTCGACCTCTCCCGCAACGAGGTCTTCGTCTTCACCCCCAAGGGCGACGTCATAGCGCTCCCCGCCGGTGCCACCCCGGTGGACTTCGCCTACGCCGTGCACACCGAGGTCGGGCACCGCACGATAGGCGCCCGCGTCAACGGCCGGCTGGTCCCGCTGGAGTCCACCCTCGACAACGGCGACCTGGTGGAGGTCTTCACCTCCAAGGCGGCCGGTGCCGGCCCCTCCCGCGACTGGCTCGGCTTCGTCAAGTCGCCGCGCGCCCGCAACAAGATCCGGGCCTGGTTCTCCAAGGAACGCCGCGACGAGGCGATCGAGCAGGGCAAGGACGCGATCGTCCGCGCCATGCGCAAGCAGAACCTGCCGATCCAGCGCATCCTGACCGGCGACTCCCTGGTGACCCTCGCCCACGAGATGCGCTACGCCGACATCTCCGCGCTGTACGCGGCGATCGGCGAGGGCCATGTCTCCGCGCAGAACATCGTGCAGAAGCTGGTGCAGGCACTCGGCGGCGAGGAGGCCGCCACCGAGGAGATCGACGAGTCGGTCCCGCCGGCCCGCGGCCGCAGCCGCAAGCGCCGCTCCAGCGCCGACCCGGGCGTCGTCGTCAAGGGCGTCGAGGACGTGTGGGTCAAGCTGGCCCGCTGCTGTACGCCCGTCCCGGGCGACCCCATCATCGGCTTCGTCACCCGTGGCAGCGGCGTATCGGTGCACCGCAGCGACTGCGTGAACGTCGACTCGCTGTCCCGCGAGCCCGAGCGCATCCTCGACGTCGAGTGGGCGCCCACGCAGTCCTCGGTCTTCCTGGTCGCCATCCAGGTCGAGGCCCTGGACCGCTCCCGGCTGCTCTCGGACGTCACCCGCGTGCTGTCCGACCAGCACGTCAACATCCTCTCCGCGGCCGTCCAGACCTCCCGCGATCGCGTCGCCACCTCCCGCTTCACCTTCGAGATGGGCGACCCGAAGCACCTCGGCCACGTGCTGAAGGCGGTCAGGGGAGTGGAGGGCGTCTACGACGTGTACCGGGTGACGTCGGCGCGCAGCAGGTCGTAGCGGCCCGCGGCTGCCACACGAAAGGGGGGCTCCCGTACGAGGTGTACGGGAGCCCCCCTTCGCGTCGGCCGATCAGCCGCCGAACTCCTGCAGGCCCTTCAGCGCCTGGTCCAGCAGCGCCTGCCGGCCGTCGAGCTCACGCTGGAGCTTGTCGGCCCTGGCGTTGTTGCCCTGCGCGCGGGCCTGTTCGATCTGGCCCCGCAGCTTGTCCACGGCGGCCTGCAGCTGGCCGGTCAGACCCGCGGCACGCGCGCGTGCCTCCGGGTTCGTCCGGCGCCACTCGGCCTCCTCGGCCTCCTGGATGGCCCGCTCGACGGCGTGCATACGGCCCTCGACCTTGGGCCGGGCGTCGCGCGGCACATGGCCGATGGCCTCCCAGCGCTCGTTCACGTTCCGGAACGCGGCCCGGGCCGCCTTCAGGTCCGTGATCGGCAGGAGCTTCTCGGCCTCCTCGGCCAGCTCCTCCTTGAGCTTGAGGTTCTCCGACTGCTCGGCGTCCCGCTCGGCGAAGACCGAGCTGCGGGCCGCGAAGAAGACGTCCTGGGCGCCGCGGAAGCGGTTCCACAGGTCGTCCTCGTGCTCCCGCTGAGCGCGGCCCGCGGCCTTCCACTCGGACATCAGCTCGCGGTAGCGCGCCGCCGTCACGCCCCAGTCGGTCGAGTTCGACAGCGCCTCGGCCTCGGAGACCAGCCGTTCCTTGGTCTTGCGGGCCTCCTCACGCTGCGCGTCCAGCTGCGCGAAGTGCTGCTTGCGCCGCTTGGAGAACGCCGACCGCGCGTGCGAGAACCGGTGCCACAGCTCGTCGTCGGACTTGCGGTCCAGGCGCGGCAGGCCCTTCCAGGTGTCCACCAGGGCCCGCAGCCGCTCACCGGCCGCCCGCCACTGGTCCGACTGCGACAGCTCCTCCGCCTCGGCGACCAGCGCCTCCTTGGCGTGGCGAGCCTCGTCCGACTGCTTCGCCCGCTGCGCCTTGCGCTCCTCGCGGCGCGCCTCCACCAGCTCCACGAGCTTGTCCAGCCGGACCCGCAGGGCGTCCAGGTCGCCCACCACGTGGTGGGCGTCAACCTGCTCGCGGATGTGGTCGATGGCGGCCTGGGCGTCCTTCGCCGACAGGTCGGTGGTCTTCACTCGCTTCTCGAGGAGGCCGATCTCGACAACCAGGCCCTCGTACTTGCGCTCGAAATAGGCCAGCGCCTCCTCGGGGGAGCCCGCCTGCCAGGAACCGACGACCTGCTCGCCGTCGGCCGTACGCACGTACACGGTCCCCGTCTCGTCGACGCGGCCCCACGGGTCGCTGCTCACAGCGCCTCCTCCACATGATGCCTGCGAGGGGCCTGAAGCTCCCCCGGGCATCGTCCACAGTTTCGTCACGGCCAACATAGGCGACCGGCGGGGGGCCTGTCCGCATCCCGCGCGACCGAAATTACGCAGTTGAGGGTCAGGATTTGGTGATCGTGGCCTTGTTGATCACGACCGTCGCGTTGGGCGCCGTATTGCCCGTCTGGGGGTCGGGGGCCTGCGCTCCGGCGTCCGCGATCTTCTTCAGGACCTTCATGCCCGCCTCGGACACCGTACCGAACGGCGTGTAGTCGGGCGGAAGCTGACTGTCCTGGTAGACGAGGAAGAACTGGCTGCCGCCGCTGTTGCGGCCCTGCTTCGTCTGTGCGTTGTACTGGTTCGCCATCGCGACCGTGCCCGCCGGGTAGATCCCGCCCTTGAGGCTCTTGTCCTTGAGGTTCTCGTCCGGGATGGTGTAGCCCGGTCCGCCCATGCCGGTGCCCTTCGGGTCGCCGCACTGCAGGACGTAGATGCCCTGGTCGGTGAGCCGGTGGCACTTGCTGTGGTCCAGGTAGCCCTTGCCGAGCAGGAAGTTGAACGAGTTCACCGTGTGCGGCGCCGCCGACGCCTTCAGCGCGACGTCTATCTCACCGCAGGTGGTGTCCAGCTTCATCGTGTGCTTCGCCGACTCGTCGATGGTCAAAGCCGGTTCCTTCTTCCAGGTCTCCGACTTGACCTTGCCCGGGGCCGGCTTCTCGCACGGGTCCGGGGCCTTGCTGGGGGTGGCGCTCGGGGTGACCTCCGCGTTCGCGTTCTCCTTCTTGCCGTCGTCCTCGAACGGCTTGGTCAGGAAGACCGTCACCGAGAGCACCACGATCACGCCGAGGGCCGAGGCGATCACGGAGTTGCGGATACGGGCCTTGCGTCGCGCGTCCGTGCGTCGCTGCTGCTGCCGCAAGAACTTCTCCCGGGCGAGCTGACGCCGCCGCTGTTCCTGGCTGACCACCGGGTTCTCTCCTCATGGGTCTCGAACGTCGACCGGTACGCCTGCGTCCTGTGTGCCGACCGCCTGCGTGTGCCCCGTACCGTATATGGGTTCGCTGAGGAATCGGCAGCGCCGGTAGGCTCTGTGAGCAGCCGTAGCCGCCCGTATCGACACAACGAAGGACGATCGTGCTCATTGCCGGGTTCCCCGCCGGGGCCTGGGGGACGAACTGCTACCTCGTCGCCCCCGCCGCCGGTGAGGAGTGCGTGATCATCGACCCCGGCCATCAGGCCGCCGACGGCGTCGAGGAAGCGATCAGGAAGCATCGCCTCAAGCCCGTCGCCGTCGTCCTCACCCACGGCCACATCGACCATGTGGCCTCCGTCGTCCCGGTGTGCGGCGCGCACGACGTGCCGGCCTGGATCCACCCCGACGACCGGTACATGATGAGCGACCCCGAGAAGGGGATCGGCCGTTCCATCGGCATGCCGCTGCTCGGCGAGCTGACCGTGGGGGAGCCCGATGACGTCAAGGAGCTGGCCGACGGGGCGAAGCTGGAGCTGGCGGGCCTGGAGCTGTCCGTCGCGCACGCACCCGGCCATACCAAGGGGTCGGTGACCTTCGGCATGCCCGAGGCGGCGGACATCCCGCCGATCCTCTTCTCGGGCGACCTGCTCTTCGCCGGCTCCATCGGACGCACCGACCTGCCCGGCGGCGACATGGCCGAGATGCTCGACTCGCTGGCCCGCGTGTGCCTGCCGCTCGACGACTCGACCGTGGTGCTGTCCGGCCACGGCCCCCAGACGACCATCGGCCAGGAGCGCTCCACCAACCCGTATCTGCGGCAAGTGGCGACCGGCCAGGGAGCATCTCAGGCTCCCCGACGAGGAATGTGACGAGACCTTCCGTGAGCACCTTCAAGGCCCCCAAGGGCACGTACGACCTGATCCCGCCGGACAGCGCCAAGTACCTCGCCGTCCGCGAGGCGATCGCCGCTCCGCTGCGCAACTCCGGCTACGGCTACATCGAGACGCCCGGCTTCGAGAACGTCGAACTCTTCGCGCGCGGCGTCGGTGAGTCCACCGACATCGTCACCAAGGAGATGTACGCCTTCGAGACCAAGGGCGGCGACCGTCTCGCCCTGCGCCCCGAAGGCACGGCCTCCGTCCTGCGCGCGGCGCTGGAGGCCAACCTGCACAAGGCCGGCAACCTCCCGGTCAAGCTCTGGTACTCGGGCTCGTACTACCGCTACGAGCGTCCCCAGAAGGGCCGTTACCGCCACTTCTCCCAGGTCGGTGCCGAGGCGATCGGTGCGGAGGACCCGGCGCTGGACGCCGAGCTGATCATCCTGGCCGACCAGGCGTACCGCTCGCTGGGCCTGAGCAACTTCCGGATCCTGCTCAACAGCCTGGGCGACCAGGAGTGCCGCCCGGTGTACCGGTCGGCGCTGCAGGAGTTCCTGCGCGGCCTGGACCTCGACGAGGACACCCTGCGCCGCGCCGAGATCAACCCGCTGCGCGTCCTGGACGACAAGCGCGAGTCGGTCCAGAAGCAGCTGGGGGACGCGCCGCTGCTGCGCGACTACCTGTGCGACGCGTGCAAGGCGTACCACGAGGAGGTCCGGGAGCTGATCACGGCGGCGGGCGTCTCCTTCGAGGACGACGCGAAGCTGGTCCGCGGCCTGGACTACTACACCCGCACCACCTTCGAGTTCGTCCACGACGGCCTCGGCTCGCAGTCCGCGGTGGGCGGCGGCGGCCGCTACGACGGCCTCTCCGAGATGATCGGCGGGCCCGCGCTGCCGTCCGTCGGCTGGGCCCTCGGCGTCGACCGCACGGTCCTCGCCCTGGAGGCGGAGGGCGTCGAGCTCGAACTGCCCGCCACCACCAGCGTGTTCGCCGTCCCGCTCGGCGAGGAGGCCCGCCGGGTCCTGTTCGCCAAGGTCACGGAGCTGCGCAAGAACGGCATCGCGGCGGACTTCTCCTACGGCGGCAAGGGCCTCAAGGGCGCGATGAAGAACGCCAACCGCAGCGGTGCCCGCTACACGGTCGTCGCCGGCGAACGCGACCTCGCCGAGGGCGTCGTCCAGCTCAAGGACATGGAGTCCGGTGAGCAGACGGCGGTGGGCGTGAACGAGATCGTGGCGGAGCTGGAAGCGCGGCTCGGCTGACACGCGGTGGAAGGCGCCGGGCCTCCCGGCGCCTTCCTCACGTGCCAGCGGTGCGAACCGCGTCGCGCTCGTCACCACCGCCGTCCGGTCGTCCACGCCCACCTCGCTGAGCGGCGAAGTGACGCACGGTCGCGCGTACCGTCAACTCCGCGGGTGCCGATTCGTCCTGCCGGACGATTCCCCTTCGTGCGACGAGCCTCGGCCGGAATGCAGCCCTCGGGGACGACCCGGCCGACATCCTTATGTCCACTGAACGGTGGACACGGGCACCTGTGCGGCACAATGGCCCTGCCCGAAGATGTTCAGGTCTCAAGTGACGGAATCGGCGTGATGAGCAAGACGACAGTGAAGGACGTCTCCGTGGAGCCCGAGCCGCAGCGCGCCGAGATCGCGCCCCGCGCGGAGGGCGGCAGCCGGGCCCTGGCCCTGCTGCTGGTGATCACCGGCGCGGCCGGACTGCTCGCCTCGTGGGTCATCACGATCGACAAGTTCAAGATCCTCGAGGCCAAGGTCGAGGGCAGGTCGTACACGCCCGGCTGCAGCCTCAACCCCGTGGTCTCGTGCGGCAGCGTCATGGAGAGCAAGCAGGCCGCGGTCTTCGGTTTCCCGAACCCGATGCTGGGCATCGTCTGCTACGGCATCGTCATCGGCGTCGGCATGGCGCTGCTCGCCCGCGCCCGCTTCCCGCGCTGGTACTGGCTCACCTTCAACGCCGGCTGCCTCTTCGGCGTCGTCTTCTGCGCCTGGCTGATGTTCCAGTCGCTGTACCGGATCAACGCGCTGTGCCTGTGGTGCAGCCTGGCCTGGGTCGCCACGATCCTGATGTTCTGGTACGTCACGTCGTTCAACATCCGCAAGGGCTTCCTGCCGGCCCCAGGCTGGCTCAAGAGCTTCTTCGGCGAGTTCACGTGGGTCATGCCAGTGCTGCACATCGGCATCATCGGCATGCTGATCCTGACCCGCTGGTGGGACTTCTGGCTCAGCTGATCCGGTCCGTTCCGGGCCCCGGCCGGACTGTCAGTGCGGTGATTTAGGGTTTCTGACGTGGAGCCCGACCTGTTCACCGCCGCAGCCGAAGAACGCCAGGAGAAGGAGCCGTCCAGCAGCCCCCTGGCGGTGCGGATGCGCCCGCGCACCCTCGACGAGGTCGTGGGCCAGCAGCATCTGCTGAAGCCGGGCTCACCCCTGCGCAGACTGGTGGGGGAGGCCTCCGGCCCGGCCGGGCCCTCCTCGGTGCTCCTGTGGGGCCCGCCCGGCACCGGCAAGACCACCCTGGCCTACGTCGTCTCCAAGGCGACCGACGCACGCTTCGTGGAGCTGTCGGCGATCACCGCCGGCGTCAAGGAGGTCCGCGCGGTCATCGACGGCGCCCGCCGCGCCTCCGGCGGCTACGGCAAGGAGACCGTCCTCTTCCTCGACGAGATCCACCGCTTCAGCAAGGCCCAGCAGGACTCCCTGCTCCCGGCCGTCGAGAACCGCTGGGTGACGCTCATCGCGGCGACGACGGAGAACCCGTACTTCTCGGTGATCTCGCCCCTGCTGTCCCGCTCCCTGCTGCTCACCCTCGAACCGCTCACGGACGACGACATCAGGGCCCTCATCCGGCGCGCCCTCACCGACGAGCGGGGCCTGGGGGGCGCCGTCACCCTCCCCGAGGAGACCGAGAGCCACCTCCTGCGCATCGCCGGCGGCGACGCCCGCCGCGCCCTGACCGCCCTGGAGGCGGCCGCCGGAGCAGCCCTCGACAAGGGCGAGGCGGAGGTCGGCCTGACGACCCTGGAGGAGACGGTCGACCGGGCCGCCGTGAAGTACGACCGCGACGGCGACCAGCACTACGACGTGGCGAGCGCCCTGATCAAGTCCATCCGCGGCTCCGACGTCGACGCTGCCCTGCACTACCTGGCCCGCATGATCGAGGCCGGCGAGGACCCCCGCTTCATCGCCCGGCGCCTGATGATCTCCGCCAGCGAGGACATCGGCCTGGCCGACCCGACCGCCCTGCAGACGGCGGTCGCCGCCGCCCAGGCCGTAGCCATGATCGGCTTCCCCGAGGCGGCCCTCACCCTCAGCCACGCCACCATCGCCCTCGCCCTGGCGCCCAAGTCCAACGCCGCGACCACCGCGATCGGCGCCGCCCTGGAGGACGTCCGCAAGGGCCACGCCGGACCCGTGCCCGCCCACCTGCGCGACAGCCACTACAAGGGCGCGACCAAGCTCGGCCACGGCCAGGGCTACGTCTACCCGCACGATCTGCCCGAGGGCATCGCGGCCCAGCAGTACGCCCCGGACGAGCTGAAGAACCGCGAGTACTACGAGCCGACCCGGCACGGCGCGGAGGCCCGCTACGCGGACGCCGTGGAGTGGACCCGGAAGAACCTCGGTCGAAAGCGGTCCTGAGCACCCTGTAAACTCGTCCGGAGTGCCGCGTCCCGTGCAGTCAGAACGGGACAGTCGGCCGGAGCACCGGTCCTCCGGGATCGGCTCCAGGAGCGTCGCGCACCGTCGAACGGTGTCGCGGGCAGCCCACCACCACCCGTCCTGTGACGGGAGCGGTCGGTGGGCCACTCGCGTGCTGCACGTATGTGCCCAGACCAGGGGAGCGGCTGCCCACCCGGGCCCGACAGGGTTCCAGGCGGGTTTCCCCGGCTGCGGATGCGACCTCCCACAACCCTGACAAGCCGATACAACGAAAGCGAAAAACAGTGGCGAACCAGTCCCGCCCCAAGGTCAAGAAGTCGCGTGCCCTCGGCATCGCGCTGACCCCGAAGGCCGTCAAGTACTTCGAGGCCCGCCCCTACCCGCCGGGTGAGCACGGCCGCGGCCGCAAGCAGAACTCGGACTACAAGGTCCGTCTGCTCGAGAAGCAGCGTCTGCGCGCGCAGTACGACGTGTCCGAGCGCCAGCTCGTCCGCGCCTACGACCGTGCTTCCAAGGTCCAGGGCAAGACCGGTGAGGCCCTGATCATCGAGCTGGAGCGTCGTCTCGACGCCCTGGTTCTGCGTTCGGGCATCGCCCGCACGATCTACCAGGCCCGCCAGATGGTCGTCCACGGCCACATCGCGGTCAACGGCAAGAAGGTCGACAAGCCCTCCTTCCGTGTCCGTCCGGACGACGTCGTGCAGGTCCGCGAGCGCTCCAAGGAGAAGACCCTCTTCACGATCGCTCGTGAGGGTGGCTTCGCCCCCGACGGTGAGACCCCGCGCTACCTCCAGGTGAACCTCAAGGCCCTGGCGTTCCGCCTGGACCGCGAGCCGAACCGCAAGGAGATCCCGGTGATCTGCGACGAGCAGCTCGTCGTCGAGTACTACGCCCGCTGATCCACGGCAGGCACGCGGTACCCCAGCCCGCCGTCTCCCCGCCCCTCCGGGCGGGCGAGGCGGCGGGCTTTCGCGATCGGCCCGGCGCCGGAGGGTGATCCGGTGCGGGCTTTCGCGATCGGCCCGGCGCCGGAGGGCGATCCGGTGCGGGCTTTCGCGATCGGCCCGGCGCCAGGGGGTAATCCGGTACGGAGCCCCACCCCCGGCGCGATAGGCTCGTCGCACGACTTTTTCGATGTTCAGGCACGTTTCAGGGAGCGGGTGCACACAGTGTCCGGTGGAGAGGTTGCCGGAATCCTGGTGGCCGTCTTCTGGGCGATCCTGGTCTCCTTCCTCGCCGTCGCGCTGGCGAGGGTGGCCCAGACGCTCAAGGCGACCACCAAGCTCGTGGCGGACGTGACCGACCAGGCCGTCCCGCTGCTGGCCGACGCCTCCGCGGCGGTGCGCTCCGCGCAGACCCAGATCGACCGGGTCGACTCGATCGCCTCCGACGTCCAGGAGGTCACGTCGAACGCCTCCGCGCTGTCGACCACCGTCGCCTCCACCTTCGGCGGCCCCCTGGTCAAGGTCGCGGCCTTCGGCTACGGCGTGCGCCGGGCCCTCGGCGGCGGCAAGGAGGACGTGCCCGCCAAGGCGTCCAGGCGTACCGTGATCGTGGGCCGCACGGTCACCCGGCGCAGCGCCCGAGGGAAGAGGGACTGAGAGCCAGCGATGTTCCGCCGCACCTTCTGGTTCACCACGGGCGTCGCCGCCGGTGTGTGGGCCACCACCAAGGTCAATCGCAAGCTGAAGCAGCTGACCCCCGAAAGCCTGGCCAGAACCGCCGGGAACAAGGCGATCGAGGCCGGTCACCGCATCAAGGACCGCGCGGTCGGCTTCGCGCTCGACGTCCGGGACAACATGGCCGTGCGGGAGGCCGAACTCGGCGATGCCCTCGGGATCAACGAGAATCCCGAACTCCCGGCCCCCCGGCGGCACATCGCCATCGAGAACCGCAACAACCCCAAGTACGTCGACGGTTCGAAGCACCAGACGACGTACCAGACGTACCCGTACAACCGGAATGAGGACCACTGATGGAGTCGGCTGAGATTCGCCGCCGCTGGTTGAGCTTCTTCGAGGAGCGCGGTCACACCGTCGTCCCTTCGGCGTCGCTCATCGCGGACGACCCGACTCTGCTCCTCGTCCCGGCCGGCATGGTGCCCTTCAAGCCCTACTTCCTGGGTGAGGTCAAGCCGCCCTTCGCGCGCGCCACCAGCGTGCAGAAGTGCGTGCGCACGCCCGACATCGAAGAGGTCGGCAAGACCACGCGGCACGGCACGTTCTTCCAGATGTGCGGAAACTTCTCCTTCGGCGACTACTTCAAGGAAGGCGCCATCAAGCACGCCTGGGAGCTGCTCACCAGCGCCCAGGACAAGGGCGGTTACGGCCTCGACCCCGAGCGCCTGTGGATCACCGTCTACAAGGACGACGACGAGGCCGAGCGCATCTGGCACGAGGTCGTCGGTGTGCCGAAGGAGCGCATCCAGCGCCTCGGCATGAAGGACAACTACTGGTCCATGGGTGTCCCCGGCCCCTGCGGCCCCTGTTCCGAGATCAACTACGACCGCGGCCCCGAGTTCGGCGTCGAGGGTGGCCCCGCCGTCAACGACGAGCGCTACGTGGAGATCTGGAACCTCGTCTTCATGCAGTACGAGCGGGGCGAGGGCATCGGCAAGGACAACTTCGAGATCCTCGGCGAACTGCCCAGCAAGAACATCGACACCGGCCTCGGCCTCGAACGCCTCGCCATGATTCTGCAGGGCGTGCAGAACATGTACGAGATCGACACCTCGATGGCCGTCATCAACAAGGCCACCGAGCTGACCGGCGTCCGCTACGGCGACGCCCACGGCTCGGACGTCTCCCTGCGCGTGGTCACCGACCACATGCGCACCTCCGTGATGCTCATCGGCGACGGCGTCACCCCCGGCAACGAGGGCCGCGGCTACGTGCTGCGCCGCATCATGCGCCGCGCCATCCGCAACATGCGCCTGCTCGGTGCCACCGGTCCGGTCGTGAAGGACCTGATCGACACCGTGATCGAGATGATGGGCCAGCAGTACCCCGAGCTCATCACCGACCGCGAGCGCATCGAGAAGGTCGCCCTCGCCGAGGAGAACGCCTTCCTCAAGACGCTGAAGGCCGGCACCAACATCCTCGACACGGCCGTCACCGACACCAAGGCCGCCGGCGGCACCGTCCTGCCCGGCGACAAGGCCTTCCTGCTCCACGACACCTGGGGCTTCCCGATCGACCTCACCCTGGAGATGGCCGCCGAGCAGGGCCTGTCCGTGGACGAGGACGGCTTCCGCCGCCTGATGAAGGAGCAGCGGGAACGCGCCAAGGCCGACGCCCAGGCCAAGAAGACCGGACACGCCGGCGCCGGCGCCTACCGTGAGATCGCTGACCAGGCCGGTGCCACCGACTTCATCGGCTACACCGACACCGAGAGCGAGTCCACGATCGTCGGCATCCTCGTCGACGGCACCTCCTCCCCGGCCGCCACCGAGGGCGACGAGGTCGAGATCGTCCTCGACCGCACCCCCTTCTACGCCGAGGGCGGCGGCCAGATCGGCGACACCGGCCGCATCAAGGTCGACACCGGTGCCGTCATCGAGATCCGCGACTGCCAGAAGCCGGTCCCGGGGGTCTACGTCCACAAGGGCGTCGTCCAGGTCGGCGAGGTCACCGTCGGCGCCAAGGCCCACGCCTCGATCGACGACCGCCGCCGCAAGGCCATCGCCCGCGCCCACTCGGCCACCCACCTGACGCACCAGGCCCTGCGCGACGCCCTCGGCCCGACGGCCGCCCAGGCCGGTTCCGAGAACCAGCCCGGCCGCTTCCGGTTCGACTTCGGCTCCCCGTCGGCCGTTCCGACGGCCGTGATGACCGACGTCGAGCAGAAGATCAACGAGGTGCTCGCCCGCGACCTCGACGTCCGGGCCGACGTCATGGGCATCGACGAGGCCAAGAAGCAGGGCGCCATCGCCGAGTTCGGCGAGAAGTACGGCGAGCGCGTGCGCGTCGTGACCATCGGCGACTTCTCCAAGGAGCTGTGCGGCGGCACCCACGTGCACAACACCGCCCAGCTCGGCCTGGTGAAGCTGCTCGGCGAGTCCTCCATCGGCTCGGGTGTGCGCCGTATCGAGGCCCTGGTCGGCGTGGACGCCTACAACTTCCTCGCCCGTGAGCACACGGTAGTCGCCCAGCTCCAGGAGCTGATCAAGGGCCGCCCCGAGGAGCTCCCGGAGAAGGTCTCCGCCATGCTCGGCAAGCTGAAGGACGCCGAGAAGGAGATCGAGAAGTTCCGTGCCGAGAAGGTCCTGCAGGCCGCCGCCGGCCTCGCCGAGTCCGCCAAGGACATCCGTGGCGTTGCTGTCGTGACCGGTCAGGTCCCGGACGGCACGAGCGCCGACGACCTGCGCAAGCTCGTCCTCGACGTGCGCGGACGCATCCAGGGCGGGCGGGCCGTCGTCGTCGCCCTGTTCACGGTGGCGAACGGCAAGCCGCTCACGGTCATCGCCACCAACGAGGCCGCCCGGGAGCGAGGCCTGAAGGCCGGCGAACTGGTCCGTACGGCTGCCAAGACCCTCGGCGGTGGCGGTGGCGGCAAGCCGGACGTCGCCCAGGGCGGCGGCCAGAACCCGGCCGCCATCGGTGACGCCGTGGACGCTGTGGAGCGCCTGGTCACCGAGACGGCCAAGTAAGAGACGGGTCGGACAGTATGCGCAGAGGACGTCGACTCGCGATCGACGTCGGGGACGCCCGCATCGGGGTCGCCTCGTGCGACCCCGACGGGATCCTCGCCACCCCGGTGGAGACGGTCCCGGGGCGTGACATCCCCGCAGCTCAGCGGCGGTTGAAGCAACTCGTCGAGGAGTACGAGCCCTTGGAGGTCGTGGTCGGTCTCCCGCGCTCCCTCAAGGGGGGCGAGGGCCCGGCCGCGGTCAAGGTCCGGGGCTTCACCCAGGAACTGGCCCGCATGATCTCCCCGATTCCGGTGAGACTCGTCGACGAACGCATGACGACGGTGACGGCCAGTCAGGGACTGCGCGCCTCGGGCGTGAAATCCAAGAAGGGCCGGTCCGTCATCGACCAGGCCGCGGCCGTGATCATCCTGCAACAGGCGCTCGAATCCGAACGGATGTCAGGTAAAGCACCCGGCGAAGGCGTCGAAGTGGTCATCTGATCGCGATACGGTAACGTTCCGCGCGATGCGACGGCGTTCGAACAGCCGCCGCACAGCAAGAGGCGGGACGGGAGCCGGGCCGGAAGCCGCGCGACCGCCGCCTCGCGGCTCTAGGGGATCGATGACTGAGTATGGCCGGGGCCAAGGCTCCGAACCGTGGCATCCGGAGGACCCGTTGTACGGGGACGGCGGATGGGGCGGGCAGCAGGCCCATCAGGGTCAGCAGTCCCCCTACGGCGGCCAGCCGCAGCACTATCCAGAGCAGCCGCAGCAGCCGCAGTACGGCGACTGGGGCACCGGTGACCAGGCCGGATACGGTCAGGCGCAGCAGCAGTACCCGTACGACCAGCAGCAGTACGCGGCACAGGCCCACGGGCACCAGCAGTACCCCGGGCAGCAGGACCACGGACATCAGCAGGCTCAGGGCTACCACCAGCAGCAGTACGACACCGGCGGCTGGGCCAACGATCCCCACCAGCAGGTCTCGTACTCCGCTGATCCCCAGGATCCGTACGGGCAGCAGGCCGGCGCGTACGACGGGGGCCGGCAGGACTACTACGGCGCGCCTGAGGCGTATCCGTCCCCGGAGCCGCCCGGTCGGCGTGGGGCAGAGCCCGCCCAAGAACCCGCTCAGGAACCGGCCACCGACTGGGACCCCGGGCCCGACCAGGGCGAACACGCTTTCTTCGCGGGCGGCGACGATGACGACGGCGAGGAGCCGGAGGGCCGTCGCGGTCGCGACGACAAGCGCGGACGCGGCGGCGGGAAACCGAAGAAGAAGAGCCGCAACGGCATGGCCTGCCTGCTGGTCGCGGTGATCCTCGGCGGCGGCCTGGCAGGCGCCGGATACTTCGGCTACCAGTTCTACCAGGACCGTTTCGGCGACGCCCCGGACTTCGCGGGTGGGGGCAACGGGCAGCAGGTGACGGTCGAGATCCCCGAGGGCGCCCTCGGATACAAGATCGGCCAGGTGCTGAAGGACGCGGGAGTCGTCAAGAGCGTCGACGCGTTCGTCGCGGCCCAGGAAAGCAACCCGGACGGCAAGGGCATCCAAGACGGCGTCTACACGCTGCAGAAGCAAATGTCGGCCGCGAGCGCGGTCGAACTGATGCTCAGTCCGAAGAGCCGCGACAACCTGATCATCGCCGAAGGCAAGCGCAATGCCGACGTCTACCGGCTCATCGACAAGCGCCTCAAGGTCAAGGAAGGCACCACCGCCGCGGTCGCCGAGAAGGACTACAAGAAGCTGGGCCTGCCCGCCTGGGCGCTGAATCATCCGAACGTCAAGGACCCGCTGGAAGGATTCCTCTACCCGTCCAGCTACGGCGTCAGCAAGGGGCAGAAGCCCGAGGCCGTGCTCAAGCAGATGGTGGCTCGGGCCACCGCGACGTACGAGAAGGCCGGCGTCGAGAAGAAGGCCGAAAGCCTCGGGCTCGACAACCCGTGGCAGCTGATCACCGTCGCGAGCCTCGTCCAGGCCGAAGGCAAGACGCACGACGACTTCCGAAAGATGGCCGAGGTGGTCTACAACCGCCTCAAGCCGACCAACACGGAGACCAACCAGCTGCTTCAGTTCGACTCGACCTTCAATTACCTGAAGAACGAGAGCAACATTCACATCAGCGAGTCCGAGATCAACAGCAACAAGGACCCGTACAACACGTACACCAACAAGGGCCTGCCGCCGGGTCCGATCGACAACCCCGGGGACGTCGCGTTGCGGGCGGCCCTGAATCCGACGAAGGACGGCTGGATCTACTTCGTGGCGACCGACGGTGTGCACAAGACCGAGTTCGCCAAGGACTACGCGCAGTTCCAGAAGCTCAAGAGGAAGTTCGATGCCAGCACAGGCAACTGACGCCCGCCGTGCCGGAGTGCTCGGCAGCCCCATCGCCCACTCCCTCTCCCCGGTGCTGCACCGCGCGGCGTATGCGGAACTGGGGCTGAGTGACTGGTCGTACGACCGCTTCGAGATCGACGAAGCGAAGCTGCCCGCCTTCATCGAGGCACTCGGGCCCGAGTGGGCCGGGCTGTCGCTGACCATGCCGTTGAAGCGGGCCGTCATCCCGCTGCTGGACGAGGTCAGTGAGACCGCCGCCTCGGTGGAGGCGGTCAACACCGTCGTGTTCACCGAGGACGGCCGCCGCATCGGCGACAACACCGACATCCCCGGCATCGTCGCGGCGCTGCGCGAACACGGCATCGAGCAGGTCGACTCCGCCGCCGTCCTCGGTGCCGGTGCCACCGCTTCCTCCGCGCTGGCCGCGCTGTCCCGGGTCTGCCCGGGCGAGATCGCCGTGTACGTGCGCAGCGAGGCCCGGGCCGCCGAGATGCGGCAGTGGGCCGAGCGGCTCGACGTCGCCGTCCGCATCGCCGACTGGGCGGACGCCGAGCAGGCCCTGCGCGCCCCGCTCGTGATCAGCACCACGCCGGCCGGGGCCACCGACGCCCTCGCCCGGTCCGTACCGGAACGCCCGGCGGCTCTCTTCGACGTCCTCTACGACCCCTGGCCGACCGACCTCGCCGCCCGCTGGTCGGCGTACGGCGGTGCCGTCGTCAGCGGTCTCGACCTGCTGGTGCACCAGGCCGTGCTCCAGGTCGAGCAGATGACGGGACTGGCCCCGGCACCCTTGGACGCCATGCGAAAAGCGGGCGAGCGGGCTCTCGCCGACCGATAAGATCCGCTCTCGGTTCCGCAGGGGGCGGAACAGGGGAGGGGAACGTCCGTCATGTCCGCAGGCCTGCCTCAGGCGTCCGTCAAGTCCCAGATATTCGAGTCCCTGCTCGGATTCCTGCCCGACTGGGTGCAGATCACGGTGCTCGCCCTGATCGTGCTCGCCGTCGTGGCGTCCTGGGGCGTCAAGATCAAGCGCAAGATCGCCTACCGGCGCGCCGTCCGCAACGGGCAGCCGGTCCACGCCGCCGCGCAGTACGGGCAGGGGCGCGGCGCGGACTACCTGGGGCAGTACGCGCCGGAGCAGACGCGGCCGGCCCAGCAGCAGGGCAGCGGGGCCGACCACCTGGGGGCGTACGCCCCGCAGCGGCAGGCCGAGCCCGCGCAGCAGCCGAGCGGTGCCGACTTCCTCGGGGCGTACGCGCCGCAGCAGCGTCAGGGCGACGGCCCGTCCGCGAACGCGTCCGCTTGATGGACCGGCCGCCGGGCAAGCGGCCCCGGCGTGGGAGGATCGGAGATGGCGGACCGGGCCGCGCACCCGGGCACGCCGTCGCCGTACGCGACGAGGCGCGTACGCAGGGCAGTACCAGAGCGCGAGCACTGAGGAGCACCGTTGAGCAGGTTGCGCTGGCTTACCGCGGGGGAGTCCCACGGTCCCGCACTCGTGGCGACGCTGGAGGGCCTTCCCGCCGGCGTGCCGATCACCACGGACATGGTGGCGGACCATCTCGCGAGGCGGCGCCTGGGCTATGGGCGCGGTGCCCGGATGAAGTTCGAGCGCGACGAGGTCACCTTCCTCGGCGGCGTCCGGCACGGCCTCTCCCTCGGCTCCCCCGTCGCGATCATGGTGGGCAACACCGAGTGGCCCAAGTGGGAACAGGTCATGGCCGCCGACCCGGTCGACCCGGAGATCCTCGACGGGCTCGCACGCAACGCCCCGCTGACCCGCCCGCGCCCCGGCCACGCCGACCTCGCGGGCATGCAGAAGTACGGCTTCGACGAGGCCCGGCCGATCCTGGAGCGCGCCTCCGCGCGGGAGACGGCCGCACGCGTGGCACTGGGCGCGGTGGCCCGCTCGTACCTGAAGGAGACCACCGGCGTCGAGATCGTCTCGCACGTGGTGGAGCTGGCGGCGGCGAAGGCGCCGAAGGGCGTGTACCCGACCCCGGCCGACGTCGAGAAGCTGGACGCCGACCCCGTGCGCTGCCTGGACGCCGACGCCTCGAAGGCGATGGTCGCCGAGATCGACCAGGCCCACAAGGACGGTGACACCCTCGGCGGCGTGGTCGAGATCCTGGCCTACGGCGTGCCCGTCGGCCTCGGTTCCCACGTGCACTGGGACCGCAAGCTGGACGCCCGGCTCGCCGGTGCCCTCATGGGCATCCAGGCCATCAAGGGTGTCGAGATCGGCGACGGGTTCGAACTGGCCCGGGTGCCCGGCTCCAAGGCGCACGACGAGATCGTGAAGACCGACGACGGCATCCGGCGCACCTCCGGCCGCTCGGGCGGCACCGAGGGCGGTCTGACCACCGGTGAACTGCTGCGCGTCCGTGCCGCGATGAAGCCGATCGCGACCGTGCCGCGCGCCCTGCAGACCGTGGACGTCACCACCGGCGAGGCGGCGCAGGCGCACCACCAGCGCTCCGACGTGTCCGCGGTCCCGGCCGCCGGCATCGTCGCGGAGGCCATGGTGGCCCTGGTGCTCGCGGACGCGGTCGCGGAGAAGTTCGGCGGCGACTCGGTGGCCGAGACCCGCCGCAACGTGACGTCGTACCTCGACAACCTCGCCATCCGATGAGCGGCCCGCTGGTCGTCCTGGTCGGCCCGATGGGCGTGGGCAAGTCCACCGTCGGGCAGCTGCTGGCCGAGCGGCTCGGGCTCTCCTACCGGGACACCGACGACGACATCGTGGCCGATCAGGGCAGGACCGTCGCCGAGATCTTCGTCGACGAGGGCGAGCCCGCCTTCCGCGCGATCGAGAAGGCGGCCGTGCACCGGGCGCTCGCCGAGCACGACGGCGTCCTGGCCCTGGGCGGCGGCGCGATCCTCGACGCCGACACGCGCGCGCTGCTCGCCGGGCAGCGGGTGGCGTACCTGTCCATGGACGTCGAGGAGGCGGTCAAGCGCACCGGCCTCAACGCGGCGCGTCCCCTGCTCGCGGTCAACCCGCGCAAGCAGTGGCGCGAGCTGATGGAGGCCCGCCGCCACCTGTACGAAGAGGTCGCCACGGCCGTGGTCGCCACCGACGGCCGTACGCCCGAAGAGGTCACCGAAGCAGCCCTGGACGCACTGGAGTTGAAGGAAGCATGAGCGAGGCAGTCACCCGGATCCAGGTCGGCGGCACGGCGGGCACCGACCCGTACGAGGTCCTGGTGGGCCGGCAGTTGCTGGGTGAACTCGGCGGGCTGATCGGCGAGAAGGCCCAGCGGGTCGCGATTCTCCACCCCGAGGCGCTGGCCGAGACCGGTGACGCGCTGCGCGCCGACCTGGCCGAGCAGGGCTACGAGGCCATCGCCATCCAGGTGCCCAACGCGGAGGAGGCCAAGACCGCCGAGGTCGCCGCCTACTGCTGGAAGGCCCTCGGCCAGTCCGGGTTCACGCGCACGGACGTCGTCGTCGGCGTCGGCGGCGGCGCGACCACGGACCTCGCCGGGTTCGTGGCCGCCACCTGGCTGCGCGGAGTGCGCTGGATCGCGATTCCCACCACCGTGCTCGCCATGGTGGACGCTGCCGTCGGCGGCAAGACCGGCATCAACACCGCCGAGGGCAAGAACCTCGTCGGCGCCTTCCATCCGCCCGCCGGTGTGCTCTGCGACCTGTCCGCGCTGGACTCCCTGCCGGTCAACGACTACGTCTCCGGCCTGGCCGAGGTCATCAAGGCCGGGTTCATCGCCGACCCGGTGATCCTCGACCTCATCGAGTCCGACACCGAGGCCGCCCGCACCCCGGCCGGCCCGCACACCGCCGAGCTCATCGAGCGCTCCATCCGGGTCAAGGCCGAAGTCGTGTCGTCGGACCTGAAGGAGTCGGGCCTGCGCGAGATCCTCAACTACGGCCACACGCTCGGCCACGCCATCGAGAAGAACGAGCGCTACAAGTGGCGCCACGGCGCGGCGGTCTCGGTCGGCATGCACTTCGCCGCCGAACTGGGGCGCCTGGCGGGCCGGCTGGACGACGCGACGGCCGACCGCCACCGCACGATCCTCGAAGCGGTCGGACTGCCCCTGCACTACCGGTACGACCAGTGGCCCAAGCTGCTGGAGACCATGAAGGTCGACAAGAAGTCCCGCGGCAACCTGCTGCGCTTCATCGTCCTCGACGGCCTGGCCAAGCCCACCGTCCTGGAGGGACCCGACCCGGCCGTACTGCTCGCCGCGTACGGCGAAGTCGGGCAGTAAGTCCTCCGGCGCGCCTTCCGCCCGAATTCACCTTACGGAGCCGGGCACTTCGAGCCGCCCCCGGCCGTTCACACATCGACGACCGGGGGCGGTACCGTTCGGTAGCAAGGGGATTCCACCCCCTGTCAGCGCCCATCGCCTGTACGAGACGGAGTGGCACCGGATGCAGCACGCAGTGGGTTCTCCGCTGCCGCCGCCCCATCAGCCGGGGCACGGACCGGCCACGGGCTGGTCGCCGGCCGCACATCATCCTGGCCCGCCGAACGCGGGCGCCCACCAGGGCTCGGTGCCCGTGCCCCCGCCGCCCCCGGCGCCGGGATATCCGGCGCCCCCGCCCGGGCCGGCCTCCTCTTGTGCCCCGTCGGCGCCCGAGACCACCGGCCATGTGCCACTGCCGCCCGGCGGCCCCGTCGCCATGCCCATGGCCCCGGCCGCCGCGACGGTTCCCGATCCCGCCGGTACGACACTCGCGGTGCTGCTCATCGGTCCCGCGGGCGCGGGCAAGACCAGCGTCGCCAAATACTGGGCGGACCACCGCCGGGTCCCCACGGCCCACATCAGCCTCGACGACGTACGCGAGTGGGTCCGCTCCGGCTTCGCCGACCCCCAGTCCGGGTGGAACGACAACTCCGAGGCGCAGTACCGCCTGGCCCGCCGCACCTGCGGCTTCGCCGCGCGGAACTTCCTGGCCAACGGCATCTCGTGCATCCTCGACGACGCGGTCTTCCCCGACCGCCCGGTCGTCGGCCTCGGCGGCTGGAAGCGCCACGTCGGACCGGGCCTGCTGCCGGTCGTCCTCCTGCCCGGGCTGGACATCGTCCTCGAACGCAACGCGGAGCGCTCCGGCAACCGACGGCTGTCGGACGAAGAGGTCGCCCGCATCCACGGCCGCATGGCCGGCTGGTACGGATCCGGTCTGCCGATCATCGACAACTCCCAGCTGGACGTCCCGGAGACGGCGAGAATCCTGGACGACGTCCTGGCCCGCTCCATCGCCAGCCCACCCCAATGGTGAGCGCCCTCAGGTAAGCGCCCTTCAGGGGCGCGGGGAACTGCGCGCCAAGCCCTCACACAGCCGCGGACGGCATACAACCTCGCGCGGCACCCCCGCTCCCGAACGGCACCCCGCACACCAGGCACCGCCCACTCAGACGCCCTCAACCAGCGCAAAACCGGCGGAGCTCATACGCTCGGGTCATGTCAGAGGTGTACGCGGCCCGCCGGACGCGTCTGAGGGACTACTGCAACGCGGGCGGCAGCGCGGCGGCGCTGGTCTCCCGCCCCGCCAACGTGCGCTATCTCGCGGGCGCCGCCCCGCACGGCGCCGTTCTGCTGCTGGGCAGGACCGAGGAGCAGGACCTCCTGGTCTGTGCCGGGCCGACGGCCGACCGCCCCGCACAGGAGCGCCCCGACGAGGCCCTGCGCGTCCACACCCTGCCCGGAGTCGGCGGCGGTGACCCGGCCGTCGCGGCGGCCCGCCTCGCCGCGGGCCAGGACGCCGACTCCCTCGCGGTGGAGGAGCACCACCTCACCGTGGCCCGGCACCGCGCCCTCGGCTCGGTCGCCCCCGGGCTGCGCCTGGCGGGCCTCGGCAGCGCGGTCGAGCAGCTCCGGGTCGTCAAGGACGAAGAGGAGATCTCCTGCCTGCGCATCGGCGCCGAGATCGCCGACCAGGCACTCGGCGAGCTGCTGGAGTCGATCCTCGTCGGCCGCACCGAGCGCCACCTCGCCCTGGAACTCGAGCGACGACTCGTGGACCACGGGGCGGACGGGCCGGCCTTTCCGACATCCGTCGCCACCGGCCCGAACTCCGGCCGGCCCGGACACCGGCCCACCGACCGCCGCGTCGAGGAGGGCGATTTCCTCTCCGTCTGCCTCGGCGCGACGTACCGCGGCTACCGCTGCGAGATCGGCCGCACCTTCGTCATCGGCACCGCTCCCGCGGACTGGCAGATCGAGCTGTACGACCTGGTCTTCGCCGCCCAGCGGGCCGGGCGTGAGAGCCTGGTACCCGGCGCCGCCTGCCGGGACGTCGACCGCGCGGCCCGCCAGGTCCTGGACTCCGCGGGGTACACGGAGGGCCTCACGGTCCTGACCGGACACGGTGTAGGGCTCGAAATCGACGAGGACCCTCAATTGAGTCCCGCGGCCATGGGTAAACTGGACGCTTGCGTGCCAGTCACCGTCGAACCGGGGGTCCACCTCCCGGGCCGGGGCGGTGTCCGGATCGATGACACGCTCGTCGTCCGCCCCGAGGCGGACGGCGGACCCGAGCTACTCACCATCACGACCAAGGAGCTGCTCGCCCTGTAGCCAGGCAGGTGCGTGCCCCGGGGTCGTACGTCAGTCCAGGAGATTCCGCAACCGTGGCTTCCACGAACGACCTCAAGAACGGCATGGTGCTCAAGCTCGAAGGCGGCCAGCTCTGGTCCGTCGTCGAGTTCCAGCACGTCAAGCCCGGCAAGGGCCCGGCCTTCGTGCGCACCAAGCTCAAGAACGTGCTCTCCGGCAAGGTCGTCGACAAGACCTTCAACGCCGGCGTCAAGGTCGAAACGGCCACCGTCGACAAGCGCGACATGCAGTTCTCCTACATGGACGGCGAGTACTTCGTCTTCATGGACATGGAGACCTACGACCAGCTGCACGTCGACAAGAAGGCCGTCGGCGACGCCGCCAACTTCCTGATCGAGGGCTTCACCGCCACCGTCGCGCAGCACGAGGGCGAGGTGCTCTTCGTCGAGCTGCCGGCCGCCGTCGAGCTCGTCATCCAGGAGACCGAGCCGGGCGTCCAGGGCGACCGCTCCACCGGCGGCACCAAGCCCGCCATCCTGGAGACCGGCCACCAGATCAACGTGCCGCTCTTCATCACCACCGGTGAGAAGATCAAGGTCGACACCCGCACGAGCGACTACCTCGGCCGGGTGAACAGCTAACCGTGGCTGCCCGCAACACGGCCCGTAAGCGCGCCTTCCAGATCCTCTTCGAGGGGGACCAGCGCGGCGCCGAGGTGCTGACCGTCCTCGCGGACTGGGTCCGGCTGTCCCGGGCGGACACCCGGCAGCCGCCGGTCAGCGAGTACACGATGGAGCTGGTCGAGGGCTACGCGAAGCACGCGAAGCGCATCGACGAGCTGATCGCGCAGTACTCCGTCGGCTGGACCCTCGACCGGATGCCCGTCGTCGACCGCAACATCCTGCGGCTCGGCGCCTACGAGCTGATCTGGGTCGACGCGACGCCGGACGCCGTCGTCCTCGACGAGATGGTGCAGCTGGCGAAGGAGTTCTCCACGGACGAGTCCCCCTCGTTCGTGAACGGCCTGCTCGGCCGGCTGAAGGAGCTCAAGCCCTCGCTCCGCCGCGACGAGGTCTGAGACGGACCACATGCCGGAGGGCCCGCAGCGTGACTGCTGCGGGCCCTCCGGCGTTCCCGTACGTCCTCGGTGTGGCGCGCGGAGTTCAGAGCCGCACAACGCCGCCGGGGCGGCCGAGAACCATACGGTTCCGGCCACCCCGGCGGCACGTTTCTGCTGGACCCGTCTCCCGGCCCGCGGAGCGGTCAGGCGTCCTCGTGGGACGCCACCGCACGGCGCGCGTCCGCGTCCAGGACACCCCAGCTGATCAGCTGTTCCGTGAGGACGGACGGCGACTGGTCGTAGATGACGGCGAGTGTGCGCAGGTCGTCCTGGCGGATCGACAGCACCTTGCCGTTGTAGTCACCGCGCTGCGACTGGATCGTGGCCGCGTAGCGCTGAAGGGGGCCCGCCTTCTCGGCCGGCACTGTGGCCAGCCGCTCCAGGTCCAGGACCAGCTTCGGCGGCGGCTCGGCGGCCCCGCCCGGGGTTGTGCCCGGAAGCAGTTCCTGCACCGGAACGCCGTAGAAATCCGCCAGCTCGGCAAGGCGCTGTACGGTCACGGCACGGTCGCCGCGCTCGTACGAACCGACCACGACCGCCTTCCAGCGTCCCTGGGACTTCTCCTCGACACCGTGGAGGGAAAGGCCCTGCTGGGTGCGGATCGCCCGGAGCTTGGCCCCGAGCTGTTTGGCGTATTCGCTGGACATATAGCTCCCCGGCACTGTGTCGACGCGTCTGGCGTGGGTGCCAGGCCGCGCGGCTGGTAACTCACTGTGAGGTTACGCAGCGTTACTCTGCCGCGTCAAGCCGAATGGTCCGCACCGACTCTTCCGTGGTATCGGCGTTCCGTTGGGCCGAGTGGGTGATCCAAGGGGGCCGTACGGGCGATCACGGGGACCTGCTACCGTGTATGGCGCAATCTCGACGTCCTTTAAGGTCCGTCCCGTGAGGCGGAGAAGGAGGTCCGTTTCGTATGGACACGCACGACACGCGCGACACGCAGTCCGATGCCCGGCCCGTTCTCGAAGGCCCCGACATCGCACGGGTGCTGACCCGCATCGCCCACGAGATCGTCGAACGCGCCAAGGGCGCCGACGACGTGGTGCTCCTCGGCATTCCGACCCGGGGCGTCTTCCTCGCCCGGCGGATCGCGGACAAGCTCGAGCAGATCACCGAGCGCAAGGTTCCCTGCGGCTCGCTCGACATCACCATGTACCGCGACGACCTGCGCATGCACCCGCCGCGGGCGCTGGCCCGCACCGAGATCCCCGGTGACGGCCTCGACGGCAAGCTCGTCGTCCTCGTCGACGACGTGCTCTTCTCCGGCCGCACCATCCGCGCCGCCCTCGACGCGCTGAACGACCTCGGGCGCCCGCGCGCGGTGCAGCTCGCCGTCCTCGTCGACCGCGGACACCGCGAACTGCCCATCCGTGCCGACTACGTCGGCAAGAACCTCCCCACGTCGTTGCGGGAGACGGTCAAGGTCCAGCTCGCCGAGGAGGACGGTCGCGACACCGTGCTGCTCGGTGCCAAGCCGGCCCCTCAGTAGCGCTCCAGGCGTACGCCGCCGTCGTACGCCGGCTCAGTGCGCGCCCCGGCGCGCCCGTCTGCCCCGATTCTCCCGAATGAACTGCCTTACGGAGCCTGACAGATGCAGCGTCATCTCATCTCGGCC
This sequence comes from Streptomyces sp. NPDC013187, assembly GCF_042899705.1. Lineage (NCBI taxonomy): Bacteria > Bacillati > Actinomycetota > Actinomycetes > Kitasatosporales > Streptomycetaceae > Streptomyces > Streptomyces sp. NPDC013187. The sequence goes on along the minus strand of NZ_JBIBAF010000006.1, from coordinate 124,696 downwards.
GCCGACCTCACCCGCGACGACGCCGTCCTGATCCTCGACACCGCCGAGGAGATGGCCCGGGTCGCCGACCGGCCGATCAAGAAGCTGCCGACCCTGCGCGGCCGCACGATCGTCAATCTCTTCTTCGAGGACTCCACCCGGACCCGGATCTCCTTCGAGGCCGCCGAGAAGCGGCTGTCCGCGGACGTCATCAACTTCTCCGCCAAGGGCTCCAGCGTCTCCAAGGGCGAGTCCCTGAAGGACACCGCCCAGACCCTGGAGGCCATGGGCGTCGATGCCGTGGTCATCCGGCACGGCGCCTCCGGAGCCCCGTACCGCCTGGCCAACTCCGGCTGGATCGACGCCGTCGTCGTCAACGCCGGCGACGGCACCCACCAGCACCCCACCCAGGCCCTGCTGGACGCCTTCACCATGCGCCGCCGCCTGATCGGCCCGGACGCCGGGCTCGGCCACGACCTCGAAGGCAAGCGCATCACGCTCGTCGGTGACGTCCTGCACAGCCGGGTCGCCCGCTCCAACGTCGACCTGCTGCACACCCTCGGCGCCGAGGTCACCCTCGTCGCCCCGCCGACCCTGCTGCCGGTCGGCATCGAGACCTGGCCCTGCGAGGTCTCCTACGACCTCGACAGCACGCTGCCCAAGTCCGACGCGGTGATGATGCTGCGCGTCCAGCGCGAGCGCATGAACGCCGCCTTCTTCCCGACCGAGCGCGAGTACTCCCGGCGCTATGGCCTCGACGGCGACCGCATGGCGCGGATGCCCGAGCACGCCATCGTGATGCACCCCGGCCCGATGGTCCGCGGCATGGAGATCACCGCAGAGGTCGCCGACTCCGACCGCTGCACCGTCGTCGAGCAGGTCGCAAACGGAGTGTCCATCCGGATGGCCGTCCTGTACCTGCTGCTCGGGGGCAACGAGCCCGCAGTCACCCACCCCCGCACCGAGGAGAAGTAAGACAGATGAGCAAGATCCTGATCCGTGGTGCGAAGGTGCTCGGCGGCGTGCCGCAGGACGTCCTGATCGACGGCGGCACCGTCGCGGAGGTCGGCAACGGGCTGTCCGCCGAAGGCGCAGAGATCGTCGAGGCCGACGGCAAGGTGCTGCTGCCGGGCCTGGTCGACCTGCACACCCATCTGCGCGAGCCCGGCCGCGAGGACTCCGAGACCGTCCTCACCGGCACGCGCGCCGCCGCCTCCGGCGGCTACACCAGCGTGTTCGCCATGGCCAACACCTTCCCGGTCGCCGACACCGCCGGTGTCGTCGAGCAGGTCTGGCGGCTCGGCCAGGAGCACGGCTACTGCGACGTCCAGCCCATCGGCGCCGTCACCGTCGGCCTGGAGGGCAGGAAGCTCGCCGAGCTGGGCGCCATGCACGAGTCGGCCGCCGGCGTCACCGTCTTCTCCGACGACGGCAAGTGCGTCCACGACGCCGTGATCATGCGCCGCGCCCTGGAGTACGTGAAGGCCTTCGGCGGTGTCGTCGCGCAGCACGCGCAGGAGCCGCGGCTGACCGAGGGCGCCGAGATGAACGAGGGCGTCGTCTCCGCCGAGCTGGGCCTCGGGGGCTGGCCCGCGGTGGCCGAAGAATCGATCATCGCCCGGGATGTCCTGCTCGCCGACCACGTCGGCTCCCGCGTCCACATCTGCCACCTGTCGACCGCCGGCTCCGTCGAGATCGTCCGCTGGGCCAAGTCCCGCGGCATCGCCGTCACCGCCGAGGTCACCCCGCACCACCTCCTCCTCACGGATGAGCTGGTGCGCACCTACAACCCCGTCTACAAGGTCAACCCGCCGCTGCGCACCGAGCGCGACGTCATGGCCCTGCGCGAGGCGCTCGCCGACGGCACGATCGACATCGTCGCCACCGACCATGCCCCGCACCCGCACGAGGACAAGGACTGCGAGTGGGCCGCGGCCGCCATGGGCATGGTCGGCCTGGAGACCGCGCTGTCGGTGGTGCAGGAGACCATGGTCGACACGGGTCTGCTGGACTGGGCCGGCGTCGCCGACCGGATGTCCGTCAAGCCCGCGCAGATCGGACAGGCCACGGGCCACGGACGTCCCGTCTCGGCAGGTGAGCCCGCCAACCTCACCCTGGTCGACACGGCATACCGTGGGCTCGTGGAACCCGCGGGCTTCGCCTCGCGCAGCCGCAACACCCCCTACGAGGGGCGTGAGCTGCCGGGCCGTGTGACGCACACGTGGCTGCGGGGCAAGGCCACGCTCGTCGACGGGAAGCTCACGTGACACCTGTACTCCTGCTGGCCGCCGAGAAGGAATCGGCGCAAGTGACCGACTGGGCCGCCCGCATCGGCTGGGTCGTCGGCCTCGCCCTGTTCGTCGCGCTCGTCTACTGGCTGATGCGCGAGGGCTGGAAGTGGCGCGGCACCCTCCAGGGCGACCTGCCCGAGCTGCCCGCCACCCCGGACTACCCGGGTCCCGAGAAGCTGACCCTGAGCGGCCGCTACCACGGCTCCACCACCGCCGGGCAGTGGCTCGACCGCATCGTCGCGCACGGCCTGGGCACCCGCAGCCGAGCCGAGCTGACCCTGACGGACGCCGGCCTCGACGTCGTACGCCCCGGCGCGGACGACTTCTTCGTCCCGGCCGCGGCGCTGCGCGAGGCCCGGCTCGACAAGGGCATCGCCGGGAAGGTCCTCACCGAGGGCGGTCTGCTGATCGTCACCTGGGAGCACGGCGACCGGCTGATCGACTCCGGCTTCCGCTCCGACCACGCGGCCGAGCACCACGAGTGGGTCGAAGCCATCAACTCCATGATCGAAACGAACACCAGGGAAGGCGCCGAACGATGACCACCTCCACCAGGGGAGCCGCCAAAACTCCCGCCGTACTCGTCCTGGAGGACGGCCGGGTCTTCCGCGGCCGCGCCTACGGGGCCGTGGGGGAGACCTTCGGCGAAGCGGTGTTCTCCACCGGCATGACCGGCTACCAAGAGACCCTCACCGACCCCTCCTACCACCGCCAGGTGGTCGTCATGACCGCCCCGCACGTCGGCAACACGGGCGTCAACGACGAGGACATGGAGTCCAGGAAGATCTGGGTCTCCGGCTACGTCGTGCGCGACCCCGCGCGCGTGCCGTCCAACTGGCGCTCCCGGCGCACGCTGGACGAGGAGCTGGACGCCCAGGGCGTCGTCGGCATCAGCGGCATCGACACCCGCGCCCTCACCCGGCACCTGCGTGAGCGCGGTGCCATGCGCGTCGGCATCTTCAGCGGCGACGCGGTCCAGGACGACGCCGCGCTGCTGGCCCGCGTCCAGGAAGCCCCGCAGATGAAGGGCGCGAACCTCTCCGCCGAGGTCGCCACCACCGAGCCGTACGTCGTCCCGGCCATCGGCGAGAAGAAGTTCACCGTCGCCGCCGTCGACCTCGGCATCAAGGGCATGACCCCGCACCGCATGGCCGAGCGCGGCATCGAGGTGCACGTGCTCCCGGCGACCGCGACCGTCGAGGACATCTACGCGGTGAACCCGGACGGCGTGTTCTTCTCCAACGGCCCGGGCGACCCGGCCACCGCCGACCACCCCGTCTCCGTGATGCAGGGCGTCCTGGAGCGCGGCACCCCGCTCTTCGGGATCTGCTTCGGCAACCAGATCCTGGGCCGCGCGCTCGGCTTCGGCACCTTCAAGCTGAAGTACGGCCACCGCGGCATCAACCAGCCGGTGCAGGACCGCACGACCGGCAAGGTCGAGGTCACCGCGCACAACCACGGCTTCGCCGTCGACGCCCCGCTCGACCAGGTCTCCGAGACCCCGTTCGGGCGCGCCGAGGTGTCCCACGTCTGTCTGAACGACAACGTGGTGGAAGGGCTCCAGCTCCTCGACCGCCCCGCGTTCAGCGTCCAGTACCACCCCGAAGCGGCAGCCGGCCCGCACGACGCCGCCTACCTGTTCGACCGCTTCGTATCCCTGATGGAGGGCCAGCGTGCCTAAGCGCACCGATATCCAGTCCGTCCTGGTCATCGGCTCCGGCCCGATCGTCATCGGCCAGGCCGCCGAGTTCGACTACTCCGGCACCCAGGCGTGCCGCGTCCTGAAGGCCGAGGGCCTCAGGGTCGTCCTGGTGAACTCCAACCCGGCGACGATCATGACCGACCCGGAGATCGCCGACGCCACCTACGTCGAGCCGATCACACCCGAGTTCGTCGAGAAGATCATCGCCAAGGAGCGCCCCGACGCGCTGCTGCCCACCCTGGGCGGCCAGACGGCCCTCAACACGGCCATCTCGCTGCACGAGGCGGGCACGCTCGACAAGTACGGCGTCGAGCTGATCGGCGCCAACGTCGAGGCCATCAACAAGGGCGAGGACCGCGACCTCTTCAAGGAGGTCGTCGAGGCCGTCCGCGGCAAGATCGGCCACGGCGAGTCCGCCCGCTCGGTCATCTGCCACTCCATGGACGACGTGATCCAGGGCGTCGACACGCTCGGCGGCTACCCGGTCGTCGTCCGCCCGTCCTTCACCATGGGCGGCGCCGGCTCCGGTTTCGCCCACGACGAGGAGGAGCTGCGCCGCATCGCCGGCCAGGGCCTCACGCTCTCCCCGACCACCGAGGTGCTCCTGGAGGAGTCCATCCTCGGCTGGAAGGAGTACGAGCTGGAGCTGATGCGCGACAAGCACGACAACGTCGTGGTCGTCTGCTCCATCGAGAACTTCGACCCCATGGGCGTCCACACCGGCGACTCGATCACCGTCGCGCCGGCCATGACGCTCACCGACCGCGAATACCAGACCCTGCGTGACATCGGCATCGCCGTGATCCGCGAGGTCGGCGTCGACACCGGCGGCTGCAACATCCAGTTCGCGGTGAACCCCGAGGACGGCCGGGTCATCGTCATCGAGATGAACCCGCGCGTGTCGCGCTCCTCGGCGCTCGCCTCCAAGGCGACCGGCTTCCCGATCGCCAAGATCGCCGCCAAGCTCGCCGTCGGCTACACGCTGGACGAGATCCCGAACGACATCACCCAGGAGACCCCGGCCTCCTTCGAGCCCACGCTCGACTACGTGGTCGTGAAGGCTCCGCGCTTCGCCTTCGAGAAGTTCCCGAGCGCCGACGCCACCCTCACCACCACCATGAAGTCCGTCGGCGAGGCCATGGCCATCGGCCGCAACTTCACCGAGGCCTTCCAGAAGGCGCTGCGCTCCCTGGAGAAGAAGGGCAGCCAGTTCACCTTCGTCGGCGAGCCCGGCGACAAGACGCAGCTGCTGGAGCAGGCCGTCCGTCCCACCGACGGCCGCATCAACACCGTCATGCAGGCCATCCGCGCCGGCGCCACGCCCGAGGAGGTCTTCGACTACACGAAGATCGACCCCTGGTTCGTCGACCAGCTCTTCCTGATCAAGGAGATCGCCGACGAGCTGGCCGAGGCGCCCGAGCTGACCACCGACCTGCTCGCCGAGGCCAAGCGGCACGGCTTCTCCGACACGCAGATCGGCGAGATCCGCGGCCTGCGCGAGGACGTCGTCCGCGAGGTCCGGCACGCCCTCGGCATCCGCCCGGTCTACAAGACGGTCGACACCTGCGCCGCCGAGTTCGCCGCGAAGACGCCGTACTTCTACTCCTCCTACGACGAGGAGACCGAGGTCGCGCCCCGCGAGAAGCCGGCCGTCATCATCCTGGGCTCCGGCCCGAACCGCATCGGCCAGGGCATCGAGTTCGACTACTCCTGCGTCCACGCCTCGTTCGCCCTGAGCGACGCGGGCTACGAGACCGTGATGGTCAACTGCAACCCGGAGACCGTCTCCACGGACTACGACACCTCCGACCGCCTGTACTTCGAGCCGCTGACGCTGGAAGACGTGCTGGAGATCGTGCACGCCGAGCAGCAGGCCGGACCGGTCGCGGGCGTCGTCGTGCAGCTCGGCGGCCAGACCCCGCTGGGCCTGTCGCAGGCGCTGAAGGACAACGGCGTGCCGATCGTCGGCACGTCCCCGGAGGCCATCCACGCCGCCGAGGACCGGGGTGCCTTCGGCCGGGTCCTCAAGGAGGCGGGCCTTCCTGCCCCGAAGCACGGCACCGCCACCACCTTCACCGAGGCCAAGGCCATCGCCGACGAGATCGGCTACCCGGTCCTGGTGCGTCCTTCGTACGTCCTCGGCGGACGCGGCATGGAGATCGTCTACGACGAGACCCGGCTGGAGTCCTACATCGCCGAGTCGACCGAGATCAGCCCCTCCCGGCCGGTCCTGGTCGACCGGTTCCTCGACGACGCGATCGAGATCGACGTCGACGCCCTCTACGACGGCGAGGAGCTCTACCTCGGCGGCGTCATGGAGCACATCGAGGAGGCCGGCATCCACTCCGGCGACTCGGCGTGCGCCCTGCCCCCGATCACGCTGGGCGGCTTCGACATCAAGCGCCTGCGCGCCTCCACGGAGGGCATCGCGAAGGGCGTCGGCGTCCGCGGCCTGATCAACATCCAGTTCGCGCTCGCGGGCGACATCCTCTACGTCCTGGAGGCCAACCCGCGCGCGTCCCGGACGGTCCCCTTCACCTCGAAGGCGACGGCGGTGCCGCTGGCCAAGGCCGCCGCCCGGATCTCGCTCGGCGCCACGATCGCCGAGCTGCGCGCCGAGGGCCTGCTCCCGGCCACCGGCGACGGCGGCGAGCTGCCGTTCGACGCGCCGATCTCCGTGAAGGAGGCCGTCATGCCGTGGTCGCGCTTCCGCGACATCCACGGCCGCGGCGTCGACACGGTCCTCGGCCCGGAGATGCGCTCCACCGGCGAGGTCATGGGCATCGACTCCGTCTTCGGCACGGCGTACGCCAAGTCGCAGGCCGGCGCCTACGGCCCGCTGCCCACCAAGGGCCGCGCGTTCATCTCGGTCGCCAACCGCGACAAGCGCTCGATGATCTTCCCGGCCCGCGAGCTGGTCGCGCACGGCTTCGAGCTGCTCGCCACGTCCGGCACCGCCGAGGTCCTCAAGCGCAACGGCATCAACGCCACCATCGTGCGCAAGCAGTCCGAGGGCACCGGCCCGAACGGCGAGAAGACCATCGTCCAGCTCATCCACGACGGCGAGGTCGACCTCATCGTCAACACCCCGTACGGCACGGGCGGCCGCCTCGACGGCTACGACATCCGAACGGCGGCCGTGGCGCGCTCCGTGCCCTGCCTGACGACGGTCCAGGCACTCGCGGCGGCGGTCCAGGGCATCGACGCCCTCAACCGCGGCGACGTGAGCGTCCGCTCGCTCCAGGAACACGCGGAACACCTGACCGCGGCCCGCGACTAGCAGCCCCGAGGGGGACACCGGAAACGGTGTCCCCCTCTTCGTGAGGACGCCGAGTCCTCGTGAGGACACCATGTACAAGTACTTCTTCCGTCTCGTCTTCAAGAGGTTGGACCCGGAGCAGGCCCACCACCTGGCCTTCCGCTGGATCCGCCTGGCCGCCCGCGTGCCCGTGCTGCGCACCTTCCTCGCGGCCGCCCTCGCGCCCCGGTACAAGGAGCTGCGCACCGAGGCCCTGGGCCTGCGCATGCACGGCCCCTTCGGGCTCGCCGCGGGCTTCGACAAGAACGCCGTCGGCATCGACGGCATGGCCATGCTCGGCTTCGACCACGTCGAGATCGGCACGGTGACGGGTGAACCGCAGCCCGGCAACCCCAAGCAGCGACTGTTCCGCCTGGTCAAGGACCGCGCGCTGATCAACCGCATGGGCTTCAACAACGACGGCTCGCTCCGCGTCGCCGCCCGCCTGGCCTCCCGCACGCCCGTCTTCAAGCCGGTCGTCGGCGTCAACATCGGCAAGACCAAGGTCGTCCCCGAGGAGGAGGCCGTCGCGGACTACGTGAAGTCCGCCGAGCGGCTCGCGCCGTACGCCGACTACCTGGTCGTCAACGTCTCCTCGCCGAACACGCCGGGGCTGCGCAACCTCCAGGCCACGGAGGCGCTCCGTCCCCTGCTGAGCGCCGTCCGCGAGGCAGCCGACCGCACGGTGTCCGCGCGGCGCGTCCCGCTGCTGGTCAAGATCGCGCCGGACCTCGCCGACGAGGACGTCGACGCCGTGGCCGACCTCGCCGTGGAGCTCGGCCTGGACGGCATCATCGCCACCAACACCACCATCGCGCGGGACGGACTCGGCCTGAAGTCCGACGCCTCCCTGGTCAAGGAGACCGGCGGCCTCTCCGGGGCGCCCCTGAAGGAACGCTCCCTGGAGGTCCTGCGCCGCCTCTACGCGCGCGTGGGCGACCGGATCACCCTGGTGGGCGTCGGCGGCGTCGAGAACGCCGAGGACGCCTGGCAGCGCATCCTGGCCGGCGCCACGCTGGTCCAGGGCTACAGCGCCTTCATCTACGAGGGGCCCTTCTGGGGCCGCGCGATCCACAAGGGGCTCGCCGCTCGTCTGGCCACGAGCCCCTACGCCACGCTCGCCGACGCGGTGGGCGCCGACGTGAGGAAGACGGCATGAGTGGTCTCGAACCCTTCGGCGCGCGCCTGCGCCGGGCCATGGACGAGCGCGGCCCGCTGTGCGTCGGCATCGACCCGCACGCCTCCCTGCTCGCCGAGTGGGGCCTGAACGACGACGTGGCGGGCCTGGAGCGGTTCAGCCGCACGGTCGTCGAGGCGGTGGCCGACCGGGTCGCCGTGCTCAAGCCGCAGAGCGCGTTCTTCGAGCGCTTCGGCTCGCGCGGCGTCGCCGTCCTGGAGAAGTCCGTCGCCGAGGCCCGGGCGGCGGGCGCGCTGGTCGTGATGGACGCCAAGCGCGGCGACATCGGCTCCACCATGGCCGCCTACGCCGAGTCCTTCCTGCACAGGGACGCGCCGCTGTTCTCCGACGCCCTGACCGTCTCGCCGTACCTCGGGTACGGCTCGCTCAGCCCGGCCGTCGCGCTGGCCCGGGAGAGCGGCGCGGGCCTGTTCGTGCTGGCGCTGACCTCCAACCCGGAGGGCGGCGAGGTCCAGCACGCCGTGCGGGCCGACGGCCGGAACGTCGGAGCGACGATGCTCGCGCACCTGGCCGCCGAGAACACGGGGGAGGAGCCCCTGGGTTCCTTCGGGGCGGTCGTGGGCGCCACCCTCGGCGATCTGTCGACGTACGACCTGGACATCAACGGCCCGCTCCTCGCGCCCGGTATCGGCGCCCAGGGCGCCGAGCCGGCCGATCTCCGCGGCGTCTTCGGTGCGGCGGTGCGCAACGTCGTGCCGAACGTCAGCCGCGGAGTGCTACGCCACGGTCCCGACGCGGTCGCTCTGCGTGACGCCGCCGAACGCTTCGCGGAGGAGATCCGTCAGGCCGTGACCTCCTCGTGAGGCGGTCCGGCCCGTCCGGCGAGACCTCCGATGAGTGGTCCGGGGCGGCCTTGAGTCTGAATACATCCTCAAATCCGGGGCAGTATGTCCTAAATGTCCGTTCAGATGAAGGCTGACCAGGACTTTTCCGCTGTTCTCAATGACTCCGGCGGACTTGCCCGCTAGTCTCCGACGAGAGAACGGGCAAGCGTGTGTTGCTCGTGGCTCCCCAGGTGTGGGGCGACTAGGTTCCTCACCGGTCCGTATCCGACAGTTCGACATCCGAGGTGACGTAGGCGTGGCTCTTCCGCCCCTTACCCCTGAACAGCGCGCAGCCGCGCTCGAAAAGGCCGCCGCGGCTCGCCGGGAGCGGGCCGAGGTCAAGAATCGACTCAAGCACTCCGGCGCCTCCCTTCACGAGGTCATCAAGCAGGGCCAGGAGAACGACGTCATCGGCAAGATGAAGGTCTCCGCCCTCCTCGAGTCGCTGCCCGGCGTGGGCAAGGTCCGCGCCAAGCAGATCATGGAGCGACTCGGCATCTCCGAGAGCCGCCGTGTGCGTGGCCTCGGTTCCAACCAGATCGCCTCCCTGGAGCGCGAGTTCGGCAGCACCGGCTCCTGAACCGGGCAGTCCGGGGAAGCGAGTCCCGGGCACTCCGCGATTGCTGGATAATCGCTGCATGGCTGCAACACCCCGGGGGACGTCCCCCGTACCCCCGGACGTACGTCCGCGGCTGACCGTGCTCTCCGGCCCTTCCGGGGTCGGCAAGAGCACGGTCGTCGCTCATATGCGCAAGGAACACCCCGAGGTCTGGCTCTCCGTGTCGGCGACGACCCGCAAGCCCCGCCCCGGCGAGCAGCACGGAGTCCACTACTTCTTCGTCTCCGACGACGAGATGGACAAGCTCATCGCCAACGGGGAACTGCTGGAGTGGGCCGAGTTCGCCGGCAACCGCTACGGCACGCCGCGTGCGGCCGTGCAGGAGCGACTGGAGAACGGCGAGCCCGTCCTGCTGGAGATCGACCTGCAGGGCGCCCGCCTGGTCCGCGAGTCGATGCCCGAGGCCCAGCTGGTGTTCCTGGCTCCCCCCTCCTGGGAGGAGCTGGTGCGCCGACTCACCGGGCGGGGCACCGAACCGCCCGAGGTGATCGAGCGCCGGCTCGAAGCGGCGAAGATCGAACTCGCGGCCGAGCCGGAGTTCGACACCACCCTGGTCAACACCTCCGTCGAGGACGTGGCGCGCGAGCTGCTAGCCTTGATGGACGTCGTGTGACCATCGCCGACCGTTCCGGCCGGCTGATCAGCCCGACAGATTCTTTCCCATCCATCGGAAGGTAGAGCGTGTCCTCTTCCATCTCCGCGCCCGAGGGCATCATCAACCCGCCGATCGACGAGCTCCTCGAGGCCACCGACTCGAAGTACAGCCTCGTGATCTACGCGGCCAAGCGTGCCCGCCAGATCAACGCGTACTACTCGCAGCTCGGCGAGGGTCTCCTCGAGTACGTCGGTCCTCTCGTCGACACCCACGTCCACGAGAAGCCGCTCTCGATCGCCCTCCGCGAGATCAACGCGGGGCTCCTGACGTCCGAGGCCGTCGAAGGCCCGGCGCAGTAAGTAAGATTTACAGCTCGACGCTGACTTATCCACAGGCCCGGCAGGCCGACTGCCGGGCCTGTGGTGTGTCATGGAGTCGTACGGTGTGCCGGTCGCCGAGGTCCGGGGAGAGACGGGGAGAGACGTGGACAAGCCGAAGGTCGTTCTGGGGGTCAGCGGGGGCATCGCCGCGTACAAGGCCTGTGAGCTGTTGCGGCGGCTGACGGAGTCGGGCCACGACGTGCGCGTGGTGCCCACCGCCTCCGCGCTGCACTTCGTCGGCGCCGCCACCTGGTCCGCGCTCTCCGGAAACCCCGTCTCCACCGAGGTGTGGGACGACGTGCACGAGGTCCCGCACGTCCGCATCGGGCAGCACGCAGACCTGGTCGTCGTCGCCCCCGCCACCGCCGACATGCTCGCCAAGGCGGCCCACGGCCTCGCCGACGACCTCCTCACCAACACGCTCCTCACCGCCCGCTGCCCGGTGGTCTTCGCGCCCGCCATGCACACGGAGATGTGGGAGCACCCGGCCACCCAGGAGAACGTGGCGACGCTGCGCCGCCGCGGCGCCCTCGTCATCGAGCCGGCCGTGGGCCGTCTCACCGGCGTCGACACCGGCAAGGGCCGGCTGCCCGACCCGGGCGAGATCTTCGAGGTCTGCCGCCGTGTGCTGGCCCGGGGCGTCGCCGAGCCCGACCTCAAGGGCCGGCATGTCGTGGTCAGCGCCGGCGGCACCCGCGAGCCCCTGGACCCCGTCCGCTTCCTCGGCAACCGCTCCTCCGGCAAGCAGGGCTACGCCCTCGCCCGCACCGCCGCGGCCCGCGGCGCCCGTGTCACGCTGATCGCGGCCAACAGCGCCCTGCCGGCCCCGGCGGGTGTCGACGTCGTCCCGGTCGGCACCGCCGTGGAGTTGCGCGAGGCGGTGCTGCGCGCCGCCCCGGAGGCCGACGCCGTGGTGATGGCGGCCGCGGTGGCGGACTTCCGTCCGGCGGCGTACGCGGCAGGGAAGATCAAGAAGAAGGACGGCCAGGAGCCGGAGCCGATCATCCTGGTGCGGAATCCGGACATCCTCGCGGAGATCTCGGGGGACCGGGCCCGCGCCGGACAGGTGATCGTCGGCTTCGCCGCGGAGACGGACGACGTCCTCGCCAACGGCCGCGCCAAGCTCAAGCGCAAGGGCTGCGACCTGCTGGTCGTGAACGAGGTGGGGGAGCGCAAGACCTTCGGTTCCGAGGAGAACGAGGCCGTTGTGCTCGGCGCCGACGGCAGCGAGACCGCCGTGGCGCACGGCCCCAAGGAGGCTCTGGCCGAAACGGTGTGGGACCTGGTGGCCGAGCGCCTGCGCTGAGGTCCGATCCCCGTCCACCCGCTCGAAAACGGGTGGACCGGGGCGTGGCGCCTCTGGCCAACGTCGCTCGCCATTGGGCAGAATGCCCGTGCCGCAGGTCACAGCACTCCCGAGTGGCGAGACAGGGGGACCGTGGCCGAAGCGTGACCCGTAAACTGTTCCACGGACGGCGCAGGGTGCAGCCCCCGCCGTCCGCCAATGATCAGCCAGCAGCCGCTGCAACCTCAGGGAGCGTTGTGTCCCGTCGCCTTTTCACCTCGGAGTCCGTGACCGAGGGTCACCCCGACAAGATCGCTGACCAGATCAGCGACACCATTCTCGACGCCCTCCTGCGCGAGGACCCGTCCTCCCGGGTCGCCGTCGAGACCCTGATCACGACCGGCCTGGTGCACGTGGCCGGCGAGGTCACGACCAAGACGTACGCGGACATCGCGACGCTGGTCCGCAACAAGATCCTCGAAATCGGCTACGACTCCTCCAAGAAGGGCTTCGACGGCGCGTCCTGCGGCGTGTCGGTGTCCATCGGCGCACAGTCCCCCGACATCGCCCAGGGTGTGGACACGGCGTACGAGTCCCGCGTCGAGGGCGACGAGGACGAGCTCGACAAGCAGGGCGCCGGCGACCAGGGCCTGATGTTCGGCTACGCGACGGACGAGACGCCCACGCTGATGCCGCTGCCGATCTTCCTGGCCCACCGCCTGTCGAAGCGCCTGTCCGACGTGCGCAAGAACGGCACCATCCCCTACCTGCGCCCGGACGGCAAGACGCAGGTCACCATCGAGTACGACGGTGACAAGGCGGTCCGTCTGGACACCGTCGTCGTCTCCTCGCAGCACGCCTCCGACATCGACCTGGACTCGCTGCTGGCTCCGGACATCAAGGAGTTCGTCGTCGAGCCGGAGCTGAAGGCGCTGCTGGACGAGGGCATCAAGCTCGACACGGAGAACTACCGACTCCTGGTCAACCCCACCGGCCGCTTCGAAATCGGCGGCCCGATGGGTGACGCGGGCCTGACCGGCCGCAAGATCATCATCGACACCTACGGCGGCATGGCCCGTCACGGCGGTGGCGCGTTCTCCGGCAAGGACCCGTCCAAGGTCGACCGCTCCGCCGCGTACGCGATGCGCTGGGTCGCGAAGAACGTGGTCGCCGCGGGGCTTGCCACCCGGTGTGAGGTCCAGGTCGCGTACGCGATCGGCAAGGCCGAGCCGGTGGGTCTGTTCGTCGAGACCTTCGGCACCGCCAAGATCGACACGGAGAAGATCGAGAAGGCGATCGACGAGGTGTTCGACCTCCGCCCGGCCGCCATCATCCGCGACCTCGACCTGCTCCGCCCGATCTACTCCCAGACCGCGGCGTACGGCCACTTCGGCCGCGAGCTCGCCGACTTCACGTGGGAGCGGACGGACCGCGTGGACGCGCTGCGCAAGGCCGCGGGGCTGTAGGTCCCGTCCCTCAGTGCATCACGTGAGGCCCGGCACCCTTCGGGGGGCCGGGCCTCCGGCGTCCTCCGGGCCTCTTCGGGGGCCGCTCCCGCCTCGCGTCGGCCGCTCCCGCCTGGCGCGGCCCCGTCCCCTGCCCTGCGGGCCTTCAAAACGGCTCGCGGACGGCGGCGGGCGCTCTCTACGGTGGAGAGTGCCGGGGCGCCCGGTGCGGAGGTGACGGATACTTCTGGGCTCGACGCAGCCCCCGCGGGTTCGAATCCCGCCGTCGTCCGGGCGGCGCCCGGTGGCGTGGCCGAGTGGTCCAAGGCGAGTGCGCGCCGTCACCGCGAGGGAACTCGGGCGCCTCCGCTTGTCAGTGGCGTTTGGTAAGAATGCAACCGTGAGCAGCGAGAACGAACAGGCGGACGGCGGAGCCGAGGGTGCGCCGCCCGAGCAGCTCGCGCTCATCCGGGACAGTGTGCGCAAGGCGAAGACGCCCCGGGCCAAGCCGCGGACCTGGCGGGGCGCCGCGCTCGCCAAGGAGCTGCCCGTCGCGCGCGTCCTCGTCGACAAGGGCGTGCTCCATCTCGACCGGTACTTCGACTACGCCGTGCCCGAGGAGCTGGACGCGGACGCCCAGCCGGGCGTGCGGGTGCGGGTCCGGTTCGGGGCCGGGCGGCACCGCGTGCGCGAAGGGCGGCGCGAGGGCGGCGGACTGATCGACGGGTTCCTCGTCGAGCGGCTGGCCGAATCCGACTACTCCGGGCCGCTGGCCGCCCTCGCCCAGGTCGTGTCGCCCGAGCGGGTGCTGAGCGAGGAGCTGCTGGGACTGGCCCGGGCGGTCGCCGACCGGTACGCGGGCAGCCTCGCCGACGTCCTGCAACTGGCCGTCCCGCCGCGCAACGCCCGAGCCGAGCAGCGGCCCTCACCCGACCCGCTGCCACCGCCCCCGGCGCCCGAGGCGGGATGCTGGCAGCGGTACGAGCGGGGGGCGGCCTTCCTGGAGTCCCTGGCGTCCGGCGGAGCGCCCCGGGCCGTGTGGAACGCGCTGCCCGGGCCGCAGTGGAGCGAGGAGCTGGCCCGGGCCGTCGCCGCGACGCTGGCCTCCGGGCGAGGGGCGCTCGCCGTCCTTCCCGACGGCCGGGCGGTCGCCCGGCTCGACGCCGCCCTGACCTCCCTGCTGGGGACGGGGCGGCACGCGGTGCTCACCGCCGACGCCGGCCCCGAGAAGCGCTACGCGCAGTGGCTCGCGGTGCGGCGCGGATCCGTACGGGCCGTGATCGGGACCCGGGCCGCCATGTTCGCGCCCGTCCAGGACCTCGGCCTGGTCGCCCTCTGGGACGACGGCGACGACAGCCACAGCGAGCAGCACGCCCCGCAGCCCCACGCCCGCGAGGTGCTCCTGCTGCGGGCCGCCCAGGACAAGTGCGGCTTTCTGCTGGGGAGCTGGGGCTGCACGGTGGAGGCCGCCCAGCTCGTCGAGAGCGGCTGGGCGCGGCCGCTCGTCGCCGGACGGGACCAGGTGCGGGGTGCCGCACCGCTCGTCCGGACCGTCGGGGACCAGGATCTCGCCCGGGACGAGGCCGCCCGGGCCGCCCGGCTGCCGACCCTCGCCTGGCAGGCCGTCAGGGACGGCCTGCGGCACGGCCCGGTGCTGGTGCAGGTTCCCCGCAGGGGCTACGTCCCGCGGATGGCGTGCGCCCAGTGCCGGGCGCCCGCGCGCTGCCGGCACTGCTCCGGGCCGCTGGAGGCGCCGGACGGCGGCGCCCTGAACTGCGGGTGGTGCGGCCGTGAGGAGAGCGGCTGGCACTGCCCGGACTGTGGTTCCTTCCGCCTGCGCGCCTCGGTCGTCGGGGCCCGGCGGACCGCCGAGGAACTGGGTCGGGCCTTCCCCGCCGTACCGGTACGCACCTCGGGGCGGGAACACGTGCTCGACACCGTGCCGGGGGCGCCCGCGCTGGTCGTGAGCACGCCGGGGGCCGAGCCCGTCGCCGAGGGCGGGTACGCGGCGGCGCTGCTGCTCGACGGGTGGGCCATGCTCGGGCGGCCCGATCTGCGGGCCGGGGAGGACGCGTTGCGGCGGTGGATCGCGGCCGCGTCCCTCGTCCGGCCGCAGTCGGCCGGGGGCACGGTCGTGGTCGTGGCCGAGCCGACGCTGCGGCCCGTGCAGGCGCTCGTCCGCTGGGACCCCGTGGGGCACGCGGTGCGGGAACTCGCCGAGCGGGCCGAGCTCGGGTTTCCGCCGGTGTCACGGATGGCGTCCGTGTCGGGCCCGCCGGATGCGGTGGCCGAATTCCTCCGCGCGGCCGAACTGCCGTCCGAGGCCGAGGTGCTGGGGCCGGTGCCGTTGCCCGTCCCCACGCCCGGGCGACCTCGCCGGGCGGGGGCGCCGCCGCCCGGGGAGCAGTGGGAGCGGGCGCTGCTGCGGGTGCCGCCGGGCAGGGGCGCCGCGCTGGCCGCCGCACTCAAAGCCGCACAGGCCGCGCGGATGGCTCGGGGAAGCGGCAGTGGGACGGGAACCGGCGCCGGGGTCTGGGTGCGGATCGATCCGGCCGACATCGGGTGAGCGTCGCCTCGGACCGTCATGAGGAGATCGCCGCGGACGACGGAGTGCTCGGCGCCGCTGACGCCGGGTCAGGCGCCGAGGTGGCGGCGGGAGTCGTCCCGCGGGTTCGGGCCGGATACGCGGCCGCCCTCCCGGACACGGTCCGAGAGGGCAGGGCGGAGGGTGCGTGCGTCAGCCGTTGCGCGGGCCCGGGAAAGCCGTCGGCCTGACCTCGTCGCGGAGAGCGGGGCTGCCGGCCGTGGGCTGCGTGGGCATGGAACGGGCCGCGGGGACCGTCGGAACCGGGGGCAGGCCGGTCGTCACACTGACCGAGCGGCCGCCCGTCGGCTCCGGCGTGCGCTCGGGCTCGGGCGCCGCCGACTGGGCCGTGGCGCGGCGGGCACCGTAACGGCGGTGGACCGCCTGCTTGGTGACTCCGAGCGCGGAGCCCACCGCGTCCCACGAGAAGCCGAGTGAGCGGTCGAAGTCCACGGCCGCCGTGACCAGGGTCTCGACACTGTCCCGCAGTTCCTGGGCGAGACGTACCGTCGGGGCGGGAGCGCGTCCGTAGACGACGAAGCCCGTGGAAGGGCCGGAGCGGCGCGGGCGGTAGACGTTGCCCAACTGGGCGGTCAGGGTGCGCAGTGCGTCCACCTGCCGGCGGACCCGCTCGATGTCCCGCACCAGCAAGTGCAGGCTGGCCCGAGCCTGGGCGTCGTGGGTTGCGTGGTCGGCCATGAACAAGCCTCTCGAACCGGCGTTGAAAGGAATGGGCCGCGATCGCGGCCCGGTGTGGTCAACTCTGTCTTGACCAACGCGGATTCGCTCCGCGGGTCACGGGGTGGGGGCGTGGGGGCATATGCGTGCGCCCGTTTGCGCGGGGTGCGCGCCTCGGTCTTCGGCCTTGGGCGCTTGTCTCCCGCCCGCGCACCGCCCGTAGCGGTCGATCAAGAGGCCGAGCCCTCCCGTGGGGGCTGAGCGCCGTCGGCGGCTTTCCGTCCCGGGCTCATAGACTTGGGCGCTGCCCGTCCGATTCCCGCCCCGAGAGGCCCCCACCACCCCATGAAGCTCGTCTTCGCCGGTACACCCGAGGTCGCCGTTCCCGCTCTGGACGCTCTGCTCGCCTCCGGGCGGCACGAGGTGGCCGCCGTCGTCACGCGGCCGGACGCGCCGGCCGGGCGGGGACGCAGGCTCGTCGCGTCGCCCGTCGCCGAGCGGGCGGAGGAGGCCGGGATCGAGGTGCTGAAGCCCGCGAAGCCGAAGGACCCCGAGTTCCTGGAGCGGCTGCGGGAGATCGGGCCGGACTGCTGCCCCGTGGTCGCCTACGGGGCGCTGCTGCCCCGGGTGGCCCTCGACATCCCCACGCACGGCTGGGTCAATCTGCACTTCTCCCTGCTGCCGGCCTGGCGCGGCGCCGCGCCCGTGCAGCACGCCATCATGGCCGGCGACGAGATCACCGGGGCGTCGACCTTCCTGATCGAGGAGGGGCTCGACTCCGGTCCGGTGTACGGGACGGTGACGGAGGAGATCCGGGCCACCGACACCAGCGGGGATCTGCTGACGCGGCTCGCCTTCGCCGGTGCCGGGCTGCTCGCGGCGACCATGGACGGCATCGAGGACGGCACGCTGAAGGCCGTACCGCAGCCGGCCGACGGGATCAGCCTCGCTCCGAAGGTCAATGTCGAGGACGCGCACCTGGACTGGACCGCGCCCGCGCTGCGGATCGACCGGATGGTGCGGGGCTGCACCCCGGCCCCCGGCGCCTGGACCACCTTCCGCGGTGAGCGGCTCAAGCTCATCCAGGTCACCCCCGTCCCCGACCGGACGGACCTCGCCCCGGGGCAGATCGCCGCCGGGAAGAACAACGTGTACGCGGGCACCGGCTCGTACGGCGTCGAGCTGCTGTGGGTGCAGGCCCAGGGCAAGAAGCCGATGCGGGCGGCGGACTGGGCGCGCGGGGTGCGGATCGGCGAGGGCGAGCAGCTCGGGGGATGAGCCGGGGAGGGGCCCCGACGCGGCCCGGCACCCGGTTGCCGACTCCTGACCGCACCCGGCGGCGTAGGCTGGACGGCGCACTTCTTCTCACCCCCGGAGCACCTTTTTCGTGAGCGAACAGCCCCGTCGAGCCCGCACGTCAGGCAAGCCCTACCGTCGGCCCAAGAAGGACCCCGTCCGCATCCTCGCCTTCGAGGCGCTGAGGGCCGTGGACGAGCGGGACGCCTACGCCAACCTCGTACTGCCCCCGCTGCTGCGCAAGGCGCGGGAGAACGACGACTTCGATGCCCGGGACGCCGCGCTCGCCACCGAGCTGGTGTACGGCACACTGCGTCGGCAGGGGACGTACGACGCGGTCCTGGCGTCCTGCGTGGACCGGCCGCTCGGGGAGGTCGACCCGCCGGTGCTGGATGTGCTGAGCCTCGGCGCGCACCAGCTGCTCGGCACCCGCATCCCGACGCACGCGGCCGTGTCCGCCACCGTCGAGCTCGCGCGGGTCGTGCTCGGCGACGGGCGGGCCAAGTTCGTCAACGCCGTGCTGCGCAAGGTCGCGCAGGACG
Organism: Streptomyces sp. NPDC013187; assembly: GCF_042899705.1. Taxonomy (NCBI): domain Bacteria; kingdom Bacillati; phylum Actinomycetota; class Actinomycetes; order Kitasatosporales; family Streptomycetaceae; genus Streptomyces; species Streptomyces sp. NPDC013187. Next base: position 105,980 of record NZ_JBIBAF010000006.1, on the reverse strand, counting down.
ATCTGGACGGCTGGCTGGAGCGGGTCGCGCCTCCCTACGACGATGATCCCGAGGCCCATCTCGCCGTCGTCCACTCCCATCCGCGATGGGTCGTGTCCGCGCTGTGGGACTCCCTCGGCGGTGGGCGCGACGGCGTGGAGGAGCTGCTGCGCGCCGACAACGACCGGCCCGAGGTCACGCTCGTGGCGCGGCCGGGGCGGTCCACCGCCAACGAACTCCTCGACGAGGACGCCGCCGTGCCGGGCCGCTGGTCGCCCTATGCCGTGCGGCTGACCGAAGGCGGGGAACCGGGCGCCATCGCGGCCGTGCGGGACGGGCGCGCGGGTGTGCAGGACGAGGGCAGCCAGCTCGTCGCCATCGCCCTCGCGGGCGCGCCCCTGGACGGGCCCGACCGGCGCTGGCTGGACGGATGCGCGGGGCCCGGCGGCAAAGCAGCGCTGCTCGGTGCGCTGGCCGCCGAGCGGGGCGCCCTGCTCGTCGCCTCCGAGAAGCAGACCCATCGCGCCGGCCTCGTCGCCAAGGCGCTGGACGGCAACCCCGGGCCGTATCAGGTGATCGCCGCCGACGGGACGCGACCGGCGTGGCGGCCCGGCAGCTTCGACCGGGTGCTGGTCGACGTGCCGTGCACGGGCCTCGGCGCACTGCGCCGCCGCCCCGAGGCACGCTGGCGGCGCCGCCCCGAGGACCTGGAGGGCTTCGCGCCGCTGCAGCGGGGGCTGCTGCGCACCGCACTGGAGTCGGTGCGGGTCGGCGGTGTCGTGGGCTACGCGACCTGCTCACCGCACCTCGCCGAGACCCGGGCCGTCGTCGCCGACGTGCTCAAGCAGCACCCGGACACCGACCTCGTCGACGCCCGGCCGCTGCTGCCCGGCGTACCGGACCTGGGGGAGGGACCCGACGTGCAGCTGTGGCCGCATCTGCACGGGACCGACGCGATGTATCTGGCGCTCATTCGCCGGACCGGCTGACCCCCGCTGCCACGGCCGCCCGGTCCGCTGTGCCGCCGTCGTGGCGCGCCAGCCGGTGCGGCCACCACACCTTCGGCCCGACGTCCAGGAACAGCGAGGTCACCAGGACCGAGCGGACGATGAAGGTGTCGATGAGGACGCCGAGGGCGACCGTGAACCCGATCTCGGCGAAGGCGACCATCGGGAGGGTGCCGAGGGCGGCGAAGGTACCGGCCAGGACCAGCCCGGCGGAGGTGATGACCGCGCCGGTGGCGGCGAGGCCCGTGACCACGCCGGGTCTGGTGCCCTGGCGGGCCGCCTCCTCGCGGATGCGCGTGGTCAGGAAAATGTTGTAGTCGATGCCCAGGGCGACCAGGAACACGAAGACGAACAGCGGGAAGTCGGTCGCCTCGCCCGCGTAGTCGAAGATGTAGCGGAACGCGAGCGCGCTGATGCCGAGTGCGGCCGTGAACGACAGGATCACCGTGCCGATCAGCAGCAGCGGGGCGATCAGGGCCCGAAGCAGGACACAGAGGATCAGCAGGACGACCACCAGCACCAACGGGATGATCAGCACGTTGTCGTGCGTGGTCGCCTTGTCCATGTCGAGCAGGGCCGCCGTACCGCCGCCCACCTTGGCGTCGGCGTCCGGCACCGCGTGCACGGCGTCCCGCACCCGCTCCACCGTCTGCTTGGCGGCCTCGCTGTCCGCCGGGGCGGTCATGGTGGCCTCGAAGAGGACCCTGCCCTCGAAGGCCGGTTTCGTGCCGGGCGGCAGACCGAGGGACTGGGGGACCACGCCCTCGGTCCCGGCGACGGCGCGGCCCACCTGCACGGCCTGCGCCTGGTTGCTGACGACGACCAGCGGATCACCGCTGCCCGCCGGGAAGTAGCGCGCGGACACCTCCTGGCCGGTGATCGAGTCCGGCTTCCCGGTGAAGGCGTCCGCGTTGCCGATGCCCTCCGCGCGCAACTGGATCAGGCCCAGGGAGCAGACCGCCAGGGCGAGCGCCGTGACGGCCCAGGTCATGCGCGGGCGGCGGGCGATACGGCGGCCCGTGCGCGCCCAGATACCGCGCTCGGTCGGTTCGGGGGAGCCCAGGTGCGGGATCACCGGCCAGAAGATCCACCGGCCGAAGATCACCAGCAGCGCCGGGAACAGGCTCATCATCGCGAGCAGCGCGACGGCGACACCGATCGCGGCGACCGGGCCCAGGCCGCTGGTCGAGTTCATCTCGGCGGTCAGCAGCACCAGCATGCTCAGGACGACCGTCGCGCCCGAGGCGAGCACGGCCGGGCCGGCGCGGTGCAGGGCCAGGGCCATCGCCTCGTGCCGGTCCTCGTGCCGGCGCAGTTCCTCCCGGTAGCGGGCCACCAGCAGCAGGGCGTAGTCCGTCCCCGCCCCGAAGACCAGCACCGTGAGGATGCCGGCGCTCTGGCCGTTGACCGTCAGGCCGGCGTGCTCGGCCAGCAGGTAGATCAGCGCCTGGGAGGTGAACAGCGCGCAGACCACCGCGATCAGGGGGACCAGCAGCAAGGTCAGACTGCGGTAGGTGATGAGCAGCATGACGATGACGACGGTCATCGCCGCGAACAGCAGCGTCGAGTCGATGCCCTCGAAGGCTTCCGCGAAGTCCGCCGAGGTGCCGCCCGGGCCGGTGATGTGCACGCTCAGCCCGTCGCCCGTCCCCAGGTCGTCCCGGATGGACTCCACGGCGGGCGAGATCCGCTCCCAGCCCTCCTCGTCCATCATGATCGGCACGAAGACCTGCGCCGCCCGCGGATCGGTCTGCCGGTCGAACACCGGCCCCCGTGTCTGCTCACCGATGATGCCGTGGTCACGCAGCTGCTTGAGCTGCGCGACGTCTTCTGCGATCTCCGCACGGTCCTGCGCCGTCAGGCCGCTCTCCCGCGCGTAGATCACCACCGCCGGGATCTGCTCCGGCCGGAAGTCCTCGGAGAGCTGCAGCACCTGCGTGGACTCCGCGGACCCCGGCAGCCAGGACGCGGCGTCGTTGTCCTGAGCGTCGGTGAGCTTCATGGCGAACGGCGCGGCGATGAACAGCACGACCACCCAGAAGACCAGCACGAGCCACTTGGCCCGCCGCCCGCAGACCAGATGCGCGACGCCCTGCTTCATGGCGACCCCCTCAGCGAAGACGCCCCATGAGGGGCGCGGGGAACGGCGCGACAAGCCCCATGAGCCGCGCACTCGACAGACCACCGGGGTCCGATGCTCACAACCCCCACGGGGCATGGCAGTCTTAGGACATGGCCGCGCAGATCAACCCGAGCATCCTGTCCGCAGACTTCGCCCGCCTCGCGGACGAGGCGAAGGCCGTGGAAGGAGCCGACTGGCTCCACGTCGACGTCATGGACAACCATTTCGTCCCGAACCTCACGCTCGGCGTGCCGGTCGTAGAGTCGCTGGCGCGTGCGACGGACACCCCGCTGGACTGCCACCTGATGATCGAGGCCCCCGATCGCTGGGCGCCCCAGTACGTGGAGGCGGGGGCCGGTTCCGTCACCTTCCACGTCGAGGCCGCCGCGGCTCCGGTCCGGCTCGCGCGGGAGATCCGTGCCAAGGGCGCCCGCGCCTCCATGGCGCTGAAGCCCGCGACCCCCATCGAGCCGTACGAGGACCTGCTCCCCGAGCTCGACATGCTGCTGATCATGACGGTCGAACCGGGCTTCGGGGGACAGGCCTTCCTCGACATCATGCTTCCGAAGATTCGCCGCACCCGCGAGTTGATCAGCAAGCACGGACTGGAGCTCTGGCTCCAGGTCGACGGCGGAGTTTCCGCTTCCACCATCGAGCGCTGCGCCGACGCCGGCGCCGACGTCTTCGTGGCCGGATCGGCGGTCTACGGGGCAAACGACCCGGCAGAAGCGGTACGTGCACTACGCACCCAGGCCGAGGCGGCGACCGCGAAGGCCACCTGGGCCTGCAACCACTGAGCCACAGCAAAGTGAACGGCTCTCATCAGGGCTGATCAACCGCGCCACATCTGCAAGGATGAACGGCGAATCCAGAGTGTGAACAGCAGTGAGGAGAACGCCGTGTCGGGTATGTCGGCGGGCCGGTCAGCCATGCGGATGGGACCCGCTGAGCTGGTGCAGGCGGCGGCCATGGCCCGCCGCTTCTACCTCGAGGGCAAGTCCAAGATCCAGATCGCGGAGGAGTTCGGCGTCAGCCGCTTCAAGGTGGCCCGGGTCCTGGAGACCGCCCTCGAACGGGATCTCGTACGGATCGAGATCCGTGTGCCGGCCGAGCTGGACGCCGAGCGCTCGGACGCGCTCCGCGCCCGCTACGGCCTCAGGCACGCCGTCGTGGTCGAGTCCCCGGCCGAGGCCGAGGAGTCGCCCGACCCCGAGAACCTGGGAGAAGTGGCCGCCGACCTGCTCGGCGAACTGGTCGACGAGGGGGATGTGCTGGGCCTGGCCTGGGGCCGCTCCACCATCCACATGGCGGCGGCGCTCGACCGGCTGCCGCCCTGCACGGTGGTGCAGCTAACCGGTGTCTACGACGCCGGGACCGCCGAGCGCGGCTCGGTGGAGGCCGTACGCCGCGCCGCCCAGGTGTCCGGCGGGGACGCCCACCCCATCTACGCCCCGATGCTGCTGCCCGACGCGGCCACGGCCACGGCCCTGCGCAACCAGACGGGAATCGCCCGGGCCTTCGAGCACTTCGACAAGGTCACCGTCGCCTGTGTCTCCATCGGCTCCTGGGAGCCGGGCATCTCCACGGTGCACGACATGCTCAGCGACGAGGAGCGCGCGCACTACGCCTCCCTCGGTGTCGCCGCCGAGATGTCCGCGCACCTCTTCGACGCCGAGGGCCGCCGGGTCGGCCGCGACCTGGGCGAGCGGTGCATCACCGTGAAGGCCGACCAGCTCCGACGGATCCCCGAGGTCGTCGCGATCGCGGGCGGGCAGCGCAAGGGGCCCGCGATCGACGCGGTGCTGCGGTCCGGGCTCGTCACCAGCCTGGTCACGGACACCTCGGCCGCCGACTATCTCATGACGGCCGGACCGGCGCCGAAGTCCGCGCTCAACCGGTCCGACCCGGACGGGGTCTGACGGATGGCCGGCCACGAGCACGACGTGCACGACCCGGCGGGCCGGATCGTGCTCGTCCTGGACCTGGACGGGGTCACGGACAAGGCGGGCCTCATGGACCGCTGCGCCCGTGACCTGGCCCTGCCCGACTGGTTCGGCCGCAACTGGGACGCCCTCGCCGACTGCCTCTCCGACCCCGCCCTCTATCCCGAGGGGGCGGGGGAGCGGGGGCTCCTCGTCGTCGTGCGGGGCTGGCGGACGTACGCCGAGAAGCGGCCCGAGGAGTGGCAGGTCGCCGAGGAGATCTTCGCCGAGGCGACGGACCGGGGCCCGGGGCTGTTCGTGACCCTCGGCCTTGGAGAATCCTCCGAGAGGCCCCCTGACCAGCCTGGATGATCCGCTGGGGGTTGTTCGCGCGGGTGGCATGGGAGAATGAAGTACGTGCTCTTTCCCCCTGGCCGGCCGGTCCGGGGGTCACCTCTGATCGACTGGGATGTGCAGCACGTGCGTTTCCTCAATGACATCCAGCCCGGGTACGACCTGACGTACGACGACGTCTTCATGGTGCCGAGCCGCTCCGCGGTGGGCTCGCGGCAGGCCGTCGACCTCAGCTCCCCGGACGGCACGGGCACCACCATCCCGCTCGTCGTCGCCAACATGACCGCCATCGCCGGCCGCCGCATGGCCGAGACCGTGGCCCGCCGCGGCGGCCTGGTGGTGATACCCCAGGACATCCCGAACGACGTGGTCACCGACGTCGTCTCCTGGGTGAAGAGCCGGCACCTGGTGCTGGACACCCCGATCATCCTGTCCCCGCACCAGACGGTCGCCGACGCGCTGGCCCTGCTGCCCAAGCGGGCACACAACGCCGGTGTGGTCGTCGACGGCGACCACAAGCCGATCGGCGTGGTCACCGACGCCGACCTGTCCGGCGTGGACCGCTTCACCCAGCTCGCCGAGGTCATGTCCAGGGACCTGCTGCTCATCGACGCGGACATGGACCCGGGCGAGGCGTTCGACACCCTCGACCACGCCAACCGCCGCTACGCCCCCGCGGTGAACGAGGACGGCACGCTCGCCGGCATCCTGACCCGCAAGGGCGCCCTGCGCGCCACGCTCTACACGCCGGCCACCGACGCTCGGGGGCGGCTGCGCATCGCCGCCGCCGTCGGCATCAACGGCGACGTCGCGGGCAAGGCCCAGCAGCTGCTGGACGCCGGGGTCGACGCACTCGTCATCGACACCGCGCACGGACACCAGGAGTCGATGATCAGCGCCCTGAAGCTGGTGCGCGACCTCGACCCGCAGGTGCCGATCGTCGCGGGCAACGTGGTCGCCGCCGCAGGTGTGCGCGACCTGATCGAGGCCGGCGCGGACATCGTCAAGGTCGGTGTCGGCCCCGGCGCCATGTGCACCACGCGCATGATGACCGGCGTCGGCAGGCCGCAGTTCTCCGCCGTCCTGGAGTGCGCCGCCGAGGCGAAGAAGTACGGCAAGCACGTGTGGGCCGACGGCGGTGTCCGCCACCCCCGTGACGTGGCCATGGCCCTCGCGGCCGGCGCGTCCAACGTGATGGTCGGCTCCTGGTTCGCCGGCACCTACGAGTCCCCGGGCGACCTGCAGCACGACGCCCAGGGCCGCGCCTACAAGGAGTCCTTCGGCATGGCCTCCGCCCGGGCCGTGCGCAACCGCACCTCGGAGGAGTCGGCGTACGACCGGGCCCGCAAGGCGCTGTTCGAGGAGGGCATCTCCACCTCCCGGATGTTCCTCGACCCGGCCCGCCCGGGCGTCGAGGACCTGATCGACTCGATCATCGCAGGCGTCCGCTCCTCCTGCACCTACGCCGGTGCCGGCTCCCTGGAGGAGTTCGCCGAGAAGGCCATCGTCGGCATCCAGAGCGCCGCCGGCTACGCGGAGGGCAAGCCCCTGCACGCCAGCTGGAGCTGACGGCCCCAGCGTCCCGCAATGGCCCCCGTTGACCCGCCCCGCGGGAAAAGCGGGGGCCGTTTCGCGTACGCGAGCCCTACCGTCGGCGCATGGAGATCGCCGAGTGCAGGACCGATGACATCGAGGCACTGGAGCGCCACATGCCGTCGCACAGCGCCGACGGCGGTCATGCCGCCCGCTTCGCACGGCAGCGGGCGGGGGAGAGCACCTATCTGATCCCGTGGCGGGAGGGCAGCCCGGTGGGCCACGCGGAGATCCGCTGGACCGGCTGCGAGGCGCCGGAGGTGCAAGCCGCTCATCCCGGTGCCCGGAGATCAACGGCCTGCTCGTCTGGCCCGCGCCGCTCCGCTCCCAGGGCGTCGGCACCGCGCTGGTGCACACCGCCGAGCGGCTGGCGCGAGAACGAGGCATCGGCGTGCTGGGCCTCGGTGTCGGGGACGACAACCCCCGCGCGGCCGCGCTCTACGCCAGGCTCGGCTGTCTGCCCACCGTGGCGTACGTCGACCGTTGGGTCCACCTGACCGCCGACGGCGTTCGACAGGAGCGGGCCGATCCCTGTGTGTTCCTCGTGAAAGCCCTCTGACGGCCCCGGATGCAACACTCGACAGCCGTCCCGCAACGAACACCCGCACATCCCCGGGTAACGCAATGATCTTGCATGTGTGCGCAAGGTTGCTGCATTTCACCAGCAACGCCGATGCTCGTAGGCTGTCGCCTCGTACGTGGCGTGGCGGGGACTCCGCTCGGTGGGTCCCTGCTCAAGGGTGCCCGCGGTCCCCGCTGCCCTGACCGGTAGCGATAAGGAGCCAGCGCGTGCTCGACCAAGGCGCACCCCCGCAGAACCCAGGCCCCACGGCGGCCTCCGCACCCCCTGGCGTCGGCGCGCGCCTCATGCGCCGCAAGCCGGTGGAACGCCTGGTCGCCGAGGGTGGCCAGGGTGAGGGTGGGTCACTGCGCCGCACCCTCGGGCTGTGGCAGCTGACCATGATCAGCATCGGTGCCACGCTCGGCACCGGCATCTTCGTCGTCCTCGGCGAGGCCGTCCCCAAGGCGGGCCCGGCCGTCACCCTCTCCTTCGTGATCGCCGGTCTCACCGCCCTGTTCTCGGCCCTGTCCTACGCCGAGCTGGCCGGCACCATCCCGGTCTCCGGCTCCTCGTACTCGTATGCGTACGCAACGATGGGCGAGCTGATCGCCTGGATATGCGGCTGGTGCCTGGTCCTGGAGTACGGCGTGTCGGTGGCCGCCGTCGCCGTCGGCTGGGGCGAGTACCTCAACGAACTGCTCGACGGCACCATCGGCGTCACCATCCCGGCCGCCCTCTCCGCCCCGCCCGGCGACGGCGGCGTGTTCAACCTGCCGGCCCTGATCGTCGTGCTGCTCGCGATGGCGTTCCTGCTGGGCGGCGCCCGCGAGTCCGCCCGCGCCAACACCGTCATGGTCGTCGTGAAGATCGCCGCACTGGTGATGTTCTGCGCCATCGGAGTCCAGGGCTTCCGCTCCGGCAACTACGAGAACTTCATGCCGCTCGGCATGGCGGGCGTCAGCGCCGCCGGTGCCACGCTGTTCTTCTCCTACATCGGCTTCGACGCCGCCTCCACCGCCGGCGAGGAGGCCAAGAACGCCCAGCGTGACCTGCCCCGCGCGATCATGCTGTCCCTGGTCATCGTCACCGCGCTGTACGTCCTCGTCGCGGCCGTCGCGGTCGGCGCCAAGCCCTGGAAGAACTTCACCGACTCCGAGGCCGCCCTCGCCCAGATCATGCGCGAAGTCACCGGGCAGACCTTCTGGGGCACCCTGCTGGCGTTCTGCGCCGTCATCGCCATCGCGAGCGTGGTGCTGACCGTGCTGTACGGCCAGACCCGCATCCTGTTCGCCATGTCCCGCGACGGACTCGTGCCCAAGGTGTTCGCCAAGGTCCACCCGAAGACCGGTGCCCCCCGCGCCAACACCCTGATCGTGTCGCTGTTCTGCGGTGTCCTGGCCGCCGCGATCCCGCTCGGGCAGCTCGCCGACGCCACCAGCATCGGCACCCTGTTCGCCTTCGCCCTCGTCAACGTCGCCGTCGTCGTGCTGCGCCGGACCAAGCCGGACCTGCCGCGCACCTTCCGGGTGCCGCTCTCCCCGGTCCTGCCGGCGCTGGGCTTCGCCTTCTGCATCTGGATGATGGGCAGCCTGTCGACCGTGACCTGGGTGGTCTTCGGTGTCTGGATGGCCGCCGGGCTCGTGTTCTACTTCCTGTACGGCTACCGCCGATCCCGACTCGCGCCATCCGAAAAGTGAACGACCCACTGTGCTGAACGATCTCGACGAACGCATCGTGCACGCCCTCGCCGAGGACGCCCGCCGCTCCTACGCCGACATCGGCTCACTGGTCGGCCTGTCCGCGCCCGCCGTGAAACGGCGCGTGGACCGGCTGCGGGCCACCGGAGCCATCACCGGCTTCACCGTACGCGTGGACCCGGGCGCCCTCGGCTGGGAGACCGAGGGGTTCGTCGAGATCTACTGCCGCGGGAACACCTCCCCGGAGACCATCCAGCGGGGCCTGGAGCGCTACCAGGAGGTCGTGGCCGCGTCCACCGTCACGGGGGACGCGGACGCGATCGCCCAGGTCTTCGCCTCCGACATGCGGCACTTCGAACGGGTCCTGGAACGGATCGCCGGCGAGCCGTTCGTCGAGCGGACCAAGTCCGTGCTCGTGCTCTCGCCGCTGCTGCGGCGCTTCTCGTCGGGTTCGCCCACGTAATTACGTGGCCCGGTGCAGGCGACACCTCTAGCCTGGGTGTCATGACCTGGCGACATTGATCCACCAGCCGTGCCTCCCGAGGACCGCCTCGGACGCCGTACCTCCGGCGTCCGATCCGTCCTTCCGGGAAGGCCTCATGACACTCTCACCCGCGCGTGTGCCGGCCACCGGCGTCCGCCGTCTGACGCGCACGCTGTACGGCTACGCGTTCCTCGACGACTTCGTCCTGCTCTACCCGGTGTACGCGCTGCTCTTCGCCGACACCGGCATGTCGCTCTGGCAGATCTCCTCCCTGTTCGCCCTGTGGTCGGTCACCGGTGTGGTGCTCGAAGTGCCCTCCGGAGCATGGGCCGACGCCATGTCGCGTCGCAGGCTGCTGTGGATCGGCCCGCTGCTCACCGCCGCCGGCTTCGCGCTGTGGGTGACCCTCCCGTCGTACGGGGCCTTCGCGGTCGGCTTCGTCCTGTGGGGCGCGGGCGGGGCGCTCGGCTCCGGCGCTCTGGAGGCCCTGGTCTACGACGAGCTGGACCGGCTCGACGCCGCCGACCGGTACGCGCGGGTCATGGGCCGGGCCCGGGCCGCGCGGCTGGTGGGCACCGTTGCCTCGACCGGCCTCGCGGGACCCGTTCTCGCCCTGGGCGGCTACCCGGCCGTCGGTGCCCTGAGTGTCCTGGCCTGTGTGCTGGCCGCCGTTGCCGCGACCCGGTTCCCGGAGCACCGGGTGCGGCCGGAGAGCGCTGACGCCGGCTGGGCGACGACCGTGCGGGCGGGGTTCGCCGAGGTCCGCGGGGAGCGTGCGGTACGCGGCGCCGTGCTGCTGATCCCGGCCGTGGCCGCCGTGTGGGGCGCACTTGACGAGTACACCCCCCTGCTGATCCGGGAGATCGGCTTCCACGAGGCGACGGTGCCCTACCTGGTCATGCTGGTCTGGGCGGGTGTCACGGCCGGCAGCCTCCTGGCCGGGCCGGCCGAACGCCTCGGCACGAGGGGGCTCGCCGTGCTGCTGGCGGGTGCCGCTGCCGCCCTCGCGGTCGGAGCCCTGGCCCGCTCACTGACCGGAGTCGTCCTCCTCGGCCTGGCCTTCGCCGGGTTCCAGCTGGCCGAGGGACTCGCCGACGTCCGGCTCCAGCACCGCATCGACGACTCCCGCCGGGCCACGCTCACCTCTGTCGCGAGCCTGGGCACCGAGCTGGCCACGGTCGCCACGTTCGGCGTGTACGCGCTGCTCGGCACGGACCTGGCGCACGGCACCGTTTTCGCGGTACTGGCGATCCCCTACCTGGTGACGGCCCTGGCGCTGGCTAGAGCTCGGGCTGCCACGGCACGACCGTGAAGTCACCCGTCCCCTTCATGACCTTCTCGAAGGGGGCGGAACTCACGCACTTGGGCGGCTCGTTGCCCTCGCCGGGGCGACCGGTCGAGGCCCAGCTGTAGCCCAGCCGGTCGTGGCGGCCGAGGTCGTGGACGGTGACGCCGACCCGCTTGCCCTCGGCGCCCGGGAGGTCGGACTCGGTGACGACGCCGGAGACGACGGCCACCTTGCCGCCGGTCAGCAGGCAGTCGACCTTCACCTCGGCCCGGGCGCCGTCGCCGTTCAGGTAGTGGCTGAACTCGAAGGTGCCGGTCGCCTTCATCGGGTCGGCCTTGTCCTTCGCGGCGAGATGCGCGTCGAACGAGAACGTGATGTCGTCCCCGGCCGAGCGGTACAGCTTGGCGGTGCCGGTGAGGGCTGCGGCCTCCCGCTGGTGAGGCGCGTCCGACGCGGCCGGTGTGAGGGCCGCGGCCTCCGGCTGCCTGGGTGTGTCCGACGCGGTCGGTGTGAGGGCCGCGGCCTCCGGCTGCCTTGTGTCCGACGCGGTCGCGGCCGAGGCCACCCCGGCCGTGAGGAGCAGCGCGGAGCCGAGCACGACGATCTTCGTACGGCGCTTCATTGCGTTCCTTTCCGCAGGTCGAGTGGACAGCCCTTACTCTCCCGGCCCGGCGGGGGCAGGACATCGCGCTCGGGGCGGGACCCCGCCTCCGCCGTACGGCGGGGGAGACCGCGTGCAGCTGCGCTCCGAGGAGGAGCGCGGGTCCGACCCGGGGCGCGCAACGAATCGCCGCCGGGCCCTCGACCCACGCAACGAACGGTTCACCGGCGCGCAACGGCTCCTGCTTGTCCGCGCTGGTCAGCCGCCCGTACCGTCTACATGGCCCCCAAAGGTCCCCCAACCACCCTTCCGTCCGGTGAGGATCACGCATGCGCACCGCCCTGCTCCAGAGCTCCGGCCGCCCCGGCTCCACCGTCGAGAACCTCAAGGTCCTCGACGAGGCCGCGGGCCGGGCCGCCGCCGCGGGTGCCGGGCTGCTGGTCACGTCCGAGCTGTTCCTGACGGGGTACGCGATCGGCGACGAGATCGGCCGGCTCGCCGAGTCCGCCGACGGCGACTGTGCCGACGCCGTCGCCGAGATCGCGACGCGCCACGGCCTGGCGATCGCCTACGGCTACCCCGAGCGGGACGGCGAGGCCGTGTTCAACTCCGTCCAGCTGATCTCCGCCGACGGCACCCGACTCGCCAACCACCGCAAGACGCACCTCTTCGGCTGCTTCGAGCGCGACCACTTCACGCCCGGGGACCTGCCGGTCGTCCAGGCCGAGATCGACGGCCTCCGGGTGGGTCTCATGATCTGCTACGACGTGGAGTTCCCGGAGAACGTCCGCGCCCACGCCCTGGCGGGCACCGACCTGCTCGTCGTCCCCACCGCGCAGATGCACCCGTTCCAGTTCGTCGCCGAGTCGGTGATCCCGGTCCGGGCCTTCGAGAACCAGATGTACGTCGCGTACGTCAACCGGGTCGGTCCGGAAGGGGAGTTCGAGTTCGTGGGGCTGTCCACGCTCGCCGGGCCCGACGGGGTCGCCCGGACCCGGGCCGGACGCGGAGAGGAACTCGTGCTCGCCGACGTCGACCCGGCCTTCCTCGCCGCGTCGCGCGAGAACAACCCGTATCTGCGGGACCGGCGGCCCGGCCTGTACGGCTCGCTCGTCTGAGAACCCCCTGAACACCCTTCGTATCTGTGCAAGGAGTCCGTACCCCATGACGTCCACCGTGCCCAACGCCGTCGAGCACGCTGACGCGCAGCAGCCGCCGATCACCATGTTCGGCCCGGACTTCCCGTACGCGTACGACGACTTCCTCGCCCACCCGGCGGGTCTCGGCCAGATACCCGCGACCGAGCACGGCACGGAGGTCGCGGTCATCGGCGGCGGCCTGTCCGGCATCGTCGCCGCGTACGAGCTGATGAAGATGGGCCTCAAGCCGGTCGTGTACGAGGCCGACCAGATCGGCGGCCGGCTGCGCACGGTGGGCTTCGACGGGTGCGACGAATCCCTCACCGCCGAGATGGGCGCGATGCGCTTCCCGCCCTCCTCCACGGCCCTGCAGCACTACATCGACCTGGTCGGCCTGGAGACGCGGCCGTTCCCCAACCCGCTGTCGGAGGCGACCCCTTCGACCGTCGTCGACCTCAAGGGCGAGTCGCACTACGCCGAGACGATCGGCGACCTGCCCCAGGTCTACCGGGACGTCGCCGAGGCGTGGAACCGCTGCCTGGAGGAGGGCGCCGACTTCTCCGACATGAACCGCGCCCTGCGCGAGCGGGACGTGCCGCGCATCCGCGAGATCTGGTCCAAGCTCGTCGAGAAGCTCGACAACCAGACCTTCTACGGTTTCCTCTGCGACTCCGAGGCGTTCAAGTCCTTCCGGCACCGCGAGATCTTCGGCCAGGTCGGCTTCGGCACGGGCGGCTGGGACACCGACTTCCCGAACTCCATCCTGGAGATCCTGCGGGTCGTCTACACCGAGGCCGACGACCACCACCGCGGCATCGTCGGCGGTTCCCAGCAGCTGCCGCTGCGCCTGTGGGAGCGCGAGCCGCAGAAGATCGTCCACTGGGCCCAGGGGACCTCGCTCGCGACCCTGCACGCGGGCGGCGAGCCCCGCCCGGCCGTGACCCGGCTGCACCGTACCGCCGGCAACCGCATCACCGTGACCGACGCGCACGGCGACATCCGAACCTTCCAGGCGGCGATCTTCACCGCCCAGTCCTGGATGCTGCTGTCGAAGATCGCCTGCGACGACTCGCTCTTCCCGATCGACCACTGGACGGCGATCGAGCGCACCCACTACATGGAGAGCTCCAAGCTCTTCGTGCCGGTGGACCGGCCGTTCTGGCTGGACAAGGACGAGGAGACCGGCCGGGACGTCATGTCGATGACGCTCACCGACCGTATGACGCGCGGCACTTACCTGCTCGACGACGGCCCGGACAAGCCCGCCGTCATCTGCCTGTCCTACACCTGGTGCGACGACAGCCTGAAGTGGCTGCCGCTGTCCGCGAACGAGCGGATGGAGGTCATGCTGAAGTCGCTCGGTGAGATCTATCCCAAGGTCGACATCCGGGGGCACATCATCGGCAACCCGGTGACGGTCTCCTGGGAGAACGAGCCCTACTTCATGGGTGCGTTCAAGGCCAACCTGCCCGGCCACTACCGCTACCAGCGGCGCCTGTTCACGCACTTCATGCAGGACCGGCTGCCCGAGGACAAGCGCGGCATCTTCCTCGCCGGCGACGACATCTCCTGGACGGCCGGCTGGGCCGAGGGCGCGATCCAGACCGCCCTCAACGCGGTCTGGGGCGTCATGCACCACCTGGGCGGCACGACCGACCCGACCAACCCGGGCCCCGGCGACGTCTACGACGAGATCGCGCCCGTCGAGCTGCCGGAGGACTGAGCTGCCAAAAGTCTGAGCTGCCGGAGGACTGAGCTGCCAAAGGTCTGAGCTGCCGGAGGTCTGAGCTGCCGCAGGACTAGCGCGGCAGCGGCGGCTCGGTCAGGGGTGTGAGCAGCATGCGCCCCGCGAAGCCCACCGCCGTGTCCAGCCGTTCCGTGAACTCATCGGCGACATCGGGGAGTTCACGCAGGACCCACAGGGCCCGGGCCGCCGTCCACGCGGCGTCCCGGGCGCGGTCCAGGCTCCAGGAGCCGAGCAGGTGGGTCAGCGGGTCGGCGATCCGGAGAAGGTCGGGCCCCGGCATCAGATCGTCGCGGATGCGCTCCTCCAACGAGACGAGGAGATCGCCCACCATGTCGAACTCGTCCTCCAGATCGACGGGTGCGCAGCCGAGCGTACGGCAGGTGTCCACGACGGCCAGCGCGAGATCGTGCCCGATGTGCGCGTTGATGCCCGCCAGCGCGAACTGCAACGGCCGTACCCCGGGATGGCGGCGGAACTGGAACAGCGGCCGCCAGCAGGCGGGCGGACGCTCCTCGTCCGCCGCCGCCTCGACGGCCGCGAGGTACCGCTGCGCGAACCGTACGTCCAGCGTGATCGCGGCGTGGGCGTCCGCGAACCGGCCGGCGTCGACGTACCGGTCCACCGCCTCCGTCACCGCGAGGTAGACACGGTTGAAGACCGCCACCCCGTCCCGCGGGTGCAGGGCCGCGTCGAGGGCGCGCATACGGGAGATGACGGTGTCCACCGGAGTGTCCACGGCTGGGGGGAGTTGTTCGCATCGCGGCATGCGGGCAGAGTCGCAGCTCTAGGCTGGCGGGAGTACCGGCGGGCCCGGCGCTTCCCCGAAACGGGGGAACACCGCCAGCCGCAGGGGGAGGGGGAGCAGCACCGTGGCAGGCTCGCGTGCCCACCGCATGGCCGCCCGCAGGGCCGGGCGCAGACCCGCCGCCCGGCGCGGCGTGATGGTCGTGGCGGCCTCCATGGTGGTCGCGGCCGGCGCCGTCGCGGGCGTTCTCTCCCCGTTCGACGACAGACGGGCCACGGACGAGGCCGCGCCCGCCGAGGTGTCGGCCTCGCCCCGCCTCGCGCCCCTGCCGGCCGTGCCGTCGCCGTCCGCGCCGGCCACCGCCGAGTCCTCCTCCGCACCGTCGCCGTCCGCGCGCCCAACGCGGAGCCCGTCGCCGCCGAGGACCCGGACGAAGCGGGAGCGCGCCGCCACCGTGCCCGGACGGCTCTACCGCCACCCCGACTCCCAGGTGCTGGAGTGGGTCCGCTCCCACTCCGGCGATCCGCGGCACGCGGTCATCGCGTCCCGTATCGCCCGGCAGCCGGCGGCCGTCTGGTTCGCCGACCACTCCCCGCAGACCGTCACCGCCCGGGTCGCCGCGGTGACGTCGGGCGGTGACGCGCTGGGCCGGGTTCCCGTCGTCGTGCCGTACGCGATCCCCGGCCGGGACTGCGGGGGCCACTCCCAGGGCGGTGCGCCCGATCTGAACGCCTACGACGCCTGGATCGACCGGTTCGCGGCGGGGCTGGGCTCCGGCGAGGTCATCGTCGTCCTGGAGCCCGACTCCGTCGCCCAGGCCGAGTGCCTCTCCGCCGGTGAACGCGCGGACCGCTTCACCTCGCTGGCCCGGGCCGGCCGCGTGCTGAAGGCCGCCAACCCCCGGGCCCGGGTGTACTTCGACGCGGGGCACTCGGGCTGGAACGCGCCCGGCAAGCAGGCGGCCTGGCTCAGGCAGGCCGGTGCCGCCTCGCCCGAGTCGTCCGACGGCATCTTCAGCAACGTCTCCAATTTCCACACCACCGCCGACGAGGTCGCCTACGACCGGCGGGTCCTCGACGCGCTCGGCGGCCCGGCGAGCCTCGGCGCGGTCATCGACACCAGCCGCAACGGCAACGGCGCCCCGGCCGACGGCGAGTGGTGCGACCCGGCGGGCCGGGGGCTCGGCCGGGCCCCGACCCTGAGCACCGGCGAATCCCGGATCGACGCCTACCGGTGGGTGAAGCTGCCGGGGGAGTCGGACGGCTGCAAGGGCAGGCCGGGGACGTTCACGGCCTCCTACGCCTACGACCTGGCGTCGTCCGATGCGGCGTCGTCGTAGGAGGAGGTGCCCTCGTCCAGCAGCGGCCGCTGCGTCTTCAGATGGGCCGGGGCGAAGGCCCGCAGGGCGTGGTAGCCGGTGATGACGACCACCGTGCCGAGCGCGATGCCGCTCAGCGAGAACGTGTCGGAGAACTTCAGGGAGACGTTGCCCACGCCGATGATGATGCCCGCCGCGGCCGGGACCAGGTTCAGCGGATTGCGCAGATCCACCTTGGCGTTGATCCAGATCTGCGCGCCCAGCAGGCCGATCATGCCGTACAGGATGACGGTGATGCCGCCGAGCACCCCGCCCGGGATCGCCGCCACGACCGCGCCGAACTTCGGGCAGATGCCGAACATCAGGGCGAAGCCGGCGGCGGCCCAGTACGCGGCCGTCGAGTAGACGCGGGTCGCGGCCATCACACCGATGTTCTCGGAGTACGTGGTGTTGGGCGGGCCGCCGACCGCGGTGGACAGCATCGAGCCGACGCCGTCGGCCGCGATGGCCGTCCCGAGCTTGTCGTCCAGCGAGTCGCCGGTCATCTCGCCGACCGCCTTCACGTGGCCGGCGTTCTCCGCGACCAGCGCGATGACGACCGGCAGGGCGACCAGGATCGCCGACCACTCGAACGAGGGGGCGTGCAGGGTGGGCAGCCCGATCCAGTCGGCCTGGCCCACGCCGGAGAGGTCCAGCCGCCAGTGGTCGGTGACCTTGCCGCTCGCGTCCACCGAGTGGATCTTGCCGAAGACCAGGTCGAACACCCAGGAGATGCCGTACCCGAAGACCAGCCCCAGGAAGATCGCGATCCGGGACCAGAAGCCCCGCAGGCAGACCACCGCCAGACCGGTGAACAGCATCACCAGCAGGGCCGTCCACTGGTCCTGCGGCCAGTACGTCGAGGCCGTCACCGGCGCCAGGTTGAAGCCGATCAGCATCACCACCGCGCCGGTCACGATCGGCGGCATCGCGGCGTGGATGATCCGCGCCCCGAACCGCCGCACGGCGAGCCCCACCAGGAACAGCGCGCCGCCGACTACGAACACCGCTCCCGTGACGGTCGCGCTGCTGCCTCCTTGCGCCCGGATGACCGCCGCCACGCCGACGAAGGAGAGCGAGCAGCCCAGGTAGCTGGGCACGCTGCCGCGGGTGGCCAGCAGGAACACCACGGTCGCGACGCCCGACATCATGATCGCCAGGTTCGGGTCCAGGCCCATCAGGACCGGTGCGACGAAGGACGCACCGAACATCGCCACGACGTGCTGGGCGCCGAGTCCGGCCGTGCGCGGCCAGGAGAGCCGCTCGTCGGGGCGGACCACGGCGCCGGGCGCCGGGATCTTTCCGTCGCCGTGCAGTTTCCAGCGGACGCCGAGATCCATGGTGCGGTTTCGCTTTCGTCGTGCGTGCGAGTGTCCGGACCATTGTCGGGGTGCGCCGGGGGCCGATCCTGACCGGGGCTGACCTGGACGGTCGAGTGTCCCCTCAGGGCCGTGGTTCGGGAACCGCCGCGTCCGTCCGGCCGATCTTCGTCCGCTCGCCGGGCCGCAGCACACCCGCGAACGCCACCAGGCCGCACGACAGCGCCGTCACCAGGCAGAACGACACCATCAGGCTCGTCGCCTGCGCCAGCATCCCGATCGCGCTCGGCGCGATCAGCCCCGAGGTGTACGTGATGGTCGCGACGCCCGCGATGGCCAGGCTCGGGTTGGATCCGCTGCGGCCGGCGGCGGCGAAGCACAACGGCACGACGACGGCGATGCCCAGTCCCATCAGCGCGAATCCGCTCATCGCCACGGCAGGATGGTCGGAGACCACGATCAGCAGCCCACCCAGGACGGCGAACACCCCGCTCGCCCGCACCGTCCGCACGGCACCGAAGCGGTCCACGACCTTGTCACCGGCGAGCCGGGCGACGGCCATGGTGAGCGTGAAGCCCGTGGTGCACGCCGCCGCGAGACCGGCCGAGGTCTCCAGCTGCTCGCGCAGGTAGACGGCCGACCAGTCCAGGCTCGCTCCCTCGGCGAACACCGCGCAGAACCCGATCGCGCCGATGAGCAGCGCCGACCGGGGCGGCAGCGCGAACCGCGGCGGTGGGTCGTCGTCCTCGGCGGGCTGCAGGTCGAGCACCCACTGGCAGGACAGCACCCCCATGACGGTGAGCACGGCGGCGGCGAGGGCGTGGTGCAACCGGGCGTCCGAGCCGAGGTGCGCGGCGAGCGTGCCGGCCGCCGAGCCGACCAGGGCACCCACGCTCCACATTCCGTGCAGTCCGGACATGATCGACCGCCCGAGGCGGTTCTCGACCTCGACGCCCAGCGCGTTCATCGCCACGTCGGTCATGCCGGCCGTCGCGCCGTACGTGAACAGGGCCAGACAGAGCGTCACCAGGTTCGGCGAGAGGGACGGCAGGACCAGCGACAGCGTCCACAGGGCGATCAGTCCGCGCAGCGCGTTCCGGGAGCCGAAGCGGTGGATGATGCCGCCGGCGAGCGGCATCGCCACGGACGCGCCGAACGCGGGGAAGGCGAGCGCGATTCCCAGCTGGCCGGCGCTCACGCCCGCGTGGTCCTGGATCCACGGCACGCGGGTCGCGAACGAACCGGTCACGGCGCCGTGCACGGCGAAGACGGCGGCCACGGCGTACCGGGACCGCTTCACCTCGCGCTGTTCGTCGACCATGCTGCCCATTCTGCGGTCCCCCTCCGGGTCTCTGCCGTGTTCCGTGACCGGTGCGGGCGTAAACTATCAGGAAGCCTGCCTGATAATAAGAGGGTTTCCCGCTGGCCACGGTCGACGGCCTCTTCGATCTGGGAGGATCCGCCCATGCCCGCATCCCCGAGCACCGCCCGGGCCATCAACGACCGGCTCGCCCTGCGCCTGCTCCAGCAGGAAGGCCCGTTGACGGCAGGGCAGTTGAAGCAGCTGACCGGTCTGTCCCGGCCGACCGTCGCCGACCTCGTCGAACGCCTCACCGCCGCCGGACTGGTCGCGGTGGTCGGCGAGGCGGGGGAGCGGCGACGCGGCCCCAACGCGAAGGTCTACGGCATCGTCGCCGACCGGGCGCACCTGGCCGCCCTCGACGTCCGTACCGAGAGCGTCGCCGTGGCCGTCGCGGACCTGGTGGGGCGGGTGCTGGCCGAGGCATCGGTGCCCATCGGGGACGACACCGGCACGGGTTCCGCCGTGGAGCAGGCGGTCACGCTGGTCGAGCACGTGGCGAAGGCGGCCGGTGCCGATCGCTTGCACACCGTGGGGATCGGTGCGCCCGGCCTGATCGACCCGTCCAGTGGCGAACTCCGTGACTCCACCGGACTGCCGGAGTGGCACCGCCGGCTCGTCGCCACCCTGCAGGAGCGCCTGCCCGAGGCCCGCTTCAGCGTCGAGAACGAGACGAACCTCGCGGCGCTGGCCGAGCAGCGCGACGGGGCGGCCCGGGACCGGGACACCTTCGTCCTGCTGTGGCTCGGCCATGCGCCGGGAGCGGCCGTGGTCCTCGACGGCGCCCTTCGCCGCGGCGCCTCCGGCGGCACCGGCGAGATCGGCTTCCTCCCGGTCCCGGGCACGGCCGCGCTGCCGTCGGCCACGGACTGTGAGGGCGGCTTCCACTCGCTGGCCTCCTCGTCGGCGGTCGCGGCCCTCGCGGCCGAGTGCGGCATTCCGGTGCCGCCGGGGGAGCAGACGTCCGCCGTGGGGGTGGTGCGGGCGGCGGTCGCCGTGGTGCGGGCGGCGGCGGACGGGGCCGAATCGCTCACCCCCGGAGCCGGCGCACCCTCACTGCCGACCCCTGCCCCCACCGCCCGCTTCCTGGACGCCCTCGCCGATCGTCTCGCCGTGGGGGTCGCCTCCGTCGTGGCGATTCTGGATCCCGGGTGCGTGGTGCTCGGCGGTGAGATCGGTCAGGCCGGTGGCGAGGAGCTCGCCTCACGGGTGCGGGACCGCATCGCCCGGATGACGCCACTGCCCACGGAGGTACGGGCGACGACCCTGGGCGGCGGCGCGGTCCTGCGCGGCGCACTGCTGACCGCTCGGAACCGCGCCCAGGAGGAACTGTTCACGCCCGGAGAACCCCCATCCCAGCTCTCCCCGGGCTGGTAGACCGGGCAGGACCGGAACCGGACCCCTCCATCCTCTCCCGCCGTCTGCTCCCTCAGACCCCGGACCGCCCGCTCCCCGCCTGGGCCCGGCCGCCCCCGAACCGCCTCTCCAGGTGCTCCTCGAACGACCCCTTCCCCACCGCCCGTCGCGGCGCCAGATGGCCCCCGTCGCGGAAGCCCCGGTACGCCGCTCCCCACAGCGGTACGTTCACCACCGCTCGCCGGCGGCCCGACGCCTTCAGGTACGCACGGGCCAGGGATTCCAGCGGCCGTACCTCCGGCCCGCCCATGTCCTCGACCCGTCCCGCCGGCGTGCCCGCCGCCAGTTCGACCAGCCGGTCCGCCACCTCGGCCACCTCCACCGGCTGGTCCCGCACTCCCGCCGGCAGGAACATCACCGGCAGTTTCGACAGCCCCTGGAACATCATGATCAGCAGATCGTGGAACTGCGTCGCCCGCAGCACGGTCCAGCCGAGCCCCGACTCCTCGACCAGCCTCTCCACCGCGAGCTTGCTCCGGTAGTACGGGAACGGCACCTCGTCGACACCCACGATCGACACGTAGACGAGATGACGCACGCCCGCACCGCGCGCCGCCCTGATCAGGTTCTCCGCCCCCCGCTCGTCCCCCTTCTGCGACGACGCGCAGTGCACGATCGTGTCCACACCGGCGACGGCCGCGTCCAGCCCGGCTCCGCCCGCCCGCAGATCCACCGCGTACGGCTCGCTGTGCCGGCTGAGCACCCGCACCTCGTGGCCGCCCGCGCGCAACCGCTCGGCGACGAGCCGCCCGAGCGTTCCGGTGCCACCGGTCACCAGGATCGTGGTCATGTTGTTCAGCCCCTTCGGACGCCGGGCGCTCCCGGGTGGGGCGCCCCTCGCTGACTGAGACCGAACAACCCCCGCCGAATGTGACAGGCGCGCCCCGCGGTCCTACGACCGGCTGAGCTGACGCCGTGCGAACGTCAGCTTCTCCGGGTTGACCACGGCTCGCACACCCGTGACCAGCCCGTCGCGCACCTCGACCACCGACAGTCCGACGAGCGTGTCGCCCGCCCAGCTCGCAAGCCCCGGCGCCCCGTTGACCTCGGTCGGCACGAACTCCAGGCCCTTCGCGAACTTCGGCCCGCCGCCCGCCAGGAAGCGGGCGATGTCGGGCCCGCCCTCGATGGGCCACCGCGCCGCGGTGACCTTGCCGCCACCGTCGCTCCACCAGGTCGCGTCGGCCGCGAGCAATTTCTCCAGCCCGGCCAGGTCCCCGTCACGGGCCGCCGTGATGAACGAGGTGACCAGCTCTTCCTGCCGCTCGGAGGCGGGCTCGAAGCGGGCCTGCGGTTCGCCCACCCGCCGCACGGCACGCCGGTACAGCTGACGGCAGTTGGCCTCGCTCAGGTCCAGCACCCCGGCGATCTCCCGGTGCCCGTAGCCGAACGCCTCGCGCAGCACGTACACCGCCCGCTCGGTCGGCGTCAGCCGCTCCAGCAGCACCAGCATCGCCATCGACACGGCGTCCCGCTGCTCCGCGGACTCCAGCGGGCCGAGCGTGCCGTCCGAGGTGACCACGGGCTCGGGCAGCCAGGTCCCGACGTACCGCTCGCGCCGGGCCCGCGCGGACGTGAGCCGGTTCAGGCAGAGGTTGGTGACGACCTTGGCCAGCCAGGCCGCCGGGTGCTCGATCCCCGCCCGGTCTGCGCCGCTGTAGCGCAGGTAGGCGTCCTGGACCGCGTCCTCCGCCTCCTCTGCGGAGCCCAGCAGCCGGTAGGCGAGCGAGAAGAGCCGGGGCCGGTGGACTTCGAACTCCTCGGCGGTGAGCGTGGTCATACGACTCACCCTGCCAGAGGGCAGCTCGCCCAGGGGCCCCGGCATACGGAGCCCGGGCACGGGACCCGGAAGTGTCAGAGGGCCCGACGGCGGGCAAGGGCCGTCGTCACCGCCGCCGGGCCGGTCAGTGGGGGTGAGCGAGCCCACCCTGACGATGACCCTAAAAAGGACTAGACCATTTCGTCAATAGGTGTGTACCAAGGCCGGGCTTCAAGGCGTCGTGTCGATGCGGAAGTTGGGGCACCGGTCGCGCTCGGGAAGGAGGGCGGCACAGTCTGTGAGGCAGCCCACACGCTTCGCCTCTTTGCATGTCGATCAGGCGTGGCACACTGGCCGTGTACCAGTAGCAGCGCACTCCGGGGTCGGTGAAAGTCCGAACCGGCGGTTACAGTCCGCGACCCGGTCGCCTCCAGCGGCCGGTTGACCAGGTGAAATTCCTGGACCGACGGTTAAAGTCCGGATGGGAGGCAGTGCGCGGCGAGCGGGCATTCGTGCGCGCCGCCGAGAAGTCCGTCCCTCGTGGCGGACTCCGTCCGGCGTCGTCCCCGGTGTTCCTGCTCGTATCTTCTGTCGTCATCGACAGCCCCGGAGTCCGTGCCCGAAGAGGCAGGAGGACCCGGGAAGTGTTCACCGGAATCGTCGAAGAGCTGGGCGAGGTCACCGCCGTCGAGACCCTCGACGACGCCTGTCGCTTCCGCCTGCGTGGACCGGTCGTCACCCAAGGCGCCAAGCACGGCGACTCGATCGCCGTGAACGGAGTGTGCCTCACGGTCGTCGACCACGAGGGCGACGAGTTCACGGCCGACGTCATGGCGGAGACCCTTAACCGCTCCAGCCTCGGTGCCCTGAAGGCCGGCTCCCGCGTCAACCTCGAACGCCCCATGGCCGTCGGCGAACGCCTCGGCGGGCACATCGTGCAGGGCCACGTGGACGGCACCGGCGAGATCCTGGAGCGCAAGCCCTCGGAGAACTGGGAGATCGTGAAGATCTCCCTGCCCGCCGACCTCACCCGCTACGTGGTCGAGAAGGGCTCCATCACCGTCGACGGCATCAGCCTCACGGTCGTCGACGCCGGCCCCGACCACTTCACCGTCAGCCTCATCCCCACCACCCTCGACCTGACCACGCTCGGCCACAAACAGCCCGGCGACCCGGTCAACCTCGAAGTGGACGTCATCGCCAAGTACGTCGAGCGGATGCTGGGCGACCGTGCGCAGGGGGCCGGCCGGTGAACACGCTGAACTCCGAGGCGTTCGTCGTCTTCGGCCAGCACATCCTCTGGTCCGACATGGTCGGCAACCTCTTCGGCCTGGCCGCCCTGGCCCTCGGCTGGCGGCGCTCCATCTGGACCTGGCCCGTACAGTTCCTGGCCGGCCTCATCCTCTTCGGAGCCTTCTACGGCCACCTCACCGGCAGCGCCGGCAAGCAGGCCGTCGTCATGATCGTCGCCCTGTACGGCTGGTGGCAGTGGCAGCGCGGCACGGGCCAGGGCGAAGACGGCCACATCGCCGTACGGTTCGCCACCTGGCGCGAGCGCGCCGCGATGGCCGCGGCGGCCGCCGTCGGCACGGTCGCGGTGGCGCTGCTGTTCACGGCGTACCCGAAGCTGTCCTGGGACCCCTGGCCCGACGCCTACATCTTCGTCGGCACCGTCGTCGCGATGTACGCACAGGCCCGCGGCATGGTCGAGTTCTGGTTCGCCTGGCTCCTCGTCGACGTCGTCGGCGTCCCCCTCAACTTCGCCAACGGCTACGCCTTCTCCGGCTTCGTCTACGTCATCTACGGCGCGCTCGTCCTGTGGGGCCTGCGCGACTGGTGGCTGCGCTCGCGGCAGGCCGCGCGGCCCACCCTGGAAGGAGCGCCGGCATGAGCGCCACAACCGCCCTGTACAGCACCGACGACGTCGAGACGTTCGCGCTCGACCCCGTCGAGCAGGCCATCGCCGACATCGCGGCCGGCCGCCCCGTCGTGGTCGTCGACGACGAGGACCGGGAGAACGAGGGCGACCTCGTCATCGCCGCCGAGAAGGCGACCCCCGAGATCGTCGCCTTCATGATGAGCGAGTGCCGCGGCCTGATCTGCGCCCCCATGGAGGGCGACGAACTGGACCGGCTGAACCTCCCGCAGATGGTCGAGGACAACACCGAGTCGATGAAGACCGCGTTCACGGTCTCCGTCGACGCCTCCGCCGCGCACGGCGTGAGCACCGGCATCTCCGCCTCCGACCGCGCCACCACCCTCCGGCTGCTCGCCGACGGAGTCTCCGAGCCCGACGACTTCGTCCGCCCCGGCCACATCTTCCCGCTGCGCGCCCGGCCCAGCGGCGTCCTCACCCGCAACGGCCACACCGAGGCCGCCGTCGACCTCGCCCGGCTCGCGGGCCTGCGCCCGGCCGGAGCGATCGTCGAGATCGCCGGCGAGGACGGCACCATGCTGCGCCTGCCCGAGCTGATCCCCTTCGCCCGCAAGCACGGCCTGACGATCATCTCCATCGAGGACCTGATCGCCTACCGCCGCAGCAGCGAACCCACCGTCCGCCGCGAGGCCAGGACCCAACTGCCCACCGTCCACGGCACCTTCACCGCCCACGGCTACCGCTCCACCGTCGACGGCGTCGAGCACGTCGCCCTGGTGCACGGCGAGATCGGCGACGGCCAGGACGTCCTCGTCCGCGTCCACTCCGAATGCCTCACCGGTGACGTCTTCGGCTCGGCCCGCTGCGACTGCGGCCCCCAGCTCGACGCCTCCCTCGCCCGCATCCAGGAGGAGGGCCGGGGCGTCGTGGTCTACCTGCGCGGACACGAGGGCCGCGGCATCGGCCTGATGTCCAAACTGCGCGCCTACGAACTCCAGGAGCGCGGCCGCGACACCCTCGACGCCAACCTCGAACTCGGCCTGCCCGCCGACGCCCGCGACTACGCCGCCGGCGCGCAGATCCTCGCCGACCTCGGCGTGCGCGGCGTCCGGCTGCTGACCAACAACCCCGACAAGACCGACGCGCTCGTCCGCCACGGCATCGTGGTCAAGGCCCGTGTGCCGATGCCCGTGAACGCAGGCGAGCACAACCTCCGCTACCTGCGCACCAAGCGGGACCGGATGGGCCACGACCTGCCCTGGCTGGACACGACCACCGTGCCGGCCTGCGGCAACCAGTAAGGCAGCACAGCAAGACGGCACAGCAAGACGGCCAGCAAGACAGCAAGACGGCACAGCGAGAAAGCTCTGAGGAGAGACGTGAGCGGCAAGGGTGCACCGGAACTGTCCGTACGCAATGTGGGTGACCTCCGGGTCGCCGTCATCGCGGCACAGTGGCACGAGAAGGTGATGAACGGCCTGGTCGACGGCGCCCTGCGCGCCCTGCACGACCTGGGCATCGACGAGCCGACCCTGCTCAGGGTCCCCGGCAGCTGGGAACTCCCGGTCGTCGCCAAGGTCCTCGCGGGCCGCGGCTACGACGCGATCGTCGCCCTCGGCGTCGTCATCCGCGGCGGAACCCCCCACTTCGAGTACGTGTGCCAGGGCGTGACCCAGGGCCTCACCCAGGTCTCCGTCGACACCGGCGTCCCCGTCGGCTTCGGCGTGCTGACCTGCGACACCGAGGAACAGGCCCTGGACCGCGCCGGGATCGAGGGCTCCAACGAGGACAAGGGGCACGAGGCGGTGACCGCTGCGGTGGCGACCGCGGCCACCCTCCGCTCAGTATCCGAACCCTGGCACTGACGAAAGGCACATGTGGCATAGGCTGAGCGTCACCATGTCCAAGAAGACGTTCGAGGAGCTCTTCACCGAGCTCCAGCACAAGGCCGCCCAGGGCGACCCCGCCACTTCCCGCACCGCAGAACTGGTCGGCAAGGGCGTCCACGCCATCGGCAAGAAGGTCGTCGAAGAGGCCGCCGAGGTGTGGATGGCCGCCGAGTACGAGGGCAAGGAAGCCGCCGCCGAGGAGATCTCGCAGCTGCTGTACCACGTCCAGGTGATGATGGTCGCCCGCGGCATCTCCCTCGACGACGTCTACGCCCACCTCTGAGCCGCACCCCCGTTCCCGTAAGACACCACGCAAAGGAAGCCGACCTCATGCTGCGCATCGCCGTCCCCAACAAGGGTTCCCTGTCCGGCCCTGCGGCGGAGATGCTGCATGAGGCCGGCTACCAGCAGCGCCGGGAGTCCAAGGAACTGCGGATCGTCGACCCGGTGAATGAGGTCGAGTTCTTCTACCTCCGCCCCCGCGACATCGCGATCTACGTCGCCTCCGGGCAGCTCGACATCGGCCTCACCGGCCGGGACCTGCTCATCGACTCCGGCGCCGAAGCCGAGGAGATCCTCGCCCTCGGCTTCGCCCGCTCCACCTTCCGCTACGCCACCAAGCCCGGCACGATCAGCGGCCTGGCGGACCTGACCGGCAAGACGATCGCCACCTCCTACGAGGGCATCGTCGCGGCACACCTCGCCGAGCACGGCATCGACGCCTCCGTCGTGCACCTCGACGGTGCCGTCGAGACCGCCATCCAGCTCGGCGTCGCCCAGGTCATCGCCGACGTCGTCGAGACCGGCACCTCACTGCGCAACGCGGGCCTGGAGGTCGCCGGCGAGCCGATCATGCAGTCCGAGGCCGTCGTGATCCGCCGCACCGGCGCGGACGCCGACGACCCCAAGGTGCAGCAGTTCCTGCGCCGCCTCCAGGGCGTCCTGGTCGCCCGGACGTACGTGATGATGGACTACGACTGCCGCGTGGAGCAGCTGGAGAAGGCCGTCGCCCTCACGCCCGGCCTGGAGTCCCCGACCGTCTCCCCGCTGCACAACGAGGGCTGGGTCGCCGTCCGCGCCATGGTCCCGGCCAAGGAAGCCCAGCGGATCATGGACGACCTGTACGACATCGGTGCCCGGGCCATCCTGACCACGGCCATCCACGCCTGCCGTCTCTGAGGGGCGTACGCGAGATGTCCGATCTGCCCACCCTGCCCGTCACATTCCGGCCGGGCAGCACCCGCGTGGTGCTGCTCACGGCGGCCGTCGCCATCTTCGTGGTGATCACGGCGGTCTCGATGCTGCTGAAGCAGCTCAGCCCCGGCGAGCGCGTGAGCTTCGTCTTCACGGCGCTCCTGCTGGACGCCGTGCTGCTCCTGCTGGCGCGACCCAAGGTCGTCGTGGACGAGGACGGCGTCACTGTCGTCAATCTCACGAACAAGCGCCGTCTGGAGTGGGCGGAGATCCTCCAGGTGACCCTCCGGCCCGGCGACCCCTGGGTGTTCCTCAACCTCAGCGACGGCACCAGCCTGCCTGCTCTGGGCATCCAGCCGGGCCTGGCCAAGCAGCGTGCGATCGCCGATGCCCGGGCCCTGCGGGCGCTCGTCGAGGCCCGTTCGGTGGCGGACCCCGAGCGGCGTCAGGACTGACCCGTTGAGATCCTCAGGGCGGTCACCCTGCCGCATCGGGCCATGTCTTGATTAATCTGTTTCCGGAGGCGCGAACGGATGCGCCTCCGCCCCTGCCGCCCCGCCCGGTGCGCCAGGGGCTCCTGCTAACCGAGGAGTGACCCTCTCCGGCGATGGACGGATCGTCCTGCAGTACCTGCGCCGCCCCCTGCCGACATAGCGCGTATCCCGTTCCCGGGGTACGTGACCGTGTGGAGGCGGCGGCATCATGACCACCCCCCTGCTGCTCCTGGCAGCCGCGTTCCTGCTGATTCTCGCCAACGGGTTCTTCGTGGCGGCCGAATTCGGACTCGTGACGGTCGAGCGGCCCGAGGCCGAGAAGGCCGCCGCCGAGGGCGACCGGCGCGCACACCGGGTCGTCGAATCGCTCAAGGAACTGTCGTTCCAGCTCTCCGGCACCCAGCTCGGCATCACCATCACCTCCCTCGTCGTCGGCATGCTCGCCGAACCGGCCCTCGCCGAGCTGCTGCATGGCCCGTTCACCTCGATCGGCATCCCCGAGGGAGCCGTCTCCGGTGTCACGGTCGTCGTCGGCATGCTGCTGGCCAGCGCCGTGCAGATGGTGATCGGCGAGCTCCTGCCCAAGAACTGGGCGGTGTCCCGGCCGCTGCAGGTCGCACGCTTCGTCGCGGGCCCGCAGCACGTCTTCGCCCGGCTGTTCCGCCCGGTCATCGCCGGCCTCAACGCCGTCGCGAACCGGCTCGTGCGCGCCCTGGGCATCGAACCCGCCGAGGAGCTGGCCTCCGCCCGCACCCCCGGCGAACTCGTCTCCCTGGCCCGCCACTCGGCCCTGGCCGGTGCCCTGGAGCAGGACACGGCCGACCTGTTCGTCCGGACCCTGTCGCTGGGCGAGCTGACCGCGCAGCACGTGATGACGCCCCGCGTGAAGGTCAGCGCCCTGCAGTCCTCGGCCACCGCCGAGGACGTCGTCAACCTGACCCGGGCCACGGGCCTGTCCCGCTTCCCGGTCTACCGGGAGAAGATCGACGAGGTCGTCGGCATGGCCCACCTCAAGGACGCCCTGGCCGTCCCCGTCCAGGACCGGCTGCGCACCCCCGTCGGACACATCGCCCGCCCGGCGCTGCTCGTCCCCGAGACGCTGCCCGTACGGCCGCTCCTCACCCGTCTGCGCAGCGAACAGCCCATCGCGGTCGTCGTCGACGAGTACGGCGGCACCGCCGGTGTCGTCACGCTGGAGGACATCGTCGAGGAGATCGTCGGCGAGGTCCGCGACGAGCACGACGGCCACGACCTGCCCGAGCTGGCCGCCGCGCCGCCCGAGGACGGCAGGCCCGCCTGGGACGTCGACGGCAGCTGCCGGGTCGACATCCTGCTGCGCATAGGCCTCGACGTGCCCGAGGGCCCCTACGAGACGGTCGCGGGCCTGATCGCCGACCTGCTGGGCCGTATCCCGGCCGTCGGCGACAAGGCGGAGCTGCCCGGCTGGCGCCTGTCGGTGCGCCAGGTCGGCCACTACCGCGCGGAACGGGTCCGGCTGGTGCGGACGGCCCCGGTGGTCTCCATGGCGGAGGCCGCCCGATGAGCGTGCTCCAGCTTCTCTTCGCCGCGCTGCTCGTGCTCGCCAACGGTTTCTTCGTCGGCGCCGAGTTCGCGCTCGTCTCGGTCCGCCGCAGCCAGATCGAACCGCTCGGCACGGCCCGCTCCCGGCAGGTCCTCTACGGGCTGGAGCGGCTGCCGCAGATGATGGCGGCGGCCCAGTTCGGCATCACGATCTGCTCGCTGACGCTGGGCGCGGTCGCCGAACCGACGGTCGCGCACCTGCTGGAGCCGGTCTTCGCTTGGATCCACCTGCCGCACGGCATGATCCATCCGCTGACCTACGTCATCGCCCTCGCCGCCGTGGTCTTCTTCCACCTCGTCATCGGCGAGATGGTCCCGAAGAACCTGGCGATGGCGGCCCCCGAGAAGGTCGCGCTGTGGCTCAGCCCCGGCCTGGTCTGGTTCGCACGTTTCTGCAAGCCCATCACCGCCGCCCTCGGCGCCGTCTCGCAGGGCATCCTGCGGCTCTTCCACGTCGAGCCCAGGGACGAGGTCGAGGCCGTCTTCACCAGCGAACAGCTCAACCGGCTGGTGGAGGACGCCGGCCAGGCGGGCCTGCTCGACCCCGAGGAGGCCGAGAGCCTGGAGGACGCCCTGGAGCTGGGCTCCCGCCCGGTGACGGACGTCCTGCTCAAGCGGGAGTCGCTGGTGACGGTCAGCCCGGCGGTCACCCCCGGGCGGATCGTCGAGCTCACGGCCCGCACGGGCTACTCCCGGTTCCCGGTCGCCGCGGACACCGGGGCCTTCATGGGATACCTGCACGTCAAGGACGTCCTCGACCTCGAGGACTCCGACCGGGCCGTGCCGCAGCACCTGTGGCGTCCCATGACGACCCTGCGGCCCGAGCTGCCCCTGGACGACGCGCTGACCGTGATGCGGCGCGCGGCGACGCACCTGGCCCAGGTGGCCGACGCGTCCGGGAAGGTGCTCGGACTGGTCGCCCTGGAGGATGTGCTGGAGCTGCTGGTGGGGGAGGTGCGGGATCCCGCGCATCGTCAGGTGCGCGAGGTGAAGCTGACCGAGCCGAGGTCCGGTGAAGAGGTGCTGGCGACCTAGCACCGTGGCTGCGGGCGCGTGGGGGCTGGTCGCGCGGTTCCCCGCGCCCCGGGTACGGCACCCACCCAGGGCGCGTGGGAACTGCGCGACCAGCCCCCCACCGGCCCGCGGCCGACGAACTCACATCGCCGACGGATCCTGCGGCCCCCGCCCCGACAAGACCTCCCCGTACGCCTGCATCAGATCCGGTAGCCGCAGCGTCGCCAGATCCTCCCGGCCCAGCACCCCGGGATACACCGACAGCCGCAGATCCCGGTACG
This sequence comes from Streptomyces sp. NPDC013187, assembly GCF_042899705.1. Lineage (NCBI taxonomy): Bacteria > Bacillati > Actinomycetota > Actinomycetes > Kitasatosporales > Streptomycetaceae > Streptomyces > Streptomyces sp. NPDC013187. The sequence continues at coordinate 75,200 of NZ_JBIBAF010000006.1, read as the reverse complement.
CACAGCTCTTCTCGTACAGCGTCCGCAGGAACCGCCCGTTGCCCAGCTCGTCGATCCACCCCTGGTCCACCACGTGCCCGGCGATGGACCGCAGCTCGTCCAGGGCCTCCTCGTCCCACAGGTCGCCGTTCTCGGCCGCGAGCACCTTGCCGATCTCGGTGAGTTCGAGCGGCCGGTACGAGGGGAAGTCGACGCGGGTGGTGAAACGGGACGACAGCCCGGGGTTCGCGGCGAGCAGGCGGTCCATGCCCTCCGGGTAGCCGGCCAGGATCACCACCAGGTGGTCCCGGTTGTCCTCCGCGCGCTTCAGCAGCACCTGCAGAGCCTCGTCGCCGTACGCGTCCCCCTTGCCGTAGCCCGAGTTGGACAGCGCGTAAGCCTCGTCGACGAAGAGGACGCCCCCGAGGGCCGAGTCGATCAGGTCGTTGGCCTTCACGGCCGTCTGCCCGAGGTACTCGCCGACCAGGTCGGCCCGCTGGGCCTCCACGAGGTGGTCGCCGCCGAGCAGCCCGAGGGCGTAGAAGACGCGGCCGAGGATGCGGGCGACGGTGGTCTTGCCGGTGCCGGAGGGGCCGGAGAAGACGAAGTGGCGTTTCGGCGGCTGGACCGGGAGGCCCTGACCGGCTCGCAGCCGGGCCATGTTCAACTGCGCCGACAGCGCCTTGACCTGGCGCTTCACCGGCTCCAGGCCCACCATGCGTTCGAGCTCGGCGAGCGCCTCCTCCAGTAACGCCGGGTCGGTGGGCCCCGCGGGCAGGGACGGAGCGGGGCCCATCCGCTCGCGGACCGGCGGGCCGGTCACCGGAGGCAGAGGGGCGATCGGCGGCTCGGGGTCGGGCAGTCGCAGATCGCGCCCCTCGAGGCCGAAGGGCGGATCGAACCCGTCCGGACCGTCCACGGCGTCCTGGCCCGCCCCGGTGAGCGTGATCGCCGCCAGGTCCGTGACCTCGTCGTACCCGTCGCCCTCGGCGATGGCGGTGAGCCGGGCGGAGGTGTCCATGAAGGCCGGGTCGACGCGGTGCACGGCCCGGTACAGGGGGAGCGCCGCGGCACTGCGGCCGGTGCCCTCGTGCGCCCGGGCCAGCCAGTAGCGCAGCTCCTTGCGCTGGGGCTGCTCGCTGCGACAGCGCATCAGCGCGGCGGACAGCAGGGGTTCGGCCTGGCCGTACATCTCAAGGCGCACCCGGGCCATACCGCCGAACAGGCCCGCCTCGATGCCGAGCATCGCATCGTCGAGCAGCGGATCGGTGTGGCGGACCAGCTGCTCCCAGTCCTTGACCAGATAGGCGCGGCAGGAGTGCAGGAAGCGGACCTGGTGGTCGGTGTCCACGGGCGGCAGTCCGGCGAGGGCCCGGTCCAGCTCGGGGACGTGACGGCCGTCCAGCCAGTGGGAGGCGTGCGCGAGCAGCAGGTCGCGGGGGCTCTCCAGTACGGGCTGCACCCACCAGCCCAGCCAGTACCAGGAGTTGAGCGTGCGGTGGTAGCGGGAGCGCTGTTCGCCGAAACGGTCCCGATGCCGGAACATCCGCAGCAGCGCGGTCGTCGTCTCGACGCGCAGCGCGTGCAGCCCGAGCCAGGCGTCGGCCATCCCGGAGTCCATCCGCACGGCGGCCCGGAACTCCTCCTCCGCCTGCGGATACGCGCCCATGGTGTAGGCGTCCACGCCTCGCAGCCAGGCGAGGTCGGCCGGGGCCTGTGGGCCCTGCGTGCCGAAGTCCATCACGTCCCCCACGAACCGTGCCCCCGTCGGTATGCCAACGAGCCGTCCCCCAGCCGGCTGCCCTGCTCTCGAACCGCTGTGCCACGGACCGGAGTTGCACCGTGCGCGAAGCAACCGTCCGTAGGTCGCGACGAGGGCATCGTACCTTCGGGGGCGGCGCGCCCGTAGGGTGCCGCACGGGCCGTTCGGCGAGGTGGGAGCGGATGCGGCAGGCGCGTGCGCGGTGACCCAGGGTGAGCGCTCGGCGTCACGCGGCGGGCGGAAATCCGTAAGAGAACAGAACGAAGCCCCCGATCACGGGGGAACAACCGGGGGCTTCGCGTCTGTGGGCGGCTCCGATGCCGCACATTGAGAACGTAAGACCTGTACGGCCCAGCGGTCAAGCCGAGTTGGAGCACTCCGGCAAGTTGTCCCGCAAGGCCTTTCACAGGTTCAGCACACCGCGGGCGGTTCGTCACCGTGCGTGAGGGGCTGGTCCGGCCCAACGGCCCCCGCAGGTCCCGCGAGCACCTCATATCCCTTCTCCCGCTGCCGTACCAGAAGGTCGGCGAACGGCCGTGAAGGGTCGTCGGCGAAATGCCGGCGCTCGGCGGGGACCCATCCGTCCCAGAACTCCCGCTGCTCCTCCCCGTCCCGGGACCGGCCCCGCGCCCAGGCCTCCTCGCGCGGCAGCTCCATCCACAGCAGCAGGGCCAGGTGCGGGCGCAGCGCACGGCGCCCCGCGCCGACACCCTCGACGAGGATCACCGGCGCGGGCGCCAGCGAGCGCGGGGAGCCGAAGCGGCGGGCTCGCCAGTCGTAGGGGGCGTAGTGGGCGGTCCTGCCCTGGGCGAGCGGCTCGATCACCTGGTCCAGCAGGCGGCCGGTCCAGTCGAACAGCGCGTCGTGACTGGCGACGTCGTCGAGGCGCAGCACCGGCGCACCGTCCAGCGCCGCGGCCAGCTGCTCGGCGAACGTGCTCTTTCCGGACCCGGCGTGCCCGTCGACCCCCACGAGCCGGACCGGGCCGCAGGCGGGGGAGAGGCTGCGGATCCGGGCAGCCAGATCACGGACGGCGGGGCCGGGCGCGGGGCGGAAGGGCGGATTCATCTCGCTCAGCACTCTAACGACGGTGTCTGCCGAGGGCGCCACTGGTCGACGCCAATATTGGTGGGCGCGGCGCGCGTCGAAGTGCTGGCAGGACACGGCCGCCTGTGCTCATATGTGGCGCACGCACGGATGTGAACCGCCGTGCACGGACCTGCTCCGCACCTGCCCGACTCCGACATCCGGGGGCCCCGCCATGCGCAGAGCCGAACAGCCGTCCCGCCGAAACGTCCTGGCCGCCGCGGTCGCCGCCGCCGTCACCGCGAGCGCGGGCCCGGCGGCCGCCGACCCCGAGGCCCTCATGACGACCGACACCGCAGACCCAGCCCGGGCGGTCCCGGCCCATACCGTCGACAACAGGTTCTGGGTCTCGTACGGCGACTGGTCCGGCGGCACGGCCAAGGGCACCCGGGCCGTCGCGGGCACCCGCCCCGGCGTGGTCATCGCGAAGCCCGCCGGGACGGTCGACCACACGGACCCGCACACCGGCACCACCGCCGCCTGGGAGTACGCCACCTGGACGTCCCCCGTGCACCGGCTCGCCGTTCCCGCGACCGAGGCGATCGTCTCGTGGAACGCGCACACTCCGGCCGGCACCTGGATCCAGGCCGAGATCAAGGGCACCTACACCGACGGCTCCAGCACGCCCTGGTACGTCATGGGCCGCTGGGCCGCCGGCGACCGGGACATCCGCCGCACCTCGGTCGACGACCAGAAGGACACCAAGAGCACGGTCTGGACCGACACGCTGGCGATCGACGACCCGTCGACCGGCCTGCGTCTGGCCTCCTACCGGCTGCGCCTGACCCTCCACCGCAAGCCCGGCACCAAGGCCACCCCCACCGTATGGCGGCTCGGCGCCATGGGCTCCGACGTGCCCGACCGCTTCACCGTCCCGGCGTCCGCACCCGGACTCGCGAAGGAGCTGACCGTCCCGCGCTACTCGCAGGAGATCCACAAGGGCCGGTACCCCGAGTACGACAACGGCGGCGAGGCCTGGTGCAGCCCAACCTCGTCCCAGATGGTCATCGAGTACTGGGGCGGCCGGCTCACCGCCGCGCAACTGGCCTGGGTCGATCCCGCGTACGACGACCCCCAGGTGTGCCACGCGGCCCGCTTCACCTACGACCACCAGTACGCGGGCTGCGGCAACTGGCCCTTCAACGCCGCCTACGCGGCCACGTTCAAGGACCTCCAGGGCGTGGTCACCCGGCTCGGCTCGCTCACCGAACTGGAGACGCTGATCGCCGCGGGCATCCCGGCCATAACGTCCCAGTCGTTCCTGAAGGAGGAGCTGACCGGCGCCGGGTACGGCACCGCAGGGCACCTGATGACCGTCGTCGGCTTCACCGCCGACGGTGACGTGATCGCCAACGACCCCTTCTCGGCGACCAACGAGGCCGTGCGGCGCGTCTACCGGCGGCGCGAGTGGGAGAACATCTGGCTCCGGACCAAGCGGTACAACGCCTCCGGCAAGGTGGTCTCGGGCACCGGCGGGGTCTGCTACCTGTACTTCCCGGCCCGCCCGAACGCGGCCCAGCGCACGGCACTGGGGGCCGTGGGCGTGCGCGTGTGACCGAGCTTACGGCCGCAAAAGCCGTTTCGGGTGGCAAGGTGGACGGAACCGGCGGGGGATTCCGTCCGCACCACCGACCCAGCGAGAAGCCATGACCGCACAGTCAGCCACCGCCCACCGCGCCCGCACCGGCGGCCCCCGGGACGACGGCCCGAAGATCGTCGAGCACCTCATGGGCTGGGTCCTCGTCGTGGTCGTCGCGATGCTCGTGACCCGGCTCGGGCTGCTGTGACCTGACCCACGGCCCGGCGGTGAGGCCTGCCATACTGCGGAGGTCCCACCCCGCCCGTTGAGACCAGGGTCGAAATTGAATATCAGCCCCCAGCCTGCCGCGCGCCCCAGGGTCCGCGGCACCGAGCGCTCGATGGCGCGCCGTGCCGAACTCATCGCCATCGGGCGGAGGTTGTTCGCCGACACGTCGTACGACGCCCTGTCGATGGACGACATCGCCCGGCAGGCGCACGTCGCCAAGGGGCTGATCTACTACTACTTCCAGTCCAAACGCGGCTACTACCTGGCCATCGTCCAGGACTCCGTCACCGAACTGCTCACCCTCGCGGCGAGCGGTCCGGAACTGCCCCCCGTCGACCGGGTCCAGCGCACCATCGACAGCTATCTGCGCTACGCCGAGTACAACCAGGCCGCGTACCGCACGATCGTGAGCGGCGGCGTCGGCTTCGACACCGAGGTGCACGCCATTCGCGACGGCGTGCGCGAGGCCGTCGTGACCACCATCGCCGAGGGTGCGTACGGCCGCGTCGACATCACACCGCTGGCACGGATGGGTCTGCTGTCCTGGGTGTGCAGCGTCGAGGGCGCCACGCTCGAATGGATCGACCGTCCCGAACTGCCCCGCGGCACCATGTGCGAGCTGCTGGTGAAGACCCTCGGCGGCGCCCTGCGCGCGATCGAGGAACTCGACCCCGCCCACCCGGCCCCGCAGTCCGCGCGCCGGGGCCTGTGAACGAGGGGCGGAGGGGCCGTCCCGGCCCCTCCGCCCCTGTCCCTGCCCTACCTGATCGCCTTGCCGTCGGTCGCGAACCGGTGAGGTCTCGTCCGGTCAGACCTGACCGGACGAGACCTCACCCTCCGAGCAGCTCCCAGTGGATGTTCGCCGAAGCTACGGGAGATCGGTCATCGCGTCCCCGATGAGAGCCGTCGCGGATTCGGCCTCAGGCACGGGCGCGCAGGCGTCCTCCGGCTCCGCCGCCGAGGTGGCGACTCCCCGGTGCTGGAGCCGTGCCTGCACGTCCTTGCGGAACTGCACCATGGAGAAGTTCGGGTCGCCCTTGCGCTTCGTCCATTCGCTGTGGCCGATGACACTCTTCGCGGTCCACCCGTAGTGGCGGCAGATCGCGGCTGCCCACCGCACCGCGGCCTGGTACTGGGCGGGCGGGAATGCCTGCCCCTTGCCCGGGTTGGAGATCTCCAGGCCGTAGAAGTGGGTGTTGCCGTCGACGGTGTCCTTCACCGGGCGGGAGGGCCGGGCACCGTAGTTCTCGCGGACGACCTGGCGGTAGACCTCGGCGTCTCCGGCGCCGGCGTGGTTGGCGCGGCCGTTACCGATCATGGTGACGATGCCGTTCTTCGCGAGGTACGAGTGGCAGAGTGGGCCCGGGAGCCCGGCGCGTCCGGCCCAGACGACGTTGAGGTCGGAGGGCGGGTTGCCTCCTGTTTGGTGGATCAGGACCCCGTTCATGGGCCCCCAGGGACGGCCGGGGCGGTGGTGACTGCGCCAGCCGGGGTGCTCGGTGATGCGAAGCCCTTCGGCGCGCAACGCCGCCAACATCTGGTCGGCGTTCATGGGAGTGGTTCTGGACATGGGGTTCTCTCTTCCTGTTCTGGTCCCGTAGCGCGGCGGTGTCCGGGCACCAGGTGTCCGGGGCAGACCCGCTACGCGGCCGACCTGTCGTCGTCGCCGGGCCGGACGGGTCGGCGCGGTCGGCCGGTGCCCTGATGCTTCGGCAGCCGGGACCGGCTGCGGAACCGGTTGTCCGTTGCCCCATCCGGCTGAGCCGGACAACACCCGCCGACCTGGCGTTATCACTGAGTGCATTTGGATCGTCACAATGGGGCGCGCTAGGTTCTGGAGCTGTTCATTCGGAGCGCGGCTACGGCTCCGTAGCGCGCGAGCGGACGAGGGCGGCGGTGGGGATCAAGCACAGCGAGGGGGCAGCCGGTGCGGGGGAGCCCAGTGAAAAGACCTTCGGCACCGAACTGCGCCGGCGCCGGGGCCTGGCGGGACTGTCGCTCACTCGACTCGCGGCGTTGATCCACTACAGCCGGGGCCACATCAGCCGAGTGGAGAACGGGGAGAAGCGCCCCAGCGAAGAGTTCGCCCGCGTGTGCGATCAGGCGCTGCGCGCCGAGGGCGAGCTGCTGGCACTGGCAGCGGGGCCCGGGCCCGGGGAGTGCCCGTATCCGGGGCTGATGTCCTTCCGCGCGGAGGACGCGCGGTGGTTTTTCGGCCGTGACCGGCCCCTGTCCGAACTGCTGAACCTACTGGGGGACTCCGCGACCGCGGGCCACCCGCTGATGGTGGTCGGCGCGTCGGGGGCGGGGAAGTCCTCGCTGTTGCGGGCCGGCCTGGCACCCGCCGTGCCCCGTGGTGTCCTGCCTGCCCGTCGTCCCGGCACTCCGGCGGTGCTTTACCTCACGCCCACCTCTCACCCTGTGGCCGAGCTGCGCCGCCACGACGCCGCACGGCCGCTGGACAGCTACGCCCTGGTCATCGTCGACCAGTTCGAGGAGGTGTTCACGCTCTGCGCCGACGCAACCGAACGCAGCGCGTTCATCGACCAGGTGTGCCACCTGGCGGGCCGGGGTCTGCCGGTGGCCATCGGTATGCGGGCCGACTTCTACGGGCACGCCTTGGTTCACGCTCGCCTGCTCACCGCCCTTCGGGCCAGGTCCATGCCGCTGGGCCCGATGACGGCCGACGAGCTGCGTTCGGCGATCACCGAACCCGCCGCAGCGGCGGGACTGACTCTGGAGCCCGGCCTCGCCGAGATCCTGCTGCGCGACCTCGGCACCGGTACCGACACGGCCGGTGATGACCCCGGCTGCGGCGTGGGCGCATTGCCGCTGCTCGCCCATGCCCTGCGCGCGACCTGGCAGCAGCGCAGCGATGGTGTGCTCACCGTGGCCGGCTACGGGCGCACCGGCGGCATCCGTGGCGCTGTGGCCGCCACGGCCGAGAGGGTCTACGGGCAACGCACGGAAGACGAGGGTCTCGGCGCCTTCGCCCACGACGGGACGACCGTCCTCATCACCACCGCCGGCCGCCGGGTACAGCCCTGGCAGACCGACGTAACCGGCTTCGCAGATCAGATCTGCCACCTCGCGGGCACCCCCATGACCTCCCAGGAAACCGCCCTGTACCCGATGCACCCCTACCAACCGCCCTGCACCGGCACTCGATGAGCCCGCCAAGCGGCGCGAAGCCGAACGCGAGCGCATCCGGCCGGCCAGACCGGAGCGGATTGTCCAGCTCGGCATCGGCACCGGACGTGCCCGCCCCCCCGGGTCCACGCCGGCGACCGCTACGCCGCGGGCAACCCCCGCCGCGCCATCGACCGCGACGAAGCCCGCCGCCTCCTGGCCTCCGGACTCCCGCATGCCCCCACTGCCAGGCTGACATCGACCTTCGTATCTTCGACTGACCCATCCGCCGTGGTGGGGAGGACGACCTCACTTGTGAGCGGGAGGCGGCAAGCTTTGCCGGGTCGGCTCACGCCAGGGTGACGCGCATGCCGCCCTGGGCCAGGACGTCGAGGACCACGCCGAACAGGTCGTAGGGCCGGCCGTCCGGTGTCAGGGCCTGGGACAGGTGCTCGCGTGCTGTCGCGGCCTCGCGCCAGAGCAGGGTTGCGGGGGCGGTGTAGCCGAAGGTGCCGCGCAGGCAGTCGTCGAGGGCGGCCAGACAGCCGCCGAAGTAGCCGCCCGGACCGTTCACCGCCTCGCCGAGCGCCAGGTAGAGGCCCGGTTCGTCGGTGACGTGTCGGCCGTCGAGTGCGTAGGCGTGACCGGCCGGCCGGTCACGGTGGGTGCGCCGGCAGGCCCGCTCTCGGACGAGGTCGAGCCAGGCTCCGCGGCGCCGGGTGTCGAGGCAGGCCCAGGCACCCTGGGTGTCCGGCGGCCCGGCGAACCACCGCTCCCAGATGGCCCGGGCGTATTCGGGAACGGGCGTGAAGAGCTCTCCGTCGAGCTCCAGGTCGATCCGATCCGTCCCGTAGGAGGATGGGCGCCAGGCGCTGACTCTGGCCCAGAGCAGGCGTTCGGTGAGCGGCTCGCCCTGGTCGTCCTGTATCTCCAGGGCGGCCCGCTCCAGGTCCAGCGCCCGCCTGGTGCCCTTCATCAGTGCCGCCCGCAGCTGATCACCCTGCGCGAGCCCCCGCAGGACGAGCGGGGGCGCCGACTGTTCGGGCGGCAGGACGCGGGCGAATTCTCGGCAGGAGCCCAGCCAGCGGTGCCCGTCGTGCACGCGAACTCGACCCCTGTGTCCCTCGGGTGGGCCCTCGTAGTCGTCCAGGCCGGTGAGTACGAGACTGTCCGTCCCCAGGGGCTGGCCTATGCTCTCCGCGTCTTCCAGCAGCCAGGCATCGAGCGTTTCATCGTCCGGCACCAGCCACACTCGGTCGCCGGCCCAACCGCGCACTTCTGCCTGTGCAACCCAGCCGAACAGCTCGTAGGTCCCCCGCTGGGGCTCCCCGAACAGCCCTTCCACCTCGGCGCAGACGCCCCAGGCACGCCCGTGCTCCTCCTCAGTCAGCGTGTACCGCGCGCGCCCGCGACAGCCCTCGTCTTCATGCACGCTGGGAATCATGCCGGGACCAGGTTTCCACGGCGAAGGCTTTTCCCGCGTAGTCGGCGAGGATCTGTCGCAGGGCGTGAAGGAATCGCACCACTCCACCCCGGCCGTCGCCACCCTCGGCCTGCCCACCGGCACATCCCCGGGAGCGGCCTTCGAACGGGGCGGCCTCCTGAGCCGAGGTCGCCGCGGAGGCGGAGGTGCCCGCGCCGGCCAGGGAACGCGCCCCGATTGGCATGAACGCGGTGAATCGGTGGAGCGAAACAGTAGGAGGACTAGACCAGTTGGGTCAATGGTTCGGACCGGTTTCGCCGCTCGGGACATGCTCGGCCATTTCTTGAAGTAAGCGGTCGTTAACTGGTGACGGGATGCCTCCGATCGGGCATACTCACAGCGCACAGCCGCTGGTCAGCAGCTTCCGAGACCCGGGACTGCAAGCATCGGCAAGGCACCAGATCGACCCGGCGGCGCCGCCCCCACCCATGGGCCCGTCCGCCAGTGCCCGACAGGGAGGAGAGCGTCGCCATGCCCGACCGCGCCCCGCAGCCGGTGGACCGACAACTGCCCACGGAGGAGGCCCGGGACCTGATCTCGCTCGTGCGCGACATCGCGCAGCAGGAGATCACCCCGAAGGCGGCCGAGGAGGAGGACGCCGGCCGCTTCCCGCGTGAGCTGTTCACCCTGCTCTCCCGCTCCGGACTGCTCGGCCTGCCGTACGACTCCGAGTACGGCGGTGGCGATCAGCCCTACGAGGTGTACCTCCAGGTCCTGGAGGAGCTGGCCGCCGCCCGCCTCACCGTCGGTCTCGGCGTCAGCGTGCACTCCCTGGCCTCGTACGCGCTCGCCGCGTACGGCACCAAGGAGCAGCAGGTCGAGCACCTGCCGGCGATGCTCGGCGGCGGCCTGCTGGGTGCCTACTGCCTCTCCGAGCCGCACTCCGGATCGGACGCGGCCGCCCTGCGCACCAAGGCCGTGCGGGACGGTGACGACTGGGTGATCACCGGCACCAAGGCCTGGATCACCCACGGCGGGATCGCCGACTTCTACACGGTCATGGCCCGCACCGGCGAGGAGGGCCCGCGCGGGATCACGGCCTTCCTGGTGCAGGGCGACGCGAAGGGCCTGAGCGCCGCCCCGCCCGAGAAGAAGATGGGCATGAAGGGCTCGCCCACCGCGCAGGTTCACTTCGACGGCGTCCGGGTGTCCGACGACCGGCGCATCGGCGAGGAGGGGCAGGGCTTCGCGATCGCCCTGTCGTCGCTCGACTCGGGGCGGCTCGGCATCTCGGCGTGCGCGATCGGCGTGGCCCAGGCGGCGCTCGACGAGGCGGTGGCCTACGCGGCCGAGAGGCGCCAGTTCGGCAAGCCGATCGCCGACTTCCAGGGGCTGCGGTTCATGCTCGCCGACATGGCGACGCAGATCGAGGCGGGCCGTGCGCTCTACCTCGCGGCGGCTCGGCTGAAGGACGCCGGCCGGCCCTTCGCCAAGCAGGCCGCCATGGCCAAGCTGCACTGCACCGACACGGCGATGCGCGTCACCACCGACGCCGTGCAGATCCTCGGCGGCTACGGCTACACCGCCGACTTCCCGGCCGAGCGCTACATGCGCGAGGCCAAGGTGCTGCAGATCGTGGAGGGCACCAACCAGATCCAGCGGATGGTCATCGCCCGCCATCTCGTGGGTCCAGAGGGACGCTGAACTGGTCGAGGCCCCGCCACGGGGCCGCGAGCCGCATCCACTCCGGGTCGTGCCGACCCGGCAGGGTGCGGCCGCCCTCCGCCCAGGTCCGCATCAAGTCGCGGTAGATCGGCGGGTCCTGATAGCGGGGCGGAGCCGGCCGAACCGATTCTGCGGGCGGCGGGACGTACAGGAGGCGCTGACGCCCGGTCGCTGAGGAGATGGGGGTCATACCAGGGCAACGCGGCAAAGCCCGGACAGGTCACCGGTGTGTGGAATCGGGCGTGCGTTCAGAGGCGTCCGGATCCCCGTGCGCACCGGTCACCTCGTGCCGGCCGCGCGGCGCCCTCCTCGGTCGCCGCGCGTCGCGTGCCGGGACGCACCGGACCCACACCACGGCGGTCTGCCGGAGCCATGGTGCGGGGCGGTGGCGAAACGGAAGCGGCGGGAGGAACGGCCCGCGCTCAGGCCGCGCGACGCATGACCGGGACCCTGATCGGGCGCGAGCCCGGGCCGCCGACGTGCGAGAAGGGCTGGGTCCGCCAGTCGAGGCCCTGAGGGAGCGTCAACAGCAGGGCGGTGTCCTGCTCCTGGGGTTCCACGGACTCGTCCGCGGGACGGGCGTCCGTGGCGCTGCGGCCGGTTCCGGCGCAGACCGTCAGCCCGAAGGGGTTCCACGGCGAGGCGCACAGCGCGTGCTCCGGCAGAACCTCCTCGTCCGCCAGCAGGGCGATGGGCTGCGCGCAGTCCGGGCAGACGACCCGGAACATCTCGAATGTGTCGTAGTCGTCGAGTTCGTCGTCGTAGGCGTCGCGTTCGACGCCCTCCGGCTCGGGCTCGACGACGAGCTGCCGCTTGGGTGCGGTGCGACCAGGGCGCTTAAGACTCTGCATTGGGTTCTCCCCCTCGGGCTGGGCCGTATCAGGCACTGCGGCCTCGACCACAGCAAGCACTTCCCGTCCCCCCTGGGCGGTAATCACGAGAACATCACGGAGGCTGTTCGAGCCCTGTGGCGTTCGTCACATACTCCGCGCGGGTGTCCACTGCGGTGCGTTTGTCCCCCGGACGGCTGACCGTCGGCTTTCCGGCCACATCACGAACCGGGCATGACCTGGGGCGCTCAGGTATCGGAGGAGATCAACCGCCCTGTAGGTTCTTGCGTCATGGAGGAGCTGGACCGACAGATCGTGCAGCTGCTCGTCAAGGACGGGCGGATGAGCTACACCGACCTGGGCAAGGCCACGGGACTGTCCACGTCGGCCGTGCATCAGCGGGTGCGGCGGCTGGAGCAGCGGGGCGTCATCCGGGGCTATGCCGCGGTCGTCGACCCGGAGGCCGTCGGGCTGCCGATGACGGCGTTCATCTCGGTGAAACCGTTCGACCCCAGTGCGCCGGACGACATCGCGGACCGGCTGGCCGGCGTGCCCGAGATCGAGGCCTGCCACAGCGTCGCGGGCGACGAGAACTACATCCTGAAGGTGCGGGTGGCGACACCGCACGAGCTGGAGGAGCTGCTGGCCCGGTTGCGGTCCTTGGCCGGGGTGTCGACGCGGACGACGGTGGTGCTGTCCACGCCGTACGAGGCGCGACCGCCGCGGATCTGAACGGTGGTTCGGCGGCTGCGGGTCGTGCCGGGCTGATCGCGCAGTTCCCCGCGCCCCTGATTCAGGCGTCACCCCCACCCCTGTGAGACTGTGCTCCATGAGTGAGTCCACCGCCCCGCCCAAGACCGTTCTTCTCCGCCGTGGAGAGGTCCACAGCCCCGCCGACCCCTTCGCCACCGCGATGGTCGTGGAGCGGGGACAGATCGCCTGGGTGGGGTCCGAAGGAGCCGCCGACGCCTTCGCGGACGGGGCCGACGAGGTCGTCGATCTCGATGGGGCGCTGGTCACTCCGGCGTTCACGGACGCGCATGTGCACACCACCGCCACGGGGCTCGCCCTCACCGGGCTCGACCTGTCCGGCGCCCCCTCCCTCGAAGCCGCCCTGGCCCTCGTACGGGACTTCGCCGCCGCCCGCCCGGACGACCGGGTGCTGCTCGGGCACGGGTGGGACGCCGCCCGCTGGCCCGGAGGCCGGCCCCCGACGCGCGCCGAACTCGACGAGGCCACCGGGCACCGGCCCCTCTACCTCAGCCGGATCGACGTCCACTCGGCCGTCGTCACCACGGCCCTGCTCGACCTGGTCCCCGATGCCACCCGGGTGGACGGACCGCTCACCGCCGACGCCCATCACGCCGTACGCGCCGCCGCGTTCGCCGCCGTCACGCCGCAGCAGCGCGCCGACGCCCAGCGCGCCGCGCTCGCGCACGCCGTCTCGCTCGGGATCGGCACGCTCCACGAGTGCGCCGGACCGGAGATCTCCTCCGAGGACGACTTCACCGGCCTGCTGCGCCTCGCGGGCGAGGAGCCAGGGCCGCGGGTCGTCGGCTACTGGGCCGAGCAGGACGTCGCCAAGGCGCGGGAGCTGGGTGCGGCCGGCGCCGCGGGGGACCTCTTCGTCGACGGCGCCCTGGGCTCGCACACGGCCTGTCTGCACCAGCCGTACGCCGACGCCGCTCACACCGGCATCGCCTACCTGGACGCCGACGCGGTCGCGGCGCACGTCGTGGCCTGCACCGAGGCGGGCCTGCAGGCCGGTTTCCACGCCATCGGCGACGCGGCCGTGGACGCCGTGGTGGAAGGGGTGCGCGCCGCCGCCGAGAAGCTCGGGCTCGGCCGGGTCCGGGCCGCCCGGCACCGCGTCGAGCACGCCGAGATGCTCACCCCGGAGAGTGTCGCCGCCTTCGCCGAACTCGGCCTCACGGCATCCGTGCAGCCCGCGTTCGACGCCCTGTGGGGCGGCGAGGAGGGCATGTACGCGCAGCGGCTGGGCGCAGAGCGGGCCCGCGGCCTGAACCCCTTCGCGGCCCTGCTGCGCGCCGGTGTCCCGCTCGCCTTCGGCTCCGACAGCCCGGTGACCCCGCTCGACCCGTGGGGCACGGTCCGGGCCGCCGCCTTCCACCGCACGCCGGAGCACCGCGTCTCCGTGCGCGCCGCGTTCACGGCGCACACGCGCGGCGGCTGGCGGGCCGTGGGACGGGACGACGCGGGCGTTCTGGTCCCGGGCGCCCCCGCCGACTACGCCGTCTGGCGCACCGGCGAACTCGTCGTCCAGGCCCCGGACGACCGCGTCGCCCGCTGGTCGACGGACCCCCGCTCCGGCACCCCCGGTCTGCCCGACCTCACTCCGGGCCACGACCTGCCGGTCTGTCTGCGCACCGTGGTGGGCGGACGCACGGTCTTCGTACGGCCGGGCGAGTGATCTACGGGGGTGGCGCGCACGAAGTCGTGCGCCGAGCCCCCGTCGCACGACCTGCGTATCCTCGGCGCTGACCAGGGCTTTGCCGCGAGATGCGCAGGTCGAGCGGCTGTTGACATACGGCCGCAGGAGGCCGGTAGGTTCGGCCGAGTCCACCACCACCGGACGCCCGACCGGGGAACGTCCGAGCACTCGCCGCGGCGTCGCCGGGTCAGGGACGGTGTGCCGCACCGGGGCACCGTCACTGGGAGCCAGGCTCAGGCCGACACAGCGCCGAGGGAACGTTCCGGCCGGTCGGGGAGGTGCGACCCGGGTGGGGCCCGCGCGCTCAGTAGACAACGGCTTTCGGTCGATCCGCAGCCAGCGGATCCCAGGTCGGCCCGAAGGGCGCCGGGCCCCCATCCGCCGCACGCGCGCACCCGGAGACGCGCTCTTACCCCCGTCTTCCGGATTCGACACCACGATTCGAACGTCCTGTCACGTCATCGCAGGCCGGGCCCACTATGGTGGACCTCTGCGTATGAACATGAAGGGGCAGCAGTGAACGACGGCGACGGAACCCTCGCGGGAGAAGCCCAGGTGAGGAAGTTCGGCCCGCTCGGCACGGCCTTGGTGATCATCCCGACCTACAACGAGGCGGAGAACATCAAGAGCATCGTCGGCCGGGTACGCGAGGCCGTCCCCGAGGCGCACGTACTCGTGGCCGACGACAACAGCCCGGACGGCACGGGCAAGCTGGCCGACGAGCTGACCGTCGAGGACGACCACGTCCACGTGCTGCACCGCAAGGGCAAGGAGGGCCTGGGTGCCGCCTACCTCGCGGGCTTCCGCTGGGGCCTGGAGCGCGGCTACGGCGTGCTGATCGAGATGGACGCCGACGGCTCCCACCAGCCCGAGGAACTGCCCCGTCTGCTCACCGCCCTCAAGAGCGCCGACCTGGTGCTGGGCTCGCGCTGGGTGCCGGGCGGCCGGGTGGTGAACTGGCCGAAGTCCCGCGAGGTGATCTCCCGGGGCGGCAGCCTCTACTCCCGGCTGGCGCTCGATCTGCCGCTGCGCGACATCACCGGCGGCTACCGCGCCTTCCGCCGCGAGACCCTGGAGGGCCTCGGCCTCGACGAGGTCGCCAGCCAGGGGTACTGCTTCCAGGTCGACCTCGCCCGCCGCGCGGTCAAGGCCGGTTACCACGTGATCGAAGTGCCCATCACGTTCGTCGAGCGCGAACTCGGCGACTCCAAGATGAGCCGCGACATCCTCGTCGAGGCGCTGTGGCGTGTCACGGCGTGGGGCGTGGGGGAGCGGGTCGGCAAGGTCACGGGTCGCGGCGGCAAGCCCTCGAAGCCGTAGCGGCAGACCGCTTCAGGGGTGGCCGCTCACAGGTACAGCTGATGGCGGCCTTATCCCGCGCTGAGCCGGGGCCAGGCACACTGGAGGCATGACGACTGGCGCTCAGACCCCGCTGTCCCCTGCCCGGCCCAAGCGCTCCCGCCTGCGTACGTTCCTGCCGCTGGGCGTCGCCGCGTGGCTCGTGCTGGAGATCTGGCTGCTCACCCTGGTCGCGGGGGCGACCAGTGGGCTGGTGGTCTTCCTCGTTCTGCTGGCGGGTCTCATTCTCGGCGCGGTCGTCATCAAGCGGGCCGGAAGGCGGGCCTTCCGCAAGCTCTCCGAGACGCTGCAACAGCAGCAGAGCGGTGTGATGCCCGAAGCGGGCCGGTCCAACAGCGAAGGCAACGGCCTGATGATGCTGGGCGGCCTGCTCCTGATGATCCCCGGTCTGGTGTCGGACGCGGTGGGGCTGCTCCTGCTGCTGCCGCCGGTCCAGAAGATCGTGAGCCGCTCGGCGGAGCGCACCTTCGAGCGCAAGCTCCGGGAAGCCGGCGCGGGCAGCCTGGGCGGTGTCTACCAGCAGGCCCGCATGCACCGGCCCGACGACAAGGTGGTCCAGGGCGAGGTCATCAGGGACGAGCCGGGCGACGCCCCGCAGCCGCCGCGCCCGCCGCTGACGCACTGAGCCTCCCCGGGGGAACGCGTAGCCGAGCGGCCGCTCCTCGGCCCGCGCCCCGGGCAGCCGTCGCGGCGTGCGGGCCCGTGCAGCCGTTGCGGCCCGCGCACCCGGGCAGCGGACATGCACAAGACCGCGGGCGCCGTACGTGAAGTACGGCGCCCGCGGTCTTGTGATGCGCTGTTGTTCGGGCCAGGCCCTGGGGGACTATGCCGACTTGCGGCTGTCACGGGGATGAACAGCGATGTTCATCGCGCCGGAACGCAACACCGCCAGGCGCTCCTCGAGGACCTCTTCGAGCTCCTCACGGGTGCGCCGCTCCATCAGCATGTCCCAATGCGTACGCGCGGGCTTGCCCTTCTTCTCTTCAGGGACATCGCCGTCCACGAGGAGTGCCTGGGCCCCACAGACCTTGCACTCCCACTCCGGCGGGATCTCCGCCTCGACCGAGAAGGGCATCTCGAACCGGTGCCCCTTCTCGCATGCGTACTCCACGGCCTGGCGCGGGGCCAGGTCGATGCCGCGGTCCGTCTCGTAGCTGGTCACCACGAGGCGCGTGCCGCGAAGAGCTCGCTCACTCATGAATCGTGCCTCCCGGGCTTGTCGCCCACAGGACAGGTGTCGCTGTCGTCGTCATCCGGTCAACGTCCGGTCGGCGGTAAAGATTCCCGTTCCGGGTCCCGTTCCGGGTCATGCGTCGCCGTCGTAGCCGCCCTTGTTGTACCCACCAGCGCCCGGTTTGTCACATCTGATAACAGATATAACCCAGCGTTTCGGCATCTTTGACGCGCAGTAACGGTACGCCTGGCAGGCCAAACGCGTACACTACAGCCCTTTCGCTCCGAGTGCTAAATCCTGTCAGGAACCGGATTCCCCGCTTCGCCGATCGCACGCCGTACCGGGACCCGGTAGAGCAGGGCGAATCCGAGAACGAAGAAGGCCACCAGCGAGATGATCGCGTCCCGGTAGCTCCCCGTCAGCTGGTAGGTCAGGCCGAACAGCAGCGGCCCGAGCCAGCTCATGCCGCGGTCGCTCATCTCGTACGCCGAGAAGTATTCGGCCTCTTTGCCCGGCGGGATCAGATGGGAGAACAGGGATCTGGACAGCGCCTGGCTGCCGCCGAGGACCAGGCCGATCCCGGCGGCCAGGGCGAAGAACCACACCGGCGCCCCGGCCGGCAGGAAGTACCCCGCCCCCAGCGTCACCGTCCAGGCGACCAATGAGCCCAGGATCGTGCGCTTGGCCCCGTACACCCGGGCCAGCCGGCCCATGGCCAGCGCGCCCGCCACCGCCAGCACCTGCACCAGCAGGACGGCGCCGATGAGCGTGGACTGCCCGAGGCCCAGTTCCTTCGAGCCGTAGATCGAGGCCTGGGAGATCACCGTCTGGATGCCGTCGTTGTAGACGAGGTACGCGAGCAGGAAGGCCAGCGTCAGCGGATGGCGTCGCATGTCGCGAACGGTCGCCGCCAGCTGCCGGAAGCCCGGGAGGGCCGCCTCGCGGCCGGCGGTCCCGCGATCGCGCAGCCGCCGCAGCGGGACGAGGGCGAACGCGCCCCACCACAGGCCGGCCGATGCCAGGCAGATGCGGACCGCCGTGCTCTCGGAGAGGCCGAAGCCTTCGTGCCCGGTGTAGAGGACCAGGTTCGCGACGAGGACCAGTGAGCCCGCCGCGTAACCGAAGGCCCAGCCGCGGGAGGACACCGCGTCCCGCTGCTCGGGCGGGGCGATCTGCGGCAGATAGGAGTTGTAGAGCATCATCGCCACCGACTGCGCGGCGTTGGCGACGACCAGCAGGGCACCGCCCAGCAGATAGCGGTCGCCGTCCAGGAAGAACATGGCCGCCGTGGCCGTGGCGCCGGTGTAGGCGGCGGCCGCGAGGAGGGGTTTCTTGCGGCCGGTGCGGTCGGCTGCGGCGCCGACCAGGGGCATCACCAGGACGGCCACGATCACCGACAGGGACACCGAGTACGCGAAGAAGGAGCCGGCGCGCACCGGGATGCCCAGGGGGTGGACGTAACCCTCGGCGTCGGCCGCCGACTCGGCGACCGAGGTCAGGTAGGGGCCGAGGAACACGGTGAGCACGCTCGTCGAGTAGACGGAGCAGGCCCAGTCGTAGAAGTACCAGCCGCGCTGTTCGCGTCTCAGCTCCGCGGCCCCGTCGGCCGGTGGTGTCCGCACGGTGTCGTCGCTCACCCGTGCCCTCCCTTCCCCGTGAACGCGCGGAAGGGAGTGACCGGGGCCTCAGACCCAGACGCCGCGGTCCTCCATGACCTTGCGCAGTGTGTCGATGTGATCGGTCATGATGCCATCCACGCCCAGGTCGAGGAGCCGGTGCATCGTCTCGGCGTCGTTGACGGTCCACACGTGCACCTGGAGCCCGCGCGCGTGGGCGGTGTGCAGGAAGCGCCGGTCCACGACCTGGATGCCGGACTGGATCTCGGGAACCTGCGCGGCCACCGCCGAGCGGCGCACCGCCGCCGGCAGCCCCCAGGAGCGCAGCCGCAGGTTGAGCACGCCCCGGGTGCCGTACGACGTGGCCAGGCGCGGGCCGGCCAGCCGCTGGGCGCGCACCACCCGCGCATCGGAGAAGGAGCCGAGACACACCCGGTCCCAGGAGTTCGTCCGCCCGACCAGGTCGAGGAAGGGCAGCAGGGCGCCCTCCGCCTTGACGTCCACGTTCCAGCGCACGTCGGGGAAGGTCTCCAGGAGCTCTTCGAAGAGGGGGAGCGGCTCCTCGCCCGCCACACGGGCCTGCCGTACCTCGTGCCACGGCAGGTCGGCGATCCGGCCCCCGCCGTCCGTCACCCGGTCCAGCGTCGCGTCGTGGAAGGCGACGAGCTTGCCGTCCAGAGTGGTGTGGACATCGGTCTCGATGTACCGGTAACCCGCCTCGACGGCGCGCCGGAACTGCCGCACGGTGTTCTCCAGGCCGTCCGCGGCCCCGCCCCGGTGGGCGAAGGCGATCGGACCGGGATGGTCGAGGTAGGGATGGCGTATCCGCGGGGTCACGAACGCAGTATCGCTCCCCGGGGTTGACCGGTGGCAACGGCCGTGCTGCCGCCGGATGCCGGGGGGACGGCGAACACGCGCAGGAACATCTGGGCGAGCGGGCCGATCGCCAGGGCGTACAGGAGGGTGCCGACGCCGACGGTGCCGCCCAGGGCGAAGCCGGTCGCCACGACCGCGAGCTCCAAGCCCGTGCGGACGAGGCGGATCGAGACGCCCGTGAGCTGGTGCAGTCCGGTCATGAGGCCGTCGCGCGGTCCCGGTCCGAAGCGGGCCGCGATGTACAGGCCGGTCGCCGCGCCGTTCAGGACGATCCCCACCACCATCAGGGCGATTCGGGGCGCCGGCCCGTGCGCGTCGGGCGCCAGCGCCAGCGTCGCGTCCATCGCCATGCCGATGACCAGCACGTTGGAGACCGTGCCCAGGCCAGGCCGCTGCCGCAGCGGGATCCACGCGAGCAGCACCGCCGCGCCCACCAGGGTCAGCACGACACCGATCGACAGACCGGTCCGCTCGGCGAGACCCTGGTGCAGCACGTTCCACGGCTCCAGCCCGAGCCCCGAGCGGACGAGCAGCGCCGAACTCGCGCCGTACAGCGCGAGACCCGCGTAGAGCTGGACGAGCCGACGGGCGAGGCGCCCTTGCATGGCCATGATGTGCCCCCAGTGGTGGTGGTGGACTGCTGCATGACACCATGTGGCTTGGATGGAGAGGCCATCCATGGCCAATCCGGGGAAGGTGGACTGATTTCGATGGCGGAATGGACCTCGGCCGTGGGTGCGGCACAGCTCGCCCGGCTCCTCAGCTCCCAGCAGGACCGCCCGTTGGGCCCGGGCACGCGCCGGCCGCCGGCCTATCGCGCGCTCGCCGACGGCATCCGCCTGCTGGTGCTCGAGGGACGCGTCGCGGTGGCGGCCAGGCTGCCCGCCGAACGCGAACTCGCCCTCTCCCTGTCCGTCAGCCGCACGACGGTCGCCGCCGCGTACGAGGCGTTGCGCAGCGAGGGGTTCCTGGAGTCCCGGCGCGGTGCGGGGAGCTGGACCGCCGTCCCGGCCGGGAACCCGCTGCCCGCGCGCGGTCTCGAGCCCCTGCCGCCGGAGGCCCTGGGCTCCCTCATCGACCTCGGCTGCGCCGCACTCCCCGCTCCCGAACCCTGGCTCACGCGGGCCGTTCAGGGCGCCCTGGAGGAACTGCCGCCCTACGCGCACACGCACGGCGACTACCCCGCCGGACTGCCCGCGCTGCGGGCGATGATCGCCGAGCGCTACACCGCCCGCGGGATCCCGACCATGCCCGAGCAGATCATGGTGACGACCGGCGCGATGGGCGCGATCGACGCCATCTGCCATCTGTTCGCCGGGCGGGGCGAGCGCGTCGCCGTCGAGTCGCCCTCGTACGCCAACATCCTCCAGCTGATGCGGGAGGCCGGGGCACGGCTCGTGCCCGTCGCCATGGCCGAGGGCCTCACCGGGTGGGACATGGACCGCTGGCGGCAGGTCCTGCGGGACGCCGCCCCGCGCCTCGCCTACGTCGTCGCCGACTTCCACAACCCGACCGGCGCGCTCGCGGACGAGGACCAGCGCAGGCGGCTGGTGGACGCGGCGCGGTCCGCCGGAACGGTGCTGATCGCCGACGAGACGATGAGCGAGCTGTGGCTCGACCCGGAGGTGCGGATGCCGCGGCCGGTGTGCGCGTTCGACCCGGCCGGCTCCACCGTGATCACGGTGGGGTCGGCGAGCAAGGCCTTCTGGGCCGGGATGCGGATCGGATGGGTTCGGGCGGCCCCGGACGTGATCCGCAGTCTGGTCGCCGCTCGTGCGTACGCCGATCTCGGCACGCCGGTGCTGGAGCAGCTGGCGGTGAACTGGCTCTTCGGGACCCGGGGCTGGGAGCAGGCCGTGGAGGTGCGGCGGGAGCAGGCCCGGGCGAACCGGGACGAGCTGGTGGCAGCGGTGCGGCGGGAGCTGCCCGCGTGGGAGTTCGAAGTGCCTCGGGGCGGGCTGACGCTCTGGGTGCGGACCGGGGGCCTGTCCGGGTCGCGGCTGGCCGAGGCGGGGGAGCGCGTGGGAGTGCGGGTGCCGTCCGGGCCGCGGTTCGGGGTGGACGGGGCGTTCGAGGGGTATGTGCGGCTGCCGTTCACCGTGGGCGGCGCGGTGGCCGAGGAGGCGGCCGTGCGGCTGGCCGCGGCGGCGGGTCTGGTGGAGAGCGGTGCGGTGGGCAGCGCGGAGCCGCCCCGTACGTTCGTGGCGTAGGACGGGCCGGGCGGGCCGGGTGGATCGGGTGGATCGGCCTGGGCTGCTGGGGGCCGCGCACCCCAGCGGCACGCAGTCCGCGGCTACGTCTCCCTGGTCAGGACCGGTACCGGGGCCGGCAGGGGTTCCTTGGTCAGGACCGGTACCGGGGCCGGCAGGGGTTCCTTGGTCAGGACCGGTACCGGGTCCGGCAGGGGTTCCTTGGTGGGGACCGGTACCGGGTCCAGGGGCTCCTTCGCCGGGGCCTGCCCCGCCTCCTGCGACTGTGCTTCCGCCGGCGCCGGCTCCGGTTCTCCCTCCGTCGGCACCGGTTCCGGCGCTCCTTCCGACGGGTCCTGCTCCGGGATCGTCTCCCCGTCCGCCGGGGCCGTGCGCGGCGGCAGGAGGGCCAGGACCGCCTCGCAGAGGGCATCGGGCGTGGCGTCGTCGTAGGGGTTCGGCGTGGCCGGGACCTGGAGGCGGTGAACCGGGCCCGTGCCCAGGCGGGCGTATCCGCGGCCCGGCGGGAGCTCGTCGATCAACGTGGTGTGCGGGGGCGTGCCCAGGACCGACTCGAGCTGGTCCGCCGTGGCCGGACCCAGGACCACACGGGCGCGGGTGTGCCGGCGTACCGGATCGCTCAGGGCGTCCACGCAGTCCAGCTGGTCGGCCACGACCACCGTCACGTTCGCCGGGCGGCCGTGCCGGAGGGGGACCTGGAGGAGGGACTGCGGGTCCTTGCGGCCGTCGGCAGCGGCCAGGTGGGTGAAAGCCGTCGGCCGGTCCAGGAGGATCCACAGCGGGCGCTTGGTGTCGTCGGGCGGCGGATCGCCCGCCTGGTGGGCGCGGTTGGCGGCGATGAGGCGGCGCTCGGTCTCGGTCGCGGCCCACTCCAGACCGGCCGTGACCCCGGCGAGCCCCGCCTCGACGGCCAGGACGCCGTCCCGGCCGGTCAGGCAGGCGTACTCGCCGGTGCCGCCGCCGTCGACGATCACCACGTCGCCGTGGCGCAGGGCCTGCAGGGCGATGGACCGCAGCAGGGTGGAGGTGCCGCTGCCCGGCTGGCCGAGAGCGAGCAGGTGCGGCTCGGTGGAGCGCAGGCCCGTGCGCCAGACGACCGGCGGTACGTCCCGCTGTCGCTCCCCGTAGGTGACGGGGAGCGTGCGCTGGACCCGGGTGGGGTCGGTGAAACCCAGGACCGTCTCGCCCGGGGTGGTGACGAAACGCTGGGCGGCGATGTCGACGGGCAGCGGCAGGAGCACGCCGACCGTCAACTGGTTGCCCTCCTCGTCCCACGTGAAGTGGTATTCGCGGCCCCGGCCCGACTTGGCCGCGAGGAGGTGCTCGATCCGGGCGCGGGCCTCGGGCTCGCCGTCGGTGAAGTACGCCGGGTAGCGGACCACCAGCTGCGAGATCCGGCCGCCGCCGTCGAAGGCGTAGGTGGGGAAGGCCTTGTCCCACGCGCCGCCGTGGGAGTACAGCGGCTCGGGGTCCTCGGCGGCGGAGAAGTACGGCACGAGCGCCTCGTACAGCGCCCTCAGCCGCTGGGTCTGCGACTCGTCGGGCCCGTCCGACGCCGCCGTGGAGCGCTCCCTGCCCTGCCAGGCCGCCGCCGCCATCAGGGTGATGGCGGCGAGCAGCGGTCCGTACGGCACCAGCGCCACGACCAGGATGACGGAGGCCACCAGGAACAGCAGCGCCCCCCGTCGCTCCTTGGGGGTCTCGGCCCATCTGCGTCGCCCGGCCGCTGCCAGCCGGCGCAGACCCCGCGTGATCGTGATCAGCGGGTGGAGGACGTCGGTGGCACTGTCGGCGGCCGTCCGGGCCAGCTCCCGGCTACGGGCGAGCTGCGCGCTGCCGTTGCTCAGAATGCGGGGGAGGGGGCGCCGGGCCACTTCTGCCTCCAGAGAGTGCGTACGGGCGGGGTGCGCACGGGCGGGGTGCGTACGGGGGTGGGGGCGTCAGAACTTGATTCCGCCGAGGAGGCTCGCCAGGCTCTCGCCGCCTGCCTTGATGCTCGGGGCGATGGCGGTGCTCGCCAGGTAGAAGCCGAACAGCATGGCGACCACCGCATGCGACGCCTTCAGCCCGTCCTTGCGGAAGAAGATGAAGACGACGATGCCGAGCAGGACCACGCCTGAGATGGAGAGGATCATTTGAGATCTCCTGGTTCGCGGGGACAGTCACCATGAGTACTTCCAGGCTCACAGCTTGTATCCATACGATAAAAGGTGCAACTGGGTGAAATTCGTACGATTTCCCCTGCGCGGTGGAGTGGTCCCGGGTCCGGCGCGGCCGGATTGTTGCGCTTGTCCGGGTCTGTGCTGATCTTTACCTCGAGCACATCGGGTCATGTGCGGTGCCAGCCAGTACCCTGGCGATTCACTCGTACGGCTGCGCCCTCGCAGGCGTACGCACCGGAGGCGATGCGTGATGGAGAGGCGGTCCGCCCGATGACCGAAGTCCCCGACCCCGAGGTCGTGGAGCTGGCGACCAAGGTCTTCGATCTGGCCCGGCGGGGACAGACCGAGCCGCTCGTGGCCTATGTAGACGCGGGTGTTCCGGCCAACCTCACCAATGACCGCGGCGACTCGCTCGTGATGCTCGCCGCCTACCACGGCCACTCCGAGGCGGTGCGCGCCCTGCTCGACCGTGGCGCCGAGGTCGACCGCGTGAACGACCGAGGCCAGACCCCGCTCGCCGGTGCCGTCTTCAAGGGCGAAACGGACGTGATCAAGGCCCTCCTGGAGGGCGGAGCCGACCCGTCCGCCGGCACGCCCTCGGCGGTCGACACCGCCCGGATGTTCGGCCGGACGGAATTGCTCGAACTGTTCGGCGAGCACTGAGCCGACCGTTCTGACCTGGAACGACAACGAAAACGGGGGAGGCGGTAAAGGGCCGCCGAAATTTCGGTCGCGGCAGACGGAAGTGCCGAGTCATCATGACGACGTGGTTCACGGACGTGATGGTTGGGCAGGTTTTGCCGCACCGCGCGGGCCGTGACGCGGTCCGCAAGGGCCACCGACGAGAGGCAGAGGCAGATGGTCTACAGCAAGCAGGAAACGGCGGGCGCTCCGACGTGTTGTCACGCGGCCAGGTAGTACACGTCCCCGGTTGCGTCGACGCTTGATGTGAGGCTGTTTCCCATGTTCGATCCGGTCATAGCGCCCAGCGGTACGCTGCTCGGCCTGCTCCAGCGGGGCCGCGGCGACGGCACGCTGCACGCGCTCACCGCCCCGCGCCCCGAGGCGCTGGCGGCGTTGAACCACTGTGTGCTGCGCGATCCCCGCCACGACTGGCAGGTGGAGAACCGCTCCCTCTACTACGCCCGCCTCTACCTCGACCTGAACGGCGAGCTGGACGAGGTCGAGGCCCATCTCTTCGGCGCCGAGGACGTCCTCGACAGCGACGAGTCACGTACCGGGCTCGCCCTGGCCGTCCTCGGGCACCTCGCCTCCTACGGCAGGCGGGACGCGCTCGAACTGCTGCGCAGGTACGCCGCCCACGGCTCCAACTGGGCCTGGGCCCTCGACGAGCTGGCCCTCAGGGACGACGACGCGGGCCTGCGCGCCCTCGCCGCTCCCGTCCTCGCCCGGTTCCCGGCCGATGCGGAGGGCGATGCCGAGCTGGCCGCCACCGTGCGGGACGCCTTCGAACCCCGGCCCTGGCGGCTGTGGGCCGAGGATCCGCGCGAATCCGTCGCCACCCGTGTGCGTGCCGCTCACGAGACGGGCTGTTTCGACCGCTGGCAGCGGCAGATGCGCCCCTCCGGCCCCCGCCCGGGCTGGAGCGTGCAGGCCGTCTTCGAATGGGCCCAGCAGGGCATCGAGCGAGGAGCCGCCCTCCATGTGCCGGCCGCCCGCTGTCTCACCGCCGTGGCCGGGCCCGAGGACCGGGCCGAGATCGTTCAGGCGGCGAAGGACGGCACCGACGGAGCGCGGTGCACGGCTCTGCGGTACCTCGCCGACGGCAACGACCCCGAGGCCCTCGAGCTGATCGAGGGCGCCGTGGCCACCGGCTCGACGCTCGTCGTCGACGCGGCCGTGGACGCCTTCGAGCGGATGCGCTCGCTGGCCGCCGTGGACCGGGCGCGCGGCTGGGCCCGGCGCCCGGACGTGCTGGGCGCCGCCGCCGGGCGGATCCTCGCCTGCCGGGGCGGGGCCCAGGACCGCGATCTGGTCCTCGCGGCGCTACGCGAGGCCGTCCGGGGTGAAGGCCCCGACGCGCCGACCCTGTGGACCCTCGTGGACGGCACCGGACGGCTGGGCATCGCCTGCGCCGCACCCGTACTGCGTCATGTCTACCGCGAGACGGCCTCCTCCCATCTGCGTGGCCGGGCCGCCCGGGCCCTCGCCGCCACCGACCCCTCCTTCGCCACCGGCTTCGCCGTCGAGTGCCTGTGGGACTGCGAGGAGACCACCCGGGAGATCGCCGCCCGGCACGCCGAGACCGGAGACACCCGCGTCGTCGAGCGACTGCGCCGGCTCGCCTCCGACCCGGCCGAGGAGGCCGAGGTGCAGACGGCCGTACGCAGCAGGATCGGTCCCGAGGAGACCGCCGTGTGACCCTGGGGTGATCGCTGAGGCCCCCTCCCCGACGGGATGCCAGGGCGGATTCGCGCCTCCCGGGTGAACAGGGGGTGTCCCGCGGATCAGGAGGGCATGGACGCCGCCTGACCTGCGCGGGTGCGCCTCAGAACGCTCATGGGACGTTCCTCGTCCGGAAAGATCCACGTTGACGCGCCCACGTCCGGTGCGGCGACAACACCGGTATGCGTGTCGTCATCGTGACCGAATCCTTTCCCCCCGATGTGAACGGCGTGGCCCACTGCGCGCTCCAGACCGCCCGGCACCTCGTCGATCGCGGTCACGCCCCCGTCGTCGTCGCCCCGGCCCCCGCACCGGGGAACAAGCCCGACGCCTCCGCGCCGTGCCCCGTCGTCCACGTCCCCTCCCTCCCGCTCCCCGGCTACCCCCAGGTCCGCGTCGCCCTCCCCAGCCGCCGCCTGGCCGCCACCCTCGTCGAGCACCGTGCCGATGTGGTCCACCTCGCCAGCCCCTTCGTCCTCGGCGTGCGTGGCATGGCCGCCGCCGCGCGCCTCGGCATCCCCGCCGTCGCCGTCTACCAGACCGACCTGGCCGGTTACGCCCGTACGTACATGGGCGCCGGGGAAGCCGCCGCCTGGCGGCGCATCCGCGCCGTGCACGGCGCCGCCGACCTCACCCTCGCGCCGTCCAGCGCGGCCCTGCGTGACCTGGAGACCCACGGGGTGCCCCGGGTCCGGTTGTGGCCGCGCGGTGTGGACACCGAGCGGTTCCGGCCCGGCCGGCGCGACGCTGCCCTGCGCCGCGCACTCGCCCCGAACGGTGAGCTGATCGTCGGCTATGTCGGCAGACTCGCCCCCGAGAAGCAGGTCGAACTCCTCGCCGGTGCCTGCGGCCTGGAGGGCGTCCGGGTCGTGATCGTCGGCGACGGCCCCAGCCGGCCCGGCCTGGAGCAGGCGCTGCCCGGCGCCGTCTTCCTCGGCCGGCGCACCGGTGACGACCTCGCCCGGGTCTTCGCCTCGTTCGACGTCTTCGCGCACACGGGCCCCTTCGAGACCTTCTGCCAGACGGTCCAGGAGGCCATGGCCAGCGGCCTGCCCGTGGTGGCGCCCGCGGCGGGCGGTCCGCTCGACCTCGTCGCGCACGGGCGCACCGGGCTGCTCGTGCCGCCCCACGACGCTGCCGCCGTACGCGACGCGGTGCGGTCCCTGGCCGCCGACGCCGGGCTGCGGGCCGGCTACGGCGCCGCCGGGCGCGCCACCGTCGAGGGCCGCACCTGGGCGGCCGTGGGCGACCGGCTGATCGGGCACTACACGCAGGTCCTCGCCGGACGCCGGACGGCGGTGGCGGCATGAGCGACTTCCGTCCCGGCAGCGGCCGCCAGGCGCTGCGGATCGTCCGGCTCGCCAACTTCGTCGCCCCCTCGTCCGGCGGGCTGCGCACCGCGCTGCGCGAACTCGGCAAGGGCTTCAAGGCGGCGGGGCACGAACCCGTCCTCGTGATCCCCGGCGAGCGGATGAGCGACCGCGAGACCGAGCAGGGCAGGGTGATCACCCTGCCCGGGCCGCTCCTGCCCGGCACCGGCGGCTACCGCGTCCTCGCCGACAAGCGCCGGGTGGCCCGGCTCCTGGAGGAGCTCGCACCGGACCGGCTGGAGGTGTCCGACCGCACGACCCTGAGGTGGACCGGCAGGTGGGCGCGGCGCGCCAGGGTCCCTGCCGTGATGGTCTCCCACGAGACGGCCGACGGGGTACTGCGCACCTGGGGCCTGCCCGAGGGAGCCGCCCGGCGCGCCGCCGACGCTCTCAACGTCCGCACGGCCCACACCTACGCGCGCGTGGTGTGCACCACCGAGTTCGCCGAGCGGGAGTTCGTGCGGATCGGGGCCCGCAACGTCGTCCGGGCACCGCTCGGCGTCGACCTGGTGCAGCGGCACCCGGCGCTGCGTGATCCGGAGACACGGGCCCGGCACGCGAGCGAGGACGAGACGCTGCTCGTGATGTGTTCGCGGCTGTCCGTGGAGAAGCGGCCCGGCACGGCGCTGGACGCCCTGCGGGCGCTGCGGCGGCGCGGGCGCCGGGCCGTGCTGGTGGTGGCCGGGGACGGCCCGCTGCGCACGCGGCTCGAACAGCGGGCGCGCGAGAGCGGCCTGCCGGTCGCCTTCCTCGGGCACGTCTCCGACCGCCGGCTGCTCGGCGCGCTCCAGGCGTCCGCCGACGTGGCGCTGGCACCGGGGCCCGCCGAGACCTTCGGGCTCGCCGCCCTGGAGGCCATGGCCTGCGGTACGCCCGTGGTGGCGAGTGCCTCGTCCGCCCTGTCGGAGGTGATCGGTTCCGCCGGTGCCGTCGCGGCGGACCACGGGGAGGCCTTCGCGGACGCCGTGGACCTGCTGCTGGAACGCCTGGAGGCGGACCGCCGCGAGGCGGCACGCGCGCGTGCGGAGTGCTTCGGGTGGGACGCGGCGGTCGACGCGTTTCTCGCCGCGCACGACGCGGCCGTCCCGGTGCGTCCCACCCGGCCGTTCGCGCCCCGGGGCGTGGCATGAGACCCCCGCGGCCCGGGGGCCCCCGGAAGTTCGTGGCCCTCGGCGACTCGCTCACCGAGGGCGTGGGGGATCCCGTCGGTGACGGGGAGTGGCGTGGCTGGGCCGCGCTGCTCGCGGACGGGCTCGCCGGGGAGCGGGCCGGGTTCATCAACCTCGCGGTGAGCGGGTCACAGACGCGGGACGTCCTGGAGCGGCAGTTGCCGGCCGCGCTGGAGCTGCGGCCCGACCTGGTGTCCGTCGTCGTCGGCGTCAACGACACCCTGCGCTGCACCTTCGACATCGGGGCCGTGGCCGCGCGGCTCGACCGGGTGTACGCGGCCTGCCGCGAGCAGGGCGCGGTCCTGCTCACCGCCTGCCTGCCCGACCCGGGCACCATGCTGGGCCTGCCCTCGGCTCTCGCCCACCCGCTGGCCCGGCGGCAACGGGCCGTGAACACGGTGGTGCACGCCCTGTCCCAGCGGTACGAGGCGCTGCACCTGCACGCGTGCGAAGGCGACTGGGTCACCGACCGTGCCCTGTGGAGCGCGGACCGGCTGCACCCCGGTGAACGCGGGCACCGGCAACTCGCCCTGCGCTTCCACACGCTGCTCGCCGAGCACGGCCTCGCGACGGGGCCCGCGCCCTCGGCCGAGCCCGAGTTCCCCCATCCGACCAGGTCGGCGAGCCTGTGGTGGCTGGCCACGGCCGGCACCGGCTGGGTGGCCCGCCGGTGCACCGACCTGCTGCCCCAGCTGCTGACCCTGGCCGCCGACGAACTCCGGCACCGGGCCCGGGGCACGAGCGCCCGGCTCGACCTGAGGGCCTCGGCCGCGGTGTCCGCCGCACTCGCGGGCCTGTCGGCGGCCCCGGCCGGTCGGCCGTGACGGTCCGGGCGGTTCAGCGGCGGCGTAGGGCCACTCCAGCGTGACCGGTCCGGGTGGTTCAGCGGCGCGTAGGGCCACTTCAGCTGTGCCGGGTCCGGGCGGTTCAGCGGCGGCGTACGGCGACGAAGCGGACCGGCGTGCCGGGAACCGCCTGGGCGGCGGCCGGGAGGTCAGCCGTGCGGACCACGGCGATCACCGGGTAGCCCCCGGTGGTCGGATGGTCGGCCAGGAACACCACCGGTCTGCCGTCCGGCGGGACCTGCACGGCGCCCAGCACCATCCCCTCGCTGGGCAGCTCGCCCGGCCGGGCCCGCTCCAGGGCGGGTCCCTCCGTGCGCAGCCCGATGCGGTTGCTCGCGGAGGACACCCTGAAGGCGCTGGAGACGAAGGCACGGACGGCCTGCGGCGTGAACCAGCCGTCGCGCGGGCCGAGCGTCACCCGCAGCACCAGCTCGGCCGGGGGCGCCGGCTGCGGGACGACGTCCACGCGCGCGTGAACGCCCCCCGGCCGGCCCAGGGGCAGCACCGTCCCGTCCGCGAGCGGGGGCGGGCCGAGCCCCGACAGCAGGTCCGTCGACCGGCTGCCGAGCACCGGCTCGACCGGGATGCCCCCGGAGACCCCAACGTAGGCGCGAAGGCCCGACACGGCGGGGCCGACGTCCAGCAGCGCCCCGGCGGGCACGCGCACCGGCGCGCCCCAGGCGACGGGCCGTCCGTCCACCGTGACCCGGCAGGGCGCGCCCGTGACCGCCACGGTGACGGGCGAACGGGGGCGTACGGCACAGCCGTCGAGGGTCGTCTCCAGCACGGCCGTCTCCGGCGCATTGCCGACGAGCCGGTTGGCCAGGTCGGCCGCCGGCCGGTCCAGCGCCCCGGAGCGGGGGACGCCGAGATGGGCGTGCCCGGGGCGGCCCCCGTCCTGCACGGTGGTGAGGGCCCCGGCCCGGACGACGGCGAGTGCGCGGTCCGTCATGACCCCGCCTCGGGGACGAACCGCACGCGCGTGCCCGGCGACAGCAGCGCGGCCGGCACGCGCGCGTGGTCCCACAGCACGGCGTCCGTGGTGCCGATGAGCTGCCAGCCGCCCGGCGACGAGCGCGGGTACACGCCCGTGTACGGGCCCGCCAGGGCGACCGACCCGGCCGGGACGGCCGTGCGCGGAGTGGCCCGGCGCGGGACGTCGTAGCGCGGTGGCAGCCCGGTGAGGTAGCCGAAGCCGGGTGCGAAGCCGCAGAAGGCGACCCGGAACTCGGTGGCCGCGTGGATACGGGCCACCTCCGGCACCGCGACGCCCCAGTGCGCGGCGACGTCGGCCAGGTCCGGGCCGTCGTAACGCACCGGGATCTCGACGGCCGCGTGGCCCCGCGGGGGAGCGGGCGGCAGCTCGGCGGCCGTAAGTTCGGCGGCCAGCCGTGCGGGGGCGTCGAGACCGTCCAGCAGGACCGTACGGGCCGCGGGCACGATCTCGCGGGCCGAGAGCGAGCCCTCCGCGCGTCGTCGCAGCAACTCGGCGTGCAGCGCCTCGGCCTCCTCGCCCGAGGACACCTCGACGAGCAGGGCGTCGTCGCCGACCGGCAGGACTTTCATGCGAAGGCCTCCACCCGGACGCCCGAGGCCTCCAGCCGTTCCCGCACCCGGCGCGCCAGCTCCACCGCGCCCGGGGTGTCGCCGTGCAGGCACAGGGACCGCGCGCTCACCTCGACGCGCCTGCCCGCGCGGGAGACGACCCCGCCGGAGAGGGCCAGGCCCAGTGAGCGTTCCACCACGGCGTCCGGCTCGGTGATCACGGCGCCTTCCAGGGTCCGCGGCACCAGGGTGCCCTCGTCGGTGTACGCCCGGTCCGCGAACGCCTCGGTGACGACCGGCAGCCCGGACTTCCCGGCCAGCTCCAGCAGGCGTGAGCCGGGCAGTCCGAGGACGGGCAGGGCGGCGTCCGCGAGGAGGACGCCGTCGATGACCGCGGCGGCCTGTTCCTCGTCGCGCACCACCCGGTTGTACAGCGCGCCGTGCGGTTTGACGTAGGAGACGCGGGAACCGGCCGCCCGGGCGAAGACCTCCAGGGCGCCGATCTGGTAGGCGACCTCGGCCGCCAGTTCGGCGGGCGGCACGTCCATCGCGCGCCGCCCGAATCCGGCCAGGTCCCGGTAGGACACCTGGGCGCCGATCCGCACCCCGCGCTCGGCCGCCAGCTCGCACACCCGGCGCATGGTGACGGCGTCCCCGGCGTGGAAGCCGCAGGCCACGTTGGCGCTGGTGACGACGGACAGCAGCCGCTCGTCGTCGGTGAGCCGCCAGCGGCCGAAGCCCTCACCGAGGTCGGCGTTCAGGTCGATGCAGGCCATGAATCCAGTGTCTCCTGTCAGGCCACGCGGTACTGCTCGTCGCGGGCGTCGGTGAGGAACATCTGCCCCGGGGCGTGTGTGAGGGCGAACGGCGGCCGCGAAGCCGTCATGGCCGCCTGCGGGGTCACCCCGCAGGCCCAGAAGACCGGGATGTCGTCCGGCTCGGCGTCCACCGGGTCCCCGAAGTCGGGGCGGCCCAGGTCGGCGATGCCGAGCCCGGAGGGATCGCCGCAGTGCACGGGGCTGCCGTGCACCGCCGGCATGAGACTGCTCTCCCGGATCGCCGCCGCCAGCTGCCGGGGCGGCACCGGCCGCATCGACACCACCAGCGGCCCGTGCAGCCGCCCCGCCGGACGGCACCGCCGGCTCGTCACGTACATCGGGACGTTGCGGCCCTGCTCGACGTGGCGGATCGGCACGCCGGCCTCTCCCAGCGCCCACTCGAAGGTGAAGCTGCACCCGATGAGGAACGACACGAGGTCGTCACGCCAGTACGCGCGCACGTCCGTCGGTTCGTCCACCAGCTCGCCGTCCCGCCACACCCGGTAGCGCGGCAGGTCGGTGCGCAGGTCCGCGCCATCGGCCAGCACGGTCGTCCAGGAGCCGGCGTCCGTGACGTCGAGAACCGGGCAGGGCTTGGGGTTGCGCTGGCAGAACAGCAGCATGTCGTAGGCCCAGTCGGCGGGCACCGAGATCAGGTTGACCTGGGTGTGGCCTGCCGCGACCCCCGCCGTGGGGCCCGTGAGGCCCTCCCGGAAGCGGGCCCGGGCCGCTGCGGGACTCCACGCGCGCGCGTGCTCGTCCACGAGGAGCAGGGGCCGGTCCTCGGTGCTCGTGCTGTTCATGCGAGCTCCTTCCCGCGCGTCTCGGGCAGCCCGAGCAGCGCCAGCGCCGCGATGCCGTAGCCGATCGCGCCGAAGACCAGCGCGCCGCCGACGCCCCAGCTGTCGGCCAGGAACCCGACCGTCGTCGGGAACACGGCACCCACCGCGCGGCCGGTGTTGTACGTGAAGCCCTGCCCCGTCCCGCGCACCGCCGTCGGGTACAGCTCGCTCAGATAGGAGCCGAAGCCGCTGAAGATCGCCGACATGCAGAACCCGAGCGGGAAACCGAGCACCAGGAGCAGGGTGTTGGCGCCGCTCGGGATGTTCGCGTACGCCAGGATGCAGAGCGCCGAGAGCAGGGCGAAGAGCCAGATGTTGCGCCGCCGGCCCAGCTTGTCGGTGAGGTAGCCGCCGGTCAGATAGCCGATGAAGGCGCCCGAGATGAGGAACGTCAGATAGCCGCCGGTGCCGACGACCGACAGGTCGCGCTCGGACTTCAGATACGTCGGCACCCAGGTGGCCAGCGTGTAGTAGCCGCCCTGGACACCGGTCGACAGCAGTCCGGCGAAGATCGTGACCCGCAGCAGGCCGGGCTTGAAGATGGCAGTGAACGATCCCTTCTCCGCGCTCTGTTCACGCGCCGCGGCCGCCTCGGGGGCGTCGTGCACACTGCGCCGCAGCCAGATGACGAGCAGCGCGGGCAGCGCCCCGGTCCAGAACATGATGCGCCAGGCGAGGTCGTCGCCGGCCAGCGAGAAGATGACGGTGTAGGCGATCACGGCCATGCCCCAGCCCACCGCCCAGGAGCTCTGGATCGCGCCGAGCGTCCGGCCCCGGTGCTTGGCGCTCGCGTACTCGGCGACCAGGATCGCGCCGACCGCCCACTCGCCGCCGAATCCGAGGCCCTGGAGCGCGCGGAAGACCAGCAGCGTCTCGTAGTTGGGCGCGAAGCCGCAGGCGACGGTGAACACCGCGTAGGTGATCACCGTGACCATCAGCGCCTTCACCCGGCCGACGCGGTCCGCGAGCACGCCCGCGAGGGCGCCGCCGACCGCGGAGACCACCAGGGTGACCGTGGTGAAGAGACCGGTCTGGCCGCTGTTCAGGCCGAAGTAGGCGGACAGCGCGACCATGCTGAGCGGCAGCGTGAAGTAGTCGTACGAGTCCAGCGCATAGCCGCCGAAGGCACCGGCGAACGCCCGGCGGCCCCGCGGGCCCAGGGCGCGCAGCCAGCCGAACGCCGCGTCGTCCGAGGTGCGTTCGGTCGTCGCGGGGCTTGTGTCGTCGGTCAGGGCCTGCGGTGGAGGGGTCGAGCTCATGGGCACCTCGCAGAGGGAGGACGGAGGGTGCTTCGGGGTGAGCCGTGCCGTACGGAGGCGATCGGCGCCGCGATGAGGGAAGCGACGCTGTGCGTAGCACCGTAGAGGATTGTTCAACGATCCCTCAATACCCATGTTGGTTCTTCTTGGGATCTGCGATTGAATTCCGGCATGGCAGAGCAGCTGAAGGACCTCGCCGACGACCGGGCCCTCCTGGGGCGCACCAGCACCGCGGAACGGGTCTCGGACATCCTCAGGAGCCGGATCGCCGAGGGGTACTTCCCGCCCGGCACCCGCCTGTCGGAGGACAGCATCGGCGGCGCGCTCGGCGTCTCCCGCAACACCCTGCGCGAGGCGTTCCGGCTGCTCACGCACGAGCGCCTGCTCGTCCACGAGCTGAACCGGGGGGTCTTCGTCCGGGTCCTGACCGTCGAGGACGTCGAGGACATCTACCGCACCCGGAGGCTCGTCGAGTGCGCCGTCGTCCGTGGCCTCGGCGAGCCGCCCTACGGCCTGGACGGGCTCGCCGGGGCGGTCGCGGAGGGACGGGCGGCGGCCCGGGAAGGTGACTGGAAGGCAGTGGGTACGGCCAACATCCACTTCCACCGGGAACTGGTCGCCCTCGCCGCGAGCGAGCGCACCGCCGAGCTGATGCGGAGCGTCTTCGCCGAACTGCGGCTGGCCTTCCACGTGGTGGACGAGCCGCAGCGGTTGCACGAGCCTTACATCGCACGAAATGTCGCTATTCTCGAGGCTCTTCAGGGCGGGGACCGCGAGAAGGCCGAGACTCTGCTCGCGGGATACCTGGACGACTCGCTGGAGCGCGTGGTCGAGGTGTACCGGCGGCGGGTCGGGGAGGACGGCTGAGGGCCGCCCGCGGCTGCCCGGCCCGGAGGGCGTACCGCGTCGTTTGGGTGGTTGTCAGACCCAGGACCTAGTCTGTGCACCGTGACTTCGCCTGCATCGACGGACAGCGTTCCGCCCCAGCTCAGCGCGGGGCCGCGCCCCGCCCCGGGGCCGGCCGCCGACGAGGGCCTGGCGCGGCGCCTGCGCGCGCTCGCCTGCACCGCGCCGCTGCACGACCTGGACGCGCGCAAGGCCAACCTGGCCGGCGAGTACTCGGTGTACGGCATGGCGGAGGTCGCCCTCGCGGCCATCGACCTGGTCACCCTGAACATGGACTTCGACACGGGCGCGGACCACGACCAGATCGTCGCCCGCCTCATCCCGCGCATCGCCGCCCAGGCCGCACAGCGCCCCGCCGCCGAGCACGAGCGGGTGGCCCGCTGGGTCCTGGAGAACCTGATCAACGTCGGCAGCGTCGACCGTGGATTCCGGGCCGTGTACGGCACGTTCGGTGCGGACGGCACCTATGTGCGCCGCGACTACGACTTCAAGCTGATCGAGGAGGTCCCCGGCCCCGGCGGCACGGTCTACCTCCGCACGACGGACGAGGCGGTCAACGTCCTGGTCGGCGCCCTCGACACGGACGTCACCAGCGCGCAGATCGCCGCCGAGGTCAAGCTGGAGATCCTGATCAGCCGCGGCCGGCTCGCCGACGCCCAGCTCGCCGCCGAACAGGCCCGCTACCGGACCGTGCAGTACTCCGAGACCCTGCGCCGCGCCCTCGACGCGACCCGGCGCAACGTGCGCGCGGTGGACTGGCTCTCCGCGGTGCCCGACATGATCGCCGAGGCCCTGGAGCACGTCGCCGACCGCTACCGCCACGAGAACGCGATCCTCACCAACATCCGCAAGGCCCGTGACGAGTCCGAGGACCCCGAGCACAAGCGCCGCACCGCCGAGCTCGTCGACATCGTCAAGGACTGCATCCGCCGCCACACACAGCTCCAGTCCCGGCTGCTGGAGGCCGGACCGCTGTTCCGTGCCGAACAGGACCGGCAGGCCTTCGCCACACCCCTGACGACGTCGGGCATCGACCTCTACGGGCATCTCGTCTCGCCCGTGCTGCCGCTGCCGCTGGAGCAGGCCGTCCGCGTCACCGACGCCTTCTTCGGCCGCGGTACCGGGCTGCGCACGCCCGTGTCCGTCCGGGTCGGGGACCTGGTCGACATACTGCTGACGCCGCCGGTGGAGCGCGAGCACCTGGGTGCGGAGATGCCCGAGCCGGACCTGATCGCCACGCCGGACGACAGCCGGTTCAGCGAGGAACAGCTGGCGGCGGCGCAGGAGCTGCTCGACCTGCCCGCGGACGCGCCGCGCCGGTTGTCGGGGCTGCTCGCCGAGGCCCGGCGGCAGGATCCCGAGCTGCCCTACCTGGTGGCCCTGCTGGCGGTGCACGCCGCCAGCCCGCCGGTCGGCACGGCCTATCGCCAGGGCGAGCAGAAGCTGCTGTTCGCCGTGGACGACGGAACCGAGCTCGACGACCCGGAGTTCGGGGGGGCGGACCTGATCGTCGGCACCGCGCTGCTGGACGCGGCGGGGATGGCGGCGGACCGGACGGAGGCCGCGTGACGCTTCCCCCGGTGGCCGGCCGCGGCGCCGTCGTGGCCGGTCGCGCAGTTCCCCGCGCCCCCGAGGGCGTGGCCCGCACTCTCGTCTACAAGGTCAAGGAGTTCACGTCGTGAGCGAGCACGTCGAGTGGGGCGACGCGGAGAGCCCGGCCCCGGCGGCCACCGCCGCCGTCACTCCCGCCGACGCCGCCGACGCGGCTCGGCTCGTGTCGTTCGGCCTTCAGCCCAAGCTGCAGCCCGCCCGCGACCAGGAGTACGCGGATCTGCTGCGGCGCTACCGCGAGGACCCGCCCTTCGCGCGCCTCGCGGACGCCGTGGCGACCGGGCTCGGGCTGATCGTGCTGGAGGTCTCCCCGCGCGCGGGCATGGCCGTGACCGCCGCCGAGGACTCGGTGTTCGCCGTCCGCATGGGCGACTACGCGCGTCGTACGTCCGCCGACGGCGGCGACCGGTTCCTGCACGGGCTCGCCCATCTCGCCGTCGCCGCGATGGCGTTCCCGCGCCCCGAAGACCTCGCCGACGACGGCTACATCGGCCGGATCACGGTCAACGGCGTCGACGCCTTCGTCCGCCAGGCCTGCCGCCGGCTGGAGGAGCGCGCCGAGCAGCAGGGCGAGAACACCGACCCGGCGACCGACGCGCCCGGCCTGGAGGCCGCCTGGCGCATCTGGGTACGGCGCAGTGCGACCGGCGCCACCAAGGACGCCCGCCGCCTGGCCGGTTCGACCACCGGCATCGTCGCCAAGGCCGCCGCGTTCCTCACCGAATCCGGCTTCCTGCAGCGCACCGGCGACGACCACGGCGGCACGTACCGCACGACCGCGCGCTACCAGCTCCAGGTCCGCGACATGGCCGGCAGCGCCGCCATGGCCGAGCTGCTGGACCTGGGCGTCGTCCCGGTCACCGACGGCACGCCGACACTGCTGCCCGCCGAGGAGAGCGACGACCTGGAGCTGGTCGCCGACGCCGGGCTGCCGTTCCACTCCTCCTGAACTCCCCATCTCACGAAGACTTACGAGAGTCCGCCATGTACGAGCTGTCCCGGGTCCGCCTCTACTCGATCGGGCCCGCCGGTGCGCGCTACGCCGACACCGTGCTTGACCTGCGCGGTGTGGGCGAGATCGTGCCCGACCCCGCGCCCGCCCAGGCGGAGTTCTTCGAGGAGGAGCCGGTCGGCCCGCCGCGCCGGCCCGCGCCCGCGGGCGTGCTCTTCCTGGAGAACGGCGGCGGCAAGTCGGTGCTGCTCAAGCTGATCTTCTCCGTGATGCTGCCGGGCCACCGCAACACCCTCGGCGGCGCCAGCTCCGGCGTGCTGCGCAAGTTCCTGCTCGCCGACGACTGCGGGCACGTCGCACTGGAGTGGCAGCACGTGCTGACCGGCGAGTGCGTCGTCGTCGGCAAGGTCAGCGAGTGGCGCGGGCGCCAGGTCTCCAACGACCCGCGGAAGTTCGCCGAGGCCTGGTACTCCTTCCGGCCCGGCCCGGGACTGAGCCTGGACAACCTCCCCGTGGCGGAGGCCACCGCCGTACGGGCCCACGCCGAGGGCCAGTCCGGTGCGCGCGGGCGGCGCCGCACCATGAAGGGTTTCCGTGACGCCCTCACGGAGGCGGGCAAGAACTACCCGCACCTGGAGGTGCACTGGGAGGAGACCCACGACCGCTGGATCGAGCACCTCGGCGACCTCGGCCTCGACCCCGAACTCTTCCGCTACCAGCGCGAGATGAACGCCGACGAAGGTGAGGCGGCCGGTCTCTTCGCCGTCAAGAAGGACGCCGACTTCACCGACCTGCTGCTGCGCGCCGTCACCGACACCCGCGACACCGACGGGCTCGCCGACCTGGTCAGCGGCTTCGGCAACAAGCTGGGCCGGCGCGCCGAGCTGATGGCCGAACGCGACTTCACCGCCGGGTCCGTCGACCTCCTCGGACGGATTGTCGAGGCCGCCGAGGCCCGCTCACGCGCGCGTGACATCCACGCCGCGGCCGAGCGCCGGACCCGGACCCTGGCCCGCAGGCTGTCCGCGCGCGGTGTGCGGGAGCGGGCCCGCGCCGCCGACCTGGCCCAGCGGGTCACCGCCGCCGCCTACGCCGTCACCCACGCCGAGGCTGCCCGCGAGCGCAGCGCGCTGATCTCCGCCGAACTCGCCTACCGGCACGCCTCCCTGGCGCTCGCCGGGGCCGAGAAGTCCGCCGCCGCGCAGAAGCGCGAGCTCGCCGACGCCCGCACCCTGTACTCGGCGTGGCAGGCCGCCGAGGCCGTACTGCGTCACCGCGCCGCCTCCGACCGCGTCACCCGCGTGTCCGCCGCGATCCAGGAGGCCGAGCGGGACGCCGCGCCTGCGCTGGCCGCCCGCTCCAAGGCCGCCGTCGACCTCGTACGGGCCCTGCACGCCGCCGCGGAGAAGGCGGAAAGCCACGCCAACGAGGAGGAGGAGCGCTCCGCCGCCCTCCAGGAGGTCAGCGACGCGGCTTACCGGGACTCCACCGCCGCCGCCACCCAGGCACAGCGCGCCCGCAGCGAGATCGGGCACCTCAAGCAGCGCCTCGCCGAGGTCGAGCAGGAGACCGCCGAGGCGGTGCGGGCCGGCTGGCTCGACGACTCCGCGCCCGACGCCGACCCGGCCCGCGCGGCCCTGGCCGCCAGCGACGCCGAGAAGACCGCCGTCGCGGCCTGGGACGCGGCCCGTGAGGCGTCCCGCCGGGCCACGGAGCAGGCGCGCGAAGCCGCTGCCACCGAAAGCCGCGCGGAACTCACCGCGGCCCGCGCCGCCGACGCCGCGACGGCGGCGGAGCGGTCGTACGAGGCCGAGCGCCGCACCGCCGAGGCGCTGGCGGGGGAGGAGCGGCTGGCGGAACTGCTCAGCCTCACCCCGCAGACCCGGCCGGGCATCCCGCAGCCCCGGCACGGCACGGACGGCGAGCGGGCCGCGCAGCCGGCCGCCGGCGAGCAGGGGCTCACCCCCGAAGAACTCGACCGCTTCGCCGACGACCTGCGCGACCTGCTCGACAACGCCGTCTCCTCCGCCGAGCGGCAGCTGTTCGAACTGCGTACGGCCGCCGCCGACGACTCCCGGATCCTCGGCGCGCTCGGCGACGGCGGGCTGCTGCCACCCGGCCCTGACGTGCTCGCCACGGTCGAGTTCCTCGGCGAGCACGGCATTCCCGCGCTGCCCGGCTGGCGCTATCTCGCCCAGGCCGTCGACCCGGCCGACCACGCCCGCGTGCTGGCCGCCCGGCCCGAACTCGTCGACGGTGTGATCATCACCGACCCGGACTCCCACGCCCGCGCCCGGGAAGCCCTGGGCGACGCGGCACTGCTGCCCCGCTCCGCCGTGGCGGTCGGCACCGCCGCCGCCCTCCTCGCCCCGACCCCGGCCCCCGACACCGACAGCGGCGACGTGTTCCTCGTGCCGCCGAACCCGGCCATGCACGACGAGCACGCCGCCGACGAGGAGCGGCAGGCGCTGCGCGCCCGGGCCACCGAGCGGGACGAGGAGATCCGCACGCTCGCCGCCCGGCTCGGCAAGGACCGCGAACTGGCCGCCCGGCTCGCCTCCTGGCGCACCGGCTGCCCCGCCGGCCGGCTGACCGAACTGGCCCGGGCCGCCCACGACACCCACGCGTTCGCCGAGGAGTCGGAGGCCGAGCTGGCCGAGGCCCGGACCCTGCGGGCCGAGGCCGACGAGGTCGCCACCGAGGCCGCGCGCGTCCGCGACGAGCGGCAGGAGGCCGCGCAGAAGGCCCGCCGCTCCGCCGACGCCCTCGCCGGGCTCGCCTTCCGGCTGCGCGAGCGGGCCGGCTGGCAGGTCAAACTGCGCGAACTGGCCGACGAGGCCGCCGAGTCCGAGGCGAGCGCCCAGGCCTGCCTGGAGCGGGCCCGGGCCGCCGACGAGGACCGCCGTGCCGCCCAGCGCGCCGCCGACGACACCCGCCGCACCGCCCGCGCGCTGCGCGCCGAGCGCTCCGAGATCGCCGGCGCCCCCGACGACGTCCCGGAGGACGAGGACCAGACCCCCAAGGCCTCCTTGCCCGCCCTGCGCGAGGCCTACCGGGCCGCCTCCCAGCTGTACGAGAAGGTCGGCGTCGGCGCCGACCTGCGCGCCGAGCAGGCCCGTGCCGAGAGCGACGAGAGCGCGGCCCGCGCGGAACTGGACCGGCTGAGCAACAAGGTCCGTACGCGTGCGGAGCAGCTCCTCGAATCACCCGACGGCTCCGACGGCCCCAGCCGCCAGGCCGCCTCCGCCCGCGCCGAGGAGCTGGTGCAGCTCCTGGAGACCCGGATGTCGACCGCGAGCGAGCAGCTCGGACGGCTGCGCGGCGAGGCCGAACGTCTCGCCCCCGCCGACGACGGCGAGACGCACACGGACCTCCCCGAGGACCTCCGGCCGCGCGACACCGAACACGCGCAGACCCTGCTGCGCACCGCCACGGCGGAACTCGCCTCCCACACCGAGTCGCTGGACCAGGCCCGCGAGGCGCACGCCGAGCTCCTCGACGCCCACCGCGCCGCCGAGGACGCGGCGAGCGGCTTCGACGAGATCGCCGCCATGCTCCGCGACCTGCTGCGCGAGCACGCCACGGACGAGGAGCACGAAGAGCCCGAGCCCTACGCCGGCAGCCCGGAGGAGGCCCGGCAGGCGGCAGCCGAGGCCCGGCGCTCCCTGCGCGGCTGCGCCGCCGACCTGTCCGCCGCCGAGGCTGCCGTCCGCGAGGCGAGCGACATCCTCGTCCGGCACGCCAACTCCACGCGCTACGAGCAGGTCCGCACCCCCGCCCGCCAGCAGATCCGCGAACTGCCCGCCTCCGCGCTGCCCGAGCACGCCCAGAAGTGGGCGGACGCCTTCGCGCCCCGCCTGCGCGTCCTGACCGACGAACTGGAGCAGCTGGAGCGCAACCGCGACTCGATCGTGGACCGCCTGCGCGGCCTGGTCGAGTCGGCCCTGGCCACCCTGCGCTCCGCCCAGCGGCTCTCCCGGCTGCCGGAGGGCCTGGGCGAGTGGTCGGGACAGGAGTTCCTCCGCATCCGCTTCGAGGAACCCGACCAGGCCACCCTCACCGAGCGGCTCGGCGAGGTCATCGACGAGGCGACCCGTGCCGCCGTCAAGAAGAACTCCGACCTGCGCCGGGACGGAATGTCCCTGCTGCTGCGGGGCGTCGCCGCCGCTCTCCAGCCCAAGGGCGTAGCCGTCGAGATCCTCAAGCCGGACGCCGTGCTGCGCGCCGAGCGCGTCCCCGTCGGGCAGATGGGCGACGTCTTCTCCGGCGGGCAGCTCCTCACCGCCGCCATCGCCCTCTACTGCACGATGGCCGCGCTGCGCTCGAACGACCGGGGCCGCGACAAGCACCGGCACGCCGGCACGCTCTTCCTGGACAACCCCATCGGCCGCGCCAACGCCACGTACCTGCTGGAACTCCAGCGGGCGGTGTCGGACGCCCTGGGCGTGCAGCTCCTGTACACCACAGGCCTGTTCGACACCACCGCGCTGGCCGAGTTCCCCCTGGTCATCCGGATGCGCAACGACGCCGACCTCAGGGCCGGCCTCAAGTACATCAGCGTCGAGGAACACCTCCGCCCGGGTCTGCCGCAGCAGCCCCAGGCGGGGGAAGCGGTCCACAGCGAGATCACGGCGACCAGGATGTACAAGCGCCCGGCGTCGACGACGCCCTAGGGTCGCGGGGAACTGCGCGACCGGACACCACGGCCGCGCAGTCGCCCACGGTCAGGCAGCTCCCCGCAACAGATCCGCGCACTTCTCGCCGATCATCATGGTCGTGATGCACGGGTTGACGGTGACGAGATCCGGCATCACCGACCCGTCTGCCACCCGCAGCCCTTCGACCCCCTTGACCCGCAACCGCGCGTCCAGGGGTGCCGAAGGGTCACCGTCCGCGCCCATCTTCACGGTGCAGGACGGGTGGTAGACGGTGTTGTGCGTCTTGTGGATGTAGTCGAGCAGCTCGCCGTCCGTCCGCACGTCCGGCCCGGGCG
Organism: Streptomyces sp. NPDC013187; assembly: GCF_042899705.1. Taxonomy (NCBI): domain Bacteria; kingdom Bacillati; phylum Actinomycetota; class Actinomycetes; order Kitasatosporales; family Streptomycetaceae; genus Streptomyces; species Streptomyces sp. NPDC013187. Next base: position 32,894 of record NZ_JBIBAF010000006.1, on the reverse strand, counting down.
CCAGCTCGGCCCCCGCCCACCCGCTCAGCGCCGGCTGCTCGGCGATCCGCCGGGCCAGCCTCAGCCCGTACGTCATCACGCGCACGTCGTGCTCGTGTGTGAAGTACCGCGGGTCGACCTTCGGCTTGTCCCGGTAGTCCCGGGTCCGCAGCCGCACCGTCCCGCGTGACCTCGCCCGCGTCACATTGGGCGTGAGGCAGAACGCGTTCTCGGAGGTGGGGTAGCCGTGCCGGGCCGTGTTCATGTCGAACGGCACCGAGCCGTAGTGGAACATCAGGTCCGGCCGGTCGAGCCCCGGCTCGGTGTCGTAGAAGACGCCCGCTTCCCACCACTGGCTGGACGTGGAGGGCATGGGCTGCCGGGCCTCCCACATGATCACGCCCTCGGGGTGGTCCTGGAGGTTCTCCCCGACGCCCGGCGCGTCCACGACCACGTCGACGCCGACCTCGCGCAGCCGCCCGGCCGGGCCGATGCCCGACAGCATCAGCAGCTTCGGCGAGTCGATCGCCCCGCAGGACACGATCACCTCACGCCGGGCCCGTACCGTCCGGGTGTGGACGAGATCCGGGTCGAGGTACTCGGCGCCCACGCAGCGCCGTCCGTCGAGCACCAGCCTCTTGGCCCGTACGCCCGTCCGTACCTCCAGGTTGGGCCGCTTGCCGAGGATCGGGTGAAGATAGGCGACCGAGGACGACTGGCGGATGTTGTTCTCGTCGGAGTTGATCTGGAACCAGTTGGCGCCCCGGAGCACCGTGCGGCCGGTGTTGAACGGGACGGTGGGGATGCCCGCCTGTGCGCACGCCTCCAGCAGGGCCTTGCCGCACGGGTCGTCGCTCTTCAGCGTGCGCAGCTTCACCGGGCCGGTGCGGCCGTGGTGGTCGCCGGGGGCGTCGTTGTTCTCCAGCCGCCGGTACAGCGGAAACAGGTCGGCCGCGCTCCAGCCCGTGCAGCCCGCGGCCGCCCAGTCGTCGAGATCCTCGGCCGGCGCCCAGAAGGCGATGCAGGAGTTGTGCGAGGAGCAGCCGCCGAGCACCTTGGCCCGCGCGTGCCGCATGAAACCGTTGCCGCTGGCCTGCGGCTCGACCGGGTAGTCCCAGTCGTAGCCGGACTCCAGCAGTCCCATCCAGCGTTCCAGCCGCAGGACGTCGTCGTCGCCGACGTCGCTCGGGCCGGCCTCCAGCACGCACACCGTGACGGAGGAATCCTCGGAGAGCCGGGCCGCCACCACGTTGCCCGCGGTGCCGCCGCCGACGACGACGTAGTCGAACTCATGCGTGGTCATGGGTTCTCCTTCGGTCTTCAGTCGGCCGCCGGGGTGGCGACGGGAGCGGTGGCCGAGACCTCGGAACGGTGCTCGGCGAGCACCCCGGTCCGGTGCCGCTGGACGAACCAGTAGTAGGCGAAACCGCCGCCCGCGATGACGGCGACGAACAGCACCGCGCCCCAGCGCAGGTACCAGTGGTAGGGAGCCGAGGCGTTGTAGACCGCGGCCCGCGGCCAGATCAGGTTGAGGGTCATGGCCGCGCCCCACAGGACCGCCAGGATGTTGACCGGCAGGCCCCAGCGGCCCAGGGAGAATCGGCCCTCGCCCGCGGGCTGCCACTTCCCGCGCAGCCGCGCGACCAGCAGCGGCACCGTGACCCCCAGGTAGGCGAGGTAGATCATGATGATGCCGATGCTGGTGACGACGGTGAAGATCTGCGGCTGGCGGATGTTGACCACCAGGATCGCCAGCGCCAGGATCCCGATGATCACGGTCGGCAGGACCGGCGTCTGGAACCGCGGGTGGCACCGGGCCAGCTTCGAGGACGCCGGCAGGTTGTTGTCGCGGGCCATGGCGAACGCCAGCCGGACCGCCGCCGTGTGGACCGCCAGGGCGCACACGGTCACCGCGATCAGCACGCACCACAGCATCGCCTTGCCGGCCGTCGGGCCGAGCACGTCCAGCACGATGTACTGCAGGCCGTCCGTGGACAGCTTGTCGCCCTTCAGGCTCGACACGCTCATCAGCGCCAGGAGCAGGACCAGGCCGCCGAGGATGAAGGAGGCCACGATCGCCCGGATGATGGCGCGCGGAGCGTTGCGGGTCGGGTCCAGGGACTCCTCACCGAGCGAGGCGGCCGTGTCGAAGCCGTACATGACGTACGCCGAGGCCAGCGAGGCCACCAGGAAGGCGCCCAGGTAGCCGTTCCCGTAGCCCGCGCCGGTGCCGTGCGTCTCCATGACGACCTGCGGACCGCGCGTGATGTGGACCGCGAACAGGATGATCAGTACGACGGTGGCGATCAACTCGATGAACACGCCCGCCGTGTTGATCCGTGCCATCAACTTGACGCCGAAGGCGTTCACGAGGGTCGTGAACAGGATCAGCACCGCGGCCAGGATGACCGCGTTGGTCGCCACGTCGTACGTACCGGTGCCGTCCCCCACGAACTGGAAGAACGACGAGATCTGCGGCAGCGTCAGCTGGTAGGCCAGCGCGACGGCCGATATGGACACGATCGAGGCGATCAGCATCATCCAGCCGGCGAGCCAGCCCAGATGCGGATTGCCTATCTTCTTCGACCAGTTGTAGACCGAGCCCGCCACGGGATAGCGCGCGGCGAGCTCCGCGAAACACAGGGCCACCATGAACTGGCCGACGAAGACCATCGGCCACGACCACCAGTAGGCGGGGCCGCCGCTGCCGTAGCCGAAGTAGAACAGCTGGAAGGTGCCGGTCAGGATCGAGATGTAGCTGATCCCGGCGGCGAAGGTGTGGAAGTTGCCGAGGGTGCGCTTGAGCTCGGGTCTGTAGCCGAACTCGGTCAGTTCGGCGTCGTCCCGGCCGTGTGGGTCGGTCGACTCTGCGGTTGTTTTCATGGGCGGTTCCTCAATGGGTGTGCCTCAGGGCGGCGTGGGTCAGTCGAACCAACCCTGGGGGGTGGGACGGGTGTTGCGCCAGATGTGCTTCGTCTCGCGATATTCGGCCAACCCCGCCGGCCCGAGTTCGCGCCCGAAGCCTGACTGCTTGAAACCGCCCCACTCCGCCTGGGGGACGTAGGGGTGGTAGTCGTTGATCCAGACCGTGCCGAGCCGCAGCCGGGCCGCGACCCGGGCCGCGCGGGCCTCGTCGCTCGTCCATACCGCGCCGGCGAGGCCGTAGACGGTGTCGTTGGCGAGGCGTACCGCCTCCTCCTCGGTCGTGAAGCGTTCGACGGTGAGGACGGGTCCGAAGGACTCCTCCCGGACCACCGACATCCCCGAGGCGCACTCGTCCAGCACGGTGGGCAGGTAGTGGAAGCCGTCGGCGAGGTCCGGCCGGTCCGGGCGCGCGCCGCCGCAGCGCAGCACCGCGCCCTCCGCCACGCCCCGCGCCACATACGCCTCGACCTTGGCCCGGTGAGCCGCCGAGATCAGCGGCCCGGTCTGCGCCCGTTCGTCGAACGGCCCGCCCAGCCGGATGTCCTGTGCACGGCGTACGAGCTCGTCGACGAACCGGTCGTGCAGACAGTCCTCGACGAGCAGCCGTGCCCCGGCCGAGCAGACCTGCCCCGAGTGCAGGAACACGGCGGTCAGCGCCATGTCGACGGCCGCCTCGAAGTCGGCGTCGGCGAAGACGATGTTCGGGTTCTTGCCGCCGAGTTCCAGTGCCACTTTCTTCACCGTGCCGGCGGCCGCCGCCATCAGCAGGCGGCCGGTCTCCAGACCGCCGGTGAACGAGACCAGGTCCACGTCCGGATGGTCGGCGAGCGGAGCGCCCGCCTCCGGCCCCGCGCCCGGTACCAGGTTGCCGACGCCCGGCGGAAGGCCGGCCTCCGCCAGCAGCCGCAGGAGGTGGATGGCGGTGTGCGGGGTCAGTTCGCTCGGCTTGAGCACGAAGGTGTTGCCCGCCGCGAGCGCCGGGGCGACCTTCCACGCCGTCTGCAGGAGCGGGTAGTTCCACGGGGTGATCAGCCCGCACACGCCGACCGGCTCGTGCACCACCCTGCTGTCGATGTCCTCCCGGCCGGTGTCGACGACCCGGCCGTGCTCGCTCGCGATCAGCCGCCCGAAGTAGCGGAAGCAGCGCGCGATGTCGTCGATGTCGTACGCGCTCTCCACCAGCCGCTTGCCCGTGTCCAGGGACTCCGCGCGGGCGAGGACCTCCTTGTCCCGGTCCAGGAGCCCGGCGACACGCAGCAGCAGGTCGCCGCGCTCCTGCGCGGGGGTCCGCGGCCAGGGCCCCGCGTCGAAGGCGCGGCGCGCGGCGGCGATCGCCTCCACCGTGTCCTTGCCGCCCGCCTCGTCCACGACCCCGACCAGGGAGCCGTCGGCCGGACAGCGGATCTCCCGGGTGCGTCCGTCGAGTGCGCCCCGCCACTCACCGTCGATGAACAGGTCCGGCATGTGCGCCTCCCAGCCGCTCGACGAGCCATTCGTGGAAGATCTGGATGTGGTGTTCGTTGGGGACCAGCACACCGCCCTTGCGGTACGCCCGGGAGGCCATCGCCGGCTGCGTCCGTTCACAGGCTGCGAAATCCTGGACATTCACCCGGTGGAAGAGCTCCACGGACTTCGACACGTCCGCCCCGGACTCCACCACCTCCGGCGCGTACAGCCAGTCGCACTCGACGACCGTGCGGTCCTCTGCGAGCGGGAACATGCGGTGCAGGATGACGTGGTCCGGGACCAGATTGACGAAGACGGTCGGCTTGACCGTGATGGCGTAGTAGCGGCGGTCCTGGTCGGCGCTCACCTCCGGCAGCGTGCCGAAGCCCTCGCTGCCGTCGACCGTGAAGCCCTTGACCTCGTCGCCGAACTCCGCGCCGTGGCCCACGTAGTACTGGGCGGCGTAGCCGTCGGCGAACTCCGGGAGCACCTCGGTCAGTTCGGGGTGGATCGTCGCGCAGTGGTAGCACTCCATGAAGTTCTCGACGATCAGTTTCCAGTTCGCCTTCACGTCATAGGTGATGCGTTTGCCGAGCGCGAGGTTCTCCGTGCCGTAATGATCGATCGCGGCGACGTCGCCGAGCCGCTCGACGGCCGCGTGCAGGACCGTCTCCTCGAAGGAGGGCGGCTCGTCGGCCAGGCACACCCAGACGTAGCCGAGCCACTCGCGCAGGGCCACCTGGATCAACCCGTACGCGACGCGGTCCACGTCCGGCATCTTGATCAAGTTGGGCGCGGCGATCAACTTCCCGTCGAGGTCGTACGTCCAGGCGTGGTACGGGCACTGGAGCGTGCGGCGGATCTCACCCGACTCCTCCGTGCACAGACGCGCCCCGCGGTGCCGGCAGACGTTCAGGAAGGCGCGAAGGTCGCCCTTGCGGGTACGGGTGATGATGACGTTCTCGCGCCCGACCTGGACGGTGCGGAAGGCGCCCGGGCGGTCGAGGTCGGCGCTGCGGACGGCGCAGAACCACATCGACTCGAAGACGCGTTCCTGCTCCTGCCGGAAGACGTCCGGGTCGGTGTAGTAGTGCCCGGGGAGGGTGGCGATCAGGCTCGGGGGGATCGGGGTGGTCGTCACGTGCGTGCTCCTCAGAGAGGCCAAGACGGGCCCTAGCGGCGGATGCGCGTCATCTTCGGGTCGAACAGCGGCTCGTCGGCGACGGTGGCCGGGACCTTCTCGCCGACGTACTCGATGTGCACGCCCGTGCCCGCGGGAAGACCGGCGGGGAGCCAGGCGTACGCCACGCAGCGGCCGAGCGTGTAGCCGTACGACGCGCTGGTGACATAGCCGGCCGGGAGGCCGTCGACGTAGACGGGCTCCTTGCCGAGGACCACGGCGGCGGGGTCGTCGAGGAGCAGCGGAGTGAGGCGCCGGGTGGCCTCGCTCTTCCGGGTGAGCGCGGCCTTGCCGACGAAGTCGTCCCTGTCCATGCGGACCGCGAAGCCGACACCGGCCTCGAACGGGTCGTGCTCGTCGGTCATGTCGACGCCCCAGGCGCGGTAGCCCTTCTCCAGGCGCAGGGAGTTGAACGCCGAGCGGCCCGCCGCGATCACGCCGAGCTCCCGGCCGGCCTCCCACAGCGTGTCCCAGAGCCGCAGCCCCAGGTCGGCGGTGGTGTACAGCTCCCAGCCCAGCTCGCCGACGTAACTCAGCCGCATGGCCGTCACCGGGACGTGCCCGATGTACGTCTCCTTGGCCCGGAAGTAGCCGAAGGCCTCGTGGGAGAAGTCGTCGGGGGTGAGCGGCTGGACGAGGTCGCGGGCGAGCGGGCCCCAGACGCCGACACAGCAGGTGCCGGAGGTGATGTCCCGGATGTGGACGTCGGCGGGCGCGTGCCGCAGCAGCCGGTCCAGGTCGGCGGGGGAGTTGGCGCCGACCTGGAAACGGTCGGGCGCGAGACGGGCCACGGTGAGGTCGGAGCGGATGCCGCCCGACTCGTCGAGGAGCAGGGTGTAAGTGACCGCGCCGGGCTTCTTGCGGAGGTTGTTGCTGGTCATACGGTCGAGGAAGTCCAGTGCTCCGGGACCGGTGACGTCGAGGCGGCGCAGGGGCGTCATGTCGTAGAGGGCGACGCCCTCGCGGGTCGCCTTCGCCTCGGCCGCCGCGATGGGCGACCAGTGGCGGGCCGACCAGGCGTCCCGCTCGGGGAGGGGCCCGAGGCGGTCGACGAGCGGGGCGTTCGCCTCGTACCAGTGCGGGCGCTCCCAGCCTCCGCCCTCCAGGAAGTACGCGCCGAGCTGCTGCTGGCGGGCGTGGAAGGGGCTGACGCGCAGCGGCCGTGGCCGCTCCATCGGCTGGAGCGGGTGGATGACGTCGTACACCTCGACGAACTGCTGCGCACCGCGTTCGAGGACGTACGACGGTGAGCGCTGCGCCTCCTCGAACCGCGTGAGGTCGCACTCGTGCAGGTCGATCGACGGCCGCCCGTCCACCATCCACTCGGCGACCGCCCTGGCGACACCGGCGGAGTGCGTGACCCAGACGGCCTCGGCGAGCCAGAAGCCGCGCAGGCGCCGGGATTCGCCGAGGACCGGCATGCCGTCCGGGGTGAAGGAGAAGACGCCGTTGAAGCCGGCCTCGATCTCGGTGTCGCGCAGGGCGGGCATGAGGTGCCGGCAGTCGGCCCAGCTGGGGGCCCAATCCTCCTCCGTGAAGGGGTACGAGGACGGCATGTCCATGTTCCGAGCCCGGGCCTCGTCGTACGGCAGGACGGCGAACGGGTCGACGGGCAGGGGACGATGGGCGTAGGAGCCGATGCCGATGCGGTCGGTGTGCTCGCGGAAGTACAGGTCGCGGTCCTGGAAGCGGAGGATCGGCTTCGAGGCTTCCGCGGTGGCGCCGCTCAGCTCGGGGAGCGGCCCGGTCCTGGCGTACTGGTGGGCGAGCGGCTGCAGAGGCACGTCGACTCCGGCCATGCGGCCGATGACCGGCCCCCAGAACCCCGCCGCGGAGACGACGTGATCGGCCGGGAAGGCGCCCCGGTCGGTGACGACGGCGGTGACCCGGCCGTCCGTCTGCTCGATGCCCGTGACCGTGTGCCGTTCCAGGAAACGGGCGCCCCGCGCGGTGGCCCGGGTCATCTGGGCGCGGCAGGCGAGCAGCGCCCGGGCGAGGCCGTCGTCCGGGGTGTGGAAGCCACCGAGGACCACCGACTCGTCGACCAGCGGCCACAGTTCCTTGCAACGGGCGGCGCTGACGATCTCGCCGCGCACGCCCCAGGAGGCGGCGTAACCGGCCCTGCGGTGCAGCTCCGCGAGGCGTTCGGGGGTGGTGGCCAGCTCCAGGCCGCCGACTTGGTGGAAGCAGGAGACGCCGTCGACGTCGAGCGAGCCGAACTTCTCGACGGTGTACCGGGCGAGGGCGGTGAGGGTCTTCGACGGGTTGGTCTGGAAGACGAGGCCGGGCGCGTGCGAGGTGGAGCCGCCGGGGGCGGGCAGGGGCCCCTGTTCGAGGACGGTGACGTCGGTCCAGCCGCGGGCGGTCAGTTCGTCGGCGAGGGAGCAGCCGACGATTCCGGCACCGATGACGACCACGCGGGGGTTTTCGGGTGTGCTGGACATGCCCCTCCTTGCCGGGACGGTTGGACGCGTTGGGGGAGTGGGGCGCTGGGGCTGCGGAGGTACGGGGGCGGTCCGAGGGGTGCTCGGGATGAAGGCTCAGGGCGCCGGGCGTGTGCTCAGAGCACGACCACCGAGCGCAGCACCTCACCCCGGTGCATCTTCGCGAACGCCGCCTCCACCTGGTCCAGGGCGATGGTCTCGCTGACGAACGCGTTCAGGTCCAGCAACCCGTACAGGTACTGGTCGATGAGGAACGGGAAGTCCCTGCTCGGCAGAGAGTCGCCGTACCAGGACGACTTGATCGCGCCACCCCGCGAGAACACGTCGATCAGCGGCAGTTCGATTGTCGTCTCGGGGGACGGCACGCCGACCTGGACCAGCAGACCGGCGTGGTCGCGCATGTAGAAGGCCTGCCGGAAGGTCTCGGGGCGGCCCACCGCGTCGATCGCGATGTCGACGCCGAAACCGCCCGTGAGCTCCCGCACCGCCTCGACGGGGTCCGTGCCCCGCGAGTTGACGGTGTGCGTGGCACCGAACTTCTCCGCCAGGTCGAGCTTGCTGTCGTCGATGTCCACGGCGATGACCTTCATGGCGCCGTTGAGGCAGGCGCCCGCGATCGCCGCGTTGCCCACCCCGCCACAGCCGATCACGGCGACCGAGTCACCCCGGCCGACGTTGCCGGTGTTGACCGCCGCGCCGTACCCGGCCATCACGCCGCAGCCGATGAGCCCGGCCGCCTCCGGGCGTGCCGCCGGGTCGACCTTCACCGCCTGGCCCGCCGCGACCAGCGTCTTCTCGGCGAACGCGCCGATACCGAGCGCGTTGGAGAGCGGCGTGCCGTCCGGAAGGGTCATGGGCTGGGCCGCGTTGCGGGAGTCGAAGCAGTACCAGGGACGGCCGCGGCGACAGGAGCGGCAACCGCCGCAGGGTGCGCGCCAGGCCAGCACCACGTAATCACCGGGCCCGAGGTCGGTGACCCCCTCGCCGACCGCCTCGATCGTGCCCGCCGCCTCATGGCCCAGCAGGAACGGGAAGTCGTCGTTGATCGCGCCCTCGCGGTAGTGCAGATCCGTGTGGCAGACCCCGCACGCCTGCACGGTGACGAGCACCTCCCCGGGCCCTGGATCGGGAACCATGATCGTCCGCACCTCGACGGGTGCGCCCTTCTCGACAGCGACTACGGCACGGACCTCGTGGGGCACGACAGGCTCCTCTGTTGCGCAGTGCACGATGGGTTGCGCGATGGGGAACATAGTGGGAACGCCATCGAGGAGCCGTCAAGAGGTACGGCCCATGGTTCGGGTCAACCCATGGACAAGCGGACGGGCCGGGTGAAATCCGCCGGACACACAACAGCGCGGGACCAGGGATTTCACCTGTTCCCGCGCTGTGTCCCGGCGCTGCCGGCGACCGGCCGTGGCTACGTCAGAAGCCGTATCCCATACGGCGGGACAGCTCGACCGCGGCCGCCTCCGTGCGCTTGGCCACCTCGGGCAGCCGCTCCTCGGTCAGCCGGTACACCGGCCCCGAGACGCTGAGCGACGCGATGACCTTGCCGTCGTGCGCCCGCACCGGAGACGCCGCTGCCGCCAGCCCGATCTCCAGTTCCTCCCTCGTGATCGCGTACCCCTGCTGCACCACCGTGTCCAACTCGCCGCGCAGCATGGACGCGACGGTGGCGGTGCGCTCCGTGAAGCGGTGCAGCGGGCGCGCCAGCAGGCCCTCGCGCAGGGTCGGGGGCAGATGGGCGAGCAGCACCTTTCCGCTGGCCGTGGCATGCAGCGGGGTGCGTCGGCCGAGCCAGTTCTGCGCGGTGACGGACGCGGTGCCGCGGGCCTGCATGATGTTGACCGCCGCGTCGTCGTCCAGCACCGCGATGTTGACCGTCTCGCCGAGCTCGTCGGCGAGTTCCCGGCACACCGGAACGCCCTCCTGGGACACATCCAGCCGCACTGCCGCCGCCCCCGCGAGGCGCAGTACGCCGGCGCCCAGGTAGTACTTGCCGCGGTCCTTCGCCTGGGCCACCAGGCCGCGGTTCTCCAGAACGCCGAGCAGCCGGAACGCCGTGGACTTGTGCACGTCCAGCTCGTCGGCGATCTCGGTCACCCCCGCCTCGCCGTGCCGGGCGAGGATCTCCAGCACACTGACGGCGCGGTCCACGGACTGGACGGCACTGGCCGCGCCTCTGCCGCTCTGCTTGGCTCCGCTTTCGGTGCGGTTCTCCTCCTGGCCGGACTGCTTCTGCGTGCGGGTCATGGCTGAACTCTCACCACCTGTCGGCCCGGTTCGGGCCGCATCTGCGGGAACCCCTTGACGCGACGGTCGTCTCGCCCGGATTCTGTTGCGTATAGCGCTTACTCATGCGCGATGTGAAACATCATGTTACCGAAGCGTCCGGACCCCGGTAGGGGACGAGCCCCGGCAGGGGGACCCGACCTCACGGTGGGGCCGGATGACGTGCACCAACCACCTTCCCGTGCCCGGGCCCGCCCGGCCCCGGCACTCAGGAACTGCCTACAGTCTGGCCGAACTGGTCCGGACCATGCGTCCCGGACCGAGAGGGGGGCCCATGATTCCCGTCTGCCGCCTCGAAGACCTCCCCAAGGGTGAGTCCTTCCGCGTCGAGACGACCCCGCCCGTCGCCGTGTTCCACACCGACGACGGCGATCTCTACGCCATCGACGACACCTGCACCCACCAGGACGCCTCCCTCTCCGAGGGCTGGCTGGAGGGCTGCCTCGTCGAATGCCCGCTGCACGCGGCCTCGTTCGACCTGCGCACCGGCGCCCCGACCTGCCTCCCCGCCCGCCGCCCCGTCCGCACCCACCGCGTCACCGTGGACGACGGTGTCATCCACCTGCACCTCGCGGCGGAGGAAGGGACGGCGGCGTGAACACGCAGTGCACGGGCGCCCCCGGCACTCGTACCAGGAGGGGTGGCCGTGGCGGCGATGCCGACGCCGCGAGGAGGCGCCCCGCATGCGAACCGTGACCGTCGTCGGCGCCTCGCTCTCCGGTCTCTACGCCGCCCGGGAGCTGCGCGCCCAGGGCTACGACGGGCGTCTCGTGATCGTCGGCGACGAACCTCACGACCCCTACGACCGGCCACCTCTCTCCAAGGACTTCCTCACCGGCCGGGCCGACGAGACCCACCTCGCGCTCACCGACGCCGAGGAGAGCGCGGAACTCGGCGCCGAGTGGATCCTCGGCGTCCGCGCCCGGGCCCTGGACGCCCGAGGCCGGACCGTGCTGCTGGACGACGGCCGCACCGTCTCCACCGACGGCCTCGTCATCGCCACCGGCGCCTCGGCACGCCGCCTGCCCGGCGACAGCCTTGCCGGAGTGCACACGCTGCGCACCCTCGACGACGCCCGGGCCCTGCGCGAGGAACTCACCCGGGGCCCGCGCCGGGTCGTCGTCATCGGCGGCGGCTTCATCGGCGCCGAGACCGCGTCGTCGTGCTCCTCCCTGGGTCACTCCGTCACCGTCGTGGAGGCCGCGCCGCTCCCGCTCGTGCCCCAACTCGGCGCCGAGATGGCCGCCGTGTGCGCCGCGTTGCACCGCCGCGCCGGCGTGGAGCTCGTGACCGGAACCGGCGTGGCCGGACTGCGAGGCACCGCCGAAGTCACCGGAGTGAACCTCACCGACGGCCGCAGTCTCCCCGCGGACGTCGTGATCGTCGGCATCGGAGCCGTCCCCAACACCGCCTGGCTCGTCGGCTCACCTCTGACCCTGAGGGACGGTGTCCTGTGCGACGACGGCTGCGTGACGGCCCTGCCGCAGGTCGTCGCCGTCGGAGACGTGGCCGGCGTCGGCGGCCACCGCGCCGAGCACTGGACGTCCGCCACCCAGCAGCCGAGAGTCGCCGTGACCAACCTGCTCGCGGGACGTACCGCCGAGACCGTCGTCGCGGTGCCCTACTTCTGGTCCGACCAGTACGGCGCCCGCATCCAGTTCGCCGGTCGGCGCCGGGACGGCGACACCGTCCGCATCACCGAGGGCGAACTCTCCGACGGCGCACCGGCCGAGGGCGGGTTCCTGGCCCGGTACGAGCGGGACGGCCGCACGACGGCCGTCCTCGGCGTGGACCGGCCACGTCCTTTCATGCGGGCGCGCCGTGAACTCGCGCGGGACGCGGGGGAGGGGCAGAGGCAGTCGCTCCTACGGTGAGAAGGCGCGGGCCCGGATCCGGGCCCGTCGGCCGGTCCCGGCCCCGGTCGCCTCGCCCCGGCACCTGCCGCCCTGTCTCACGAGTGGGACAACTGCCCGGCGCCACCCCGCCGGCGTATCCGCTCCTGCGCCCGCTCGGCGGTACGCTCCTGCCGCCGGGTCCGCCGCCGCTCGCGCCGCAGGGCCCGCGCCGTGCTGCTCGGCACGGACACCACCCCGTTGCGCTGGTTCCAGACCTGGCGGGTCACCCACACGTCGAGCGCTCCCCAGGTGGCCGCGATCGTGCTGACCACACTGCTGATCACCATGGGGAAGGCCAGCCAGGACCCGGCCATCGTGCACAGGAACGCCACCATGGCCTGGATGAGGGTCACGGCTATGAGGAGGACCGCTCGCACGGCCGCCGTCCGCACCGGATCCGGCAACCGACGCCGCCGTGCGGGCTCCTCGACCCACAGGGGCCGGTAGTGCTGCCGCTCCCGAGCGCCGCGACCCGCCTCGCGAGCCGGAACCCCCGTTTCGCGCCCCGAGGGCTCCCCCACGCCCTCGGATCTGTCGCGATCGATTGCATCGGCACTCTGATGCCTTGTCAGCTGCGCCCCGTAAGCCCTGGACGCACCGCGCCGTTCCGCCGTGCCCGTCACCGTGTCACTCCCCACCGCCAGCAGACCGCTCGCTCGCATCCGAAGACCCGTGCTCCCCAGTGGCTGCCCGGCTTGCGCTGTTTTACGCCGCCCAGATGCGGGACGCGGCTCCTGTGGCCGATTCCGCCCCCGTTTCCCATGGAGAAGGACGAACGGCCGCTCACGAAGATTCCCGGAAACCGAAAAGTTTCAGCCAACCGCCCACGAGTCGCTGGGGGGTTGATCCGTGCCGCCACCACCGGTTTCGGGGAGACAACTCCCGCAATGACCGGACAACTCGCCACGCCTCGTGGCTGGCGCGGAAGTTCAGGTTCCGGACCGGCCTTCGAGTTCCCTGTGGGTCGGTAGTAGGCTCGCGCCGTTTGTTGACGCACATGTGTACCCCCGGTAGCCGGGGGCCCGAGCTGGGGGAGGCCATGCGCTTTCGCGGGAAGTCCATCCGCCGGAAGATCGTGGCGCTGCTTCTCGTGCCGCTGGTGTCCCTGACCGCGATCTGGACCTTCGCCACCGTGCTCACGGGACGTGAGGCGAGCGACCTGTTCAATGTGTCGTCCGTGGTGGAGAAGATCGGCTATCCCATCGAGGACACCGTCCGGGTCCTCCAGGAAGAACGCCGCCAGACCCTCGTCTACCTCGCCGACCCCCGCGCGTCCGACGGCCTCGCCGCGCTCCGGCGCAGCCGCTCGGCCACCGACAAGGCCGTCAGCGGCATCCGCGAGAACGCCCGGAACCCCGATGTGCGTGACGCGATGGGCGCGGACACCGACGAGCGGCTGACCGCCGTCCTGGACGGCTTCGACGGCATCGAGTCGCTGCGCCGCAGCGTCGAGGACGGCACCGTCAACCGCACCCAGGCCCTCGACCTGTACAACCGGCTCGTCGACCCCTGTTACGTCCTCCTCGCCAACCTGCACGTGGTCGACAACATCGAACTGGACAAGCAGTACCGCGCGCTGGTCAATCTCGCCCGCGCCCGCGAACTGCTCTCCCGCGAGGACGCCCTCCTCGGCTCCGCCCTGATCGTCGGCAGGATCTCCCACTCCGAAGAGCGGGACATCTCCGACCTCGTGGCCCAGCGCACCCTGATGTACGACGTCAACCTGCCGCTGCTGCCCGTGGCGGAGCGTGACCGCTACCAGAGCTTCTGGAAGAACGCCTCCTCCGCCCCCTTGCGTGTGGCCGAGGAAGCCGCCGTCTCCTCCGGGGCCGGAACCCCCCGCGGCGTCTCCGCGAAGAGCTGGGACAGCGCCGCCGGCAACGTGCTCGACGAGCTCGGCACCCTCAACGACCAGGCCAACGACCGCTATCAGGACCGCGTCCACCCCGTGGCCGTCGGCGTCATCGCCAAGGCCGTCATCGCCGGTGCCCTCGGCCTGATCGCGCTCCTGCTCTCCCTCTTCCTGTCCGTACGCGTCGGCCGCACCCTCATCCGCGATCTGCGGCAGCTGCGCCTGGAGGCCCACGAGGCGTCCGGAGTGCGCCTGCCCAGCGTCATGCGCCGCCTCTCCGCGGGCGAGCAGGTCGACGTCGAGACCGAGGTCCCGCGCCTCGAATACGACAAGAACGAGATGGGAGAGGTCGGCCAGGCCCTCAACACCCTGCAGCGCGCGGCCGTCGAAGCCGCCGTCAAGCAGGCCGAGTTGCGCGCCGGCGTCTCCGAGGTCTTCGTCAACCTCGCGCGCCGCAGCCAGGTCCTCCTCCACAAGCAGCTCACCCTCCTCGACGCCATGGAGCGCCGGACCGAGGACACCGAGGAACTCGCCGACCTGTTCCGCCTCGACCACCTCACCACCCGCATGCGCCGGCACGCCGAGGGCCTCGTGATCCTCTCCGGCGCCGCGCCCTCGCGTCAGTGGCGCAAGCCCGTACAGCTCATGGACGTCGTACGCGCCGCCGTCGCCGAGGTCGAGGACTACGAGCGCATCGAGGTCCGCCGCCTTCCCCGGAACGCCATCACCGGCCCGGCCGTCGCCGACCTCACGCATCTCGTGGCCGAACTCCTGGAGAACGCCACGGTCTTCTCGCCGCCGCACACCGCCGTCCAGGTCCTGGGCGAGCGTGTCGCGAACGGCTTCACCCTGGAGATCCACGACCGTGGCCTCGGCATGGCAGCGGAGGCGCTCCTGGACGCCAACCTCCGGCTCGCCGAGACGCCGGAGTTCGAGCTCTCCGACACCGACCGGCTCGGCCTGTTCGTGGTCAGCCGACTCGCCCAGCGCCAGAACGTCAGGGTCTCGCTGCAACCCTCCCCGTACGGCGGCACGACCGCCGTGGTCTTCATCCCCGACACGCTGCTCACCGACGACGTCCCGGACACCAACGGGCTCGGGTTCCGTCTCGACCGCCCCCAGCTGGCCCCGGACAACGAGCCGCAGGACAACCGCCGCGCCGCCCTGTCCCACGCGCCCGCGCAGCGCCCCGGCCTGCCCGCCGCCCTGCTGGACGGCCCGGTCGAGCTGGAGGCCCCCGTCGGCCTGGACGCCATCGGAGACTTCCCGGGCGCCATCGAGGACGAGGACAGCGAGCACGGTGGTCTGTTCCGCCCCCGCCACTCCCTCACCCGCGACCCGGACGAGAACGCGGGCCGCCGCACCGATCCGCGTCGGCAGCCCGACACCCGCAACACGGGGGGCCGGACCGACAGCGACGACGAGCTGAGCGCCCCGGCCGCGTTGCCCCGCCGCCACACCCCCAAGCTGGTCAGCTCGCACGGTCGCCCGGTGACCGAGCAGCGCCCCCGGCGGGGCAGGACGGACGAGGAGACGGCCCCCGCCACCGGCCGAACGGATGCGAGCACCACCTCGGCGCTCCCGTCACGCGACAGGGGCGAGGAGTCCGCGCCCGGGCGGGGCACCGGCCGGCCGGGACCCGAACCCGCGCTCCCGCTTCCGGCCCGGCGCCGCACCGAGAGCCCCTCGACCGGCAGCCGTCGTGACGACGCCCGGCCGGACGCACCGCCGCCGCTGCCTGCCCGACGTCGCGGGACGGATGCGGGCCGCCGCGGCATCGGGGCGATCGGCCGCACCGAGGACCACACGGAGCCCCCGGCCGCACCCGGTGGCGCCGCGGGCGACCGGTCGGAGCCGTCCGCTCTCCCCAGGCGCACCCGCCGCGCGGAGATCGCATCGAGCGGCCCGGAACGATCGGACCAACGCTCCGGCTCCACGCCGGCCGCCACCGGCGGCGCCGTGGGCCACGCGACGGGCTCGGGCACGGCGCCCCGGGGAACCGGCTCCGCACCACAGTCCGGTTCCGGCACCGCCCCGCTCCCCCGCCGCGTCCGGCAGGCCAACCTGGCCCCGCAGCTGAAGCGGAGCTCGCAGCCGCGTGGCGAGGACAGGGCCGAGCCCGTCGAACGCGACGCGGAGGAAGTACGCAGCCGCATGGCATCGCTCCAGCGTGGCTGGCAGCGCGGCCGTGAGGAGAACGCCGCGGGCGATGCAGCCCACAGCGGCGCAGCACCACAAGGAACGACAGAGGGGGACGGTCGATGACCGCACCGAAGGCGACCGGCCACACCGCGACCGACAAGGGCCAGCTGAACTGGCTCCTCGATGATCTGGTGGACCGTGTCGCGAGCATCCGCAAGGCCCTCGTGCTCTCCGGCGACGGTTTGCCGACGGGCTTGTCCAAGGACCTGACCAGGGAGGACAGCGAACACCTCGCTGCCGTCGCCTCCGGGTTCCACAGTCTCGCCAAGGGCGTGGGACGCCACTTCGAGGCCGGCAACGTCCGCCAGACGGTCGTCGAGCTCGACGATGCCTTCCTGTTCGTGACGGCCGCCGGCGACGGCAGCTGCCTGGCCGTCCTCTCGGACGCCGACTCGGACGTGGGCCAGGTCGCCTACGAGATGACGCTCCTCGTGAAGCGGGTGGGCGTGCATCTGGCGTCCGCACCGCGCACCGATCTGCCCGCAGGCGGGTAGTGGGATGGCATGAGCGCTGACGGTCAGGGAAGAAGCCACTGGTTCGACGACGAAGCCGGACCGGTCGTCCGCCCGTACGCCATGACCCGCGGCCGCACCAGCAGTCAGGGCCAGCACCGGCTGGACCTGATCGCGGTCGTGGTCGCGGAGCCACAGGCGGACGATCCGGAAGCCGACCACATGCTCTCCCCGGAGCATGTGGACATCGTCGAACTGTGCCGCGACATCCCGCAGTCGGTCGCCGAACTCGCAGCGGAACTCGACCTGCCGATCGGAGTGGTACGGGTCCTCGTCGGAGATCTCGTGGACGCGGAATTCGTCCATGTGAACCGGCCCGTGCCCCCTGCCGAGCTGCCGGACGAGAGTATTCTGCGCGACGTGATCAACGGCCTCCGGGCGCTGTGAGCAGCGCGGAAGCGGGGTACTGACGTGACTGGCCGGCAGGTGTGGGTGGACAGCGGCGGCACCTTCACCGACGTCGTCGCCCGGCGCCCGGACGGCCGGCTGCTCACGCACAAGCTGCTCTCGGACGACCCCGCCCGCTACGCCGACGCCGCAGTCGAGGGGGTCCACACCCTCCTGCTCATCACCCGCGGCATCCGCGACGCCCTGCGCATCGCCTATCGGAACCGCCCGCACATCGTCGCCCGCCGCATCGACCTGCCGGAACCGCTGTACCAGCGGGCCGTCGAGGTGGTCTTCACGCACAGCCACCTCCACCCGGCGCACGAACACAGCGTCGGGGAGCCGGCCGCCCGCACCGGCTCTCCGCAGCACGGCAGCGACTCCGCGAACCTCGTCAGCGGCGACGTACTCGTCATCGAAACCCCAGGCGGCGGAGGCTACGGCCCGCCGTCGCCCGACCCCCATCAAGCAGGAGAAGAGATCGATGATCTTCGGGCGTTCTGAGCGTGGCAAGCCTCCGGTCGAGCCCGTCACGCTCAAGATCCTCGTGGCCGGCGGCTTCGGCGTGGGCAAGACCACGCTCGTCGGCGCGGTCAGTGAGATCAGGCCGCTGCGCACCGAGGAGCTGCTCACCGAGGCCGGGCGCCCGGTCGACGACACCAGCGGCGTGGAAGGCAAGCACACGACGACCGTGGCCATGGACTTCGGCCGCATCACCCTCCGCGAAGACCTCGTGCTGTATCTCTTCGGTACGCCCGGCCAGGAGCGGTTCTGGTTCATGTGGGACGAACTCTCCGAGGGCGCGCTCGGTGCCGTCGTGCTCGCCGACACCCGCCGCCTGGAGGACTGTTTCGCCGCCGTCGACTACTTCGAACGGCGCTCGATCCCCTTCCTCGTCGGCGTCAACTGCTTCGAAGGCGCTCCCCGTTACCCCATCGAGGACGTCCGCCAAGCCCTCGACCTCGACGAGGACGTGCCGCTCCTGATGTGCGACGCCCGCGACCGCGAGTCGGTCAAGGACGCACTCATCGGCGTCGTCGAGCACGCCATGGCGTATGCGGCCGACCGCCGCGAGGCCGTCACCGGCTGACGCCGCCCGCGCCGTGGACGCGGCCCGTACCCCCGCCGACCGGGGTACGGGCCGCAGCCGTGGGCGACGCTCCACGCGCGCGTGCTCAGCTGTCGCCGTCCTCCTCCCAGCCGAAGCTCTTCTCCACGGCCTTGCGCCAGTTGTGGTACTCGCGGTCCCTTACCGACGCCTCCATGTTCGGCGTCCACTCGACGTCTTTCTGCCAGTGCGCCTTGAGCTCGTCCAGGTCGTTCCACACCCCGGTGGCCAGACCGGCCGCGTACGCGGCGCCCAGACAGGTCGTCTCGGAGACCTTGGGCCGCACCACCGGAACGTCGAGCACGTCCGACTGGTGCTGCATGAGCAGGTTGTTCTTCGTCATGCCGCCGTCGACCTTCAGGGTGGTGATGTGCACCCCGGAGTCCTGGTACATGGCGTCCACGACCTCACGGGTCTGCCAGCTCGTCGCCTCCAGCACCGCGCGCGCGAGGTGCGCCTTCGTGACGTACCGGGTGAGGCCGGTGACCACGCCACGCGCGTCGGAGCGCCAGTACGGGGCGAACAGGCCCGAGAACGCCGGGACGATGTAAGCGCCGCCGTTGTCCTCGACGCTCGCCGCGAGGGGCTCGATCTCGTCGGCCGTCCGGATGATGCCGAGCTGGTCCCGGAACCACTGGACCAGCGCGCCCGTGATGGCGATCGCGCCCTCCAGGCAGTAGACCGGCGCCTCGGTGCCGATCTTGTACCCCATGGTCGTCAGCAGTCCGCTCTTCGACGACACCGGACGGTCGCCCGTGTTGAGCAGCAGGAAGCTTCCCGTGCCGTACGTGTTCTTGGCCGTGCCCACGTCATAGCAGGCCTGCCCGAAGACGGCCGCCTGCTGGTCGCCCAGCGCGGACGCCACGGGTACGCCGGCGAGCTGGCCGACGGCGGTGCCGTACACCTCGGAGGAGGAGCGGATCTCGGGCAGCATGGCCTCGGGGATGTTCATCGCCGAGAGGATCGAGGGGTCCCACTGGAGGGTCTCCAGATTCATCAGCATGGTGCGTCCGGCGTTGGTCACGTCGGTGACGTGCTGCCCGCCGTCCGTGCCGCCGGTCAGGTTCCAGATCAGCCAGGAGTCCATGGTGCCGAAGGCGATCTCCCCGCGTTCGGCACGCGCCCGCAGGTCGGGCACGTTGTCGAGCAGCCAGGCCGCCTTGGGTCCGGAGAAGTAGGTCGCCAGCGGCAGACCCGTCTGCTCGCGGAAACGGTCCTGCCCGTCCGAGCCGCCCAGCTGGTTGCAGAGCGCGGCCGTACGCGTGTCCTGCCACACGATGGCGTTGTGCACCGGCTTGCCGGTCGCCCGGTCCCACAGGAGGGTCGTCTCGCGCTGGTTGGTGATCCCCATCGCGCTCAGCTGGTCGGCTCTCAGACCGGCCTTGGCGATCGCCCCTGCCACCACCGCCTGCACCTTGGACCAGATCTCGGTGGCGTCGTGCTCCACCCAGCCGGGTTTCGGGAAGATCTGGCGGTGCTCGCGCTGGTCCACGGCGACGATCGCGCCGTCCTGGTCGAAGACGATGCAGCGGCTCGACGTGGTGCCCTGGTCGATGGCTGCGACGTACTTCGCGGAGTTGTCCGTCATGGCTACCCCTTCGGCTGTTTCAGAAGGCTGCGTTGTAGATGACGCCACCCAGCAGGCCGCCGATCAGTGGTCCGACGACGGGGATCCACGCGTAGCCCCAGTCGGACGTGCCCTTGTTCGGGATCGGCAGGATGGAGTGGATGATGCGCGGGCCGAGGTCACGCGCCGGGTTGATCGCGTAGCCGGTGGGGCCACCCAGGGACAGGCCGATGCCGACGACCAGGAAGGAGACCAGAAGGATCGCGATGCCGGACCCGTAGATGCCCTCCCCGCCCTCGATCAGACCGATGCCGATGCCCTCGACGTGCCTGTTGCTGCCCACCAGGGCGAGGAGGGGCAGCACCAGTGCGATGGTGGCCAGGATCTCGGTGATCAAGTTGGCGACCGGGTTACGGATCTCGGGGATCGTGGAGAAGATGCCCAGCGTCGGAACCGGCTCGTCGGCCGTGCCCTCCGTGGTGCCCGTCTTCCGCACATTGGCCTGGAACTGGGCGAGGTACACGAGGTAGGCGAGGACGGCACCGATCATGGCGCCCGTGATCTGTCCCAGCAGATAGACCCACACCTTGTCCCACACACCGGTGTCGACGGCGAGGCCGAAGGTGACGGCCGGGTTGAGATGCCCTCCCGAGAGGGGAGCGGCGGTGTACGCGCCGGCCAGCACTCCGAATCCCCAGCCGAACGCGATCACGATCCACCCGGCGGCCCGGGCTTTCGAGAATCTGAGGGTGACGGCGGCACACACGCCGGCACCGAAGAGGATCAGAATCGCCGTGCCGATCATCTCGCCGACGAAAATGTCTCCGTTAGTCATGGCTGCTCCTCAGCTTTGGACCGGGACGATCCGCCCCGGTCCTCACCTGCAGGGTGCGTTTCCCGTGGCTACTTCAGCCGAAGGCAGGGAGACATCCGCGCCCCGCCCGGCATCCGTGACGAGCGTGCCGTCGCAGCCGAATCGCCCGAGTCGCCCTGGGAGGGGAACGGGCCTTCGCGCAGGCGCACCAAGCGCCGCAGTGCCGGAATACGCCGACTATGTACGACGATGTCGACTGACACCGGAAGTGTTCACCGGCACCCAAGGGGCGTCAAGGTTGCCGACCGCAACGGTTGACGGCCGTCGGACGGTCACCGGGCTCGCGCCGGGCCGACGGGCCGGTTGCTCGGTCCGGCGGCGCCCGGTCGGGTCGTTGTTCAGATCTGGTCCGGACCCGCGCGGGCCTGATGCGCCGCGCGAGGCTTGGCTGATGGTGTCCGGCCTGCGCTGGACCCCGCCGGGGGGCAAAAGCCCAGCCGCACCTGACTCCTCGCTTGCTAGTGTCCAGGATTCACCTGACCTGGCGGTTTCTCAACCGCAGGAGATCCGCGGAGCCATGGCCGCCGCGGACGCGCCCTGACGCCCGGTGTCCCGCGCCGCCTCGACCAGGTCGGGTCCTGCCGCCGCTCACCCCTCTCCCAGGCGCTTCAGAGACCCTGCCCGACCCTCCCGATCGCCGCCCCGCAGACCTCCGCCTCTGCCGCGGCCACAGTCGGCGGCACCGGCGTCCGCGGCGAACCCCGGCGGGTCTCATGGCCCGGCAGCCCACCTGGTCGGCACCCGACTCGCCCCGTGCGGCGCCTCAGCCGCCCTCTTCAAGGGCGCCAGGCAGGTCGTGTCCTCCAGGTGGGCCAGGCTGCCCGGCGTGCACAGCGGTCTCGGCGAGCGCTCGCACGAGGTCCGCGAGCCGCACGACCCCCACGCACCGGCCGTATTCGTCCACCACGGCCACGTCGTCCGAGGTGCGGTCCCGGCGGCCGACCGCCACCACCTCCAGCACCTCCCAGGCCGTCGCGTCGACGCCCACCGTCCGCGGCGGGTCACCGAGCTTGGCGGCGGGCCGGTCGGCGTACAGGGCGTGCCCGTAGCGCCCCGACATCGACAGCAAGAAGCGGGAGCGGTGCACCGACCGGACCGGCACGCCGGCGGTGTCCACGAGCAGGACCCCGGACACATCCGGCAACTCGGTCAGCAGGGCTCGCACCTGCCCTGCGGACGCGGTTGCGGGAAGCAGGGCAGCGGGCAGGACGAATTCCCGCACCGACGGCCCGGGCCGTCGGTGCGGCACCTCGGCGGGGGAGCGGGGCGGGAGGTAGACGTCCGCGGCGGGCAGGCGAGCGGGCGGAGCGAACAGCTCGCCCTGTGCCAGCTGTGCCCCGGCCGCGAGCGCCGCCGCGCACTGCCCTTCGGTCTCCACGCCCTCCACGGCCAGGAGTGCCCCCAGCTCGTCGCACAGCGTCCGCATCGACCGCACCACCGCCGGTCGCGCCAGCAGCGACGCGTCCAGCTTCACCAG
Source organism: Streptomyces sp. NPDC013187 (assembly GCF_042899705.1). Taxonomy (NCBI): domain Bacteria; kingdom Bacillati; phylum Actinomycetota; class Actinomycetes; order Kitasatosporales; family Streptomycetaceae; genus Streptomyces; species Streptomyces sp. NPDC013187. The sequence continues at coordinate 10,751 of NZ_JBIBAF010000006.1, read as the reverse complement.
ACCGGGCGAGAGGTCCGATAGCAGCCGCAGAGGCACGTCACCGTCCCCGACACCGTCCGCGCAGATCCGGAAACCCTGTCCCCGCAACGCGTTCACCGCGTCCAGCAGAGCCTGCTGGGGCACATGCGTGTACGGCGGGCAGACGTCGATCGTCACCTCCCAGGGGAGCCGCCCCGCCGCGCGCACGGCGTCGTGCAGCGAGGGCAGTCCGCCGAGATCGGCGAGGGTCCCCGCGAACACGTTGACGAACAGCGGAAGCAGGGTCTCCTTGCGCACCGCCGCACGGATCGCCGACACCGCCAGCCGGCAGTCGAGTTCGGGATCGCGGCGGGCCTCGGCGAGGATGCCGCCGGTCTCCGGGCGGGCGAGTATCTCCAGCCCCGCGACCGCGCCGGTCGTCAGATTGACCACTGGTTGGAAGGCGAAGCGGAGAGTATCCGTCCAGGAGGGCACGGGAGCATGATGGACGCCACCGGCGCACGCCAGAGCACGGTTCATGAGGCGTTCACGCAGGATTCCTGATCAGTCACACAGCGTAAAGCTCAGGGGCAATTCGCCCGTGCCGACGGTTGGTTGCCGTGTCGCACGCGGTCCCTTCCCCTGGCGTCCGCTCTCCTGATAGACGCAGGGTCATGACACGACTCACCACCGTCACACGTGCCCTGATCGCCGCACTCGCCACCCTGCTGGCATCAGCCGTCCTCACCCCGACCGCCCGGGCCGGCACCGATCCCGAGGCGCCGAAGGACTTCGTTGCGCTGCACAGCGTGGATCCGACGATCCTTCAGGAGATGCGTTACGTCACCCCGCACAACTTCGTGGGCGAGCCCATCGACGGTTACCGGCAGCCCCTCTGCATCCTCACCCGCCCCGCCGCCGAAGCCCTCCACAAGGCCCAACGCAGGCTTCTGCGCCAGGGATACACACTCAAGGTCTACGACTGCTACCGGCCCCAGCGCGCGGTGGACCACTTCGTCCGCTGGGCCGAGGACCTCCATGATCAGGCCATGAAGGGCGAGTTCTACCCGAACGTCGACAAGACGCGACTGTTCGCCGACGGGTACATCGCGGCGAAATCCGGCCACAGCCGCGGTTCGACCCTCGACGTCACCCTCGTCAGGCTCCCGGCGAAGCCGACCCGGCCCTACCACCGAGGAGAGCCCCTGGTGCCGTGCTTCGCGCCCCGGGGCGCGCGGTTCCCGGACAACTCGATCGACATGGGGACCGGCTTCGACTGCTTCGACACCCTCTCGCACACCCTCGACCCGCGCATCCAGGGCCGACAGCGCGCCAACCGGCTCCTTCTCAGGACCACCCTGGAAAGCCTCGGCTTCGTGAACCTGCCGGAGGAGTGGTGGCACTACACCTTCAAGCCCGAGGCCCATCCGGACACGTACTTCGACTTCCCCGTGGCCAGGAAGTCGCTCACCAGCGCTCACTGAGCAGCCTGCTCATGGCGCACTCTCCGCGATCGGCTACAGTCCGCCGCGTGTCCGAAACTCAGCACTCCGCTTCCAACTCCGCGCCGAACTCCCACTGTTCGAGCTGCGGCGCGCCCTACGGAGAGGGCATCACCGGCTGGCCCCGCACCTGCCCGGTGTGCGGGGCCGTGGCCTACCGCAACCCGCTCCCGGTCGCGGTGGCCCTCCAGCCCGTCTACGACACCAAGGGCACCGCCCTGGTCGTCATCACCCGAACCATCGCACCCGCGCGCGGGGGCATCGCCCTGCCCGGCGGCTACATCGACGACCGCGAGGACTGGCGGCAGGCCGTCATACGCGAACTCCGGGAGGAAACCGGCATCGACGCGGCCGGCCGGGACGTACGGCTCGTCGACGCGATGAGCTCACCCGACGGGCACCTGCTGCTGTTCGGCCTCCTCCCGGAACGCCCGGCCGAGAGCCTTCCGTCCTCCGCCGCCACGGACGAGACGGAGGGCTGGCACCTCCTGCGCAGACCGGAGGAACTCGCCTTCCCCCTGCACACCCTGGCCGCCCGGGCCTGGTTCGAGGGCCGGTACATCTGACCTCACGAGCTCCCCGGCGCTGCGCAACTCGGTTCCCGGGCCTGGCGCTCGTGTGACTCCCGGGCCCGAGCAGCTCCTGGCTCCCGGGCCCGGCCCAGCTCACGACCCCCCGGTCCCGCGAACCCGCACCGGGTAGGGCGGCGCACTCTGGCCGTCCTCACCCTCCCGCTCGACGACCACCCGGGAGCCCCTCCACCGAGCGCTGTAGCGCTCGATCTCCGGCTCGTCCCACCCCTCGCCCCCGTCCGGTACGACCAGCCCGCCCCCGGCCCGCCCCCGGGCGGGGGCCCACACCTCCAACTCCAGGCCCCCGTCCTCCCCACGTACCGGAAGCACGGCACCCGCGCGCGCGAACACCGGGATGCGCGACAGCGGCGCGTCGACCAGCACCTGCCCCGGCCCCTCGTACGCCTGCCCCGTCGCGACGTCGTACCAGCGCCCCCGCGGCAACCGCACGGCACGCCGGCCCACGCCCGGGTCCAGCACCGGCGCCACGAGCAGGCTGTCACCCAGCAGGAAGGCGTCCTCGCAGTCGCGCAGCGCCCGCTCCTCCGGCGCCGCCCACCACAGAGGCCGCACATAGGGCGCTCCGGTGCGCCGTGCCAGATGCGCCAGCGTCAGGAAGTACGGCAGCAGCCGCCGGCGTTCGACGAGCGCCACGCGCGCGTGCTCCAGCACCTCGCCACCGAACTCCCACGGTTCCCTGCGCCCCGCCCGCAGACTCGCGTGCGTACGGAACAGCGGCAGATACGCGCCCAGCTGGAACCACCGCAGATACAGCTCGGGAGACGGATCCCCGTCGAACCCCCCGACGTCCGGCCCCGAGTACGGCACGCCACACAGCCCGAGCCCCATCACCAGGGCCAAGGACGCCCGCAGCCCCGGCCAGCCGGTGGCGACGTCCCCCGACCACGTCCCTCCGTAGCGCTGCATGCCGGCCCACCCGGAACGGGAGAACAGGAACGGCCGCTCCTCGGGCGCGAGCTTCCGCAACCCTTCGAAGCCCGCCCTGGCCATGCACAGCGCGTACACGTTGTGCGCCTCACGATGGTCACCGCCCCGCCCCTCCAGGGCGTGCCGTGCCGAGCGCGGCAGCGTCGACTCCCCGAAGGCGGTGAACGACGTCGGTTCGTCCATGTCGTGCCAGAAGCCCGAAAAGCCCTGGGCGAGCCGCTCCTCGTAGAGAGCGCCCCACCACGCACGTACGCGCGCGTCTGTGAAGTCGGGGAAAACCACTTCCCCGGGCCACAGGACACCCCCCACCACCTCCCCGGAGGCATCCCGCACGAACGCGTCCTCGGCCGCCCCGGAGTCGTACACCGCACGGCCCGGCAGGGCCTTCACGCCCGGCCCGACGGCCGACACCAGCCGGATGCCCTCCCGCCGGAGCTCCTCGGCCAGCACGGGCATCTTGGGGAAGCGGTCCTGGTCGACGGTGAACACCTGATGTGCGTCGTGGTGGTCGATGTCCAGGTGCACGGCATCCAGCGGCAGACCGCGCTCCAGGTAGCCCGCGACGATCCGCCGCACCTCCTGCTCGCCGCCGAACCCCCACCGTGCGTGATGGTGCCCAAGGGCCCACGCGGGCGGCAGCGCGGGCGCCCCGGTGAGCGACGCCCAGGCGAGCAGCACGCGCGCGGGGGTGCCCACCATCACCCAGCACCGCAGCGGACCGCCGTCCATCCGCAGCTCGCTCGTCCCGACACGGTCGTGCCCGGAACCCGCGCCCTCCTCGCCCTCGCGCAGCGTCACCGTGCCGTCCCACGAGCTGTCGTGGAACGCCAGGTGCGTACCGCCGTCGGACACCACCAGCTGCACCGGCATCGTGATGTACAGCGGGTCGTCCCCGGGCGCGAAGGGGCGGCCGGGATCGGAGTTCCACAGCCGGTACGTCCCGTCCGGCAGCCGAGGGCCCGAGGCACGCCCTCCAAGCCCGAAGAACCGCGCGTCGGCGCCCACCTCCGACCGCTGCACCCACCGCGCCGGGCCGCCGCCGACCGGCTCCCACCACCGCGGCGGCAGATCACGCCGCAGGGTGACGCCGCCCGGAGTGCGTACCTCCACCGCGCCGTGCCGCGAGACCACGACCGTCACCCGCTCGGCGACCACACGCCAGCCGCCGTCCTTGTCCGGCTCCAGTACCGCACGCGGATCCGGCTCCGGGCAGCGTCCGGCCAGCGCGTAGGACGGCGCGGGCCCCGCCCCGTCCCAGCCCCAGAACACGGCCCCGTTCACGGCGACCAGAATCCGCAGCTGCGACCGGCTGAACCGGACGACACCGCCCCCCGGCCCGGGCTCCACGTCCTCCACGGGTCCGGGCACCCGCGCCCGCTCCGCCCCGCGCGCCGGCAGCCCGGTGGCGTCGGCCCGACGCCTGCGCCACGCTGCTCGTACGGTACGCACACCCTGCGCCGCCCCCACCGAAGCCACCGCTTTCACCGAACGCACCAGGTCACGACCGTTCATGCTGCTCACCCTGCCACTGACGGCCCCGCGCGGGCGTGTCGTTCAACTGCCGTTCACCCGTGCCAGGACCACATCTTCACGACACGGACTATGTGCGGCGCACCCTGGTGCCGAAGTCGATCACATGGCATTGTCCGTGCCAGCCGCTCACGCGCACACCCCAGCCCGTGCGCGGAGGACGCACACGACGCGCACAGTCCGGGAGCCGACATGTCGACCGTTAGTCCCCAGCCGCTCTGGCAGCCCGACCCCGAGCGCATCGCCCGCGCACGGATCACCAGGTTCCAGGCCTGGGCGGCCGAGCACCACGGCGCCCCCGCCGAGGGCGGCTACGCGGCCCTGCAGCGCTGGTCGGTCGACGAGCTGGACACCTTCTGGCAGGCCGTCACGGAGTGGTTCGACGTCCGTTTCTCGCAGCCCTACGCGCGCGTGCTCGGCGACCGCTCGATGCCCGGCGCCGAGTGGTTCCCCGGGGCGACCCTGAACTACGCCGAACACGCCCTGCGCGCGTCCGCCACCCGCGCCGACGAACCGGCCCTCCTGCACGTCGACGAGACCCACGAACCACGCCCCGTCACCTGGGCCGAGCTGCGCCGCCAGGTCGGCTCCCTCGCCGCCGAACTGCGCGCCCTCGGCGTGCGCCCCGGCGACCGGGTCAGCGGCTACCTCCCGAACGTCCCACAGGCGGTGGTCGCCCTCCTCGCCACGGCCGCAGTCGGCGGCGTCTGGACCTCCTGCGCGCCCGACTTCGGCGCCCGCAGCGTCCTCGACCGCTTCCAGCAGGTCGAACCCGTCGTGCTCTTCACCGTCGACGGCTACCGCTACGGCGGCAAGGAGCACGACCGACGCGAGGTGGTCACCGAACTGCGCCGCGAACTGCCCACCCTGCGGGCCGTGATCCACATCCCGCTCCTCGGCACCGAGGCACCCGAGGGCGCCCTGGACTGGTCGGCCCTCACCTCCGCCGACACGGACCCGGTCTTCGAGCAGGTGCCCTTCGACCACCCCCTGTGGGTGCTCTACTCCTCCGGTACGACCGGACTGCCCAAGGCCATCGTCCAGTCCCAGGGCGGCATCCTCGTCGAGCACCTCAAGCAGCTCGGCCTGCACTGCGACCTCGGCCCCGAAGACCGCTTCTTCTGGTACACCTCGACCGGCTGGATGATGTGGAACTTCCTCGTCTCCGGCCTGCTCACCGGCACCACGATCGTCCTCTACGACGGCAGCCCCGGCTACCCCGACACCGGCGCCCAGTGGCGGATCGCCGAACGCACCAAGGCCACCCTCTACGGCACCTCCGCCGCCTACGTCATGGCCTGCCGCAAGGCCGACGTGCACCCGTCCCGCGACTTCGACCTCTCCTCCGTCCAGTGCGTCGCCACCACCGGCTCGCCCCTGCCCCCCGACGGATTCCGCTGGCTCCACGACGAGGTCCGCGACGACCTGTGGATCGCTTCAGTCAGCGGCGGCACCGACGTGTGCTCGTGCTTCGCCGGAGCCGTACCCACCCTCCCGGTCCACGTCGGCGAACTCCAGGCCCCCTGCCTCGGCACCGACCTGCAGTCCTGGGACCCCAGCGGCAGCCCCCTCATCGACGAGGTCGGCGAACTCGTCGTCACCAACCCCATGCCGTCGATGCCCATCCACTTCTGGAACGACCCCGACGGCAGCCGCTACCACGACAGCTACTTCGACACCTACCCCGGCGTGTGGCGGCACGGCGACTGGATCACCCTCACCTCCCGCGGATCCGTCGTCATCCACGGCCGCTCCGACTCCACGCTCAACCGCCAGGGCGTCCGCATGGGTTCCGCCGACATCTACGAAGCCGTCGAAAGGCTCCCCGAGATCAAGGAATCCCTCGTCATCGGCATCGAGCAGCCCGACGGCGGCTACTGGATGCCCCTCTTCGTGCACCTGGCCCCCGGAGCCGTCCTCGACGAGGCCCTGCTGAACCGCATCAAGCAGACGATCCGCGAGCAGCTGTCGCCGCGTCACGTCCCCGACGAGATCATCGAAGTGCCCGGCGTCCCGCACACCCTCACCGGCAAGCGCATCGAGGTCCCCGTCAAACGCCTCCTCCAGGGCACCCCGCTGGAGAAGGCGGTCAACCCGGGCTCCATCGACAACCTCGGCCTGCTGAACTTCTACGAGGAGCTGGCCCGCAAACGCGCCTGACGCCTCACCACCCCCGCCCCGCGACTCCCCGTCACCGAAGCTCAGGGCGCAGGCTGCAGCGGAAGTCGCTGTGACCTGCGCCTTCCTTCATTCTTCGAGTGCACGATCATCGAATCGCCCCGCTGTCAGTGCCCCCGGTTACTGTGAGTGAGCATTGATCGACCGTGCACAGGGGGAACCATGACGCACACCGACAACCGGACCAAGCGCCGCGTCCTGCACCGCGAAATCGCCGGCACCATCGGCCTGCTCGCCGACGATCACGACTTCCGGGCCATGCGGCGCTACCGCAGCTTCACCTTCGACGACCACGCGACCTACCTGAAACACGTGGAGTCCCTCCTCAGGACCAGGGCCCTGCAGGGGAGCCACACCACGGTGGCCCTCTTCGACCCCGAGGAGTACGCCCATTTCTGCACACGGAAGGATTTGGACCCCGACAAACCGTCGAGCCGCTCACGCTTCACCGCACAGATCGCGGCGACAGGCCCGACCCTTCCCTACGACGGCCGACCGCTGGCCGACCTGCTCCCGGCCCTCGTCGACGAGGCCGTCCGACAGGCCACCTGGGAGTACGCGACCACCCTCCTCGCCCGACTGGGCGCCTGCGCCTCCTGCGGCGAGGACATCGGACGCGCCGCCTTCACCCGAGCCGCAGAGCTCCTCGTCCGCATCCTCGACACCGCGCCACCGGGCGACCGACACCTCGTCTGCAGTGTCACCGGACCGCCCGAAACCCTCGTCGCCGCCCTCCACATCACCGACGACGGGGCCGCCCTGGAACTGGACGAAAGCGAAGCCCTCGAGTTCACCACGGTCCTGGCCCTCGGCCTGGCCACCGAAAGCCCCGGAGGGCTCGTCATCCGCGCCACCACGCCGGGCACCCCCGACCGCGTATACGGCTGGCGCATGCGTTCCTACGGACTCGAACCCCTCACCGCGGGCGAGGTCTTCGACGCCTACTGCACCGACGTCGAATCCGGAGATCTGATCTCCCCGGAATCCAACGTCGACTACTGCGCGCCGCCCGACCTCGGAGAGGAGAAACCCGCTCGGGGGCACCAGCACTGAAACACGGGAGGGGCGCTCCACCTCCGTGGAGCGCCCCTCCCGGCAAACGCCGTCGACCCGGCCGGGCTCACTCGCCCGACAGCACCGCCTGCGCCGCACTGCGCGCGTCCTCGGCACTGTCCGTCGCGCGTGCCGCCGCAGCGGCCCGCTCGCACTGCGCCAGCGTGTACTTCGCCAGCGTCGCCCGGACGTAGGGAATCGATGCGGCACCCATCGAGAGAGAGGTGACACCCAGACCGGTCAGCACACACGCGAGCAGCGGATCGGACGCGGCCTCACCACAGACTCCACAGCTCTTGCCCTCGGCCTTGGCCGCCTCGGCGGACAGCTCCACCAGGTCGAGCAGGGCGGGCTGCCAGGGATCCTGCAGACGGGACACCGCACCCACCTGACGGTCGGCGGCGAAGGTGTACTGCGCGAGGTCGTTCGTCCCGAGCGACAGGAACTCGACCTCCTGGAGGATCGAGCGAGCCCGCAGCGCGGCCGACGGGATCTCCACCATCGCGCCGAACTTCGCCCGCAGCCCAGCCTCACGGCACGCGTCCGCGAAAGCCCGGGCGTCCGTACGGTCCGCCACCATCGGGGCCATGACCTCGAGGTAGACAGGCAGCCCCTCCGCGGCCTTGGCGAGCGCGGTCAGCTGGGTGCGCAGGACCTCCGGGTGGTCGAGCAGTGTCCGCAGACCCCGCACACCGAGCGCCGGGTTCGGCTCGTCGGCCGGCGTGAGGAAGTCGAGGGGCTTGTCCGCACCCGCGTCCAGCACCCGCACCACGACACGCCCCTCGGGGAACGCCTCGAGCACCTGCCGGTACGCGGCGATCTGCTTCTCTTCCGAGGGCGCCTGCTTGCTGTCGTCCAGGAAGAGGAACTCCGTACGGAACAGACCCACACCCTCGGCACCGGCCTCTACGGCGGCCGCCACATCGGCGGGGCCACCGATGTTCGCGAGCAACGGCACCTTGTGCCCGTCTGCCGTGGCACCCGGCCCGGTCGAGGCGGCCAACGCGGCCTTCCGCTCGGCAGCCGCAGCCTCCAGCTGTGCCTTCTTCTCGTCGCTCGGGTCCACGAAGATCTCTCCCGTGCTGCCGTCGACGGCGATCATCGTGCCCTCGGCGAGCTCACCGGCACCCGGCAGCGCCACCACGGCCGGCACCCCGAGCGCCCGGGCGAGAATCGCGCTGTGGCTGGTCGGCCCGCCCTCCTCGGTGACGAAGCCGAGCACCAGGGTCGGGTCGAGCAGCGCGGTGTCGGCCGGCGCGAGGTCGCGGGCGACCAGGACGTAGGGCTCGTCGCTGTCGGGAACGCCTGGCATCGGCACCCCCAGCAGCCGGGCGACGATACGGTTCCGCACGTCGTCGAGGTCGGCCACGCGACCGGCGAGGTACTCACCGGCTCCCGCCAGCAGCTCGCGGTAGGAGGCGAACGCGTCGTACACCCCGCGCTCCGCCGTGCTGCCGACAGCGATCCGCCGCTCCACATCGGCCATCAGCTCGGGGTCCTGGGCCATCATGGCCTGCGCCTCGAGCACCGCCTGGGCTTCACCGCCGGCCAGGTTGCCCCGCGCCATCAGGTCCGCCGCCACCGCCTCGACGGCCTTGCGGGCGCGCCCCTGCTCACGCTCCGCCTCCTCCGCCGGTATCTGCTTCGCGGGCGGCTCGAGCACCGCCGTTCCCATGTGCCTAACCTCGCCGATGGCCACACCGTGGCTCACGCCGACGCCTCGCAGCGTTGTCTCCATCTCACCCGTCTCCGATAGAGCGGCGGCCCCCGCCGCCGCGGTGGTTGTCGTACTCGCCGTCCCACAGGACGGCACAGGAGTCACTTCCAGAGGAAGAGACTGTCGCCGGCCTTCACATCGCCGTTGTCGCGAAGATCGGAGAGAGCTTCGGCCGTGGCTTCCAGCGCCACGACCGGGCAGACCGCGGACTTTCCGGCGGTCTCGACGGCCGCCGGGTTCCAGCGAACGACACCCTGACCGCGCCTGACGGTGTCGCCCTTGTTCACGAGCAGCTCGAAACCTTCGCCGTTGAGCTGCACGGTGTCGATACCGAGGTGGGTGAGCACGCCGTGTCCGTTCTCGTCGACGACGACGAACGCGTGCGGGTGCAGGGAGACGATGACGCCATCCACGGGCGAGACGGCCTCGGAAGGCTCGCGTACGGGATCGATCGCTGTGCCCGGGCCGACCATGGCCCCGGAGAAGACCGGATCCGGCACTGCCGCCAGTCCGATAACGCGTCCTGCGAGCGGGGACGTCACGGTGGTCATGGGAAGCCTCCCAGGGGTGGAGATCGATAGAGCCGTCCCTGTAGGTACCGGGCGGCACACTGTTCAGCAGCGTATGTCACCTGAAGTGCCGGTTCCGCGCGAGCACTCCGAAGTGGTCTAGACCATACCCCAAATCGATTTGCACCGGCTCCGCGGCCGCGTGTACAGTCGTACTCCTGCTTGGGGCTGAGCGGCGCAACCTCGCGTCCCGGCCGGGCAGCAATCAACTTGTCAGATCCTATCTCTGGGTCGCCTTCTGCATGCCTGCAGGACGGTGGTCAGAGGGCCGGAAAAACACTGATAGAGTTTGGAACACCGAAGGGAAGCGCCCGGAGGAAAGCCCGAGAGGGTGAGTACAAAGGAAGCGACCGTTCCTTGAGAACTCAACAGCGTGCCAAAAGTCAACGCCAGATATGTTGATACCCCGTCCATCGGACAACCGATGGTCGAGGTTCCTTTGAAATAACACAGCGAGGACGCTGTGAACGGTCGGGCTTATTCCGCCTGACTGTTCCGCTCTCGTGGTGTTCATCCCGATTACGGGAAAACATTCACGGAGAGTTTGATCCTGGCTCAGGACGAACGCTGGCGGCGTGCTTAACACATGCAAGTCGAACGATGAACCACTTCGGTGGGGATTAGTGGCGAACGGGTGAGTAACACGTGGGCAATCTGCCCTGCACTCTGGGACAAGCCCTGGAAACGGGGTCTAATACCGGATACTGACCACTGGGGGCATCCT